>LZME01000161.1 GCA_001673575.1 Mycolicibacter heraklionensis | reverse complement strand
GAATCCCTCGTTTGATCTGTTCAAGTTGCCCGAGGAGCATGATGAGTTGCGGGCGGCGATTCGGGCGTTGGCGGAGAAGGAGATCGCTCCGTACGCCAAGGATGTCGATGAGCAGGCCCGGTTCCCCGAAGAGGCTTTGGCGGCGCTGAACGCGTCGGGTTTCAACGCGGTGCATGTCCCGGAGGAGTACGGCGGTCAGGGCGCGGACTCGGTTGCCGCCTGCATTGTGATCGAAGAGGTCGCTCGGGTGTGTGCGTCGTCGTCGTTGATTCCGGCGGTGAACAAGCTGGGCACGATGGGTTTGATCTTGTCGGGTTCCGACGAGCTCAAGGCGCAGGTGCTGCCGGGCTTGGCGGCCGGTGAGGTGATGGCCTCGTATGCGTTGAGTGAGCGTGAGGCCGGCAGTGATGCTGCGGCGATGCGCACGCGGGCCAAGGCTGATGGGGATGACTGGATCCTCAATGGGTCCAAGTGCTGGATCACCAATGGTGGTAAGTCGAGTTGGTACACGGTGATGGCGGTGAC
>LZME01000160.1 GCA_001673575.1 Mycolicibacter heraklionensis | reverse complement strand
CCTCCTACGTCGGGGGGTCGACGGCGCGTTCCGGTGGCGCGTTCTGGATGCCGGCCAACCCGATACTTGCCGAGTCGGGTTCTGACGACACCCTGGCGGCGGGGCGCGCCTATCTCGACTCGGTCATCGGGGAGGCGTCGGCTCACGAGCGGGCACACACCTTCCTCTACTACGGTGGACCGACAGTATAGATGCTGCGGCGCACCACTCCGATGAAATTCCAGTGGGCCAAGGGCTATTCGGACTATCACCCCGAGAAGCCGGGGGGCAGCGCAATCGGGCGGACCTGCGAATGTCGCCCGTTCAACACCGCCGTGCTGGGCCCAGAGTTGGCACGGCTGCGTCCCGGCGTGATGAAGTCGTCGTTTCCCATGCCGGTGACCGGCGCTGACTATCGTTGGCTCAACCTGATGGTCCGGGTTCCCCGAAAGGCGTGGCCGCGGATCCTGCTTCGCGCCTTCCAGGGCATCGGGGGGCTCGCTTTACGCAGGCGCTACGCCGCGGGGGGTCAGGCATTGGCGGCAGGCATGTTCGCCGGCGTCGTGCGCGCCGGTATCCCGGTGTGGACCGACTCACCGGTCTCCGATCTGGTTGTCGAGGGCAGCCGGGTTGTCGGTGCCGTGGTGGACCGAAACGGCACCGCGGTGACCGTTACGGCCCGGCGCGGCGTCGTGCTGGCTGCCGGCGGTTTCGACCACCGGATGGACTGGCGACACAAGTTTCAATCCGAGCGGCTCGCCGAGCATGCCAGCCTCGGCGCCGAGGGGAACCTCGGCGACGGCATTCGCCTGGCCCAAGATTCCTGCGACGCCGGTACCGCGCTGATGGACCAGGCATGGTGGTTTCCGGCCTTTGCACCACTTCCCGGTGGAGACCCGACGGTGATGCTCGCCGAACGTTCCCTTCCCGGTTGCCTTCTCGTCGACCAGAGCGGGCAGCGATTCGTCAACGAAGCCATCGACTACATGTCATTCGGACAACAGCTGCTCGAACGCGAACGCACGGGCAACCCGATCGAGGCAATGTGGATGATCTTCGATCAGAAGTACCGCAACAGCTATGTGATGGCCGCAGAATTGTTCCCCCGGATGCCGATCCCCACCGCGTGGTATGAGGCAGGGATCGCGCACCGGGCCAACCATCTGCCGGAATTGGCGCGTGCGATCGGTGTTGATCCGTCGACCTTCGGTGCCACGCTCGATCGCTTCAACCGGTTGGCCGCCGCAGGCGTGGACCCGGATTTCGGTCGCGGCGCGAGTGCATACGACCGTTACTACGGTGACCCGACGATCGCCCCGAATCCCAACTTGCGTCCCGTCGGCTCGGGACCGTTCTATGCCGTGAAGGTGGTCCTCAGTGATCTGGGCACCTGCGGCGGACTTCGCACCAACGTCCGCGGGCAGGTGCTGCGCGAGGACGGGTCGGCCATCGACGGGCTCTACGCCATCGGCAATACCGCCGCCAATGCCTTCGGCGCCAGCTATCCGGGGGCTGGTGCCACCATCGGGCAGGGACTGGTGTTCGGTTACATCGCAGCGCTGCACGCGGCCGGCAAACTCGACTGAGTCCGGCCGCCCATGTCCTTACGCCTGGTCGTCTTCCGCGGCGAGACGGCGTTCGACCTCATACCAGTAGTCCCGCACCGGGAACTTGGTACCGTCTTCGGTACCTTTGGCGAATGTCTCGTCGACCTCGTCGAGGTCTTTGATCATCCGCAACGCCAGCTCACGCTCCGCCGCGTAATAGTCTTCAGACCACTGCAACGCCAATCGCGCGTACGCCCAAGCCGGCTCGTCGCCGGCCCAGCGAGCCTCGGCCGCCGCCGCCCGGTGCATCTCCTCGACGTGGGCGACATGCGCGGTGAGCACCTCTCGCAGCCGGCCGGGATTCATCAGGTGCCCGAAAATGACCCGTAACACCGGGTTGTGCTTGAGCGTAGGCGGCTCTACCGGCTCGTCGTTGGCCCACCGCGTCACGGCGGCCATGCCATGGTCGGTGATCCGGTACATCCGCCGGCTGCGCACACCGGCGTCGACGCGAGAGGTGACCAGTCCCTGCTGTTCGAGCCGCTTCAACTCCGAATAGATCTGGCTGTACGCCGGACTGGAGTAGAAGAACCGGACCGTCCAATTGAACCACTTCTTGATGTCGTAGCCGGACAGCTCGTCCCCGCCCGACAGCATTCCCAGCAACGCCCATCCGGTGGGTGACACGTTCAGCCCGTCGGGAACATTGTCGGTGGCTTCGCTCACTGAACAAGGCTAACAACCTCCGGAACCCCGGAAAGACCGCAACTACCGCTGATCGGGAACCTGCGTTGCGCCGAGAGGCCCTCGGGGCCGACGGTAACAAGCAGAGAAGTTTCGCCAGTGCAAGGAGAGGCATGCCCGACAACGCCACCAGTACCCCGACCGGTCAACTGCGAGCACCACTCCCCCTGGAGATGCGCCGCGTTCTGGGGCACTTCTGCACCGGGGTCGCCGTCATCACGGCTCACGACGGAAGGCGCCCGCTCGGTTTTACCTGCCAGTCAGTGACATCGGTGTCACTGGATCCGCCGTATATCTCCTTCTGCCCCGCCAACACGTCAAGCAGCTGGCCTCGGATCCGGGATGTCGGCACGCTGTGTGTCAACGTCCTGTCCGACTACCAGCAGGACGTGTGCGCACAGTTCGCCGCCCGTGGAAGCGACAAGTTCGCCGGGGTGAGCTGGTTGCCGGGTGCTAACGGAGCGCCCGCGCTGCAGGGAACTCTGGCTTCGATCGAAGCTGACGTGGAATTCGAACATGCAGCCGGCGACCACACCATCGTGGTGGCACGCGTAACCGCGCTGCACGCCCACGAGGAACGGAGCCCACTGTTGTTCTACCGCGGCGGATACGGCGGATTTGATGGAGCCTGCCATGTCTGACTTCGACGCTGAGTTCGATGTGATCGTCGCCGGCTCAGGCGGCGGAATGGCTGGCGCCTATACCGCGGCGCGCGAACGCCTTTCGGTACTGCTCGTGGAGGCCACCGACCGGTTCGGCGGCACCACAGCGTACTCCGGTGGCGGCGGCGTCTGGTACCCGTGCAACCCCGCGCTGCAACGCGCAGGCACCGACGACACGCTCGATGACGCGCTGCGCTACTTCCATACAGTCGTCGGCGACCGCACTCCGCACGACCTCCAGGAAGCCTACGTTCGCGGGGGTTCGGGATTGATCGAATACCTGGAGCAGGACCCGGGATTCGAATTTGTGGCTTTCCCCTGGCCGGACTACTACGGGTCCGTTCCCGGCGCCCGCGGAGACGGCTACCGCCACACGGTCCCGGTGCCGCTGCCCGATCAAGAACTCGGCAGCTACCGCGGGTCGGTGCGCGGGCCCCTCGATGCCGAACGCCTTAGCACCCCGGCCCCGCAGCTGCTTACCGGCGGTCGCGCACTGGTCGGACGTTTCCTGGCCGCGCTCGACAAACTGCCGAACGTGAGCTGCTGGCGTAATGCCCCGCTCACCGAGCTGATTGT
This sequence comes from Mycolicibacter heraklionensis, assembly GCA_001673575.1. Classification (GTDB taxonomy): domain Bacteria; phylum Actinomycetota; class Actinomycetes; order Mycobacteriales; family Mycobacteriaceae; genus Mycobacterium; species Mycobacterium heraklionense_A. The sequence goes on along the minus strand of LZME01000160.1, from coordinate 69,776 downwards.
CGACGACGGCAACGTAGTGGGGGCCGTGGTCGAGTACGACGGCAAGCCCCTACGGGTTGGGGCCACGCGCGGGGTGCTGCTTGCCGCAGGAGGTTTCGAACAGAACGCGGCCATGCGTGCGCAGTACCGCGTACCTGGTAGCGCACGCGACACCATGGGCGCACCGGGCAATCTCGGAGCCGCGCACCGGGCCGCCATCGCGGTCGGAGCCGATGTCGATCTGATGGATCAGGCATGGTGGTCGCCGGGGATGATTCACCCCGACGGACGGGCCGCATTCGCGCTCTGGTTTACCGGTGGCATCTTCGTCAACCACGACGGCCACCGATTCGTCAACGAATCCGCCCCTTACGACCGACTCGGGCGGGATGTGCTGGCGCAGCTCGACTCCGGCAAGACGTCCTTGCCGTTCTGGATGATCTACGACAACCGGACCGACGGTGTTCCACCCGTTGGCGCCACCAATGTGTCGATGGTCAACCCCGTCGAGTACCACCGAGCCGGCCTGTGGCATACAGCGGACACTCTCCACGATCTCGCCGAGGCCATCGGCGTTCCGGGCGCACCCCTGACGGCGACGATCGAGCGATTCAACAAACAGGCAGCGGCCGGTGTGGATGACGACTTCGGTCGAGGAAACGAAGCCTACGATCGGGTGTTCACCGAGGGCACCTCGCCGCTGGTCCCCATCGACACACCTCCGTATCACGCCGCCGCGTTCGGCGTCTCGGATCTGGGCACCAAGGGCGGGTTACGAACCGACGCATGCGCTCGGGTGCTGACCGCTGACGGTTCCGTCATACCCGGGCTCTACGCCGCCGGAAACACCATGGCCGCTGTCAGCGGAACCACCTACCCCGGCGGGGGCAACCCGATCGGGGCCTCGATGCTGTTCAGTCATCTTGCTGCGCTGGACATGGCGGCACGGGAGGACCGGTGCTGAACGAGCCGATCCCGCCAGAAGACGCGCGGCACTCGGCCACCGTTTACGAATCGTTGACGCAGTCTTTGCGTGAACTCATCGACGTCACGATCCGCAGCGACGCCACTGAGGCCGACGCGGGCCGGGCACACGCGCTGATCGAGGAAGCCACCGCACTGCTCGGGGCCCGGCAGGGCTTCAACACTGGCAGTCTTCCCAGCACCGGCGATGGCCGATACCGGCCGTGGGGCAACGTGGCGACGGGCCTGCGGAATGCGATCGCCCCTCCGCTGAGGATTCAACGCGACGACACCGGCAGAATGGCAACGGATCTGGTTCTCGGTGCTGCGTACGAGGGTCCGCCCGGACAAGTACACGGTGGCATGTGCGCGCTAATACTCGATCACCTGCTGGGCACGACCGCCCATCGGCCCGGACAGCCCGCCTTCACCGGCACCCTGACTCTTCGCTACGTCGCACCGACTCCACTGGGCAGATTACGGGCGGAATCCTGGGTGGAGCGCGAAGACGGCCGCAAAACGTTCGCCGAAGGGCATCTCGTCGATCCGCAGGGCCGTGTCACAGTTCATGCCGCCGGGATCTTCATCAGGCCGAAGCCCAAGGCCTGACTGCCGACTCAAACCGGGTCAAGCGCCGAAATCAACCATTTTGCATCGACTTTGGCCAGGCTCACCACCACGCTGCTGGCGGTGAGCGCTGGCTCGGGACGATCACGGCTGACCGTCTCCTGATTGAGGAACACCAGAACCTTTGCGTCGTTCGACCGGATCTCCATCAGGCCCGCGTTCACCACTTGTGCGGCTGCCTTGATCCCCTTGGTGCGTACGGCCGGTGCGACGACATCGCTGGTGAACCTGCTGTAGTAGGTCAGGAAGTCACCGGACATCAGACCCCGGGACCGTTCGATGTCCTGATCGAGAGTCTCGGGTGCATACGACAGCAACGCCACTGTCGCCGATGATGCGGCGCGAACGGCCGCGTCGCCGGCCGCATCACCGGACTGCTGTATAGGACGGTAGGTGGTCAGATAGACCACCGTCGCCAGCAGTGCTGCCACCGCCAGGATGAGACCGAGGAGAAGCTGTTTGCGGCGTGGGGTGAGCACTGCCTGGAGCCGGCCGACCGCTCCGGGGGTCGACGCCTTGGTGTCCATGTGATCGTCCGCGCCGAGCAACTCGTCGGCGTGCGCCCGACTGTTGGATTCCTCGGCGGATTGGGCAACGGCGGCTTCGTCAACGGTCACGGTACGAACTCCACTTTTGACATCTTGATCTGGCCTCCTTCCCGCCGCAGGTCGACGGTCAGACGCCACCTTCGGGGGGATTCGTCGGCACCAGCGGCGTTGGTCACTGTGGACGAGGCCGACACCAGGACAACAGCGGAGTCCGGGGTCATCGATTCGACCGCGGCGGCCGTCGCCGTAGCTTTGGTGGTCACCTTTGCATCCTTGGCAACTCTAGTGAAGTCGTCTGCAGCGCCCAGGAATTCATCCCTGAAGGGACCTGTCGAGTTGTCGACGATTCGCTGCACGCTGCCCTGGGGATCGTTGAAGTCAATCGACATCAAGGTCACCACCGCCTGGCGCGCCGCGGCGACGAACTCAGCACGGTTACGCTCGTCCGCCTGTGCCGTCCGCTGAGATCTGAGCATCCACGCGCTCGCCGCGAGCAGGACGCACGCACACAGCACGATGCCGGCGGTGGCCAGCTGTCCCCACCGGCGTCCAGAAAGGCGACCTCGGGTGCGCGTACGCCACGACGGATTACCTTCCACGGCAGCGGCCTCGGCGCGCGACGCTGGGTGAGGCACGACCTCAGAGACCGAGTCGGGAGTGTGCGCGTGCTGCTGCAAGCGGATGGCGCGGGCCCGCGCTTGGGCTGCCACGGCCTCTGCCGCGGCAGCCTCGGCTTCGGCCTGTTCCACAAGTGCGACGACGTCCTCGGCAGTCGATTCACCAGAATCGACCGCCGGGTGCGGTGCGGGGGACTCAACCCCACCCCGCATGATCACGGTCTTCCCCATAGCGCCCACCGGTTTCCCTTCATCGCCGGGTCGGACCGACATCGGCCGACAACGGCACCCTAAAACCGGCCGGCCGCGTTATCGGGACAGCTTCCCATCCAGTGGGCCGTGTCACAACAGGCCCGGACCGCCGGCGGCGGTTGATCACCAGTGACGCAACGCGCACAGTGCGCCCTTCGGGCCGTCGGCGGTGGCGACCACAGCCCCGTCCACCTTCAGCTCACATCGGAATCTGGGTTCTCCCGGCGCACGGCCACTGCTGGCCGTCACCATCGCCCACCGCTGCGGGTCCACCAGCGTGGCGTGCAGCACCCAGGGCGTTCCAGGGCCCACTTCCACCCGCACTTTGGGACTGAATTGGTAGGGGTTGTGACTGTAGTCGGCCCACGTCGGCGGATCGGTGTCCCGGTAGTAGATGTCTGCAGTCACCTGAGATTCGGCGCTCACGGTGTAGACGACTTCGTGCGGCGCGGGTGGATCCGCGTGCGCCGGCACAACGAGGAAGCCAGCGGCGATGAGCACTGCCAACAGCACCGTCCTAGCCATCACCGCGACTCCATCGCGGAGCACCGCTTTTCGACTGGCAGCTGAGAAACAGCCCGTCGGGGGCCTGGGCCACCCAGTTCTCGTATCCCGCACAGCTAGAGTCCAGTTCCTTGATTCCCGCCATCGACGGAGAGCGGAAGTACCGCGGCTCGTAGCGTCGCGGCGACCCGCAGAACACCAACCTGTCCGGCAGGATCGAAGGCCCCGCAACGGCAGTCCCGAAGACGAAATAGGCGGTGTCCTGACACGGCTGCCCCAGAACCACACCCGTGGTCAGGCCCGGCACACACGACGGATCGTCACAGGAGACCGGGTCCGCCCCGGCGGGGGCCGCCACTGTCAAGGCCGCAGCCGATACCGCCGCAGCCAATACCGCTCTTCGCCGCATGCTTGGGGACTCTGTCAGTCTGCTGCGGTTCTGCAACGTTGATGGTCCACTCAGCGGACATCTTGCCTTGCTGCCGACGGGGGGGCGGTGTTTACTTCGGACGCTGCAGTCTCCGTGACCTAGACCACTCCGAGGAGCATGCCATGCCACGTGGGCCCGCAATCGCGGTCGCCGTCGCTGCGGTGGCGCTGGGAACGACGACGACTTCCGTTGTTGCGCAGGCCGATCACCCCGACTGGGGCCTCAACGGCACTTACACCGCCGTCTCCAACGGCGAATGGGCGCGCAAGAATGAAGTTTTCTACGATCAGGCCAGCCGCAGCAGCATCTGGACCATCAGCACACAATGCAGCTACCCAGGCGAGTGCACCGGGACGGTGCGTAGCGACGAGAGCTGGATAGCGTCGATCTACCAGAGAAGTTCGGTGTGGTACGTCAAGCGGCCCATCGATAACTGGGTCCCGTGTCCGGACGGCAGCACAGCACCGGGACTGCAGACCTTTCGATTCAAGGCGATGACACCCGAAGGCGCGAACGCGGACCCAACGTCGACCACGCTGGTCGGCGAAGACACCACCACCGGACCCAGCGGCGCGTGCGGGGTGAGTAAGCCCGTGTACATCAACATGCCGTTCAAACTCACCCAGATCGGTTGAATCGTCCGGTCGCAGTGATCACCCACCGCTTCGGGTGGGCGCCACCTCATCTCGGCAGCATGTCTTCCCAACTCTGCGGCACCGGACGGACCAGGTCTGATTGGCGGTACACCTTGCCGTCGGGTGCCGCATACTGCCCGGTCCGCGGGTTGTAGGTGGCAAACGCCAGCGGGGGGCCGCTGGTGTCCGCAGCGTAGCCGCTCGGTGCAGCAGGGACGCCTCCCTCCGGGGAAGCGGGCCTTTCACCCGGTGGCGCCGGGTCACCCTGGGGGACGCCCGGAGCGGTCACCGCGGGAGCTTCGGCAGGGCCGAAGATCTGGTCCCCGAAGGTGATCCGGTCATCCGGGGGAACACCCTGAGCGATCAGCGCAGGATCGATCGGGTACGGCCCGGTGACGTGCTGACGCATGGCCAGCGGCTCAAATGGCTTGTCGCTCTCACAGATCTCGACTGTCGGTGCGCGCTTGCCGGGCTGAGCCATGCAGGGGAAGTTCCTGGCACCACGAACCCCAATGGCCGAATCCTGCGGCAGTTTGCAGTACAACCCGTCCGGTGTATCCACATCGCTGAGGTCCGCCGGCGAACGCCATGACGACGGCGGTAAGAAGCCCACCGTGCATGCCGGCGGGTCGCCGAGAGTGAGGCTGAACTCCGAAAGTGCCATGCCGGTCGGGTTGTTCAGGGAAGACCCGTAGGACTGGGTGGCCGCCAGATACGGCGGCAACAACACGAGCAGCTGCTCGATCGATCGATGGTAGACGAGGCCGACCTGGCCGACAGTGGTGAGATTGGCCAAGAGCAGCGGCAGCGTCGGCTTGATCTCGGACAACAGCCGAGACGCTTCGTCTGCTGCGCCAGATCCGCTGCGAAGTATGGTCCGCACTTCCGAATCACGAGCATCCACCTGTCGCGTGATCCCCGCCAGGCTGCGCGCCCAGGTCCGAATCGCATCTGCACTCTCGAGTTGGCTCTCCAGCAGCGGCCGGCCGTCGTCGATCAACCTGCGCGTGCTGTCAGCGGCCGCGTCGAGCCGGGCGGCCAATGTGCTCGACGACTCGAACAGTGCGCCGAGGTCGTTGCCGGTTCCATTGAGTGCCTTGAAGGATTCGTCGAGCACGACCCCCAGCGTGCCGGTGGGGATGCTGCCCACCAACTCGCTCATCTGATCGAGCATCGGACCGACCGGCCTCGGCAACGACACATTGTCAGCGGTGATGGTGGAACCGTTTTCTAGGTAGGGACCGGCGTCGGTGCGCGGTACCAGGTCCACGTACTGCTCGCCTACCGCCGATACGCTTCGCACATTGGCCTGCAGATCTGCGGGAATCCTCGGCGAGGATTTCAACGACATCGACACTTGGGCGCCGAGGCGGGTGGGCCGGATATCGGTGACCTTGCCCACCTCCACGCCCCGGTAGGTCACGTTGGAGAATTTGTACAAGCCTCCGGTGGTCGGTAGTTGAAGCTTCACCGAGATTCGGCCGATTCCCAGCAGGACCGGCGCCTGCATGTAGACGAAGACCATCGAGCCGACACCGATCACCGAGGCGATGGAAAAGATGATCAGCTGTCTACGAACGAAACGGGTCAGCATCAGCTTCCGCCCTGGACCGGTGTGGACGGCTCCTGGCCGTCTGGTGGTGGTGATTCGTCGGTTTCAACGGTGGTCAGCGGTGGCAGGGTGGCCACCTCGGCCGGAGGCGGTCCCAGGGGTGCATGCAGCGGGTCCCGCGTGTAAGTCGAGTACCACGGGTCCCCGGGCGCCGGCACCATAGATGCCCCCACGTCACCCCACCTGGTTCCGAGCAGTATTCCCTTCTTCATACGGGGAATGGTGAAGTCGAACACGATGAACTGGTTCATGTAGTCGCCCCGGATGCCGCGGTCGATGAATTCCTGCGTGTACGGATAGGTGGGCAGGTAAGAAAGTGCGGTGGTCAGGTCCGGCCCGATGTCGGCGAGGGCGCGCACCGTCGGCTCAAGATTCTCCAAGTTGCGCACGATGTCGGCCTGCGAGTCGTTGATGAGTTTGTTTGCGGTAGAGCTGAAGTCGCCCAACTTGTCCAACGCCGTGACCAGTCGCGGCCGTTGTTTGTTCAACACCTCGAGGGCCGGCGGGATCCGGTTCAACGCGCCGGTCAGCACGTCGCGCTGGCCGGCAAACGTCCCCGCCATCCGGTTCAGCGACGTGATCGTGGCAATGATGTTGTCGTGCTGACTGTCCAGCAGCGTCACCACCGTGTTCATCCGGGTCAGCAGATCCCGGATCTGAACTTGCCGTCCGTCGAGCGCCGCGTTGAAGTTGTGGACGATGTCTCCGATCCGAGTGAGGCCACCGCCGTTGACCACGATCGACAGCGACGACAGGGTCTGCTCGGTCGATGGGTATGTCGAGGACTTGGACAACGCAATGGTCGCGCCCGGGTCCAGTCGCCCGGTGGGCGCCTCGCCCAGGGGCGGGTCCAGGGCGAGGTGCATTGATCCCAACAGGCTGGTCTGACCCACGGCTGCGACCGCGTTTCCCGGAATGACTACGTCGGGCCGGACCGAGATCTCGACGTCGGCCCGCCAATTCTCGACGGTCATCCTGCGAATCGCTCCGACCACCACATCACTGACCATCACCGGTGAATTCGATTCTAATGTACCGATATTCGCGACTTGGACGTGGTAAATCACTGCGTCGGAACCGGTTCCGACCGTGCCCGGAAGCGGCAACGAATTGAGTCCGTCGAAGGAACAACCGGACGTGATCAGAGCCGCGCAGCAGGTTACGGCGGCCAGCCTGCGGATCGACATGGTCTTCGTCACGCCGCACCTCCCTGAACTGACAGGCCGGCTCCGGGTGGCAACAGCAGCTCGGTCACATCCGATGCGGCCGGCACCCGTGGTGGCGGCGCCACTCCGGGCGGAATAGGCGCACCCGGATACAGGGCCGGGTGCCGGTGCGCGGGCAAGCCGTCGGGCGCGTAGGCCCCCGGCAGATGCGCTGGATCGGTCCACCCCGGTGGAGGTGGAACGTCACCGGCACCGGTGTAGGCCGAGACCGCCGGCGGGGTCTCCTGCGGTCCGCGGTCGGTTCCCCCGGCCCCGGGGGCCAGCGCGGGATCGGAATAGATCACGTTCTTCGGAGCGGGCCCCAGGTAGGCGTTGAAGGGCAGCGGCAGATAGTTGAAGTTCATCAGGCGTAGTGCCGGCCCTAGGTATTGCGCGCACGCCTTACCCGACGCCTCCGCGGTGGCATTTTCGACAGCCGCGATCGCCGAACAGATCGTCGCCACGGGGTTCGCGAAATTGTTCATCGCAAAAGATCCCCGGGGACCACCGGTGTCCGGGTTGTAGATGTTATAGCCATTGACCAAGGCATTCGGCGCCGCGTGCAACACGTTTTTGACCACCATGCTGTTATCGGAGAGCACCTGCGTCACATTCGCCAGTCGCTCGACCTGTTCGACAGTCTGATCACGCGAACCCGCGATGAATCGCTGGATCTTTGCGACGACGGCCGACAGCTCGGTGATAGCCGAGTCCAGATCGGAGCGGCTGCCGTCGATCACGCTCGTCACATCGGCAAGGCGATCCTGGAACTCGACGATCTGGGTATTGCTGTCACGCAGCGCAGCGACAAAGGTCTGGAGATTGGTGATCACCGCGACGATGTCGCCACTGCCCTTGCCCAGAACCCGGCCGACGTCCGCCAGCTGCGTAATGGTCTGCCGCAGCTTGTCACCGTTACCTGCCATGGCGTCAGCGGTGGTGTCGATGAAACGTCCCAGCGAAGTGCCCGACACTCCGCTGGACGGGCCCAGGTCGGAGGCGAGCCGAGTGAGCTGCTCTTTGATCTCGTCCCATTCGACCGGGACGGCGGTCCGGTCCTCGCCGATCTCGGCACCGTCGGGCAGGGTGGCCCCACTGGCCGCAGGACTCGACTCATAGGCAGGCGTCAGCTGCACATAGCGAGCCGACACCAGGTTGGGCGCCACGATGATCGCCTTCGCATCCGCGGGAACTGGCACGTCACGGTCCACCGCGAGGACGATCCTGGCGCGCGTTCCCACGGGCTCGATGGATCTGATGGTGCCCACCCGCACGCCCACCACGCGGACGTCGTCACCGGGATAGATGGCCGTTGCCGATTTGAAGTACGCGACGATCGTCCTGGGACCCAGCAACTTCTGATAGCCGACGAACACGACAGCAACGGCCATCAATAGTGCGATACCGCCGGCGACCAGCTTCTTTCCCCGACTGTCGAGCATTGTCCTGACGCTCATCGCGACCCCCCAGGAATTCCGTTGTAGGGGAACGGGAATTCGGCGCGCGGACCGGCGTTGTCGGGCGGCTGTCCGGCATTGACGCCGCGACGGAATCCGAGCGCGTAATCCAGGAACGGCTGGATCGCCGGCCCGGGAAGCAGATTGGATGCAAATCCGTTGTAGTAGAACCCGTTGTTGACGGCCTCGCCTTGCGTCAGCTGGTATTTGGCCAGGCCTTTGAGGGACTTCTCCAGATTGTCGCGGTTGCGTTCCAGCATCTGGGCGACCTTGTTGAGCTGCGTGAGTGTGGGCGCCAGTTCCTGCTCGTTGTCATCGACGAGACCGGAAAGCTGTTGTGCCACCGCGGAGGCATTGGCAAGTAGATCGACGATCGCGTGGCGGCGGTCCTGCAACACAGCGAGCAGGTCGTCGGCATTGAGGATCAGCCGGTTCACCTGCTCACTGCGTTCGGACAGGATTCCGGTGACACTGGCGGCGGACGCGAGCAAGCCGCTCAACGATTCGTTGCGGTTGTTCAGCGACTTCGACAATCGGCTCACCCCGTCGAAGGTGGGGGCCAGTTGAGGTGCCAGTCGCTCGATGGTCGCCGACAACGTGTCCAAGGATTGGTTGATGCTCGCGGTATCGGTCGCCGCCGTGTTCGCGGTGAACTCCCCGAGCGCGTCCGTCAGCGAGTACGGCGAGGCGGTCCGGGCCAATGGGATGACGCCGCGGGCGCCGATACTGCCGGAACCGCGCGGCTCGATAACCAGAACCCGCTCACCGAGGAGTGTTGCGATGCCGATGTGCGCTGTGGTGTCCACGCCGAGTCGGACCCGGCTGTCGACGGCGAAGCTGACCAGTGCCTTGCCGTGGTCGAGGGAGACCCCGGAGACGGTGCCGACATTGACGCCCGACACCTTCACGTTGTTACCGGCAGACAGCCCGCCGGCCTCGGCGAACAGTGCCTGGTATCTGATCGAGGTCGCCATCGCCAGGAGCTGCTTGGGCTGCAGCCCGACCATGATGATCAGCGCGACCAGTACGACGCCAACGAATCCCAAACGAACAAGCGATGATTCACGGTATTTCAGCATCAGGGTTCTCCGCACCTTCCGGTGTTCTGGATTACCCACGGGAAGTGAGCGGTACGGCCCTGCAGATCGGTCACCCGAAGCGAGACGCCGCAGATGTAGAGGTTGAGCCAACTGCCGTACGAGCCGAGGCGAACCAGCTTGCGATAGTTCTGGGGAGTCTTCTGCATCAGCAAGTCGAGTCTGGCCAGGTCGGTCTCGTTCGCCACCAGCGGGGCCAGTCGGGTCAGCTGATCAACCGTTCCCGACAGCGGCCGGCGGGCCTGGGTCAACAGTCCGGCCAACGAGGCCGTCCCGTTGTCCAGTGCGGTGATGGCGCTGCCGATCGGATCGCGTTCGGCGGCCAGACCGCTCACCAGACGCTCGAGGCCATCGACCGCACCAGAGAACTGCTTTCCGTCCTTGGACAGCACCGCCAGCGTGTCGTCGAGATTCGCGATGAGCTGCTCCACGATGTGTCCGTTGTCGGCCAACGCATTTGTGAAAGAAGAAGTTCTGGTGAACAACGACTCGAGGTCACCGCCCTGTCCCTGCAAGATCTGGATCAATGAGCTGGTCAGGGAGTTGACGTCGTCGGGGTCGAGGCCCTTGATGACGGGCTTGAGACCTCCGAGCAGCAGGTCGAGGTTCAGGGCCGGCTCGGTCCGGTCGAGACCGAAGCGCGATCCCGCCGGCCGGATCTTGGTTGATCCCGGATCGTCGATGAGTTCCAGGTAGCGGTCGCCGACCAGATTCAGGTAGCGCACGGCGACCTTGGTGCTCTCGGTCAGCCGCACGTGGTCGTCGGCGTCGAAGGCCACCAGAACGGTGTTGTCGGGTTGCAACGCGATCTTGCGTACGGTGCCGACGCGAATACCGGCGACGCGCACCGAGTTTCCCGCTTTGAGGCTGGAAGCATCCTGGAAGACAGCCGAGTAGGCGTTGGTGGAACCCGACCGGTACTGGCTGAAGATCGCGAGAAGAACAGCGGTCAGCATCACCATGGTCACACCGAACGCACCGAACTTGGCGGCCGTCTTTCCGAGGCCGCTCATCCGGGCTGACCTATCTGTCCGCCGTTTCGTGGCGGTCCGTCGATCGGCCCGTACAGCAATTGTTTGAGTCCGTCGGAGTTCAGCAGAATCCCCTCGTTGCCGTATTGCGCGGGGTTGGCGTTGACGTCGGTGATCACGAACGGTGGCTGCTTTTGGAAGCCGACCTTGGGGAGGTCGGTGCACTGGGGTCCGCCGGTGGCGGCGACCTTGGGCAGGTTCTGCGGATACCGGTAGCGCTCTTGCCCGAAAACCACGGTCTGCAGGAGCAGACCGCCGGGCACCGGCGTGCCCGGCGCCTTGGCGAGCTCCACGGCACCGCCCAGCCCACAGGTCAGCGCCTCATGGTATTGGTTGGTGAGGTCTGTGGTCGGGCCGAGCAGGTGCATGACATCGGTGATCGCCTGCCGGTTGGTACCCACGACGTCATTGCCCGTGTCGGCCAGGCCGATCGCGCTGAGCAGCAGCGTGTCCAGGTTGTGCTGTTCGCTGACGAGCGTCTGGCTCATCCGGGTCGCTGCGGCGGCAGCGGCGCTCAGGTCAGGTGCCGCATCGGCATAGGCGTTGAACACGTCGGGCGCAACGGCGAGTTCGCGTTCCATTGCTGGCAGGCTCGGATCGGTTCGCGCAAGGAACCCATCAAGGTCGCTCATCATCTGACCGATCCGCTCCCCCCGGCCGTCCAGGGCGGTGGCCAGCGCGCCCAGCGTCTCGTTGAGTTTGGTGGGTTCGATCTTCTGCAACACCGAGGACAGTCGCTCGAAGACCGAATTGACCTCGACCGTGACATGGTCTGCGTCCAGCACCTGACCGGTCTGCAAGGAGTGTTCCGAGGGCTGGTCCGGCGGAACCAGATCGACGAACTTCGACCCGAACACGGTGGACGAGGAGATGCCGACGCGCACGTTTGCCGGAATGACGTCGAGGTAGGACGGATTCATAGCAAGATGCAGCGCGGCACGCCCATCGGGTAGCGGTTCTATTGACTTCACCGAGCCAACCTGGGCGCCATGTAGTTTCACCTTCGCACCGGTGTCCATGACCAGACCGGCGCGCTGCGAAAGCACGGTGACGGGAACCGTCTTGGTGAAGCTGCCCCGGAAGAATCCCAGCGCTACCGCGACGGTGGCCACGACCACCGAAACGGAGGCCAACCCCAACAGAATTCGTCGTGCCTTCGAAGTCATCGCCATCAGTGCTACGCCGCCCCTAGCCCGACAAGTTGAAGTTGCCGTCGGAGCCGTAGACCGCCAGCGACACCAACAGGGTCACCGAGATCACGACGACCAGTGAGGTCCGCACGGCGGTGCCCACGGCCACCCCTACTCCCGAGGGCCCCCCGGAGGCGAAATAGCCGAAATAGGTGTGCACCAGCAGAACCGCAATAGCCATCAGGATCGCCTGGAGAAACGACCACAACAGATCTGTCGGATTGAGGAACGTTGCGAAGTAGTGGTTGTACAGGCCTGCCGATTGTCCGAACATCACCACGGTGGTCAGCTTGCTGGCAACGAAAGACAAGATCACGGCAATCGAATACAGCGGGGCGATCGCCACCATTCCGGCCGCAATGCGGGTGCTCACAAGGTATTCGACGGCACGGATGCCCATGGTCTCCAGTGCGTCGACCTCTTCGTTGATCCGCATGGCGCCCAACTGAGCCGTCACGCCGGCACCGAACGTGGCCGCCAGGCCGATCCCGGCCACCACCGGCGCCGATATCCGCACGTTGATGAACGCGGCCAGAAACCCGGTCAGGGCTTCAATGCCGATGTCGCCGAGCGAGCTGTAACCCTGAACCGCCAACGTTCCGCCGGCGGCCAGCGTGAGAAATCCGACGATGACGACGGTCCCACCGATCATCGCCAATGTGCCTGCCCCCATGCTGATCTCGGCGATGAGGCGGATCACTTCACGACGGTAGGTCGATGCCGCGTGTGGCACACCGCCCAGAGCACGCCCGTAAAACGCGGTGTGATCGCCGATCCGGCCGATGACCTCGAGAGGTCTGTTGAGCTCCCGCGCCAACTGCGGGTGAAGCACGCGTAAGCCAGCCATCGCCATGTCCCGGCTAGTCCGAGGTCATCTGGATGCCGATGGCGGTCACCACCACATTCACCACGAACAGCGCCATAAAGGCGTACACCACCGTCTCGTTGACGGCGTTCCCCACCGCTTTGGCCCCTCCTCCGCTGATGGTCAGCCCGCGATAGCAGGCGACCACTCCGGCGATCAGACCGAACAGTGCGGCCTTCACGCACGAGATGATCACTTCCGGAACCCCGGTAAGCAGCGTGATCCCTGCGGCGAATGCCCCGGGGTTGACACCCTGAATGAAGATCGAGAACGTGTAGCCGCCGAGTATCCCGATGATCACCACCAGGCTGTTGAGTAGTAGGGCGACGATGCCCGAGGCCAGCATCCGCGGCGCTACCAGCCGCTGAACCGGGTTGATACCGAGCACCTCCATGGCATCGATCTCTTCGCGAATGGTGCGTGATCCCAGGTCTGCACACATCGCCGTCGCCCCGGCTCCGGCCACGATCAACACGGTGACCATCGGTCCGACCTGAGTGACCGCGCCGAACGCCGCCCCGGCTCCGGACAGGTCCGCGGCTCCGAGCTCACGCAACAGGATGTTCAGAGTGAAGCTGACCAAGACGGTGAACGGGATGGCGACCAGGACGGTGGGCATCAGTGACACCCGGGCCACAAACCAGGACTGCTCCAGCAGTTCTCGGCCTTGGAAGGGGCGCCGGAACAGGAACTTCACCGCATCGGCCGACATGGCCAGCAGTCCGCCGACTGCCTGCATGGTTCCGGCTCCGCCGGTACCGAGCACCCGCAATCCGGACGACCAGCGGTCCTGGGCACTGTTCACCATGTACCGCAAACCCTCCACTGGTGGTTCGACCGAACCCTGTCACCGATCCGCCCGGCTCGGCGGCAACAGACACGTTGGCAGCCAAAAGTGTCCGCCGACACACGGTGTCCCACCTACCGGGAAGCGTCGCGGCGCCAGGGCGGCTCGGACGGGAACGTAGCCTGCTGTCCAGACGCGTCACGGTCCACCACAGCGACAGGAGTTCCCCTGTGTCACTGCCCGTCGAGCCCTCATCCGGCCTTTCGCGCTACGTTCACCGCCGAGTACTGATCACCGGGGCGGGGTCCGGCATCGGTCAGGCCTGCGTGCTACGGATTCTGGCCGAAGGCGGCCATGTGGCCGCCGCCGACATCAGTGGTGACGGGTTGGCCGACACCGTCGCCAAAGCCGGCCAGCTCGCAAGTCGCCTGTCGACAGTGGTGATGGACATCCGTGACGAACAGTCGGTCCGCGCCGGCGTGGCCCAAGTCGTCGAATCGCTGGGCGGCCTCGACACGCTGGTCAACGCCGCCGGAATACTTCGTTCATCCCATTTGTCACAGACCACCCTGGCCGACTTTGAAGAAGTGATTCGGATCAACCTGATCGGCACTTTCCTGGTCACGCGCGAAGCCATCGGCGCGCTTCACGAAGGCAAAGGGCCATCGGTGGTCAACTTCAGCTCGACGTCCGCGCAATTCGCTCACCCATACATGGCCGCCTATGCCGCGTCCAAGGGCGGCGTGCTGTCGATGACGCACGCCTGGGCGATGGAATTCGCCAAAGCCGGCATCAGGTTCAATTCCGTGCAACCCGGCTCGATTGCGTCAGGCATGACTGATGGCTCGGGCATGTCACGCCAAAGCGTCGGCCCGGGCCTGCCTCAGGACGCCGACTTCACGCTGTTCGGCAAAGTAGCGCCGATGCTGCCGCTCGATGGTGGCGCGATCTTCGCCAACCCCGATGCGGTCGCCGGCGTGGTGGCCATGTTGGGGAGCGACGACGCCTACTTCGTCACCGGTACCGAAGTCCGGATCGACGGCGGCTCCCATATGTAGGGGACGCTCCGCAGCGCCAGCCAGTTACCACCGATGGAGGAAAGAATGAAGGCCACGGGTCTACTGTGCGCGCTTTCGGCGATGGCAACGGCTGGAATATTCACTTCCCCCCCAAGTAAATCCGAACCGTTCTTTGCCAACTACCAACTCTTCCTGACAGACCGCTACGACTTCCACACCTGGGCTTGGGCGGTATCACACTGCATACCGGCAGCGGATGACTGCGCGCATATCCAAGCGGTGCCCATGCCCGTGGCCAAAGCTTTCGAATACGCCGGCGACGCCCATCTCGCCGAGGGCCGCTACACGCTGGCTGTCGATCTTCCTGATGGATTGCGTTGCAGTAACGTCTATTACGGTCCCGTCATCCCCACGCATGACGTGTACTCCTGGGACGCGGCCTCGCTACAAGGCACCTTGACGTCCTCGTTTGAGGTCGGCTGCAATGGAACACCCGGTGGAGTCCTGAGCTACCCGTTTACGTTAACGCGGCTCTGATGGGCTCGGAGCAGCCGGCCTGACGGCTACGGCTACTACGACGGCACCCGAAACGACCTCATCCGCAGCAGGTACCGCGGCACCCCCGCGATACCGAGACTGCGTGGCCAGTCATCGCTGCGGAAGTAGGCGTCGGTGCCCCCGTCGACGAAGATGACGCTGCCGCATAGGAAGTCGGCGGCGTCCGAGAGCATGAACAGCATCCAGTCGGCCAACAGTCCGGGGTCCCCGTAGCCGCCGACCGGCACCGGGAACGACTGAACGGCCTTGGCCTGCTGCGGTATCGCCAACAACTCGTCGAGCAGTGGAGTCTGGATCGCCCCGGGCGCTAACACGTTGAGCCGGATCCCGGCTGCGGCCCACGCCGGAGTCACCGCGTGCCGGCGCGCCCAGCGGGTCACCGCGATTTTCGACGCCCCGTAGGCCATCGACGGCGCTGCCGGCCCGAGCAGCTTGACGGTACGCACCGCACGTGCCGTCTTACCGGCGAGCAGGGCACGCACCGCGCGACGAGGGACGGCGGGGATGGTGGTCGATGAATTGCTGCCGATCACCACGACTTTGGCGTGTTCCGCGGCGGCCAGCGCCGGCCGCCACGCCTCCAGCAGGTCCACCACCCCGCGGAAGTTCACCTCGAAGATGGTGCGGGCCATGCCGGGCCCCGGCTTCGGGCCGAGACCCGCCGCCAGGACGGCGCCATCGAGACGGCCCCCGCACTGGGCCAGCACCTGCTCAGCGGCGGCGGAGCGTCCGGTCGGGCTGGACAGGTCCGCGATGACGTCGGCGTCGCGCAGGTCGACCCCGATAACGGTATGACCGGCTGCCCGCAGCTTCTCCGCAGCCTGGCGTCCCATACCGGATGCCGAGCCGGTTACCGCGTAAACACCCACGAGACGTCCTCCTCTGGCCGTTGCCCTCCGTCATACAGACATACAGGGCAAGGTAGACATCATGCACATCGGATTCATCGGACTCGGAAACATGGGCAGCGGCATGGCCACCAACCTGCTCAAGGCAGGTCACGCCGTCACCGCCTACAACCGGTCACCGGCCAAGGTGGCCGCCCTGGCACAGCAGGGCGCCACGCCGGCACGCACGGTGGCCGACACCTGCGGCGGCGACGTGGTGCAGACCATGCTGGCCGACGACGAGGCCGTCGAGAACGTCACGCTCGGCCCGGACGGCATTGTGGCGTCGTTGCCGCCCGGCGGCACCCACATCTCGTCGAGCACCATCAGCGTGGCGCTGGCCCGTCGGCTCACCGCCGCGCACGCGGAAGCGGGCCAGTCCTATATCGCCGCACCCGTCTTCGGCCGCCCTGACGCCGCCGCCGCGGCAAAGCTTTTCGTGATCGCGGCGGGCACGCCGGCGGCACTGGACCTGGCGGTGCCGCTATTCGACGCGGTCGGTCAGCGCACCTTCGTGGTGTCCGAGCAGCCGTACACCGCCAACCTGGTGAAGCTGTCCGGCAATTTTCTGCTGGCCACCGTCATCGAGTCGCTCGGTGAGGCGATTGCGTTGGTGGAGAAGGCCGGGGTGGACCCGGTGACCTACGTCGACATCCTCACCTCGACGCTGTTCAACGCGCCGGCGTATGCAACCTACGGCGACCTGATCGCCCGCAAGAGCTTCGAGCCGGCCGGCTTCGCCGCCACCCTCGGGCTCAAGGACGTCCGGTTGGCGTTGCAGGCCGCCGAGGAGCTGACGGTGCCGCTGCCGCTGGGCAGCCTGCTGCGCGACCGCTTTTTGGCCCTGCTGGCCAACGGCGGCGGACAGCTGGACTGGTCGGCGATCACCACCCTGGCCGGGCGCGACGCCGGGGTCAAAGGGCCCTAGCCCTGGACCACTCCGCGCAGCCCGTCGGCCCCGAACGCGGGCTCGAGCATGGACGAGAAGTCCGGGCCGCGGCGCAGCATCTGTCCGCCGTCGACGTTGATGACCTGACCGGTGATGTAGCCGGCCGCGTCACTGAGCAGGAACAGCGCCAGGTTGGCGACATCTTCGACCTCGCCGGGCCGCGGCAGCGGCGTCGAGACGCGGTAGTCCTCGCTCAGCTCGGGCGAGTCCAGGATCGGGGCGACCAGCTCGGTGCGGGTCAGGCCAGGGCGGATGCTGTTGACCCGCACCCAGGAGGCGCCCAGCTCGTCGGCCGCCAGCTGCATCATGTGGTCCAGCGCCGACTTGGTGGGGCCGTAGGCGCCGAACCAGCGGTGGGTGTTGCTGGCCGCGATCGAGGAGATCCCGACGAACGAACCCCCGCCGCCGCGCACCAGCGCCCGGCCGGCGTGCTTGAGCACATACAAGGTGCCGTTGACGTTGAGGTCGACGGTGCGCCGCCACAACTCCGAGTCGATCTGGGTGATCGGCCCGATGGTCAGCGAACCGCCGGCGCAATGCACCACGCCGTGCAGCCGGCCGTTCTTGGCCACGGCGGCATCGACGGCGGCGATCACGCTGTCCTCGTCGGTGACGTCGGTCGGCTGGTGACGGACGTTATCGCCCAGCCCGGCAGCCACCTTCGCCAACCGATCGGCGTCTCGCCCAACGATCAGGACATCGGCCCCAGCGGCAGCCAGCGCGGCGGCCACCGCCTTGCCGATACCGCTGCCGCCGCCGGTGACCAGGTAGCTGCGGTCTTCAAAGGAAAGCTGCACACCGACCCCTCACATCGAAAACTGAAACAGGTTCTACCTATGGAACCACGCCTCAGGCCGCGGCCCCCGTCGAACGACGCAACGCCTCAGAGTCAGGGTTGGTCGCGGCGGGCCACGGCGGTGGGCTTGGCGGTACGCCAGTCCTCGACATCAGGCGGCAAGCCCAACGGGGCGCGGTTTTCGTTGTGGGCCGACCAGTGTGCGTGGCCCAGTTGATGGATGTGGAAGCCGTGCCGTAGCGCCTCGGTGAAGCCCATCGCGTCGGCGGCGCCGTTCACCGAATCCTTGATCAGCAGCGCGGCCATGGTGGGCAGCTTCGCGATGCGGCGGGCGAACTCCAGCGTCTTGTCCGCGAGCTCATCGGTCGGGAACACCTTGGAGACCATGCCCAGCCGGTGCGCCTCGTCGGCGTCCAGCGAGTCCCCGGTCAGCAGCAGCTCCTTGGCTTTGCGGGGCCCGAACTCCCAGGGGTGGGCGTAGTACTCCACGCCGGGCATGCCCAGCCGAACCCCGACGACGTCGGAGAACCGGGCGTTGTCGGCGGCCACGATCAGGTCGCAGGCCCAGATCAGCATCAGCCCGGCCGAGATGGCGTTGCCCTGCACCTGCGCGATGGTGATCTTGCGCAGGTCGCGCCACCGGCAGGTGTTCTGGAAGAAGAAGTGCCACTCCTGCAGGTACGTCTTCTCCACGACCGGCTCGCGGGTAGCGCCGTGGGACTGGAACGTCGGGTGCTGCGCCGGTCCGGGTTTCCGCTCGAGCAACGTGGCTTCGGACCCCAGGTCGTGGCCGGCGGAGAAGTTCTTGCCCCGCGCGGCCAGGATCACCACCCGGACGGTGTCATCGGCCTCGGCGCGGCCGAATGCCTCGTCAAGCTGCACCAGCAGCGTGCGATTCTGCGCGTTGTGCACGTCGGGGCGATTCAGCCAGATCCGGGCGATGCGCCCGTCGTCGAGCGTCTCGTAGTCGACCAGCCGACCCGAAGTGTCGTCAGGCTGCTCCGATGCGGTGTCCGATGTGACCATTGCCTCCGCCCTCGTCGTCGTCGCATCACAGGCTACGGCGGCCGCCCTGAGCTGCCCGAGCCAGGTGTGACACAGCGCGCACTTCGCTAGAGTCAAGTCATGCCTGCTAAATCCGAACACGCCGACATCGAGGACGTGGAACCGCTGGCCGACAGCACCGCGCGCCAGGCCCGGCGAGTGGTAGCCGCCTACGCCGAGGACGCCGACGAGTGTCGGGTGTTCCTGTCCATGCTGGGAATCGGGCCCGCGACACCCGACAAGAACGGGGCGTAGATGCCGGAGCCCGGCGGTTCAGCGAGGCTCGACGAAGGAGAGCCGAAGCTGGGACCGCCGCATGAGCCCGGCGGTTCAGCGAGGCTCGACGAAGGAGAGCCGAAACTGGGACCGTCGAATGGGCCCGGGGGCCCGGCCGCGTCACATGCGCATCAGGCCGGAGAGTCCGATTTCGTCGTAGTGGCCAACCGGCTGCCGATCGACATCGAGGTGCTCCCGGACGGTACTACGGCGTGGAAGCGCAGCCCCGGCGGATTGGTCACCGCGCTCGAGCCGCTGCTGCGTAAGCGCCGCGGCGCCTGGGTCGGCTGGCCCGGCAGCCCGGAAGCGCCCGACGGTCCGATCGACGTCGAGGACCTGCGGCTGCATCCGGTGCCGCTGGACACCACCGATATCGCCGAGTACTACGAGGGCTTCTCCAACGCCACCCTGTGGCCGCTGTATCACGACGTGATCGTTAAGCCGATCTACCACCGGCAGTGGTGGGACCGCTACGTCGACGTCAACCGCCGTTTCGCCGAGGCCACGTCGCGAGCCGCCGCGCCGGGAGCCACGGTGTGGGTGCAGGACTATCAGCTGCAGCTGGTACCGAAGATGCTGCGGGATCTGCGGCCCGACCTGACCATCGGATTTTTCCTGCACATCCCGTTCCCACCGGTGGAGCTGTTCATGCAGCTGCCGTGGCGCGCCGAGATCGTCGACGGCCTGCTCGGCGCCGACCTGGTCGGCTTTCACCTGGCCGGCGGCGCCCAGAACTTCTTGTTCTTGGCTCGCAATCTGGCCGGGGCCGTCACCTCGCGGGGCTCGGTCGGGGTGCGCAGCCGATTCGGCGAGGTGCGGCTGACCGACCGCACGGTACGAGTCGGCGCCTTCCCCATCTCGATCGACTCCGGCGAACTCGACCGCAAGGCACGCGAGCGCGCAATCCGACGGCGGGCCAAGGAAATTCGCGCCGAACTGGGCCATCCCCGCAAGATCCTGCTCGGCGTGGACCGCCTGGACTACACCAAGGGCATCGACGTCCGACTCAAGGCGTTCAACGAGCTGCTGGCCGAGGGACGCGCCAAGCGCGACGACACCGTGCTGGTGCAGCTGGCGACTCCGAGCCGGGAGCGGGTGGAGAGCTACCAGATCCTGCGCGACGACATCGAACGCCAAGTCGGCCACATCAACGGCGAGTACAGCGAGGTCGGTCACCCGGTGGTGCACTACCTGCACCGCCCAGTCCCCCGCGACGAACTGATCGCATTCTTCGTAGCCAGCGACGTCATGCTGGTGACCCCGCTGCGCGACGGTATGAATCTGGTCGCCAAGGAATACGTGGCCTGCCGCAGCGACCTGGGCGGCGCCTTGGTCCTGAGCGAATTCACCGGTGCTGCAGCGGAATTGCGTCAGGCTTACCTGGTCAATCCGCACGACCTCGAGTGCGTCAAGGACGTCATCGAGGCGGCGGTCAACCAGACCCCCGAGGAGGGGCGCCGACGGATGCGGGCACTGCGTCGCCAGGTGCTGGCCCACGACGTGGACCGCTGGGCCCGATCCTTCCTCGGTGCGCTCGCCGACTCCGCGGAGTAACGCGGCGTGGCTCAGCCGACCGCGCCGACCCGCTAGCCCGATTGACGCCGCCTGCGATCGACGCTAGCTACACAGGTGCTGCGGGTTGTCCTGGCAGTTCAGCGGGTAGTGGACGACCGGGTACGGCAGCGGCGAGACGAAGGTCAGCGTGAACGCGCGCTTGGTCAACCCGGGCTGCAGTCCACACACCGCGTTGTGCGCGGTGGTGTAGGTGCCGTTGAGAGACGTGTCGAACTGGTACATCTCGTCGCTGCCGGCGGTGGTCCCGTCGGAGCACCGGGTGCCCGCCAACAGCGGCGTCTTGTAGGTCCACTGGCCGTTGGCCAGCCGGTAGGCCCCGGCCTGTCCGGGCGGGCCGTTGCTTTCCACCTGCAGCTTGCAGCCGACCGCCAGGTGCAGTGGCACGCGGCCGTCGCCGACGGTCGGGACGCACAGCGGATAAATCTTCCAGGTCGCGGTCTTGGCACCGTCGTTGTAGGTGTAGATGCCCTCCAGCGTGCCTTCTGGAATCGCATCGTCGTCGGCACCGGCCGGGACTGCGAGCCCGGTTGCCGCCGTCATCGCCGCAGCCAAGGCGACAAGACCACGAACGAGTTTCCCCATGGCGCTCATCCTTTCAGCTAGATCGGCACGATATTGCTGATCAGCCACTTGCGGTCGATCTTGCGGAAGTCCACCCGCAGCCGACTGCCCTCGTAGTACTTCTCCTTGGACTTGCCCGTCACGGTGCGGTTGACGAACACCAACACCGAACCCGAAGTCCGGCGCGCAGCCATGGCGGCGACGCCGACGACATCGACCTGGTTCACCAACTGCTTCTCGCGCGCCTGCGGGATGATCTCGTTGATGGCACGAGCCTCGAATTCGCGCCGGTAGTCCCCGGTGAACATCGGGTAGGTCTCGGTCAGGCTGCGTTCCACCGTCTTGTACTCATAGCCAAGCACTTTGGGGATCTCGTCAGCGGTCAGTCTGACCAGCTCCGAGCGCGCCGACTGTTCACCATGCGTCTCGACCCGGTTCCAGTACAGTTTTCCCGCCGATGCGCCAAGGCCCACGAACGCCGCGAGCAACGCCGCCAACACGGCCAGCAACATCCACTTACGCGTCATCGGCTGCCGTCCGGCCACTTGAGGTCGTATGCCGTCATGTTGCCCGCGTCGTCTTCATGCACGATCACCCGCAGAGCGTAGGGCTGCGACGGCTTGTTGACTCCATCGACATCGGTGGCGGTAGCTCGCATCGCCACCAATACCGACGCGTTGGCGGCGATGTTGTCGACTCCTTCCAACGCCGCGGCGTTGATGACGGCTTCCGAGCTGTGCTTGGTCTCGCGTAGCAACGCCTTGAGGTTCTCGGCGTTGGCGGCCATGGTGTCGCGCAGCGGCCCGCTGGTGCCCGCCACGAAGAGATCCACCTGCTCACTGATGGTGTCGGGCGTATAGGTGTACATGTTCAGCACGGTCTGGACCGCGGTGTCGATGAATCGCTGGTCGCGCTGCTGCGCTGCGTCGGCATGCCGGTGTTGTACCCCGAGCGTGGCGACCAGCCCGCCCAGCAGGACCGACGCCGCCAGTCCGACCGCGCCCGCCAGTTGCGCGGTCTTGCGAGCATTGGGCCGACGCCGCGGCGGCGGACCGGCCGGCCGCACCGCCCGCACCGCGGCGCGACTCGGTGCGGGAATAACTACGGCGGCCGGCGTCGTTTCGCCGGGATCACCCGCTGGTCCCGCAGCCCGCGAGGCCCGGCGCCGGACCTTCGGGTCGTCGGGTCCGCTCACGTCTGCCTCGGCGCGAGCATCAGATCAGCCCAGTTCTCCGCGGGCAGCCACTTGTCGGAGCCGGAGACGAACACTCCACTGTTGCCGGCCGGATCCACGAACTTTCCGGACCGGTCGTAGGTGCTGTAGGCGACGCTATTGGCCTCGGCCGGCAACGGTCCCGGAGCCGGACCGGGCGCCGGTGCGGGGTCACGGCCGTAGGCGGGAAGGCCACCATTGCCCCCAGGACCAGTCGGCAGGTTCTGGTCCGGCGGCGCGTAGTACGGCCACGGCGCCGGCGGGTTGGGGCCGAGCTGGTTCGGCGGGTACGGCAGCGGGAACGGCGGGTTGGGCGCCGGACCGGGGCCCGCGGGCACACCGGGCGGCAGCGCCACGACCGGCGGTCCCGGGTCGTAGTCCGTCGACGGCGGGATGTAGGGGAACTTGTTCATCGGATTCAGCATCCGCGGGTCGGTGATCGGTGTGTCATACGGGACCGGCGGCCCACGCCAGGTGTTGCTGCCGATCGGCACGAAGCCCTGCGGGTCACGGCAGAGCTGGATGGTCGGCGCCCGCTTGCCCGGGTACTCCATGCACGGGTAGTTGCGCGCGCCGCGAACCGCAGTCGGGTCGTTCTGCGCGGCTTTGCAGTACAGGCCCTTGGGCAGCTCGCGGACGGTTTCGTCGGCCGGAGTGCGCATCTCGGTGAACGGCAGGAAGCCGACCGTGCAGGGCGGCGGGTCGTGCATGTCGATCTTGAAGTCCAGCTTGGCGCCCTCGTCCATCGGCACGCCACCGGCGACGGTGATCAGCGCCGCCATCAGGGCCGGGAACACCACCAGCGCCTGCTCAATGGAGTTGCGATAGATGACCCCGACCCGCCCAAAGTTGGCGATGCTGGCCGCCAGTGTCGGGAAGGAGGCGCGGATTCCGTCGAATGTGGTGTTGGCTTCGTCGGCGACGCTGGGCAGGGTCTGCAGCACCTCGCGGAGCTGCGGGTCGGCGTTGCGCACTTCGGTGGTGACCGCCGCCAGCGACTGTGCCAGCTTCTTGATGCCATCACCGCCGCGGATCTGGGCGTCCAAGAAGGGCTCGACCTGGTCGACCAGCTTCGAGGTCGCCTCGAAGTTGTCATTAGCCTCGTCGATCAGCTGCCGCGACGAGGCGATCATCCGGGCCAGCTCCTGCCCCGACCCGTTGAACCCTTCGAACGCGCTGCGCAGCAGATCACGAAGACGGCTGTTGGCGACACTGTTGACCAGCGACTGCGCCTGGTCCAGCAGTCCGGCGATGTCCTGGCCGATCGCGGTGCGGTCCTGGCCGATGCGCGCGCCGCTGTGCAGCACGCCTGCGGCGGCCTCCCCGGCCGGCGGGACCAGATCGATGTACTGCTCACCGATCGCGGACATGCTCTTGACGGTGGCGGTGACATTGCCGGGGATCTTGGTGGCGCTGTTGAGCCGCATGGCGGCATCAACGCCGTGGTCGCTGAGTTGAACAGATTCCACCCGACCCACGGTCACGCCGCGGTAGGTGACGTTGGCGCTCTTGTAGATACCGCCGCCGCCGATGAAGTCGGCCGTCACCTTGTAGGTCCCGATGCCCATCCGGCTCGGGGCATGCAGATACAGGATCGAGATCGCACCGACGGCCAGCACTGTGACCACGGCGAAGATCCCGAGTTGGATTCGAACGAGGCGGGTCAGCATCGCAGGTCATTCCTCATAGTGGGGAGCCGTGCCGGGCGGGATCTTGAACGGGTCGGCAGCCTGCCCGGACAGGTTCGCCATCTCGCCGATCAAGAAGTCGGGTGGGTTGAGGATGTCGTGCATGTGCGGCATGTTCGGGTCGAAACCACCGGTGGTGAACACCGTCTCCCCGAACCGCCGCAGCGTCATGTCGAAGATGACATAGACGTTGAGGAAGTCGCCGCGCACCGCGTTGCGCAGATACATCGACGGGAACGGGAAGGTCGGGATGAGCGGAAACGCCGTTACCAACTCGTTGGCGTTCTCAGCGAACGCCTTGACGACCGGGTACAGGTCCTTGATGTCGGCCGCGAAGTCTTCCTTGGTCTCGCTCATGATCCGCGATCCGACCACCGCCAGCCTTTGCAGTGCGCCGAACGCATCGACGATGTTGCTGCGGTTGTCGTTGAGCACCTGCAGCGCCGCAGGCATGGTGTCCAGCGCCCGCGCCAGGCTGGGAGCGCTACGGGCCAGGGTAGCCCCGACCCGGTTCAGCCCCTCGGCGGCCGCGACGATGTCGCGCGCCTGGCGATCCAGCGACGCGGTGAGTTCGGCCAGCCGCGGCACCAACTCGGCAAAGGTGCCGGCCCGGCCGGCGACCGCGGCATAGGCCTCTTCGGTGATGTCTTGCACCGCACCGAGATTGCCCTGGTTGACCACCACGCCCAGCGAGGACAACACCTCTTCGGTACTGGGGTAGCGCCCGGTCCGGCTGAGCGGAATCTCATCGCCTCGGGCGAGGGTGCCGACCGCAGGTTGGTCGGTCGGCGCGGCCAGCTCGATGTGCTGAGACCCCAGCAGCGAAGTCTGCGCGACCTTCGCTATGGCGTTGGCCGGCAGATGCACGTTGCCGTCCAGCGACAGCTTGACCGAGGCGTAGAAGGTGCCGTCGGGCTGTTGCACTGCCCGAATGCCCGAGACACTGCCGACGGTCACGTCATCGACCATCACCGGTGAGTTCTGCGGCAGCGTAGTGACATCCGGCAGTTGCACCGTGATGCTGTAGGAGCCGCGGCCATGGCCGGCGGTCCCCGGCATGTTCAGCGAATTCAGCCCGCCGAACTGGCAACCGGACAACACCAACGCCCCGGCACCGAGCACCGCACCGCGCCGGCCGACCCGCTGCAGCGCGCCGCCAAGAGTCTTCACGCTCATCCGCCCTCCCGGGGTGCACCGGCACCGGGTTGGGCCGGCCCCGTCGGGCCGGGCGCCTTGCCCAGCTGCCCCGGCGCGGGCGGCGGCAAGAACAGCGCCGCGACATCTTCGGTGTTCGGCGGCGTGACACCCGGAGCCGGCAGCCACTTCAGATAGGGCACCGGAGTCTGGGCCTTCGCCTCGGTTGCCGGGGTGTCGTAGATGATCTGGCCCTTGTAGGCGGTGATCGAGTTGATCGGGTGGAACAACAGCGGAACGAAGTTCATCGCCCACCGGCGCATGACCGGTCCCATCCGCTCCTTGCAGATCTCCGCCCGCTTGAAGTTGTCGGGCACCGAACCGATGTCGAAGACACCGCCGCAGATGAACTGCACCGGGTTGGCGAAGTCGGGCAGCGAGAGCAGACCGGCGAGCGAACCCTGGGCAGGGTTGTAGATGTTGTAGAAGTTGACCAGGCCGTGCGGGGTGATGTGCAGCACCTGCTCGAAGTTGTCGCTCTGCTCCGACAACATGCTGGTGAAATCCGCCAGCTTGTTGACCTGCGCGATCAACGCGTCGTTGTTGTTGTGCAGGAAACCGCGCACATCGCGCAATGCCTGGCTCAGCGTGCCCAGCGTGACATCCAGGTCTTTGGAGCTGTCCGCCAGCACTGCCGACACCGCAGCCACGTGGTCGGTGAACTGCACGATCTGCTCGTTGCTGCCGGATAGCGCGTCGACCAACACCTGCAGGTTCTTGACGGTCCCGAACAGGTCGGTGCGCGAGTCACCGAGACGGCCGGTAGTCGTCGACAGTTCACGCAGTGCGTTACGGAACGAGTCGCCGTTGCCGTCGAAGGTATCGGCGGCCTGGTTGACGAAAGCACTAAGTACGCCGTTGAGCTTGCCCGACTCGGGCGCCAATTGGGCGCTGAGCTGGGTCAGCTCCTGCTTGACCTCGTCCCATTCGACCGGGACCGCGGTGCGGTCTTCGCCGAGCACCGCTCCGTCGGCCAGCTTCTCACCTTCGGTGTACGCCGGGGCCAGCTGAATGACCCGCGCGGAGACGATGTTCGGTGCCATCAGCAGCGCGTGCACGTCGGCCGGCAGCGGTACGTCCTTGCGCACCGACATGGTGATCTTGACGTTCTCGGCACGCGGCTCGATGGACTCGATACGGCCGACCGGGACCCCGACCACCCGGACGTCGTCGCCCGGGTAGAGGCCCACTGCCGACGCGAAGTATCCGGTGATGCGGTAGTTGCGCTGCGCGGGCAACACCACGTACGCCGCGGCGGCCAACAGTACGGCCAACGCCCCGGCGAGAACGATGCGTGAGGTTCGGCGCGTCATGGTGACTTCGGCCTAATAACCGTGCGGTCGGAGATCATTCCGCGCAGGTAGTCGGCCAGGCTGTCGGGCAGCTTGCCGGGCTGGAAGAACATGTCGAGCAGCACCTCCGACATGGTGGGCGGCGGCAGGCCGTAAAGGTTGATCTGGAAGCCCGGTCCCGACGCGACCACCTCGCCGAGCGTGGTGGCGTATCCGGGCAACCGGTCCAGCGCTCCGGCGATCCGATCCTTGCGCTCGATCAGGTTGTCCAGCACCAGGTTCAGCTTCTTCAACGTCGGACCGATCTCTTTCTCGTTATCGGTCACGAATCCGGAAAGCTGTTGTGAGACATCGTCAATACCGCCGACCAGGGCGCCCAGGGCTTGGCGGCGCTCATCCAGCGCGGCAAACAGCTGGTTGCCGTCGAGCACCAGCCGGTTCACCTGGGCAGCACGCTGATTGAGCACACCGGTGACAACCTGGGCGTGCGACAGCAACTGGCCCAACGCCTCATCGCGACGGTTGAGGCTGCGCGACAAGTCGGCCACCCCGTCCAGGGCTCCGCGCAGCTGCGGGGTCGCCTCGCGCATGGAGTCGGTGAGCACCTGCAGCGCTTCCTCGAAGCGAGGCTTGTCCAGATCGCGGACGTTGCCACCGAGGTCCTGCAGCGCGTTGTTGAGTGTGTACGGGGCACGGGTGCGGTCCAGCGGGATCGAGGTCACCGAACCGGCCCCGGCGGGAGTGACCGAAAGGGCCTTCTCACCCAGCACGGTGTCGGTACGGATGGCCGCCAGCGACTGGTCTCCCACCCGGACCTTGCGGTCTACGGTGAAGTCCACTTTCGCGCTGGCGCCGGCCAGCGACACCGACTTGACCTTGCCCACCCGGATACCGGACACCGTCACGTCGTTGCCGGGAATTATGCCTCCGGCGTCGGCGAAGTAGGCGTGGTAGTTCTTGCCCTGCGGCCAGAACGGCAGGCTGGTGTAGCCGAAGGACACCAAGACCAGGAACGTCACCAGTGCGATGCCCAGCAGACCCGTGCGAACCGGGTTTACGCCGTCAATTTTTGACAGGAGAGCACCTCCCCTTGCTCGTGTCGTTCTGGCCGCCCATGGGCAAGATGATGTCACTGCCGGCAGGGCCGTTGAACTTCAGCGCGACGGTGCAGTAGTTGATGTTGAAGAACGAGCCGTAGGCGCCCAGGGCGTTCAGCCGCAGGTAGTTCTCTTCCAGCGGGTCGATGACGTCGTTCAGCTCCTGCTTGCGCTTGTCCAGCACAGTGGCCAGCGGCCGCACGTTCTCGATGACACCCTGCAGCGGGCGCCGGGTGCGGCGCAGCGTGTCGGTGAGGTCAGTCTCGACCGAGGCCAGTGGGCCGATCGCACCGGCGATCGCATCCTTGCCCTGGGCCAACCCGGTGATCAGCTGCTGCAGCCGGTCGACAGTGGCGTCGAACTGTTGGCTCTTGTCGTCGACTGTGGTCAACACCGTGTTCAGGTTGTTGATCACGTCGCCGATCAGCTGGTCGCGGGAAGCCAGCGTGGTGGTGAATGAACTAGTACTGGCCAGCATCTGCGACAGCGCACCACCCTGGCCCTGCAGCAGCTCGATCAGGGCGTTGCTGATCTCGTTGATCTTTCCGCCGTCCAGGCCCTTGAGCAGCGGGCGCATCCCGCCCAACAGTGCATCGAGGTCCAGGGCGGGCTGGGTGTGGTCGCGGGCGATGGTGCCGCCCGGCGGCAGCTTGTGCAGTTCCCCGGCGCCCGAGGCGATCTCGAGATACCGGTCGCCGACCAGGTTTTCGTACCGGATGAGCGCACGAGTCGAGTCGTATATCTGGTAGCGCTTGTCGACGTCGAAGGTGACCTTGACGGTGTTCTCCGGCGTCAGCTCAACGCGCTTCACGGTGCCGACCGGGATGCCGGCGATCCGCACGTCCTGTCCGCTCTTGAGCCGAGAGGCGGTGGAGAAATCCGCGTGGTAGGTGTGGTTCGAGGCGAACCGGAACTCACCGAACACCACCACCAGACCAGCGGACACCAACAGCATGGCGACGGCGAAGATCGTGACCTTGACCAGGGTGCTGCGCGGACTCATCAGTATTCATCCCGTTCCGCGAAAGCGCCGTTGAAGAGGAACTGCACGGTGGAGGGCGCGTCGAACTGGACCTCGGTGTTGGGCTGGAATGGGATGTAGGCGCTGTCGGTCACCAGGAACGGTGAGCGGAACCAGGAGCCGCCGTACTGCTTGCTGGGGATGTCCGGCAAGCCGCGGCAGTTCGGTCCACCGGTCGCGTTGGCCACCGGCAGGCTCTCCGGGTAGGTGTAGGCCGGTGCGCCGGGGATGAAGCTGGACTGAACGTACAGGGCCGGCTTGGTGCCGCCCAGCGACGGCCCGAAGCGCTCCAGGGCCTTTTGGATTCCCTTGAACAGGCAGCCGAACTCGGGCGAGTACTCGGCCAGCAGGCTGCCCATGGCGCGGAAGCGCTGGACACCGGCGATGAAGTCGTCAGCGGCCGGGGAGAAGGTGTCGTAGCCGTTGTTGGCCAGCCCCGTCGTCGCCAGCAACGCCTTGTTCAGGTTCTCCCGCTGATCGACCAGGGTCTTACTGATTGCCGGAACGTTGTCGAACGTGGTCGCCAGGTCCGGTGCGGCATCGCCGTAGATGTTGCCGACGATCGCTGTCTTGGCGAAGCCCGACTGCAACTGGGGCAGTTTCGGATTGAACTTGCCGAGGTAGCTGTTCAGCCCGGACAGCAGCGCGCCCAGGTTGTCGCCGTTGCCGCGCAGACCCTCGGCCAGCGCGCTCACCGATCCGTTGAGCTGTACCGGGTCAAGTTTGTCCAACAGATCCGTCAGCTTTTGGAACAGCGTGTTGACCTCCAGCTGCACGTCGGAGGCCTGAACGTTCGCGCCGTTGCGCAGCGTCGCACCCGACGGCGCCGGCGGCGGAATGAACTCCACCGACTTGGCTCCGAAGATGGTGTTGCCAGCGATGTGCACCGCCGCATTCGACGGGATCTGGCGCATCGCGGAGCTGTCGATGGCCAGGAATAGTTTGGCCTGGTCACCGGAGTACTTGATCGACTTGACCTTGCCGACCTGGATGCCGCGGTATTTGACCTTGGCGTCCTGTTCCATCACCAGGCCGGCGCGCGGCGAGGTGACGGTGACCTTTTCGGTGGAACTGAAGACCGACACGTAGGACAGGTAGGTAAACACAGTGGCGGCAGCCAGGATCGCACCGAGGATTGCCGCAGCAATCCTCACCTGGGTACGCCTCGATCCCGTTTGCACGTGTATTCCCTTGCTAGCCCGAGAGGTTGAAGTTACCGGACCCGCCGTAGACGGCGAGTGAGACGAACAGAGTGATCACGACCACCACGACCAGTGAGGTCCGCACGGCTTGGCCCACCGCGATGCCCACCCCGACGGGACCGCCGGCGGCGTTGAAGCCGTAGTTGGTGTGCACCAGCATCACCGCGACCGACATGATGATCGCCTGCAGGAATGACCACAGCAGATCGGTGGGGATCAAGAACGTGTCGAAGTAGTGGTCGTAGAGACCCGGGGACTGCGAGTTGATGAACACCGTGGTGGACCGAGCGGCGAAGAACGCGGCCAGCACTGACAGTGAATACAGCGGGATGATCGCGATCAGGCCGGCCACCAGCCGGGTGGACACCAAATACGACACCGCATGGACGGCCATCGATTCGACGGCGTCGATCTCCTCGGCCACGCGCATGGCGCCGAGCTGGGCGGTGGTGCCGGCTCCGATCGTGGCGGCCAGGGCGATCCCGGCAACCACCGGTGCCACGATTCGCACATTGAGGAACGCGGACAGGAAGCCGGTCAACGCCTCGATGCCGATGTTGCCCAACGAGGAGAAACCCTGGACCGCGATCACGCCACCGGAGGCCAGCGTGAGGAAGGTGGCCACCCCGACCGTGCCACCGATGATGGCCAAAGCGCCGGTTCCCATGGTGATCTCGGCGATCAGCCGGATGGTCTCCTTGCGGTACCGGGTCAGCGCGTTAGGGACGTACCGGATCGATTCGGCGTAGAACAGTGCCTGCTCGCCGAAGTTGTCGACGGCCTTAGGCACCCCGCGGAACAGCCGCCGGAAGCGCAACGTGGCGTCGTAACTCATTTGACCAGCACCCGGACGCTGATGGCGGTCATGACGACGTTGATGACGAACAAACAAATAAAGGCGTAGACGACGGTCTCGTTGACCGCGTTGCCCACGCCCTGGGGGCCGCCCTTGGCGGTCAGCCCGCGATAACAGCCGATCAGACCGGCCGCCGTACCGAACAGCAACGCCTTGATCTCAGCCATCACCAGCTCGCCGAGCCCGGTAAGCACGGTGAGTCCGTTGATGAAGGCACCGGGGTTCACGCCCTGTAGAAAGACTGAGAACACATAGCCGCCGACCAGGCCGATCGCACACACCAGGCCGTTGAGCAGCAAGGCGACGAACGTCGACGCCAGGGCGCGGGGCACCACCAGTCGTTGGATCGGGTCGATGCCGAGCACTCGCATTGCGTCGATCTCTTCGCGGATGGTTCGGGCACCGAGGTCCGCGCAGATGGCGGTCGCGCCTGCGCCGGCGACCACGAGCACGGTCACCACCGGGCCCAGCTGGGTGATGGTGCCGAACGCGGTTCCTGCGCCGGACAGGTCGGCAGCACCGATTTCGCGCAACAGGATATTGAGGGTGAACGCCACCAGCACGGTGAATGGGATCGCGACCAGCACCGTCGGCAGCAGCGACACCCGGGCGATCATCCAGGTCTGGTCGAGGAATTCGCGGTACTGGAACGGCCGGCGGAACATGGCCCGGAACGTCTCCAGGGACATCTCTACGAAACCGCCCACGGCCCGAGCCGGAACCGTGAGTTGTTCGATCAAGACGCGTCCTTCCCTCAGGTCGGGCTTGCAGGGGCATCGGTGGTCGCAAAACTGTATCCGGCAACCTCGCGCGAACGGCGTCATTCGTGCAATTCAGACGCCGCCCCACGTGAGCCGGATCATATTAACTAGAACACGTTCTCAGTGTCAAAGGACACGTTTCAGCGAGATTCCTGAGATATCCGCCCTGGTCACAACCCATTGTGACCTACGCCTCGCTGTAACGCGTTCTAATTTTGTTCTAATCGCCGGACATCAGTTCGGACGCGGAGAAAGTCCGGGCCGGGTCCCGGCCGGCGAAGTAATTCGCCAGCGTGTCCGACAGCCCGGCCGGGTCCCAAGCCTGCCCATCGGCGCTGAACTTACGTTCCACCGTCGGCGCGGCCATCAGGGTTACCTCAGGTCCGTAGACCACGAAAACCTGACCGCTGACCGCAGCCGAGGCCGGGGATGCCAGGAACCGGACCAACGTCACCACGTGCTCGGGCGACAGCGGGTCGATCTCGCCTTCGCCTACCTTGGCCTCACCGAACACATCGGCGGTCATCGCGGTACGGGCCCGCGGGCAGATCGCGTTGGCAGACACGCCGTAGCGGCTCAGCGCCCGGCTGGCCGACAGCGTCAGCGCGGTGATGCCCGCCTTGGCCGCTCCATAGTTGGCCTGTCCGACCGGTCCCATCAGGCCAGCCTCCGAAGAGGTGTTGATGATGCGGCCGTAAACCGTGCCCGTTTCGGCGTCCTTAGCCTTCTGCCGCCAGTACGCCGCCGCATTGCGGGTCAACAGGAAATGTCCACGGAGGTGGACTGCGATCACGGCGTCGAAGTCGTCGTCGGACATGTTGAACAACATCCGGTCGCGGGTGATCCCGGCGTTGTTGACGACGATGTTCAGCCCGCCCAGGCCGTCGGCGGTGCTGACGAGCTCGTCGGCGGTGGACCGCTGACTGATGTCGCCGGCCACGGCGACACCCTTACCGCCGGCCGCGGCGATCTCGTCGATGACGTCGGAGGACTCCAGCGCCGGCGCGATGTCGTTGACGACCACCGTCGCCCCGGAGCGGGCCAACCCGATCGCCTCTGCTCGGCCCAGGCCGGCGGCCGCGCCGGTCACCACTGCGACCTTTCCGGTCAGGTCGATCGTGTTGTCAGTCATTTACGCCGCTCCTTACGCGTCACCGGCGTACTCGTCGTCACCGGCGGTTATGAATACCTCTAGTCGTTGCCCGTGGGAGGCTAGTCGTCGACGCGGCGCAGCGCGGCCCGCGGGCACTCGGCGATGGCCTGCTCGGCGTGGGCTTCCCGGTCGGCCGGGACGGGGGCGAGCTTGACCTCTGCCTGCTCGTCATCGTTCAGATCGAACAGGTCGGGGTCGATTCCGACGCAAATCGCGTTGCCCTCGCAACGATCCAGATCTACCTCAACTCGCATGACATTCTCCTGTAAAAGCCCTGCGCCGACCGAGCGTTTCCGGCCGTCGTCGTCCACTAGTGTCACCATACGATCCGACAGCTTCCCCACACGAGCCGCTAGGGCCGTTGGACCCCGGGACTAGAACGTGTTACAACGGGCTGTCGAACCAGAATCTTATCGTGACACCGATCACCAGCGAAGGACTCCCCCGATGCAGATCAGCTACACGCCGGCCCAAGAAGAGCTGCGCAGCGAACTGAGGTCCTACTTCACCACGCTGATGACGCCGGAGCGTCGCGAGGCCCTCAGCTCGACCCAGGGCGAGTACGGCACCGGCAACGTCTACCGGGAGACCGTGGCCCAGATGGGGCAGGACGGTTGGCTGACCTTGAGCTGGCCGAAGGAGTACGGCGGCCAGGCGCGTTCGCCGATGGAACAGCTGATCTTCACCGACGAGGCCGCGATCGCCGGCGCCCCGGTGCCGTTCCTGACCATCAACAGCGTCGCGCCGACGATCATGGCGTTCGGCACCGAAGAGCAGAAGAAGTTCTTCCTGCCCAAGATCGCCGCCGGCGAGCTGCACTTCGCGATCGGCTACTCGGAGCCGGGCGCCGGCACCGACCTGGCCTCGCTGCGTACCACCGCGGTGCGTGACGGCGACGACTACGTGATCAACGGCCAGAAGATGTGGACGTCACTGATCGCCTACGCCGACTACGTGTGGCTGGCGGCCCGGACCAACCCGGAGGCCAAGAAGCACCGCGGGATCTCGATGCTGATCGTGCCGACCACCGCCGAGGGCTTCTCCTGGACCCCGGTCCACACCATGGCCGGTCCGGACACCAGTGCTACCTACTACCAAGATGTGCGGGTGCCGGTGACCAACCTGGTCGGCGAGGAGCACGCGGGCTGGAAGCTGGTGACCAACCAGCTCAACCACGAGCGCGTTGCCCTGGTCTCGGCGCAGCCGATCTTCCTGGCGCTCGAAGAGGTCCGCGAGTGGGCACAGAACACCAAAGACGCCCACGGCAACCGCATCATCGACTCGCAGTGGGTGCAGCTCAACCTGGCCCGGGTGCTGGCCAAGGCCGAAGTGCTCAAGCTGATCAACTGGGAGCTGGCCTCCGCGGACAAGGCCGCCCCGTCGCCGGCGGACGCCTCGGCGGCGAAGGTGTTCGGCACCGAGCTGGCCACCGAGGCCTACCGGCTGCTGATGGAGGTGCTCGGCACCGCCGCCACGGTGCGCCAGGACTCCCCCGGCGCGCTGCTGCGCGGTCGGGTGGAGCGGATGCACCGGGCCTGCCTGATCCTGACCTTCGGCGGCGGCACCAACGAGGTGCAGCGCGACATCATCGGCATGGTCGCGCTGGGCCTGCCCCGGAACCGCTGACCCACATACCCAAGACTTTGGAGGCAAGTACTCATGGACTTCACCACTACCGAAGCATCTGACGACCTTTCGGGTCTGGTCGGCACCATCGTGGACGCGGTGTGCACGCCGGAGCGCCAGCGTGAGCTCGACGCGTTGGAGCAGCGCTTCGATACCGAGCTGTGGCGCAAGCTGATCGACGCCGACGTCGTGTCCAGCGCGGCGAGCGAGTCGCTGGGCGGCGGCGGGTTCGGCGTGCTGGAGCAGACGGCGATTCTGACCGCACTCGGCCGTCAGCTGGCCGCGGTGCCCTACCTGGAGTCGGTGGTACTGGCCGCCGAGACGCTGGCCAAGTTCGGCTCGGCCGAGCTGCAGCAGGCCTGGGGTGCCCCGGCCGCGGCCGGCGAGAAGATCCTCACCATCGCCCTCGACGGCGAGATGGGCGAAGGCCCGGTTCGGGCGGCCGCCGCTGGTGAAGGCTTCCGTCTCACCGGTACTCGTACCCAGGTCGGTTTCGCTTCGGTCGCCGACGCGTTCCTGGTGGCTGCCGAAACCGATTCGGGCGCAGCGGTGTTCCTGATCGCGGCTTCCGACCCCGGCGTGACGGTGACCTCGCTGGCCACCACCGGACGGGGCAGCGTGGGCCACCTGGAGCTCTCCGGGGTCGAGGTGGAGGCCGGCCGACTGGTCGGTGGCGCCGACGTGCTCGACCACCTGGTCAGCGTGGCGGCCCTGGGCCGCAGCGCCTACCAGCTGGGGGTGCTGGAGCGCGGACTGGCCATGACCGCCGAATACGCCCGCGAGCGTGAGCAGTTCGACAAGCCGATCGGCAGCTTCCAGGCGGTGTCGCAGCGGCTGGCCGACGGCTACATCGACGTCAAGGGCCTGCGTCTGACGCTGACCCAGGCGGCGTGGCGGGTCAGTGAAGGTCTGCCGGCGACCACCCAGGTGGCCACCGCCGCATTCTGGGCGGCCGAGGCCGGCCACCGGGTGGCGCACAGCATCGTTCACATCCACGGCGGAGTCGGTATCGACATCGACCACCCGATCCACCGCTACTTCCTGGCCGCCAAGCAGACCGAGTTCGCACTTGGCGGCGCTACCGGACAGTTGCTGGCGATCGGCCGCGAACTGGCCGAAACGCCGGCGTAGCGGCGATCGCAGCGCGACGAAGTCACGCGCCGCGGGTCGCCGCCATGGCGGTTAAGCCGGACCGCTCAGCGGTTCAGCGCATCCCCGAACGTCACCTTGAACCCGGGCAGGTCCGTCAGGGCCACGGTCGCGTCATACGTCCGGTCATATCCGGTGTGGCTGAGCTTCCAGCCGTCGGCGGTACGGCGGTAGGTGTCGTGATAGAAACCTGCCCCGATCAGCATCAGGTTGACGTCGGGAACGATCACCCGGTCCTGCAGGTACCAGATGCCGGTGGCGGTGTCCGGGCCGGTGAGAGTGATCTCGGGATGGTTGACCCGGTGCTCAGTGATGACGTTGCCGGGAAGCGAGTTCCGCATGAACTCCACCAGCGAGTCACGGTCGGCGAACGTGTGGTTGGTGCCCATCGACTGGCCGTAGGCCGCGGTGACGTCCTCGGCCAGCGTGGCTGCGAAGTCGTCCCAGTGCTTGGTGTCCAATGCCCGCAAGTAGCGGTACTTGACCTGCTTGATCTCGTCGATGTCAGCAATATTTTTCAGGGCTGCTATGGCGTCGAAAGCCTGCGAATCAGTCACCGCTCTATTGCATCACTAATCTGATCACCATGTCAGCACCCGCCCAGATCGACCAACAGTCCACCGTCACAGCACTGCTGGCGCAGGTCGCCGAGGTGGACGACCGCGGTGTCTTCTACGAGGACACCTTCGTCAGCTGGCGAGACCACATCGCTGCGGGCGCCCGGCTCGGTGCCGCACTGCGGGCCCGCCTCGATCCGGACAAACCACCACATGTCGGTGTGCTGCTGGGAAATACGCCGTTCTTCTCCACGATGCTGGTGGCGGCGGCCCTGACCGGCATCGTCCCGGTGGGCTTGAACCCCACCCGCCGGGGCGCGGCCCTGGAGCGGGACGTGGCTCACGCGGACTGCCAGCTGGTACTGGCCGACAACACCGCCGACGTCACGGTTCCCGGCATGATCGATGTCGAATCACCCTCGTGGCTATCGGAATTGGCCGGGTATGACGACACACCGGTGAGCTTCCGGGAGGCCGACCCGGACGAGCTGTTCATGCTTATCTTCACCTCGGGCACCAGTGGTGACCCGAAAGCGGTGCGCTGCACGCAGTGGAAGGCGGCGTTCCCCGGGGTGATGCTCTCGCAACGATTCGGGCTGGGGACCTCCGACGTCTGCTACCTGTCGATGCCACTGTTTCACTCCAACGCGGTGATGGCGGGCTGGTCGGTGGCGGTGGCCGCCGGTGCGTCAGTCGCATTGCGCCGCAAGTTCTCCGCCTCCGGGTTCATTTCCGACGTGCGCCGCTTCGGCGCCACCTACGCCAATTACGTGGGCAAACCGCTGTCGTACGTGCTGGCCACCCCGGAGCGGCCCGACGACGCCGACAACCCGCTGCGACTTCTTTACGGCAATGAGGGCGCACCCCGCGATCTGGAGCGGTTCGCGGCTCGGTTCGGCTGCACCGTGATCGACGCCTTCGGCTCCACCGAGGGCGGGGTGGCGATCGGGCGCACCCCGGACACCCCGGCCGGCGCGCTGGGGCCGCTGATCGACGGGAACACCATCATCGACGTCGAGACCGGCGAAGAGTGCCCGCCCGGGGTGGTCGGCGAGTTGGTGAATGCCAGTGGGCGCGGCCAATTTCGCGGCTACTACCGCGATCCCGAGGCCGAGGCGGAGCGAATGGCCGGCGGGATCTACCACTCCGGCGACCTGGCCTACCGTGACGAGGCCGGCTACGCCTACTTCGCCGGCCGGCTGGGCGACTGGATGCGGGTGGACGGCGAGAACCTGGGTACCGCACCGATCGAGCGGATCCTGCTGCGCCACAACGCCGTCGCCCAGGTCGCGGTGTATCCCATCCCGGACCCCGCGGTAGGTGATCAGGTGATGGCCGCGCTGGTTTTGGCCCGCGGCGCGTCTTTCGACGCCGACGACTTCCGCGCGTTTCTGGCCGAGCAGCCCGACCTGGGCCCCAAGCAGTGGCCGTCGTATGTGCGGGTGGCCGAAGAATTGCCGCGCACCGAGACCTTCAAGGTGCTCAAGCGGGTGTTGTCCGCCGAAGCCACCGAGTGCGCCGATCCGGTGTACCGGATCTCCCGTTAGCAGGGGCTACTGCTACACCGTTCGTTTCACGAGATGACATCCCAGCCTTGGCTCGGATCGCCGTTGCAGTAGCGGGAGGACACCCACGTCCCTGGTGCCGGACCGCCCAGGACAGTGAGGCAGTACCAGCCGGTGTCATTTTTGACCTGGCCGTCGGGGTCGATATTCCAGTTCTGGGGCCACATTCCGGCACACGGCCCTAGGTGCGCGAACATACTTTCGTCCGCCGGGTTTGCGGTCGCATTGGCCGCCGGATTAATCAGGCATCCGCCGGGGAAGGCCACGTTCTGCAACTGCCTGCCATTGAGGTACCAGCGCTGGGAGTCCGAACCATCGCAGGGGTTGATCACCACCGCGGCGAAATAGTTCGCGCTCGGGGCGTCCAGACAGAAATCGCCTAGCCGGCTGCCCAACCGGACCGGGCCGTCGGCGGCCGCCGGACCGACGAATCCGACCGCGACGCACAGCGCCGTACCGAGCACGGCAAGGACCCGGCCGACACCGCCCAGCACGCGCAACCGATGCATTGTTCGCTCCATCTTTTCGGCCCCGTCCACCCCCGTCACCCCAGGTGATCAGCAACTCCTACCACCATGGCCGCCCTCGATGAGCCGCAAATGACGAATTGCCCACTCGGGTTGCGGCGGGACGCGCGGTGTGGCCACCACGGTTTCGAACCCCCGGCGCGCAATACTGAATCAATGCCTGCTGCCCGCCGCATGCTCGTCGCAGTCCTGGCCGCCGCTTTGGCCTTACCTCTGGCCCTGGTCTCCCCCGCGTCCGCAGAATCGCTGCAGGCCAGCTTCGCGCAGCTGGCCAACACCATCCCCGCCAACATCGGCATCGCCTACGCCCCGGCCGGCCAGAACGGAGCGGGCACGCTGGGCAGCTTGCAGACCGGAGTGGCGTGGTCGTCGATCAAGGTTCCCCTGGCTATCGCGGCGATCCACGCCAACGTCGCGAACGCCAAAGACCTGGCGGCGCGTGCCGTTACCGCGTCCGACAATGACGCCGCCGAGAAGCTGTGGTCGGAATTGGGGCCCGCACCCCAGGCAGCCCAGCAGGTGCAGGCCGTCCTGCGGGCGGGCGGCGACGCCGGTACCGCGGTGGAATCGCGACGGCTGCGGCCCGAATTCAGCGCGTTCGGTCAGACCCAGTGGCCGCTGGCCCGACAGGCCGTGTTCGCCGCCCACCTGCCCTGTATGGCAGTTGCCTCACCCGTTGTCAGCCTGATGCGCAACACGGTCCCCGACCAGGACCCCACCCCGCCTTACTGGGGACGTTGAGGCTTGCCAGCCCCCAGCGCTGGTCGGGGCGGGGGCTATCTGGTGCGCCAGTTCGGCGTGGTGCATGCGCCGGCCGGCGACCTCGGGGTGGCGCTGGCCGCCGAACCCAAGGACGGCAGCTTCGAATCCGGGATTGCGGCGCTCAACCAGATGACCCAGTGGCTCAGTGCCCATGCCGCCGAGCTACCGGGTGGCCGCTGCGCGGGGTAGTTTGGCGGCTAACCACGTGTTACCCGCGAGTAGGAGATCACCCATGCCCGCCCCATCCGCCGCAGACTTCGACCGGCTGCGTCAATGTGTCGCCATCACCGACATGGAGAGCCGCGCGGTCCGAACGATCGACGAGGTCTTCACCGGTAAGCCGCTGACCACCATCCCGGTCGGCAACGCCGAGGACGTGACGGCGGCATTCGCCAAGGCCCGCGCGGCGCAGCGCACCTGGGCGGCGCGCGGCGTCAAGGAGCGCAGCGCGATCATCGAGCGCTACCGCGATCTGGTGATCGCCAAGCGGGACTTCCTGATGGACGTCTGCCAGGCCGAGACCGGCAAGGCGCGGTCGGCGGCCCAGGAGGAGATCCTCGACATCATGCTCAACGCGCGCTACTACGCGCGCCAGGCCACCAAGTTGCTGGCCTCCAAGCGAGTGCCCGGCCTGCTGCCCGGCATCGTCAAGACCGTGATCAACCACCACCCCAAGGGCGTGGTGGGCGTGATCGCGCCGTGGAACTACCCGATGACGCTGTCGATCTCCGACGCCATCCCCGCACTGCTGGCCGGCAACGCAGTGGTGGTCAAGCCGGACAGTCAGACCCCGTACTGCACGCTGGCCCACGCCGAACTGCTGTATCAGGCCGGCCTGCCGCGCGACTTGTTCGCGGTGGTGCCCGGCCCGGGTTCGGTGGTCGGCACCGCGATCGTGCAGCAATGCGACTACCTGATGTTCACCGGCTCCAGCGCCACCGGCCGCACCCTGGCCGAGCAGTGCGGCTCCCGGCTGATCGGCTTCTCCGCCGAACTGGGCGGCAAGAACCCGATGATCATCACCAAGGGCGCCAACCTGTCCGAAGTCGCCAAGGCCGCCACCCGCGCCTGCTTCTCCAACGCCGGGCAGTTGTGCATCTCGATCGAGCGGATCTACGTCGAGCGCGACGTCGCCGACGAGTTCGCCGCGAAGTTCGCCGAGCAGGTGCGCGCCATGAAGCTGGCCAGCAGCTACGACTTCACCGCCGACATGGGCAGCTTGATCTCCGAAGACCAGATCAAGACGGTCTCCAACCACGTCGACGACGCGAAGGCCAAGGGCGCCAAGGTTATCGCCGGCGGAAATGCCCGCCCGGACATCGGTCCGCTGTTCTACGAGCCCACGGTGCTGACCGACGTCACCGACGAGATGGAGTGCGGGCGCAACGAGACGTTCGGCCCGGTCGTCTCCATCTACCCCGTCGACAGCGTCGAAGAGGCGATCACGAAGGCCAACGACACCGAATACGGGCTGAATGCCAGCGTGTGGGCCGCGAGCAAGGCCCAAGGTGAGGCGATCGCCGCGCGCATCAAGTCCGGCACCGTCAACGTCGACGAAGGCTACGCGCTGGCCTTCGGCAGCACCGCCGCGCCGATGGGCGGCATGAAGGCCTCCGGGGTGGGTCGTCGCCACGGCGCCGATGGCATCCTGAAGTACACCGAGTCGCAGACGGTCTCCACCGCCCGGGTGCTGAACCTGGACCCGCCGCTGGGGATCTCGGCTCCGGTGTGGCAGAAGCTGCTGACCCCGATGATCCGCGCGGTGCAGGCGCTACCGGGCCGGTAGCGCTCAACGCCGGCCGGTGCGGTTCTTCCCCCGATCGATATCGCGCTCCAACTCCGCCAACGCCGGCTCGATCGCATCGGCCATCTTGTGGATGTCCTCGGCAATCTCCGGCGTGGTCACGAAACCGAAGTCGAGGTGGTCGCGGTAGGAGAAGCAGGTGATGTTCAGCGCCACGTCCATGACCGGCGGGCCGAGCGGCACCAGTGACTCCAGTTCCGCCCCGGCCATGTAGATCGGAATCGGCGGGCCCGGCACGTTGGAGACCACGAGGTTGATCGGGGCCAGCCGATTCGACAGCCCGGTCGCGGTGTAGGCACGGGCGGCCAGCTGCAGCAGCCCAGGCGGGGTGGTG
The DNA here is from genome assembly GCA_001673575.1 of Mycolicibacter heraklionensis. GTDB lineage: Bacteria > Actinomycetota > Actinomycetes > Mycobacteriales > Mycobacteriaceae > Mycobacterium > Mycobacterium heraklionense_A. The sequence goes on along the minus strand of LZME01000160.1, from coordinate 28,511 downwards.
TCCGTCAGTCCCATGATCTGGTGCGCCGACAACGCCTTGGCCATCTGCTTGGCACTCTGGGTGCTGGCGTGAATCGTCTTGAGCCGCTGGGCGGCTCCCTCGATGTCGGTCCCCATCGACACCGTCATCGAACTGACCTTGTTGCCGACCTCGCCCTGGCTCTCCTCGGTGCGGGTCGATACCGGGATCTGGGCGACGAGTGGCTTGTCCGGCAACTCCCCGCGCTCGCCCAGATACTGCCGAACTGCGCCGGCGACCATGGCGAGCACGACGTCATTGAGCTTCACCCCGTAGGCGTCCTTGACCGCCTTGATCCGGGCCAGCTCGACCCGGGCGGCGCTGATTCGCCGGTGCGGCGAGACGCTGGCGTTGAACCGGGTCACCGGGGCGTCAAAGTAGCGCGGTGGTTTGCGGGGAAGTCCCAGTCCCACGGTGGCAATCTGCTGACGAACGGTCTGCTGCAGCAGTCGGCCGATGCGGTACGGCGTCTTGACCGCGACGTTGACCAATTCCTCGACGACCCGGCGCTCGTAGCTGGGCATCGTGGAACCATTCGAGGACCCGATCGTCTCCGGCAGTGGCGGCCGTGGCTCGGGCGTGATGTCCAGCATGATCTCGAACAGTCCTGCGCCCGAGACACCGTCGACGATCGCGTGATGCATCTTGGTCAGCGTCGCGACCCGGCCGCCGCTGACCCCTTCGATCACCCACATCTCCCACAGCGGGCGGGAGCGGTCCAGCTTGTAAGACATCAGCCGGCCCACGAGCTCCTCGACCTCGCGCCGCCCGCCGGGAGCGGGAACGCCGATGCGCCGCAGGTGGAAGTCGATGTCGAGATGCTCGTCTTCGACGAACCACGGTCGGTCCAGTCCCATTGGCGAAGGACTGACCCGCCAGCGCAGCTGCGGCAGTTGCGGTAATCGCTCGATCAGAAGCTGGCGAACCCGCTCAAAGCTGTAGTTCGGCGCATTGGTGGTGTCGCAGATCGCCAACCCACCGATGTGCATGTGCCAGCCCGCCGTTTCGGCAGACCAAAACGCCGCGTCGACGCCCGAAAGTCGCTGCATCGACAGAGACTAGCCCGGACACCGGTTCACCGGGAGCGGCTCACCGTCAAAAAATTCGGCGAAATCAGCTTCCGGCCGCCACATGCTTGGCGTGCACCTCGTCGGCGGGACGGGCCTCGGTCTGCTCCTTGGCCCAGCGATAGTCGGGCTTGCCAGCCGGGGAACGCTTGACCTCGTCGACGAACCACAGGCTGCGGGGGACCTTGTAGCCGGCGATCTCGGTACGCGCGCAGGCGTTGATCTCCTCCAGCGAAGGCCGGGCATCTCCGCGCGCCTGCACCACCGCCGCCACATGCTGTCCGTAGCGGGCGTCGGGCACCCCGACCACCAGCGCGTCGAAGACGTCCGGGTGAGTCTTGAGGGCGGCCTCGACCTCCTCGGGATAGATCTTCTCCCCACCGGAGTTGATCGACACCGAGCCACGGCCCAGCATGGTCACGCTGCCGTCGGCCTCAACCTGTGCGAAGTCGCCGGGGATCGCGTACCGCACGCCGTTGATGGTGCGGAACGTCTCGGCGGTCTTCTTCTCGTCCTTGTAGTAGCCGACCGGGATATGGCCGCGCTTGGCGATGATGCCCCGCACGCCCGAGCCGGGCTGAACCTCATTGCCGTCGTCGTCGAGCACCACGGTGGTCTTGTCGATGGTGACCCGCGGCCCGCCGGTGTGCGCTTCGCCCTTGGCGACAATGCTGGTGCCGCCGAAACCGGTCTCCGAGGATCCGATGGAGTCGGTGATGATCCGGTTGGGCAGCAACTCCAGCAGGCGTTCCTTGATGCTCGGGCTGAACAGCGCCGCGGTGGACGCCAGCAGGAACAGCGACGACAAGTCGTACTCGTTGCCGGCGTCCTGGTGGGCCAACAGCGCGTCCAGCAGCGGGCGCGCCATCGCGTCACCGGTGAAGAACAACAGGTTGACCTTGTGGTCGTGGATGGTGCGCCATACCTGATCGGCGTCGAATTCCGGCGCCAGGACCACGGTCTGACCGCTGAACAACGACATCCAGGTCGCCGACTGGGTGGCACCGTGGATCATCGGCGGGATCGGGTGGCGGACCATCGGCGGGTTGGCGACGGCCTGCTTGGCCAGGTCGTACTCGTCGGCGATCGGCTCGCCGGTGGCGAAGTCGGTGCCGCCGAACAGCACCCGGTAGATGTCCTCGTGGCGCCACATCACGCCCTTGGGGAAACCGGTGGTGCCGCCGGTGTAGAGCAGGTAGATGTCGTCGGCGCTGCGCGGTCCGAAATCGCGCTCCGGCGAACTCTGCGCCAGCGCGGCCTCGAACTCCACGCCCCCGTAGCGCTGGTAGTCCAGGTCGGAGCCGTCTTCGACCACCAGGATGGTCTTGACGTTCGGGGTGTCGGGCAGCACGTTGGCGACCCGGTCGGCGTACTGACGCTCGTGCACCAGCGCAACCATGTCCGAGTTGTCGAAGAGGTAGCGCAGTTCGCCCTCGACGTAGCGGAAGTTGACGTTGACCAGGATGGCGCCGGCCTTGATGATGCCGAGCATCGCGACGACGATCTCGTTGCGATTTCGGCAGTACAGGCCGACCTTGTCGTCCTTCTTGACGCCCTGGCTGATGAGGTAGTGAGCCAGCCGGTTGGCCTTCTCCTCCAGCTGCCCGTAGGTAAGCTGATCAGACCCACAGATCAGGGCAACCCGATCCGGGACGGCGTCGATGGCGTGTTCGGCTAAGTCGGCGATGTTGAGAGCCACAACACACAAACTAGAACGTGTTACATTTCGATTTCAAGTCGAGGTTCCAACCCGGAAAGGCGGACGCCGGTGAGCGAGTCGTCAGAACAGCCCCACGCCCTCGTTGAGCAGCGCGGACACACCCTGATCGTCACCTTGAACCGGCCGGAGTCCCGCAACGCTCTCTCCGGCGAAATGCTCGCGATCATGGTCGAGGCCTGGGACCGCGTCGACAACGACGACGACATCCGCTCGTGCATCCTGACCGGCGCCGGTGGCTATTTCTGCGCGGGCATGGACCTCAAGGCGGCCAACAAGAAGGCGCCGGGCGACTCGTTCAAAGACGGCAGCTACGACCCGTCACGAATCGACGGCTTGCTCAAGGGTCGCCGGCTGACGAAGCCGTTGATCGCAGCGGTGGAAGGCCCGGCCATCGCCGGGGGTACCGAGATCCTGCAGGGCACCGACATCCGCATCGCCGGCGAGAGCGCCAAGTTCGGCATCTCCGAGGCCAAGTGGAGCCTGTACCCGATGGGCGGCTCCGCGGTGCGGCTGGTCCGCCAGATCCCCTACACCATGGCCTGTGACCTGCTGTTCACCGGTCGCCACATCACCGCCGCCGAGGCGCTGGAGATGGGTCTGATCGGCCATGTGGTGCCGGACGGTTCCGCGCTGGACAAGGCGCTGGAGATCGCCGAGCAGATCAACAACAACGGCCCGCTGGCGGTGCAGGCAATGCTGCGCACCATCCACGAGACCGAAGGCCTGCACGAGAACGAGGCCTTCAAGATCGACACCAAGATCGGCATCAAGGTTTTCTTGAGCGAGGACGCCAAGGAAGGACCGCGGGCGTTCGCCGAGAAGCGCAAGCCCGAGTTCAAGAACCGCTGATGCGGGTCGCAGTCACCGGCGGCACCGGCTACCTCGGCGCCCACACCGTCAAGACACTGCTGGAAGCCGGACACTCGGTGCGGCTGCTGGTCGCCCCGGGCTGCGGTGACGAGCCGGTCATTCCCCGACTGCGCGAACTGGGCACGCTGGAGGTGCTCGACGGCGACATTCGCGACACCGCGGTGGTGGCTGCGCTGTTGGATGGCTGCGACTCGGTGCTGCATGCCGCCGGGGTAGTCGGCACCAACGACCGTCAGGAAAAGTTGATGTGGGACATCAACGCCTACGCCACCGAAGCGATCCTGACCCGCGCCGTGGCCGCCGGTCTGGACCCGGTGGTGTCGGTCAGTTCCTACAGCGCGCTCTTTCCGCCGCCGAACGGGATCATCGGCCCGGACTCGCCCAGCGTGCCCGGGCGCAGTGCGTATGCCCGTACCAAGGCCTACGGCGAGCGGGTGGCCCGCCGACTGCAGGACGAGGGCGCTCCGGTCGTGGTCACCTACCCCTCCAGCGTCGTCGGACCGGCGTTTCACACCGCGCCCGGGGTCACCGAGCGAGGCTGGGCACCGATCGTGAAGTACCGGGTGGCGCCGGTGGTGCGCGGCGGCATGGCGATGGTCGACGTCCGCGACATCGGCCTGGTGCACGAGGCGCTGATGCGTCCCGGCCGCGGTCCGCACCGCTATCTGTGCGGCGGGATCATGGTCAGCTTCGACGAGATGATCGCCGCGGTGGAGCAGGGCTTGGGCCGGCCAGTGCGCCGAATCCCGGTGGCCCCCAGCCTCTTCAAGGGCATCGGAAGGGTCAGCGACCTGGCCAGCAAGCTGCTGCCGCTGCCCGAGTCGCTGAGCTACGAGGCGGCCTGGCTGCTGACCTCGGCCACCCCGACCGACGACTCGGCCACGCTGGCCGATCTGGGGCTGGCGTGGCGGTCCCCGGTCGAGGCGATCGTGGAGTCGCTGCGGGCACCCCTCCCCTCCCCGCCGAACGTGTAACCACTGCGAAGATCCGGCCGGATTTTCGCAACCAGTGCACGTTCGGCGTTCGTGTCGGTGGTCGTTGGCAGACTCCCGCCATGGTGGCACCGTTCCTGGGCAGCGAAGCCGTGCGGACCGGGCGGCTGACGCCGTACGCCTTGCGGAGCCGATTCACCGCGATCCATCCGGACGTGTACGTCCCGGCCGGACCGGAGCTCACCGCCATATCGCGGGCACGCGCCGCATGGCTGTGGTCACGACGGCGCGGGGTGATCGCCGGCCAATCCGCTGCCGCGCTGCATGGTGCCAGCTGGGTTGACGATCGCGCCCCAGCCGAGTTGCTCTACGACTGCCGGCGCCCGCCCCGGGGTGTCCGGAGCTGGTCGGACCGAGTACAGGCTGATGAAGTGCAGCTGATCGGGGGCTTGCCTGCCACCACGCCGGCCCGCACCGCCTTAGACCTCGCCTGCCGCTATCCGTTCGGGCGGGCCGTCGCGGCCATCGACGCACTGGCCCGCGCGACCCGCCTTACGATGGCCGATGTCCAGGTATTGGCCGAGCGCTACCGGGGCCGCCGAGGGATTCGCCGTGCACGGATGGCGCTGGAACTCGTCGACGCCGGCGCCGAGTCACCCCGCGAAACCTGGTTGCGACTCTTGCTGATTCGGGCGGGATTTCCCCCGCCGCAAACCCAGATTCCGGTCTACGACGAGTACGGCCAGCTTGCTGCCGTCGCGGACATGGGTTGGGAGGACATCAAAGTCGCTGTCGATTACGAAGGTGAGCACCACCGGATCACTCGCGCGGCATTCAACAAGGGCATCAGGCGCCACGAAACCATGACCCAACTCGGTTGGATCGATATCCGGATCACCGTCGAAGACACCGAAGCCGGGATCATCGGCCGAGTCAGCGATGCCTGGACTCGCCGAACGTGTACTGAGCTCGAGATTTCCGCGAAATATCCGGCCTGATTGCACGCTCGGCGAAGACGACTACGCCAGCACCGGTTTGCTCGGGGTGAACACCACTGGCATCGATTCCAGGCCACTGACGAAGTTCGCCGGGCGCAGCGGCAACGCGTCACCGGACGCCAGCCGCAGATCCGGCAGCCGCTGCAGGATCCGCTGTGTCATCAGCCGCAATTCCAGCCGGGCCAGCTGATTGCCCAGGCAGAAGTGCGTGCCGAAGCCGAATGCCACGTGACTGTTGGGGTCGCGGGTGACGTCGAAGCGTTCCGGCTCGTCGAACACCGACTCGTCGAAGTTGGCCGACTCGAACAGCAGCAGCATCTTCTCGCCCTCGCGCAGCTGCGTGCCGTGGAACTCGGTGTCGCGGGTCAAGGTGCGGCACATGTTCTTCACCGGCGAGGTCCACCGCAGCATCTCCTCGATCGCCACCGGCAACCGATCGGGTTCGCGCTGCAGCAACTCCCACTGATCGAGGTGGCGCAGTAGCTGCGCCGTGCCACCGGACAGGGTGTGCCGGGTGGTCTCGTCACCGCCGATCAGGATCAACAGCGTCTCGAAGATGATCTCGTCGTCGGTCATCTGTGCGCCGTCCACCTCGGCGTTGACCAGCACGGAGAACAGGTCGTCGGTGGGCTCGGCCCGACGTTTCGTGATGGTGTTCCTGGTGAACTCGGTCCAGCCGGCGAACGCCGCCATGACCGCCTGAGCCGTCGCCGATTCCGGATCCAGGTGTGAACTCAGCCCAGCCACCAGGTCGTCTGACCACCGCAGCAGCATCGATCGTTCTTCGGGCAGTACCCCAAGCATGTCACCGATCACGGCCATCGGAAGCGGGGCGGCGATGTCGCGGACGAAGTCGCATTCGCCGCGTTCGCATACCGCGTCGATGAGGGTGTCGCACAACGTCTCGATGGACGGCAGCTGGGCATGCACGCGTTTGCGGGTGAAACCGGCGTTGACCAGCTTGCGGCGCAACAGGTGCGCGGGGTCGTCCATGTCGATCATGTACGGGAAGCCCGGTTGATCAGGACGGATGCCGCCGGCGTTGGAGAACACCTCGGGCGTGCGTTCGGCGTCGATCACCGCTTGATAGGTCGACGCCGCGGCCAGTCCGTTGCGGTCCCGGAACACCGGCTCGTTGGCCCGCATCCAGCCGTAGGCGCCACGAGCACCCCCGTCAGCGTAGAACGTGCCGTCGGTCAGATCGACGTCCGGCTTGGTGGCCGGCTTCGCATCGGCCATTACCTCGGTCATTGACGTCCTCCCCGGATTACAGTGGGAGCCATGGCTCTTTCACAGCACACCATCGCTGGCACTGTGCTTACCATGCCGGTCCGCATCCGTCATGCGGATGTGCATTCCGCAATGTTTTCGGTGCCCGCGGACGCCGCGCAGGCGATGATCGACTACAGCGGCCTGCAGGTCTTCCAGCAGCAGCCGGGACGCGCCGTAGTCAACCTGATGTTGGCCCGCTACATCGACGGCGACCTGGGTAAGTACCTGGAGTTCGGGACCGCGGTGATGGTCAACCCACCGGGCTCCGAGGCCAGCGGCTGGCGGGCATTGGGCTCGGCCGGCGCATTCATCCACCACCTGCCGGTCGACCAAGAGTTCACCCTCGAGGCCGGACGCACCATCTGGGGATTCCCGAAGATCATGGCGGACTTCACCGTTCGCGACGGCCGGCAGTTGGGTTTCGATGTCGCCGCTGACGGCCAGCACATCGCCACCATGGAATTCGGTCGCGGGCTGCCGGTTCCGGGGCTGTTCACGTCCAAGCCCCGGGTGCTGCAAGCATTCAGCCACCTCGACGGGGTCACCCGCCAAGTGCCTTGGGAGATGCGGATTTCGAAAGTGCGCGGGTCGCTCGGCGGTGCCACGCTGCGGCTGGGCACCCACCCTTATGCCCGCGAGCTGGCCGCGCTGGGCCTGCCCAAGCGACCGATGATGTCGTCGACCGTGGGCCGGGTCGAGATGACCTTCGGCGACGCGCAGGTGATCGGCAGCTAACGCTCCACGAACTTCGGCCATTCTCCTCGGTGAATTGACGCCCGCACGACCGGCTGTCAACGTTGATTCACAGCTGACGCAGTAGAGGAGTCACGATGTTCGTCGATCCGGCGATGCTGAAGGACGGGGCAACCCATTCTCACAGCGCCGCGGACCACGCCCAGGCGGGCGCGGAGTCGTTGGATCAGACTGCGGCGGCGGCGGGAATCTTCGGCAGTTTCGGCGCCGCCGACGCCTTCCACCAGGCGATCTCGACCCGCCATAGCGACCACGTCACAACCCTCAACAATCAACGCCGCGTCTTGGCCGATGTCGCGGACAAGGCACACCATGCCCGGCGGGCATTTATCGGTATGGATCAGCACAACGCGGCCGAACTTCGTGCAGTGCGGTGCAACTCCGCTACATAAGCCTGCCGCTGCTCATCGATGCCGCGGGCGGCGACCCGTGGCAGACCAACAACACCCTGCAAAGCGGTAACCCGGCCGCTGTCGACGAACTCGCGCAGGCCTTCCACAACGCCGGCGCGTGTACCGCCGCGTCCAGCGCGGCGTTCACCCAAGCCCGCCAACGCTTCCAGGCGGCCTGGAACCGAGAGAACGGCGAGCACCCGATCAACGACTCGGCGGAAGTGCAACGCGCCACCGACACCTTGCACCTGCAGCAAACCCAGCTCACGGCTATCGGCACCGACCTGGAAATGATCGCCGCCGCGCTGGCCCAGGCCCAGAAGTCCGCGGCCGCGACGATCAACGCGCTCGAGATCCAGCTGCAAGACATCGACAACCGCATCGGCATGTACCGGGAAGCCCACCTCGACACCGCCGAATTGGAACAGGTGGCCATCGACGACACCGCCGGCATCTTGCATCAGATCGAAAAGCTCCGCGACGACTACGCCGGAATACTTCAGGTTTCGACAACCAAGCTGCTCTCCCACGGCTACGACCGGGCACCCTTGGGTGGCCCTCTCAGTCCCGCCCCGAGCGCGCCGGGCGACCAGTCCGCGTTCGAGGAGCTGTTGCGCGCCAACGACCAAGCGGTGCTCGATGCCATGGCACGGGTCCGGGCCGCCCAAAAAGCCCTCGACGACGCCACGGCCAAGGCTTACCAGCAGGGTGCCGGCAGCGACGCGGCCCAGGAGGCGATGACGCGGCTGCCGGCATTGAAGAAGAACCTCGCCGATGCCCTCGATGACCTGGGCAAGATCCCCGACTACTCGACCATCGATCCCGCCTCGGTGCACCTGGGTCCCGACGGCGCCGTGTCATTCGCCTACACCCTCGCGAGCCAAAAGATGGTGGTGACCGGCACCCTGAAAAACGGCACCGGCGAGATCTACGACCAGGGCGCCGGCGCCGGCAGTGGCGCCTACTTCAGCTATCAGGACGGCAAGCTGGCCGGCTCCCGGTTCCTCGACCCGGGCCGCGTCACCCCCGATGACGCGCTGCTGCAGAACGTCATCTTCACCGCGGTGGGCGCCGGGCCGGCGGTCACCGCCGGTAAGGCCGGCGTCGAAGCCGGCTGGCAAGGTATGCGGTCCCTGCTCGCCCGCGACGCCCTCGAAACCAGCGGCGGTACCGCTGCCGGCCTGAGCGCCGACAACGCGCTGCCGCGCGCGATCACCCAGGCCGAAATCCGCGCGCAGGCCGCCGCCGACGATCTCGCCATCCACCACTCGGGTGCGCACGCTCCGGTCACCACCGGTGGCGACCACATTCCACCGATAACGACCGCCGATCAAGGCCCAGCGGTGCTTACGCACGAACACGTCCCACCCAGCGGGCCACACGTGCCGGCCCCAGCGGCCGCGGGACATCCATTACCAGCTGATTCACCCTTGTTCGAGGGCTACCACCCCATCGAACCGGGACCACAATTCACCGACTCCGCCGGCCACCTGATCTATCCCAATGACAACCTGGCCAGCAAGCCGTACGCGATACCAGGCACTGTCATCCCGCATGCGGACTTAGCCGCCGGCACCGAACTCGGGCGCTTCGGACCTCCTAGCGGCAGCTACTTGGCGCCAGAGGGCACGCCGTTCGCCCACCTGTCTCTTCCACGAAAGTGCTTCCGGCCCATATTTCCGGTATGCAGTAGACGACCCAACCATGCTCCCGCCCGGCTGGCAGATTGAACAATCTCGGGCAGCCCCGTGGTTCCATCAACCGGGTGGAGGTACTCAGTATCGGATCATCGCACCACCTGGCGAACGCGCAAGCATCGAAATACTGATACAGCGAGGCTATCTGAAAGTGGTTCGAAACTGATGCATAATTTCTCGTTATTGTCCTCCACTTGGGTCGAATGGAACGACTTATCCCACATATCGGCGTCCGTCAATACTGACTGTCCCGATTGTGAAATCAGCTTTGCCTCCGATGCACAATCTTTTCACCTACGACAAGATGGCGATTGGTGGTTTATCGACGAGACCGACGACCGTCGTAAGCGCTACAACGACACCGCGCGGTTATCCAACTTCGCCTTGACCGAGAAGTATCTCCTCTGGAGATGGGGGTCTTTCATGCGCATGGTCCTGAGCTTGCCGTTGTCCGGCCCGCAACTATTCAAGCAGGGTTATAGCAGTGACGTCAGCGTGGGGCCGGCTAACATTCCATGGCGGATCGAAACCACGTCATCCGCTGGGTCGGCAATCCTGTCCGAAACTGATTCCACTATCTTCAGTCATTTCATGTTGAAATCAGTAGACCAGATCATCAACATGGCCAGAGAAGGGCTGCGGACATAGATGAAGATACTGTTGGAGTTCTACCTGCGGTACCTCGATTTTATCTACCTGAATCCCGATTATCGAATCACTAATTCCAGGACCTCAGGTTCGGACACCATCAACGCCTCGCTCACAGTCACGGGACCGATACTGAGCTGGCAGATCGCCAACGACCGAGGCCAAATCCTCTTCGATGTCGCGCCGACCAAGTCGATCTCACCTGACAACTGGTTCCGGGTACCTATCGTCCGACAGTATCTCGATGGCTACGACGAGACAAACGTGGTCTCGCCGGCAGAGTCGGTAGCGTGGATTCGCGATAATGCGCAGCGCATCGAGGATCTGTTTGTCGACTCATCGGCAGCGCAGTCATGCAAGGCACTAACGGCGCTTGAGGAAGCAAACGCACTGAAGTACTGGGGTCCGCCCAGGTAGTTTCGCGCACGGACCACCACCCCTAGATCTTGGCGTCCCGCCCCTCCCAGTACGGGTCGCGCAGCTTGCGCTTGTACAGCTTGCCGTTGGGGTCACGCGGCATCTCTGCGATGTAGTCAATTGACTTGGGCAGCTTGAACTTCGCCAGCCGTGCCGCCGCGTACTCCATCAGCTCGGCGGTCAGCGCGTCATCTCCGGTCACACCCTCGGCCGGCTGGACGACGGCCTTGATCGCCTCACCCCATTCCTCGTCGGGCACCCCGAACACCGCGACGTCGAGCACCTTCGGGTGGATGATCAGCTCGTTCTCGATCTCGGCCGGGTAGACGTTGACCCCGCCGGAGATGATCATGTTGGTCTTGCGGTCCTGCAGATACAGGTAGCCGTCCTCATCGAGGTAGCCGACGTCACCGACGGTGAACAGGTCACCGGCACGGTTCTCCTCGGTCTTCTTCTGGTCGTTGTGGTAGGCGAAGGTGGAGCCGCCCATCTGCATGTAGACGGTGCCGACCTCGCCGGCCGGCAGCTCGTTGCCTTCGTCGTCGAGCACCTTGACCACCGAATACGGCCAGGCCTTGCCCACCGAGCCCGGGTGCGTCAGCCACTCGGCACCGCTGATCTTGGTGCCGCCGCCCTCGGTGGCGGCGTAGTACTCGGTGATCACCGGGCCCCACCAGTCCAGCATCTGGCGCTTGACCTCCGGCGGGCACGGCGCCGCGCCGTGGATCATGTTGCGCAGCGAGGACATGTCGTAGCGCTCGCGCACCTCGGCGGGCAGCGCCAACAGCCGACGGAATTGGGTGGGCACCATGTGGCTGTGGGTGACCTTGTGCTCGGCGATCAGCGCCAGCATCTCTTCGGGATCCCACTTGTCCATCAGCACCACCTTGTGGCCGAGCTGGATGGAGATCGACGAGAAGTTCAGCACCGCAGTGTGATACAGCGGCGAGCCACAGATGTGCACGTGGTTGTCGAACGGCAACAGGTCATAGAGCGCGAAGAAGCCGGCCGAGGCAACCGGAACCGCGTCGGGGTCGGCGCCGGTCAGCGGACGTTTGACGCCCTTGGGCTTGCCGGTAGTGCCGGAGGTGTAGAGCATCGCGGCGCCCATGGTGCGCACGTCGGGCCGGGTCGCCGGCTCGTCGGCGCCCAGCGTGGCCAGCGGGGCGAACCCCTCGATGTCGCCGACGGCGAAGCGTCCCTCGGCGGGCAGGCCGGCCTCGTCCGCGGCGATCCTGGATGCCTCGGCGAACCGCTCGTGGGCGACAACAACTTTCGCGCCACTGTCGGAGAGGATGTAGCCGATCTCCGGACCGGTCAGGTGCCAGTTGATGGCCACGATGTAGAGCCCGGTCTGCATGGCGGCGAAGTACACCGCGAGCGTGTCGACGATGTTCGGCAGCACCATCACCAGCACGTCGCCGGGCTCTAGGCCCATCGCCTGCAGGCCACGGCCGTAGCGGTCCGCGCGAGCGGCCAGCTCCCCGTAAGTCAGCTGACCGCCGTGGACGTCGACCACGGCCACGGCGTCGGGGGTGTCACGGGCAATGTTCCACAGGCCGGCTTCGCTCATTCGGCCAATCTAGAACGCGTTCTAGTCTGCCCGCAAGACGGGACCGGCGCCGCGCGCCGAACCGGACTAAACCAGCGAGGCCAGCTGCTGAATCTGCTCGGTGCTGCGTCCGGTGACCACCATCATGGTGACGCCGGCGGCCTCCCACACCTTGATCTGCTTACGGACGTAGTCGACGTCGCCCACGATCGCGGCGTCGTCCACCAGCTCGTCGGGGATGATCTCGCCGGCCTTGTCCTTTTGCCCGCTGCGGAACAACTTGGTCACGTCGTCGACGACCTCGCCGTAGCCCATCCGGCGGTAGACCTCGGCGTGGAAGTTGGTGTCCTCCGAGCCCATGCCGCCCATGTAGAGCGCCAGGTAGGGCTTCATCGCCGCGAACGCCGCAGCGCGGTCTTCGGTGATGACGATGTTGGCCGTCGCACAGATCTCGAAGGTTTCCCGGGTGCGCCGCGCGCCCGGACGGGCGAAGCCCTCGTCGAGCCACTCGTTGTACATGTCGGCCAGTCGCGGGGCGTAGAAGATCGGCAGCCAGCCGTCGGCGATCTCGGCGGCCATCGCGATGTTCTTCGGGCCTTCGGCGCCGAGCATCACCGGGATGTCGGCCCGCCGCGGGTGGGTGATCGGCTTGAGCGCCTTGCCCAGCCCGGTGCTGCCCTCGCCGCTGATCGGCAGGGGGTAGTGCGGGCCGGCGCTGGTCACCGGGGCCTCGCGGGCCCACACCTGGCGCAGGATGTCGATGTACTCGCGGGTGCGCGCCAGCGGCTTGCCGAAGCGCTGGCCGTACCAGCCCTCCACCACCTGCGGGCCGGATACACCTAGGCCCAGGATGTGGCGGCCACCGGAGAGGTGGTCCAAGGTCAAGGCGGCCATCGCGCAGGCGGTCGGGGTACGTGCCGACAGCTGAACCACCGAGGTGCCCAACCGAACCCGTGATGTCGACGAGCCCCACCAGGCCAGCGGCGTATAGGCATCGGAGCCCCACGCCTCGGCGGTGAACACCGCGTCAAAGCCGGCGTCCTCGGCCGCGCCCACCAGTTCGGCGTGGTTGGTCGGCGGCTGCGCGCCCCAATATCCGAGTTGCAGTCCCAGCTTCATCCTTGGCTCCTCGATTGCCTGCTTGCCACCATTGTTAGAACCTGTTCTACTCGATGCCGTGACTGCCAGCCAAAGCAACCGCGCGCAGATCGATGAGCATGAGCCGCCCCTCTCTGCGCCGCTGAAGTTGTCCTTCGACTACACACGTTCAGTCGGCCCCGTTCTGGGCGCGTTCTTCACCGCTCTGCGTGAGCGCCGCATCGTCGGCGTACGTGGCTCCGACGGTCGGGTGTACGTGCCGCCGGCCGAGTATGACCCGGTCAGCTACGAACCGCTCACCGAGATCGTACCGGTGAGCAGTGTCGGCACCGTGGTCTCGTGGTCCTGGCAGCCGGCCCCGTTGGAAGGCCAACCGCTGGACACCCCGTTCGCCTGGGCGCTGATCAAGCTCGACGGGGCCGACGTGCCGCTGCTGCACGCGGTGGCGGCCGAAAGCGCCAAGGACATCAGCGTCGGCACCCGGGTGCACGCGCACTGGGCCGACGAGACCGTCGGCGCGATCACCGACATCGCCTACTTCGCGATCGGTGAGGACGCCGAACCGGTGGCCGACACTCCCGATGAGCGCGACCCGGTGAGCATGGTGGTGATTCCGTCCAGCCTGGAGATCCAGCACACCGCCTCGCTGCCGGAGAGCGCCTATCTGCGCGCCCTGCAGGAAGGCAAGCTGCTCGGGGCGCGCACCGGCACCGACGGCAAGCTGTACTTCCCGCCCAAGGAGGCCGACCCGGCCACCGGCCTGCCGCTGGACAACTTCGTCGAGCTGCCGGACAAGGGCACTGTGACGACGTTCGCCATCATCAACATCCCGTTCGCCGGGCAGCGCATCAAGCCGCCGTACGTGGCCGCCTATGTGCTGCTCGACGGCGCCGATATTGCCTTCTTGCACTTGGTGTCTGACATCGACGCCCACGAGGTGCGGATGGGTATGCGCGTCGAGGCGGTGTGGAAGCCCCGCGAGGAGTGGGGCCTCGGCATCGACAACATCGAGTACTTCCGGCCCACCGGCGAACCGGACGCCGACTACGACACCTACAAGCACCACCTGTGAGGGGCAGCATGACGCAACGCGATGTCGCGGTGGTGGGCTTCGCCCACGCCCCGCACGTTCGCCGCACCGACGGCACCACCAACGGCGTCGAGATGTTGATGCCGTGTTTCGCTCAGTTGTACTCCGAGCTGGGCATCGCTCAGACCGACATCGGCTTCTGGTGCTCCGGTTCGTCGGATTACCTTGCCGGACGGGCCTTCTCGTTCATCTCGGCGATCGACTCGATCGGCGCGGTTCCGCCGATCAACGAGTCCCATGTGGAGATGGACGGCGCATGGGCGCTGTATGAGGCCTACATCAAGGTATTGACCGGCGAGGTCGACACCGCGCTGGCCTACGGCTTCGGCAAGTCCTCGGCCGGCCAACTGCGCCGGATCCTGGCCCTGCAGACCGACCCCTATACCGTTGCGCCGCTGTGGCCGGACTCGGTCTCGATCGCAGCCCTGCAGGCCCGGCTCGGCCTGGACGGCGGCCAATGGACCGCCGAGCAGATGGCGCGGGTGGCACTGGATTCGTTCGCGGTCGCCGACCGGGTGGATTCGGTGGAGTCGTCGGCCAACCTCGACGACTTGCTGGGGCGTCCGTTCTTCGCCGACCCACTGCGCCGCCACGACATCGCACCGATCACCGACGGCGCTGCCGCGATCGTTCTGGCCGCCGGCGACAAGGCCCGTGAACTGTGCGAAAACCCGGCCTGGATCACCGGTTTCGAGCACCGCATCGAGTCGCCGGTGCTGGGCAGCCGGGACCTGACCCGGTCTCCGTCGACCACCGCCTCGGCGCGCGCGGCCAGCGGCGACGACATGCCCGCGGTGGACGTCGCCGAGATCCACGCGCCGTTCACCCATCAGCACCTGATCCTGACCGAGGCGATGCGGTTGCCGTCGAAGACGAAGGTGAACCCGTCCGGTGGGGCCTTGGCGGCCAACCCGATGTTCGTCGCCGGACTGGAGCGCATCGGCTTCGCCGCGCAGCACATTTTCAACCGTTCGGCCGGCCGCGTGCTGGCGCATGCCACCAGCGGCCCGGCGCTGCAACAGAACCTGGTCGCGGTGATGGAAGGACGCAACTGATGGGCCAACTCGCTGCGGTGCTGGGCACCGGGCAGACCAAGTACGTCGCCAAGCGCCAGGACGTCTCGATGAACGGCCTGGTGCGTGAGGCCATCGACCGCGCACTGGCCGATTCGGGCTCGACGTTCGACGACATCGACGCGGTGGTGGTCGGTAAGGCACCGGACTTCTTCGAGGGCGTGATGATGCCCGAGTTGTTCATGGCGGATGCTGTTGGCGCCACCGGCAAGCCGCTGATCCGGGTGCACACCGCCGGTTCGGTGGGCGGGTCGACCGCGATCGTGGCGGCCAGCCTGGTGAAGTCCGGCAAGTACCGGCGGGTGCTGGCGATGGCCTGGGAGAAGCAGTCGGAGTCCAACGCCATGTGGGCGCTCAGCATCCCGGTGCCGTTCACCAAACCGGTGGGCGCCGGCGCCGGCGGCTACTTCGCCCCGCACGTGCGGGCCTACATCCGCCGCTCTGGAGCGCCGAATGACATCGGCGCGATCGTCGCGGTCAAGGACCGGCTCAACGGCGCGCGCAACCCGCTCGCGCACCTGCACCAGCCCGACATCACCGTGGAAAAGGTGATGGCGTCCCAGATGCTGTGGGACCCCATCCGTTTCGACGAGACCTGCCCGTCTTCGGACGGTGCTTGCGCGATCGTGATCGGTGACGAGACGGCCGCGCAGGCCCGGATCGACGCGGGCGAGCCGGTGGCCTGGATCCACGCCACCGCGCTGCGCACCGAGCCGTTGGCCTACTCCGGTCGCGACCAGGTCAATCCGCAGGCCGGCCGGGATGCCGCTGCCGCACTGTGGAAGGAAGCCGGGATCACCAGCCCGATCGACGAGATCGACGCCGCGGAGATCTACGTGCCGTTCTCCTGGTTCGAGCCGATGTGGCTGGAGAACTTGGGCTTTGCAGCACCCGGTGAGGGCTGGAAGCTCACCCAGGCCGGCGAGACGGCGATCGGCGGAAAGCTGCCGGTGAACGCATCCGGCGGGGTGCTGTCGTCCAACCCGATCGGCGCCTCGGGCATGATCCGGTTCGCCGAGTCGGCGATCCAGGTCATGGGCAAGGCCGGCGACCACCAGGTTCCGAACGCCCGCAAGGCGTTGGGTCACGCCTACGGCGGTGGCTCGCAGTACTACTCGATGTGGGTGGTCGGCGCCGAAAGGCCCTGATCGCCAACTCTGTTCGTTCCCAGCCGACAGGAGCAGCACCGATGAACTCAGATCACCCCGCCCACGTAGCAGGCAAGCGCTCCCGTGACGCGGTGGCAGCCCGCGACAAGGACGCCTGGCTGGCAAACTTCGCCGACGACGCGATCGTGCAGGACCCGATCGGGCCGTCGCACTTCGACCCCGAGGGCAAGGGACACCGAGGTCGTGATGAGATCTCGGCGTTCTGGGACAAGGCGATCGCCAGCACCGACAAGATCGAATTCAACTTCTCCGACACCTTCCAGTGCGGTGACGAGGAAGCCAACACCGGAAACATCACCATCACCATGGGCGGTCACCAGATCGTCACCGAGGGTGTGTTCACCTACCGGGCCAACGAGGCGGGTCAGCTCGTCGCGCTGCGCGCCTACTGGGAGCTGGACCGCGCAGCCAAGACGGCCCGCAAGCTCTAGGCGCGGCGGCGTCCGTCGTCGAGATTTAACCTCACGACGCGACACGCCGATTCAGCGTCGTGGATTTCCCACTCGCCGCACGGGCTCGGCACAGGGGTGCGCCGTAGGCGCCGGTCACTCCGGCGTAACCGGCTCCATGCCTTCGCGGTAACGCTGCGCGAGGTCGCGGTAGTACGGCGGGTTGGCGTTGATCCACATCTCAGCGCCGGTTCCCGCGATCGGGCCCTTAACGACGGCGGGCGAGCCTGTCACCAACACCCCGGCCGGGATCTTTGTGCCGGCGAGCACCGTCGCGCCGGCCGCAACCAGACTGCGACTGCCGATCACCGCGCCGTCGAGCACGGTGGCGTGGTTGCCGATCAATGCCTCGGCGCCGATGTTGGCGCCATGGATCAGGCACATGTGGGCGATCGTGGCGCCCGGTCCGATGTCCACCGGGACGCCCGGCGGCACATGCAGCACCGAGCCGTCCTGCACGTTGGCACCCTCGCGGACCACGATAGGGGCGTCGTCGGCGCGCAAGATGGCGCCGAACCACACCGAGGCCCCGGCTTCGATGGTGACATCGCCGATCAGCGTGGCGGTGGGAGCGACGAAGGCGGTGGGGTCGATCCGCGGCGAGCGCCCATTGAAGGAGAACAGCTGCATTGTTCAGGTATATACCAGGGACCAAAGACCCCGGACCAGCAGGGCTTATTGCGCAAACAGGCGTCAAAACTGTAACGTGTTCTAGTTAGAAGCGAAGGGTTGGAGGCAACAGGTGAGCACTGACAACGCCGAGGTCGGCGTCCGCCACATCGATACCGGAACACTGCCGGACCGCTATGCGCGTGGCTGGCACTGCCTGGGCCCGGTGAAGGACTTCCAGGACGGCAAGCCGCACTCCATTCACGCGTTCGGCGCCAAGCTGGTGGTTTTCGCCGACTCACAGGGCGAGCTGCACGTGCTCGACGCCTACTGCCGCCACATGGGCGGGGACCTGAGCCGCGGCGAGATCAAGGGCGACGAGGTCGCCTGCCCGTTCCATGACTGGCGCTGGGGCGGCGACGGGCGCTGCAAGCTGGTGCCCTACTCCAAGCGGACCCCGCGCGTTGCGCGCACCCAGTCCTTCCCGACCGACGTGCGCGGCGGGCTGCTGTTCATGTACAACGACCCGGAGGGCAACCCGCCGCCGGACGAGGTGCGGATCCCGGAGATCCCGGAGTGGTCCAGCGGTGAGTGGACCGACTGGCGCTGGAACTCGATGGTGATCGACTCCAACTGCCGCGACATCATTGACAACGTCACCGACTTCGCGCACTTCTTCTACATCCACTACGGGCTGCCCACCTCGTTCAAGAACGTGTTCGAGGGCCACATCGCCTCGCAGTACCTGCACAATGTCGGGCGTTCCGACGTTCCCGGCCTGGGCACCAGCTACGGCGGTTCGGAATTGGACTCCGAGGCCTCCTACTTCGGCCCGTCGTTCATGATCAACTGGCTGCACAACAGCTATGGCGGTTTCAAGGCCGAGTCGATCCTGATCAACTGCCACTACCCGATCAGCCAGGATCAGTTCCGGCTGATGTGGGGCGTGATCGTGCAGAAGCCCAAGGGCCTCGACGACGCGACCACCGAGAAGATCGCCGACGCCATGACCGACGGCGTGAGCAAGGGCTTCCTGCAGGACGTCGAGATCTGGACGCACAAGAGCCGGATCGAGAACCCGCTGCTGGTCGAGGAGGACGGTGCGGTCTACCAGCTGCGCCGGTGGTACTCGCAGTTCTACGTGGACGCTGCCGACGTCACCGCGGAGATGACCGATCGCTACGAGATCGAGATCGACGCGACGGTGGCCAACGAGAAGTGGAACGCGGAGGTCGCCGAGAACCTGCGGGTGCAGGAAGAGGAAGCGAAAGCCGCAAAGGCTTCCGAAACCGTTAACGCAGAGTAGGACTGGCACCATGGCCCGCGAGGTTCCCGACGCCGGCGAGCTGGCCCGGTCCATGCTGATGTTCTACGGCCCGCACGACGACCACGGCGAGCACGGCGACTCCGCCGATGATGACGGGCCCGACACCCGCTACTCGCGGCAACCGCTGTTTCCGGTCGATCCGGAGCGCTACGAGGCGATTCGTGCTGCGACCGAACGGGATACCGATCGCTACCTGCATTCGGGTCTGATGCCGGTGGAATGCCGGCACTGCACCGCGACCGTCGAGGTCAAGAAGCTGGGTCCCGGATACACCTCGGTGCAATGGAATTCGGCAGCGGTGAAGCAGTGTGCCCATTTCGCCGCCGAACGCGAGGCCGGCCACGCCAGCAGCCGTAGCCGGGGCTGCCCGAAGCTGTCCAAGAGCATTGCGCACGCGGTCGCCGAGGGCCATCTGGAGGAGCGATCCAGTGCTCCCCCGCCCGGCGACGGCATCGACTGAGCGACGCGAAAGCCCCCTCCAAGTCCCATCGGAGGGGGCTTTCGCGTAGGCCCGGTCACAGGCCGGCGAAGCGCTCCCGGACCTGCTCGGCGGTCAACCCATAGTCGGCGAGCGAGTATTCGTGCTTCGGCGCACGCGGGCCGGTCTTGCTTGCGGCATAGTCGTCGGCCATGGCCTGGCGCGCCTCATCGGAGAGCGGCAGGCCGAAGCGTTCGTAGATGCCCGCGGCGGTGGCCAGCGGGTCGGCGACGAAGTCCTTGTAATCGATGTCGCAGAACTGGGCCTGGTCATAGTGGGCGCGTTGGGAATTGAACAGCTCCAGCCCGCGAGCCCAGGTCTCCATCTCGTCGGCGCCGATCTGCGCGCCGACGAAGGTGTTCGACTGCCCCTCGGTGGTGTGCTGGGCCAGCGAGCACATCGACGCCAGGATCGTCTCGACCGGCCGGTGGCACTGCACGATGAGCGCGTCGGGATAGACCGCCATGACCGCGTCCAGCGCGAACAGGTGACTGGGGTTCTTGAGCACCCACCGCTTGCCCGGGTCGTTGAGCCCGATCAGTTGCAGGTTGCGGCGGTGCCGCTGGTAGACCGGGGTCCAGTCCTGCTCGGAGAGCCAGCGCGAATAGGTCGGCAGGTGCGCCAGCGTCTCATATGACACCGAATGCAGCGACTGGCGCAGCAGCTGCCAACACTCCTCCAAGCCGTCGGCGGTCATGAAGTGCAGCCCGGTGTAGTCCGGGTTCTCATCATGGTGCCGGGCGAACTGAGCCTGCATCTGGGTGAAAACCGGGTTGCTGTCCCAGGTTTCGCGCGGCGGTCGTGGCTGCGGAAACTCGGCCAGCCACATCTCCAAGCCCTGGTGCACCGGGTCGGCGCCCAGCAGCCGGTGCAGCGCGGTGGTTCCGGTGCGGGGCAGCCCGGTGACGAAGATCGGCCGCTCGATGCCGACCTGGGTGTACTCAGGGTTCGCGTTCCAGCCGGCCTGCGACAGTAGCCGGGCCACCAACGCACCGCGCAGGAAGAACCGATTCATCTTGCTGCCCAGCTCGGTGAGGTCGGCCTCGGTCTGATACGAGTCCAGCAGCACGCCGAGCGCTTCGCGGTAGTTGTCGTCGTCGGGACCGAAGTCGTCCAATCCCACCATCTTGGTGGCCGAGGCGTGCAGATCCTCGACGGTACCTACGTTCGTACGAGCCGTCATCAGTTGTGGTACTCCCCGCAGTTGACGTCGATAACCTGGCCGCTGATGCCGCTGGCCAGATCGCTGGCCAAGAACAGCACCGCCGAGGCCACCTCGTCCTCGGTGGGCAGTCGCCTCAGGTCGGAGTTGGCGGCGGTGGCCGCGTAGATCTGCTCGACGGTTGTGCCGTATTTGCCGGCCTGGTGGGCGAAGTAGCTCTGCAAGGTGTCGCCCCAGATGTATCCGGGCGCAACGGAGTTGACGCGGATGCCCTGCTCGCCCAGTTCGGATGCCAACGACTGCGACATCGCCAGCAGCGCAGCCTTGGCCATCTTGTAGGCGCCGTACTTGGGCTGCGAGTGCCGGATCACCATCGAGTTCAGGTTGACGATGGAGCCGTTAGCCGCGGCCAGCGCCGGCGTGAAGCCCTGGGTCAGGCGCAGCGCGCCGAGCCCGCTGAGCTCGATGGCGTCGCGGATGTGCTGAAACGTGGTCTGCGCCAACGGCTTCATCGATGGCACCCGGAAGGCGTTGTTGATCAACACGTCGATGTGGTCGAACTCGGCCGAGGCCGCCTGCACCAGGTGCGCCACCTGGTCGTCCTCGGTGATGTCGGCCGGGACCACCAGGGCGCGACGCCCGGCGGCCCTGACCTGCTTGGCCACCTCCTCCAGGCGATCGGCGCTGCGCGCGACCAGCACCAGATCGGCGCCCTCGGCCGCGAACCGATTGGCCATCGTGCTGCCGAGCCCCGGCCCGACACCGCTGATCACCACGACTTTGCCGTTGAGCAATCCGGTCATCTCTACCCCAGCATCCTGTTAGCGATTTGCCGCTGCCGCAGCGCGATACGCGCTCGCCAGTCTTCCTGTGAAATCTTGTTGTGGTCATAGAAGGGCAGGGCCTCCTGCACGGCATCGACGTCGATGAGCTCGACGGTCGGTCCGTCGGCCTCGGTCAGTTGCCGCGACACCCGCTGCCAGCGGAACTGCAGGAAGCCGCGGCGATGACCCAGTGTCTCGACCCAGTTGGTGACACCGGGATCGGTGTCGGAGACCACGATCCGGATCTTGCCGTCCGGATCGGCTTGCGCCTGAGTGCCGTTCAGCGAGGTCTGGTGGTTGATGTAATCCAGCGAGATGTACCACAGGCTGCCCAGCTGGAAGCCCAGGTACGGCGCATCCGACACCGGCAGGGTGATGACCAGCGCCTGCCCGGGTTCCAGGTCGTAGTGCCCGGCCGACGAGTACTGCGTGGCCAGACCGCCCGGCGTTAGCCGCGGCGCCACCATGGTGTTGACCGGGAGGTTGAGGTAGAACCACTGCGGGAAGGCCAACCAGGTCTTGATGCGGTTGATCAGCTGCTTCCCCGCTGCCGCATAACGCTTCTCGATGAGCTGCGGGGTCAACACCGGCGGTGCGGTGCCTTCGGTGTCGGTTCGGGCGATCGAGAGAGTTCCGCGCTGAGCGGACCAGTCGTTGTAGACCTCGCGGATCACCAGTTGCGCCGGCTTCGTCGGCTGGAAGCGCCAGGTGAAGGTGCCGTCGGCGGCAACGTCGAGTTCGCGGTCGTCGAAAGCGGCCTCACTGGCCGGGACATTGTCGTCGGTGTATTCGCCGCCGAGAAGCTGGAAACTGAGGTCGGTCGTGGTTCCCCGGGTGCCCTGCACGATGTAGTCGTTGCCGGGACGCACGACGGAGCCGAAGTAGAGCGTGTCGGGGTTGTCCAGGCCCATCTTGGTGAACGGCCCGGTGCCCGACAGTAAGAACGGATGGTCGCGCTCGCTGTTGAAGGCGGCGTGCACGCACGCCTCGACACCGCCGGCCAAGTATTGCAGGCCCTCGAGCAGATCGGCCTCGGTCTCGATGTGCGGAGCGGCGGCGACCAGCTTCTCCGCCTCGGCGATCGCGGCCGATAGGGGTTCGGAGTACATCGCTGCAGCACCTCACAGATCGTCAATTGGTTCAATATTGGACCGAAATGGTAGATATCTCGAACCGACTTTAGACGGTCGCGGTAGCATGCTGCAATGGCTGTGCCTGAACAAGCGGCGCCCCAACGAGTTGTTCGGTCGTCTCCGCCGACCGAGCGGGTGGTGACGATCCTGGACTTTCTAGCCCGTCACCCCGACCAGAGCTTCGGATTGTCCGAACTGGCTCGGCGCACCGAGCTGTCCAAGCCGACCTGCCTGGGCATCGCCAACGCCCTAGCCGACGCGGGCTACCTGACACGAGACGACCCGCACAAGACCTACCGGCTCGGGCCGGGCCTGATCTCGCTCGGTCGCGCGGCCCAGCAGTCGCTGCGGGTCGGCCCCGAGGCACGCGAGCAACTGCGGCGGCTGTCCGCGGATTTCGCCACCTCCGCGGCGCTCAGCGCGGTGGTCGACGACCGGATCACGGTGCTGGAGCTGGTGGCGGCGCCCAACGCGCATCTGGGAGTCCAAGCCGGCCAGAGTTATCCCTTCGCACCGCCGGTCGGGCTGATGTTCGTGCTCTGGGACGACCACGCCCTGCGGGACTGGCTGGCCCGCCAGCCCACCATCCCACTGCGATCGGAGAGCGAACGACTGCAGCGCGTCGTCGACGAATGCCGCGCCGACGGCTACCTGGTCGAGCGGCTGACACCGGGCGGGCAACGGCTCTACGGGTTGATGGCTGGCCTGTCCAGCGATCTGCCCGACGAGCTGCGGGCCCTGCTCGGTGAGCTGGTCTCCGACATCGGCGAGCGGGTGTATCTGCGTGGCGAAGCCGGCAGCCGTGGCCGCCACGACATCAGCGTGATCTCCGCGCCGGTCTATGACCACCATCAACGCCAGGCAATGGTGGTGTCGCTGCACGCCCAGCGCGCACTGACCGACTCGGAGATCACCAAGTGGGCGCGCGGACTGTTGCGGACCGCCGAGGCCCTCACCGCGCAACTCGGCGGAAGTAAGCCCGCCTGGCTGTTAGGTTCGGCGACATGACCGCACTGGTCTTGCCGGCCGCTTCCCGACTGGAGTTGTCCGAGCTGGTGCACCGCTACGCCGGCTATGTCGACGCGCGACGATTCGACGAGCTAGCCGAATTGTTCACCGCCGACGCCGAACTCGTGCTGCCGGATCCGCCGGATCACCTCGAGCCATGCGTGCACCATCACGGCCACGCCGGCGTGCGGGACGCAATGTCGGCACTGGCCGGCCTGACCCGCACCCAGCACGGCATCGTCGGCGAGGTCTACACCGCCGCGACCTCGACCGACCTCGCGACCGGAGAGATCACCGGGGTGGCGCATCATTGGATCGAGCACGACGGCAAACTCACCGACCACGTCTGGTACCTGCGCTACCGCGACGCCTATCACCGCGTGGGGCAGGGTTGGCGAATCGCGCAGCGGGAGTTGAGCATCGACGCGATCGAGTCGCGACCGGCCCGGCAGGTGCGCTCATGACCCCAGCCCAGAAGCCGCAGATCTCGTTGCAACTCAAGACTTTCACCGACGACCCCGGCCACGACTGGGCCACCACCCTGGCCCTGGGCGCGGCGATGGACGCTGCGGGCGTGGATCGGGTGGTGGTCTCCGACCACGTGGTGTTCGGCGAGAATCCGGATGCCTACGCCGACCCCCGGCTCGGCGGAATCACCGGCGGACGCCAACCGACCGGTCCCGACGGCCAGTGGCTGGATCCGCTGATCGTGCTCACCGCGCTGGCCGCGACGACCACCCGCATCCGTTTGGGCACCGCGGTGTTGCTGGCGGCACTGCGCCGCCCGGCAGTGCTGGCCAAGGAGCTGGCCACCCTGGATGTGCTGTCGGCTGGGCGGCTGGATCTCGGCGTGGGCGTCGGCTGGCAACGCGAGGAGTACGAGGCCGCCGGTCTGTCATTCGAGCGTCGCGGGCGGCTCCTGGACCACACCCTCGAGGTGTGCCAGACGCTGTGGACTCAGCAGCGCGGCAGCTACACGTCCCCGGAGTTGTCCTTCGAGAATATTCACCAGATGCCCAAACCCGTTACCCCCGGCGGGGTTCCGATCTGGGTGAGTGGCACCGTCAACGACGCGGTGGCGCGCCGGCTGGCCCGGTTCGGGTCCGGCTGGATCCCGTGGGGGCCGGCAATGCGCGATCCGGCCGGTGCCGTCGCGGCGATGAAGGACCGCATCACCGCACTGGGCGGCGATCCGGCCGGCCTGCAGGTGCTGGGCCACGCGACCACCGCCAAGAACCCGGACGGCTCGCTGGACACCGCGGCCACCGCCGCCTCCGCGCCGGCACTGGTAGCCGCCGGGGTGACCGATGTGCGGGTCACCTGCTCGCTGCCCAAGGACATCGGCCGGGCCACGGAACTGCTCAGCGAACTCGTCTCGGCGTTCCGCGCCGCAACCGGTTAAGGAGACATTGATGGAAAAGGTCATGATCGTCGCGCGCACAGCCGATTTCAGCGACCAATGGTGCCAGAATCTGCGCGGTCCGATCGCGGCGAAACTACTCGATCTGGGGCTGCCGGGCGTCGTGGTCAACGTGCGCGACGAGCCGGTGCGCGACTCCATGATGACCCTGACGACGCTGGATCCGCCGGCGGCGGCCATCATCAGCCTGTGGACCCAGCAGTACTACGGCGAAGCGACTCGCACTGCCATCGCGTTGATCGAGGCCGAAGCTGATTTGGCGGCCGCGTATCTGGTGACCGAATCGATGCCCATGCCGCCGCCGGACCTCGGCGAGGGCCGCCGTACCCGGGGGCTGGCCAATGTGGCGTTGCTGCGCCGGCCGGCTGATTTGGACGAGGCGACCTGGCTGCACCGCTGGCACATCGACCACACCCAGGTCGCGATCGATACCCAGGCGACCTTCGGCTACACCCAGAATGTCGTGATCCGTCCACTTACCGAGGATGCACCCCACATCGACGCCATCGTCGAGGAGAACTTCCCGGACGAGGCGGTGTCCGATCCGTACGCGTTCTACGGCGCGACCGACGAAGCCGACCTCACCGATCGGGTGGGCCGGATGATCGCCAGCGTCAGCGCGTTCGGCGCGCAGCTGAACATCGACACGGTGCCCACCAGCCGCTATGTGTTCCGGTCGCCGTTCGTCACACACACTGCTGAGACAGCGTGATCAACGCCTCCCGTACATGCGGGTGCCGTTCGAGGTAGGACAGCACCGGGTTCGGGGCGCCGGGGTCCTCCTGCCGTCCTTTCTCGTCTAACTCGGCCCGGACATCCGGATGCCGGTTCAGGTACGAGTCGATGGAGTTGCCGAAGGTCTGGTCGCATTGCTGCGGTGCGGCGTTGGCAACCGGTGTCAGTATCGCGGTCACGCTGAGCAAGCCGACCGCGATCGCTCGAGTAATACCGCTCATGACTCGACGGTACCCGCGTTTTAGTTGGTGCTGGCCAGGGCGAAGGGCAGCACCTGCGGTGCGCCCGCAGCCCGCAACACCCGGGCCGCCATCGTCAACGTCCACCCGGTGTCGGTGACGTCGTCGACCAACAACACCGGGCCGATATCTGCCGGTAGGTCCGCCGGTGGCAGCCAGCAACCCTGGAGCGCGGCGACCCGGTAGGCCGAGTTCGCCGCCGTCGTCGCGCGGCGCTGCGGCGCATACCGCAAGGTGTCCAAGCGGGTGAGGCGGCCGAGTTCGGCCAGCCGGTCGGTCAACGAGCCGATCAGAATCGGGTGCGTGGCCGAGTCCAGGCCCAGCACCGCGGTCGGCCGGGTCTGCCACTCCCAGCTGGCCAGCACGCTCACGGCCGCGCGCACCACCTCGTCGGGCACTTCGCGGTCCGGCTCGTCGAGCAGCCGGCGCAGGCGTGCACCCCAGCCCAGGTCGGTGAGCCGACCGATGACCCGGCCCGGCTCCGGCCCGTCGGAGATCCGGCCGGACAGTGCGACGCCGAGCTGCGCCAGCCCCGACGGCCACTGTCGCCGCGGCGTGAGCTCCACACCGGGACGCATCAGCCGCTCACGCGTGGCCGCGGCAGCGCTGGGATCCACCGCGGCGTCAAACCGCGGCCCAGCGCAGTTGTCGCACCGCCCGCAGCGCTCCCCCGCCTGCAGTTGGGGGTCATTGAGTTGGGCCCGCAGGAAACTCATCCGGCAGCCGTCAGTGGCCTGGTAGTCCAACATCGCCTGCTGCTCGGCCCGCCGCAGCTCGTCGAGCTTGCGGTAGCGCGCCTCGTCGTAGGTCCACTGGGCTCCGGTGCCCAGCCAACCGCCCTTGACTCGGCGCACCGCGCCGTCGACGTCGAGAACCTTGAGCACCATCTCCAACCGTGACCGATTCAGGTCCACCCGTGCTTCCAGCGCCGGCGTCGACAGCGGCTGATCGGGCGACAGTTCGCCGATCACCTTGCGCACCAAGGGCTCCGGGGGGAAGGCCAGCGACGCAAAGTAGTGCCAGATGTCGGAGTCCTCGGTGCCGGGCAACAGGATCACTTCGGCGCTGGCGGTGGCGCGCCCGGCCCGGCCGACCTGCTGGTAGTAGGCGATCGGCGAGGACGGCGCGCCCAGGTGGACGACGAATCCCAGGTCGGGCTTGTCGAATCCCATCCCCAGCGCCGAAGTGGCGATCAGCGCTTTGACCCGGTTGGCCAGCAGATCGGCCTCAAGCTGCTCGCGATCGGCCGAGTCGGTCGAGCCGGTGTAGGCGGCTACCGCGAACCCCTGCGCGCGCAGGTCAGCGGCCACGTCGTGGGCTTGGGCCACCGTCAGCGTGTAGACGATCCCGGATCCGGGCAGCTTCTGAAGGTGAGTGCCGATCCAGGCGGCCCGCGCTGCCGGGCCCCCGGCTTGCACCACCGACATCCGCAGCGATTCGCGGTCCAGGCCACCACGCAGCACCAGGGTGTCGCCACCGCCGACCCCGAGCTGGCCGGCGACATCGGAGACCACCCGATCGTTGGCGGTCGCCGTGGTCGCCAGCACCGGGATGTCGGCGCCGAGCTCGGCGATCAGGGTGCGGATCCGCCGGTAGTCCGGCCGGAAGTCGTGGCCCCAGTCCGATACGCAGTGGGCCTCGTCGACCACGACCAGCCCGGCCCGGGCGGCCAGCGCCGGCAGCACCTCGTCACGGAAGTCGGGATTGTTGAGCCGCTCCGGGCTGACCAGCAGCACGTCCAGTTCACCCGCGGCCACCCGGCGTTGCACGTCGGCCCACTCGGTCACGTTCGACGAGTTGATGGTGGCCGCGTGCACGCCGGCTCGCTCCGCGGCGGCGACCTGGTTTCGCATCAACGCCAGCAGGGGCGACACGATCACCGTCGGGCCGTGCCCGCCGGCCCGCAGCAGTTTCGCCGCGATGAAGTACACCGCCGACTTGCCCCAGCCGGTCCGCTGCACCACCAGTGCGCGACGGCGCCCGACGACCAGTGCCTCGATCGCGGCCCACTGGTCGTCGCGCAGCCGCGCCTGCGGTCCGGCCAGCTGCTCCAGAATCGCCTGGGCTTGCGGCCGCACCGTCATGCCGCGGTTATTTCGCAGCCCGCTCCCGCTGGATCTCCAGCGCGATGTCGATGAGCTGGTCCTCCTGGCCGCCGATCAGCTTGCGCTGCCCGGCCCGGTGCAGCAGCTCGTGAGCGGGCACACCGTAACGCTCGCCCTGGCGCACCGCGTGCTTGAGGAAGCTGGAGTACACCCCGGAGTAGCCCATGATCAGCGCGTTGCGGTCCAGCACGCACTCGGCCGGCATCACCGGGCGCACCACGTCCTCGGCGGCATCAGCGATATCGAAGAAGTCGAT
>LZME01000159.1 GCA_001673575.1 Mycolicibacter heraklionensis | reverse complement strand
TGTTGGCCAAGGTCACCGAACTGGTCAACGTCGGCCTGGCCTACGGCATCCACGTGGTCGTGACCACGCCGAGTTGGCTGGAAGTGCCGTTGGCGATGCGTGATGGCCTCGGATTGCGCCTCGAGTTGAAGCTGCATGATGCCCGCGACAGCAACGTGCGGGTCGCCGGGGCATTGACCCGTCCGGCCGAAGCGGTGCCGGCCAACCAACCGGGTCGTGGTCTGACGATGGCCGCCGAGCATTTCCTGATCGCTGCACCGGATCTGGGCCAGATCGAAGCGATCAATGCTCGCCATCCGGGGTTGGCGGCACCGCCGGTGCGGTTGTTGCCGACCAACCTGGCCCCCGAAGAAGTCGGGGTCACCTATCCGGCGGTCGATCACGTGGTCATCGGGGTGCGCGAAGAGGACCTGGCACCGGTGCAGGTGGACTTCACCACCAACCCGCTGCTGCTGGTGCTCGGCGACGCCAAGTCGGGCAAGACCACCCTGCTGCGTCACATCATCCGCACCGTGCGCGAGCACTCCAGCGCTGAGCAGGTGGCGTTCACCGTGCTGGATCGGCGCCTGCACCTCGTTGATGAGCCGTTGTTCGCCGACAATGAGTACACCGCGAATGTGGATCGGGTCATCCCGGCCATGCTCGGATTGTCGGCGTTGATCGGATCCCGGCGGCCCCCGGCCGGCTTGTCGGCAGCCGATCTGGCTGGATGGAGCTATGAAGGGCATACCCACTACCTGATCATCGATGATGTCGACTCCATCCCGGACACCCCGGCCCTGACCGGCCCGCATGCCGGGCAGCGGCCGTGGACCCCCCTGATCGAGTTGCTGTCGCAAGCAGGCGATCTGGGACTGCGGGTCATCGTCACCGCACGCGCCACCGGCTCAGCACACGCATTGATGACCAACCCGCTGCTGCGCCGCCTCAACGACCTGCAAGCCACCACCCTGATGCTGTCGGGCAACCCCGCCGACAGCGGCAAAATCCGCGGCCAACGCTTCGCACGCCTACCCGCAGGACGCGCAATCCTCCTGGCCGACAACGACGAACCCACCTACCTACAACTCGTCAACCCACAATTCAGCGAGAGTCTGACGCGCTGACGCGTATCGAATTACGGAAGGGGAATTGTCATGACGCTCAATGTGGTTCCGGAAGGTCTCGCCGCCGCCAGTGCAGCGGTCGAGGCATTGACCGCCCGTCTGGCGGCAGCGCAGGCCAGCGCCGCCCCGTTGATCACCGCGGTGGTTCCGCCGGCGGCCGACCCGGTGTCGCTGCAGACCGCTGCCGGTTTCAGTGCGCAGGGCAGTGAGCACGCCGCGGTGGCCGCGCAGGGCGCCACCGAGTTGGGCCGCGCCGGTGTCGGCGTAGGGGAGTCGGGTGTCAATTACGCCGCCGGTGACGCGGCGGGTGCGTCCACCTATTTCAGCGGCCTTCGGGGCGGCATCGGCTGATGATTTCCGCCCCGGTCTGGATCGCCTCCCCGCCGGAGGTGCATTCGGCATTGCTGAGCAGCGGGCCCGGACCGGGTCCGTTGCTGTCGGCTGCCGGGGCGTGGAATTCACTGAGCGTCGAGTACGCCTCAGTGGCAGACGAACTCACCGCAGTGCTGGGTGCAGTGCAGGCCGGCGCATGGCAGGGACCCAGTGCCGAGCAGTACGTGGCCGCGCACGCACCGTATCTGGCGTGGCTCGGCCAGGCCAGCGCGGATAGCGCCGGGGTAGCCGCGCAGCATGAGGTGGCCGCCACGGCGTACACCAGCGCATTGGCGTCGATGCCGACACTGGCCGAACTGGCCACCAATCACATGACGCACGGGGTGCTGGTCGCCACCAACTTCTTTGGGATCAACACGATCCCGATCGCGCTCAACGAAGCCGACTATGTCCGGATGTGGATCCAGGCGGCCACCACTATGAGCACCTATCATGCGGTGTCGGGTGCGGCTTTGGCGTCGGCGCCGCGTGCGGTGGAAGCTCCGCCGGTGGTCAAGACCGATTCGGCGTTGCCCGCCGATGACACCTCCTCGAGCTCCGGGGATTTCTGGACGGATCTGTGGAACCAGCTGGTCCGGCTCTTCGAGGATCCGATCGGAACCATCAGGGCCATGCTCGCCAACCCGTCGGCCTGGTTCCCGCTGTTGTTCTTCATCGCCTACGAGGCGTTCTTCATCCCCTTCGGCTATACCTTCTGGTCGGTACTGCTCAGTTCGCCGTTCCTGTTGATGGGCATCGCAATCGGTGTGGTGAACGCGCTGTTGACGGACGATCTGCCGGAGGCAGTGCCTTCCGCCGCAACGCCGGCACCGGTCGTGGTGCGCGGTGAACAGGCCCTCCCGCTGCCCGCAGCGGTGGGGCTCGGATCGGGCACGGTTCCGGCTGCGGGCGCCGCGGGAGTTGCAGGTACGCCGGCGTCCGGCGCGCCCCCAGGTGCGGTCCCTGGAACCCCGCTGCTTGCCTATTTGGTTACTGGAGCACACCCCGGGAACAGCTTCGGTCCGACCCTGACCGATCGGGAGCGCGGGAAGGCTCCCGCGGAGGGTATCCCCGCGGCCGCGGTCGGAGTGCGGGCGGCGACCCGCGAAAGCGCCCGGGCGCGGCGCCGCAAACGTGCGGTGATGCGAGACCATGCCGACGAGTTCATGGATCTGGATTCGGGCCCGGTCAGCGGCCCGGCCGACACACCGGCAGCGGGTTCTGCGGCGGGCTCGGACCGCGGAGCCGGAGGCCTGGGATTCACCGGGGCCGTGGGTAAGCGCGGCACGGCAACGGCGTCGGGCCTGGCCACGATGGCGGGCGACGGGTTCGGTCGCGGCCCGAGTATGCCGATGTTGCCTGAGACCTGGGGTGAACCCGAAGGCGTTGACCCGGAGTGGGGAGCGGAGTCGACGGGATGACGGTCGAAAAATCAGAAGTAGTAGCAGTCAGGAAAGGAGTCCGGGGATGAGTTTGTTGGATGCACATATTCCGCAGTTGGTGGCGTCGGAGTCGGCGTTTGGTGCCAAGGCGGCGTTGATGCGGTCGACGATGGCGCAGGCGGAGCAGGCGGCGATGTCGGCGCA
>LZME01000158.1 GCA_001673575.1 Mycolicibacter heraklionensis | reverse complement strand
CAACGACGACGTGCAGAACGTGTGGACCAACGTCGATCTGTCCGACGAAGTACTGGCAGCCCTCGAAGCCGAATAGGAGCCACGTCGTTGTCGACGATCCATTTCATCTCCGGTCTGCCGCGCTCAGGTTCGACACTGCTGGCCGCGCTACTGCGGCAGAACCCGCGCTTTGAGGCCGGGATGTCGGGCCCGCTGGCGGGATTGTTCGGCGCCCTGCTCGGTGAGATGAGCGCCCGCAACGAGTACTCGGTGTTCATCGACGACGCGAAGCGGGAACGGATTTTGCACGGCCTGTTCGACAGCTTCTATGCCGATTGCGACGCCGAGGTGGTCTTCGATACCAACCGAGGATGGTGCGGCTGGATGCCCGCCGTTTCCCGGTTGTTCCCGAGCGCCAAGGTGATCGCCTGCGTGCGCGAGGTGCCGTGGGTGGTCGACAGCATCGAACGGCTGGTTCAGCGCAACGTGTTCACTCCCTCGTCCATCTTCGGCTTCAACCCCGGCGGCACTGTCTACACCCGCGCCAACGCCATTGTGGCGCAGGATGGAATGATCGGGGCCCCATACGACATGCTCAAACAGGCCTGCTTCGGCGCGGAGCGCGACCGACTGCTGGTGGTGCAATATGAGACGCTGACCACCGACCCGGCGTCCACCATGCGTGCCATCTACGACTTCATCGGCGAGCCGACGTTCGAGCACGACTTCGCTCATGTCGACTACGACGTCACCGATTTCGACGAGCGCGCCGGCACGCCGGGCCTGCACACCGTGCACGGCGAAGTCCGGGCCAAGCCGCGGGAGTCGATACTGCCGCCGGACTTGTTCAACCGATTCATCCACGACGCGTTCTGGCGCGACCCAGGCGCCGTGCCCGCCGGTTTGCGGGTCATTTAGCCGAACAACGGTTCTAGACTGACGCCGTGTCGGCCAGGGAACGCCAGGAGTACGGCAGGTCCCAGCGGAAGGTGCTTCCGCGATCCGCGCTCGGGGACTACGAACCGTCGTCGCGACGCGCGGACCCGGTCGCGCTGCTGGAATCTCAATCCAAGTCCCGGGTTCCCGAGTTGGTACCGATCCGCTACGCCCGCATGTTGGCGTCGCCGTATGCGTTTTTCAGGGGCTCGGCGGTGATCATGGCCGCCGATCTCGCCGCCGGCCCGCACACCGGACTACCGGCGCAGCTGTGCGGGGACGCACACCTGTCGAACTTCGGGATGTTCGCCTCCCCGGAGCGGCAGCTGATGTTCGATCTCAACGATTTCGATGAGACGCTGCCCGGCCCGTGGGAGTGGGACGTCAAACGGTTGGTGGCCAGTGCCGCAGTCCTCTGCCGCAGCAGGGGATTCAGCCTCGCCCAGCAGGAATCGGTGGTAGCGGCCTGCGCCCAGGCTTACCGCAATCAGATGCGTGAATTGGCCAGGCTCGGTGAGCTCGACGTGTGGTACGCGCGGTCGGTCATAAACGCCGAACTACTGGCCGCAGTAGAACCGGTCTACGCCAAGGCCATCCGGCGTACCGCGGTCGGTGCCCTCTCTCGCGGCCGTCAGCAGGCCGTCGACAAACTCACCCGGCTGCAAGACGGCCGCCTGCGGCTGATCAGCGATCCGCCCCTGATCGTGCCGGCCGATGACTTGGTCAATGACGTTGTGGCGCAGCTCTACGACAAGTACATGCGGAAGCTGATCAAGGACTACGTCTCCAGTCTTCCCGACGACCGGAGGGTGCTCGCACGGCGCTACCGCTACGTGGAGGTGGCCCGCAAGGTGGTCGGTGTCGGCAGCGTCGGAACCCGAACCTGGATCGTGCTGTTTGAGGGCGTCGGCAGCGGAGACCCGTTGCTCATGCAGGTCAAGGAGGCTCGCCCCTCGGTGTTGGAAGCCCACCTCAAGCGCAGCCGATACGCCAACGCTGGGGAGCGCGTGGTAGCGGGGCAGCGGTTGATGCAGGCCACCAGCGACGTCCTGCTGGGCTGGTTGCACGCCATCGGCCCCGACGGCCACCATGGCGACTACTACGTACGCCAACTGTGGGATATGAAGGGATCCGCCGACGTCGAGTCGATGCGGCCCAAGGTGCTTACGGCCTACGTTCAGGCGTGTGGGCATGCACTTGCCCGGGCGCACAGCCGTTCCGGCGAGCGGGTCGCGATCGCGGCCTATCTCGGCAAGGGGGATAACGCCGACCAGGCGCTGACCCGGTTCGCCCTGGCGTACGCCGAGCAGAACGACCGCGACTACGAGACACTGCGGGCTGCGGCGCGCAGTGGCCGGATCAGCACCACGTGATACGCGGCCGCCGGAGAGCGTGCGGACGCAGCGTGTCGCGCCCTGATGGTGTCACCGGACCCCACTAGACTGTCGAACAGTTGTTCGGTGCTGGAGAGGAATCCGATGCGGGTGATGGGCGTCGACCCTGGGCTGACGCGGTGTGGGCTGTCAGTGGTCGAAAGCGGGCAGGGGCGTCAGGTCACCGCGTTGGATGTCGATGTGGTGCGCACCCCGGCCGATCAGCCGCTGCCGGAGCGGTTGCTGACCATCAGTGACACCGCCGAGCACTGGCTCGACACCCATCGTCCCGACGTCATCGCGGTCGAGCGGGTGTTCTCGCAGCAGAACGTCTCCACCGTGATGGGCACCGCGCAGGCCGGCGGAGTGATCGCGCTGCAGGCTGCCCGGCGGGGCATCGCCGTGCACTTCCACACCCCCAGCGAGGTCAAGGCTGCGGTAACCGGCAACGGTTCGGCCGACAAGGCGCAGGTGACGACGATGATCACCCGGATCCTCGGGCTGCAGCAGAAGCCGACGCCCGCGGACGCCGCAGATGCGTTGGCGCTGGCGATCTGTCACTGCTGGCGGGCACCGATGATCGCCCGGATGGCCGCCGCCGAGGCACTGGCCGCCGAGCAGCGGCGTAAGTACAACGCCAAGCTCAAGGCGGCCCGGGCATGATCGCGTCGGTACGTGGCGAAGTCATCGACATCGCGTTGGACCATGCCGTGGTCGAGGCGGCGGGGGTCGGCTACAAGCTGATGGCCACACCGGCGACCCTGTCGACGCTGCGCCGCGGCAGCGAATCCCGTCTGATCACCGCGATGATCGTGCGCGAAGACTCGATGACGCTCTACGGATTTCCGGACGGGGAGGCACGCGATCTGTTCCTGACGCTGATCGGCGTCTCGGGTATCGGTCCCAAGATCGCCCTGGCCACCCTGGCGGTCTATGACGCGGCGACCCTGCGCCGGGCGCTCGCCGACGGAGACATCACCGCATTGACGCGGGTGCCCGGGATCGGCAAGCGCGGTGCCGAGCGGCTGGTGCTGGAACTGCGCGACAAGATCGGTGCGGTGGCCGCATCCGACGGTGCGGTGTTCAGCGGGCACGCGGTGCGCGCACCGGTGATCGAAGCCCTGATCGGGCTCGGCTTTGCCGCCAAGCAGGCCGAAGAGACCACCGACAAGGTACTGGCCGACGCTCCCGACGCGACCACCTCCGAAGTACTGCGCACCGCGCTGAGCCGGCTGGGGAAGACCAAGTGAGCCAATCGGGTGAGCCCGAAGACCGCGAGGTCTCCCCGGCGCTGACCGTCGGCGAGGGAGACATCGACGCCGGTCTACGCCCGCGCAGTCTGGCCGAGTTCATCGGCCAACCCCGGGTACGCGAGCAATTGCAGCTGGTTATCGAGGGCGCCAAGAACCGTGGCGGCACCCCCGACCACATCTTGTTGTCCGGCCCGCCGGGGTTGGGAAAAACCTCGCTGGCGATGATCATCGCCAGCGAGCTCGGCAGTTCGTTGCGGGTGACGTCCGGCCCGGCGCTCGAACGTGCCGGCGATCTGGCCGCGATGCTGTCGAACCTGGTCGAACACGACGTGCTGTTCATCGACGAGATCCACCGCATCGCCCGGCCGGCGGAGGAGATGCTCTACCTGGCGATGGAGGACTTTCGCGTCGACGTCGTCGTCGGGAAGGGACCCGGTGCCACCTCGATTCCGCTGGAAGTGGCCCCGTTCACCCTGGTCGGGGCGACGACGAGATCCGGTGCGCTGACCGGCCCGCTGCGCGACCGGTTCGGGTTCACCGCCCATATGGATTTCTACGAACCGGCCGAACTGCAGCGGGTACTGGCACGCTCGGCGAAGATCCTCGGGATCGAACTGGGCGCCGAGGCGGCTGCCGAGGTAGCGCGGCGTTCCCGCGGCACGCCGCGGATCGCCAACCGGCTGTTGCGCCGGGTGCGGGACTACGCCGAAGTGCGTGCCGACGGGGTGATCACCCGCGACGTCGCCAAAGCCGCGCTGGCGGTCTACGACGTCGACGAATTGGGCCTGGACCGGCTGGACCGCGCGGTGCTCTCGGCACTGACCCGAAGCTTCGGCGGCGGGCCGGTCGGGGTCTCCACCTTGGCCGTTGCGGTGGGGGAGGAAGCCGCCACCGTCGAAGAGGTCTGCGAGCCGTTCCTGGTACGCGCCGGGATGGTCGCGCGCACCCCGCGGGGTCGCGTCGCGACTCCGGCAGCGTGGACGCACCTGGGCCTGGTGCCCCCGGCAGGCGCGGGCGGACTGGGGCAACAGGGGTTGTTCGAGTAGGTCGGGCTAGAGCTTGGCCAGCTCGCCGGCCAGCACGTCCAACCCCTCCGACAGCAATGCGTCGCTGATGGTCAACGGCGGCAACAGCCGCACCACATTGCCGAAGGTTCCACAGGTCAACACGATCACGCCCGCCCGATGACACGCCGCCGCCAGTGCGGCGGTCAGGGCCGGGTCGGGTGCGTTTGTGTCCGGCTGCACCAACTCGACGGCGATCATGGCGCCGCGGCCGCGGACATCGCCGATCCGATCGTCGTCGGCCTGCAAGCGGCCCAGCCGTTCGAAGATCAGCCGCTCCATCTGCCTGGCCCGACCCACCAGGTCGTCAGCCTCGACAGCGGCCAACGCCCCCAGCGCAGCCGCACAGGCCACCGGGTTGCCACCGAACGTGCCGCCCAGTCCGCTCACCTGCGGGGCGTCCATGATGTCGGCACGCCCGGTGACAGCCGCCAACGGCAGCCCCCCGCCGATTCCTTTGGCGGTACAGATCAGGTCCGGTGCCAGCCCCGTCGGGCCTTCATGATCACAGGCGAACATCGCCCCGGTGCGGGCGAATCCCGTCTGCACTTCGTCGGCGATGAACACCACGTCGTTGTCGCGGCACCAGGCCAGCAGCGCCGGCAGAAAACCCGGCGCCGGGACGATGAACCCGCCCTCGCCCTGGATCGGCTCGATGACCAGCGCAGCCAGATTGTGCGCCCCGATCTGGTTCTCCAGGACGCCGATCGCCCGCTCGGCGGCGCGTTCCCCGTCGCTGCCCAGCTCTTTGTCGATCAGCCCATCACGGTAGGGATAGGACGCCGGCGCGCGGTAGATGTCGGGCGCGAACGGACCGAATCCGCTCTTGTACGGCATCGACTTGGCGGTGAGCGCCATCGTCAGGTTGGTGCGGCCGTGGTAGCCGTGGTCGAACGCCGCCACCGCGGTCTTGCGGGTGTAGGACCGGGCGATCTTGACGGCGTTCTCCAACGCTTCGGCGCCGGAGTTGAGCAGCACGGAACGCTTCTCGAACTCACCCGGAGTGATCCGGTTCAGCGCTTCGGCGACGGCCACATATCCCTCGTAGGGCGTCACCATGAAACAGGTGTGGGTGAACTCGACGACCTGCTGCTGCACCGCTTCCACCACGCGGGGCGCGGCGTTGCCCACCGTGGTCACCGCGATCCCCGAGCCCAGGTCGATCAGCCGGTTGCCGTCGACGTCCTCCACGATGCCGCCGCCGGCCCGCAGCGCGTACACCGGCAGCGTGCTGCCCACCCCGCGTGGCACGGCCATCGCTCGGCGGCGCGCCAGCTGCACCGAGCCGGGCCCGGGGATCTCGGTGGCCAGGTGACGACTCTGCAGCAGCGGCGGCACTGACATGGGGCGGGCCTCCTTAGCGGTGCTTTCCGCGGCTCAGATCTGGCCGAGTGGCCGGCACGCGTTGCCGAAGGGCTGCCAATATTCACCCGGCGGGCAGTCCAGCGGGGTCGGTCCCTGTCCGAGCGGCATACAGGTGTTGGTGCTGGGCTCCCAGTACTGACCGCCAGGGCAGGCCAGCGGGGTCGGTCCTTGTCCGAGCGGCATGCAGGTGTTGGTGCTGGGCTCCCAGTACTGACCGCCAGGGCAGGCCAGCGGCTCTGCCGATCCGATGGCGGGCATGGCGATCGCTGCCAGCGCCAGGGGAGCCGCTGCCAGGGCAACTGCGGTCGCCAGACCACACGCAAAGTTCTTCATCGGCCAACCTTCCCTCAAGAATCCTGACCCCCCTGTCACCGACAGCCTAGGGGGTGGACGGCGGTACCGACGCGCGGTCGGCGGACACAGTGGCACACTGTTGTCATCACAGTGGCCCGCCACGCCTCAGGTGGTCCGGTGCCAAAGAATCATTCGAACAAGTCGAAAGATCGGTTGTCGTCATGGAAAACATGGTTGCCTTCCTGCCGCTGCTCCTCGTCATGGGCGCCTTTATGTTCTTCGCATCGCGGCGGCAGAAACGCGCGATGCAGGCCACCATCGACCTGCACGAATCGCTGCGGGTGGGCGACCGGGTGCACACGACGTCGGGGCTGCAGGGCACCATCACCCGCATCACCGACGACGACGTCGACCTGGAGATCGCACCGGGAGTGGTGACCACCTGGATGAAGCTGGCCGTGCGCGACAAGATCGAGCCGGAGGCGTTGACGGCCGAGGCCGCCGTCGAAGAGGCCGTCGAGGGCGCCTAACAACTCGCCGCCACTCGGGTGCAGCAGGTCGCCGCCATCCGGCTGGTCTGCTGACACGCCCGACGCGCGGAACGTCCGCCCAACGATCATCCCGGCCAGCCGGGCACGTACCCTTTTGCGGGTGCAGTGGTACTGATCGCTGCGGGCGGCCCGAGCATGGGCCGGCCCCGACGATCATGAGAGCGCATTGCGCAATGAGCGAAGGAGACTCAACAACGTGGCATCGCCTTCGGCGCCGGTGCACCCTGCCCGCAACCTGGCGGTGTTCCTGGCATTGCTCATCGGTGTCTACCTGCTGGTATTCCTGACCGGCAACAAGCTCGCCGAACCCAAACTCGGTATCGACCTGCAGGGCGGCACTCGCGTGACGCTCACCGCGCGCACCCCCGACGGCTCCACGCCGACCCGTGACGCGCTCAACCAGGCGCAACAGATCATCAGCGCCCGGGTCAACGGACTCGGTGTGTCGGGCTCTGAGGTCATCATCGACGGCAACAACCTGGTCATCACGGTTCCAGGCAGCGACGGCAATGAGGCTCGCACCCTAGGCCAGACGGCTCGGCTTTACATCCGGCCGGTGATCAACGGTGTCTCGGTGCAGGAAGCTCAGGCGGCCGGCCGGATGCCCGGCCTCGGCGGTGGCGGTATGCCCGGCGTACCGGGCTTGCCGCCCGGCGCCGGTGGTGGCGTTCCCGGTCTGCCTCCGGGCCTCGGTGGCGGCGGCGTTCCTGGTCTGCCTCCCGGTCTCGGCGGTGGTGGCGTTCCCGGTCTGCCCGGGGCCGGTGGTGGTGCTCCAGGGCTACCTCCGGGCTCCGGCGCGGGCGGGCAAGGTCCGTTCGGCGGAAACGGTGCCTCGCTTCCGCAGCAGCCGCTGACGCCGCCGGCCCAGCCGCGTCCTTTCCCGCAGGAGCCGACACCGACCCCGGGGACCACCTCTTCGGGCCCCGACTCCGAAAGCACCAGCGAGACAGCCACTCCCAGCACCTCGGCCGTTCCGGCGCCCACGGCACCGGGTTCGCCCGCCGAGTCGCCGGCGGCCCCCGGTGCGCAAATGCCCGCCTTGCCGGGCCTCCCCGGGCTGCCCGGTATGCCGGGTCTGCCCGGCCAGGGTGATCAGGCCCAGGGACTGGCGGCCCGTATCGCCGCCGAGAAGCGGTTACGGCAGAGCGACAACAAGGTTGTGCAGGCCTTGGCCCTGCAGATCCAGGCCGGCCGGTGCGACAAGGAAGACATCCTGGCCGGCAACGACGACCCGGACTTGCCGCTGGTGACCTGCTCACAGGACCACCAGACCGCATACCTGCTGGCGCCGTCGATCATCAGCGGTGACCAGATCGCCGACGCCAGCTCCGGCATGGATCAGCGCAGCGGTGCGAACATCGTTCAGGTGCAGTTCAAGAGTGCGGCGGCCGACACCTGGGCCGACTTCACCGCGGCCCACATCGGAACCCAGACGGCGTTCACGCTGGACTCGCAGGTGGTCAGCGCGCCGCAGATCCAGGAGGCCATCCCCGGTGGCCGCACCCAGATCACGGGCGGCTCGCCGGGATTCACCCAGGATGGCGCGCGTCAGCTTGCCAACGTCTTGAAGTACGGGTCGCTGCCATTGTCGTTTGAGGCCTCGGAAGCCGAAACCGTCTCGGCCACACTGGGAATGACCTCGCTGAAGGCGGGCCTGATCGCCGGTGCGATCGGTCTGGCCCTGGTGCTGATCTACTCGCTGCTCTACTACCGCGTACTCGGCGTGCTGACCGCGCTGTCGCTGGTGGTGGCCGGGGCCATGGTGTACGCGATCCTGATATTGCTGGGCCGCTACATCAATTACACGCTCGACCTGGCCGGTATCGCCGGTCTGATCATCGGTATCGGCACCACCGCAGACTCGTTCGTGGTGTTCTTCGAGCGCATCAAGGACGAGATCCGCGAAGGCCGATCGTTCCGCTCGGCGGTGCCACGCGGGTGGACGCGCGCACGCAAGACGATCGTGTCCGGCAACGCGGTGACCTTCCTGGCGGCGGCGGTGCTCTACTTCCTGGCGGTCGGCCAGGTCAAGGGCTTCGCGTTCACCCTGGGGCTGACCACGATCCTCGACCTGGTGGTGGTGTTCCTGGTGACCTGGCCACTGGTCTACCTGGCGTCCAAGTCGCCGACGCTGGCCAAGCCGTCCTACAACGGTCTCGGCGCGGTTCAGCAGGTCGCAAGGGAGCGGCGGGCGGTCGCCAAATCAGGAGGCGCACCCGGCAGCAAGTCCGGGGCCAAAGCGCGCACGCGGGTAACCGCCCAGTCGACGGAACAGGGATAGCCAGATGGCCAAACCGAGCACCAGTAGCGGCACGAAGCGCGCGACGAAGTCCGCTCAGAACGACACGGCAGCCGTCGAGGCCACCAAGAGCCGGACTGCCGCGCAGGCAAAGCCTCGCAAGACCGCTGGAACCACCAAGGCGCCGAAGCACGGTTTCCTGTCGCGGCTCTACACCGGTACCGGCGCGTTCGAAGTCATCGGTAAGCGGCGGATGTGGTACGCGATCAGCGGCGCTATGGTCGCCATCGCGATCGTCAGCATCCTGGTTCGGGGCTTCACCTTCGGCATCGACTTCGCCGGTGGCACCAAAGTGTCGTTCCCGCGCGGCGACACCAGCGTCACCCAGGTCGAAGAGGTGTTCCGCAAGAGCGTCGGCAGTAGTCCCGAGTCGGTAGTCGTGGTCGGCAACGGCAACTCGGCGACGGTGCAGATTCGCGCCGAGACGCTCACCAACGAGCAGACCGAGAAGCTGCGCGACGACCTGTTCGACGCCTTCCAGCCGGTCGGACCCAACGGTGAGGCGAGCAAGCAGGCGATCAGTGACTCCGCGGTGTCGGAGACCTGGGGCGGGCAGATCACCAAAAAGGCCGTCATCGCCCTAGTGGTGTTCCTGCTGTTGGCGTCGCTGTACATCACGGTGCGCTACGAGTGGTTCATGACCATCTCGGCGATGATCTCGATGGTCTTCGACATTCTCGTGACCGCCGGCGTGTATTCGCTGGTCGGATTCGAGGTCACACCGGCCACGGTCATCGGCCTGTTGACCATTCTCGGGTTCTCGATCTATGACACGGTCATCGTGTTCGACAAGGTCGAGGAGAACACCAGCGGCTTCGAACACAAAACCCGCTACACGTACGCCGAACAAGCCAACCTGGCCATCAACCAGACCTTCATGCGATCGATCAACACCAGCCTGATCTCGGCATTGCCGATCATCTCGCTGATGGTGGTCGCCGTGTGGCTGCTGGGTGTGGGAACGCTGCAGGACCTTGCACTGGTGCAGCTCGTCGGTGTTGTCGTCGGCACCTATTCGTCGATCTACCTGGCCACGCCGCTGCTGGTCACGCTGCGGGAACGCACCCAACTGGTGCAGAACCACACCCGTCGGGTGATGCGGCGGCGCAACGCCACGACCGGTTCCAAGCCGGCAGCGGCCGGTATCGAGGACTCACGTGACGCCGAAGACACCGTTGCCGACGCAGACGAGGCCACGGTGACCACGGCGCCGGGCACCCCGGCGCCCGGCGCAAAGCCGGTCCGCCCCACCAGCCGGCGCAGCCAGGGTCCGACCGGCAAGCCAGGCGCCGGCCGGTAACCGGCGATGGCGGCCCGCTGTCGGCACGCTGCGATGTGGCTGGTGGCGATCGCCACCAGCCTCGGCGTCTGGTCGGTGCCGGCGTGCACCAGCGCCACCGTCGATCAGATCGACTACGCCGTCGACGGCGGTCTGATCACCTACAACAGCACCACCGTGGCCGGTGCGGCGTCGGCCGGGCCTCAGGCGTTCTCGCGGACCCTGATCGGCTTCGGCTACCACGGACCGGACGGCCAGATCGTCACCGATCATGACTTCGGCAGCATCTCGGTGGTGGGGCGCGCCCCGCTGGTGCTGGACTATCAGATCGCCGACGCTGCGGTGTACTCCGACGGCAAGCCGATCACCTGCGACGACCTGGTGCTGGCGTGGGCGGCCCAGTCGGGCCGCTTCCCGGGCTTCGACGCCGCCAGCCGCGCTGGCTACCTCGACATCGAGAACATCGAGTGTCAGTCCGGTGCCAAGAAGGCCCGGGTGTCGTTCTTCGGCGACCGCAACATCGTCGACTACGAGGAACTGTTCACCGCGACCTCGATGATGCCGTCGCACGTCATCAGCGAGAAGCTCGGTGTGAACATCACCGACGCCGTGCTGGGCAGACTCGGGCCCGCCGACGAGGTGATCGGCAAGGTCGCGCAGGCCTGGAACACTACCTGGCAGCTCGACCGCGGCGCTGACCTGCGCTACTTTCCGTCGTCCGGGCCCTACAAGATCGACTCGGTGCTCGAAGGCGGCGCCGTCGTGCTGGTGGCCAACGACCTGTGGTGGGGCGCCAAGCCGGTCACCAAGCGGATCACGGTGTGGCCGCAGACCGCCGACATCGCCGACCGGGTCAACAAACGTGTCATCGAAATCGTCGACGTGGCGACCGGATCCGCCGGGTCGCTGATCACCCCCGATGACTACCAGAGCAGCGACAGCCCCTCGGGCGGCATCGAGCAGCTGATCTTCGCGCCGACCGGCCCGCTGTCGGAGACTCCGGCACGCCGGGCGGTGGCCTTGTGCACCCCGCGCGACATCATCGCCCGCGACGCGGGTGTGCCCGTGGTCAACTCCCGGCTCAACACCGCCATGGACGACGCGT
Source organism: Mycolicibacter heraklionensis (assembly GCA_001673575.1). Classification (GTDB taxonomy): domain Bacteria; phylum Actinomycetota; class Actinomycetes; order Mycobacteriales; family Mycobacteriaceae; genus Mycobacterium; species Mycobacterium heraklionense_A. Next base: position 13,893 of record LZME01000158.1, on the reverse strand, counting down.
TCGACCAGGCCGAGAACGTGCCCGAGGCCGAGCAGTTCGCCCGGGCAAACCCCGACGCGGCCCGCGATGCGCTGGGCGGCAAACCGCTGACCGTGCGGATCGGCTACCGCGGTCCCAACACCCGGCTGGCCGCGGTCATCGGGGCGATCACCAGCTCGTGTGCACCCGCCGGCATCACGGTCACCGAAGTGGCCACCGACGCCATCGGCCCGCTGGCACTGCGGGAGGGGCAGATCGACGTGTTGCTCGCCAGCACCGGCGGATCCACCGGCAGCGGGTCAAGCGGATCGTCGGTAGTGGACGCCTACGAGTTGTTCAGTGGTAACGGAAACAACCTGTCCGGCTACCACAACGATCAGATCGACGGCGTGGTGTCCGCGCTGGCCGTCACCGCCGACCCCGCGGAGATGGTCCGGCTGCTCGCCGAGAGCGCTCCGGTGCTGTGGGCCGACATGCCGACGCTGCCGCTGTACCGACAGCAGCGCACCCTGCTTTCGTCGAAGAAGACCTACGGTGTCGCCGCCAATCCCACCCGGTGGGGCGCGGGCTGGAACATGGACCGCTGGGAGCTGCAACAGTGAACCAAGCCGGGCCTGCGGCGGGCGCCGGTCAGATCATCGCGTCGCTGATCCGCGAGGTGGCGGACTTTCCCACCCCGGGAATCGCGTTCAAAGACCTGACTCCGGTCTTCGCCGACGCCGCCGGACTGGCCGCGGTCACCGAGGCGCTGGCTCGCGTCGCGGCCGGTGCTGATCTGGTGGCTGGCATCGACGCACGGGGATTTCTGCTGGCCGGGGCGGTCGCCGACCGGCTCGGGGTCGGCGCGCTGGCAGTCCGCAAGGGCGGCAAGCTGCCGCCGCCGGTGCTCTCGGAGCGCTATCAGCTCGAGTACGGAACTGCCGTGCTGGAGATTCCGGCCGACGGAATCGATGTGGCCGGGCGGCGGGTGGTAATCCTCGACGACGTGCTCGCCACCGGCGGTACCCTGGCCGCAACGCGGCGATTGTTGGATAGGGCAGGAGCCGAGGTGGTTGCGGCTGCGGTGGTACTGGAGCTGGCGGGGCTGGGCGGACGCGCCGCCGTGGCACCGTTGCAGCTGCACAGCCTGCACCTGATTTAGTCGATATTCTCGTGGTCGGAGGTGAGCACAGTGGGCCCTGAACAAGGCTTAGCGCAGGGTCCCGAGCAGGGCTCAGGCCCCGAGCGGTTCAGCGCTGACACCGGCCAGCCGGTGGCGGTGTCGGAGACGATCGCCCAGGACTCGCCCTCCGAGCGCACCGACCTGCTGAAGGTTCCGACCAGCGCGTCGCGGCGGGTCCGGGCCCGGATTGCCCGGCGCATCACCGCCCAACGTGGTGCCTTGAGCCCGGTGCTGGAGCCGCTGGTGGCGGTGCACCGGCAGTATTACCCGAAGGCCAATCTGGCGCTGCTCCAACGCGCCTACGAGGTAGCCGAGCAGCGCCATGCCACCCAGCTGCGCCATTCGGGGGATCCGTATATCACCCACCCAGTGGCCGTTGCCACCATCCTGGCCGAGTTGGGCATGGACACCATCACGTTGGTGGCCGCGCTGCTGCACGACACCGTCGAGGACACCGGGTACACCCTGGCGGCGCTGGCCGCCGAATTCGGTGACGAGGTCGCTCACCTGGTCGATGGGGTGACCAAGCTGGACAAGGTGGTGCTGGGCACCGCGGCCGAGGCCGAGACCATCCGCAAGATGGTCATCGCGATGGCGCGCGACCCGCGGGTGCTGGTGATCAAGGTCGCCGACCGGTTGCACAACATGCGTACCATCCGCTTCCTGGCGCCCGAGAAGCAGGCCCGCAAGGCACGCGAGACGCTGGAAGTCATTGCGCCACTGGCGCATCGGCTGGGTATGGCCACCGTGAAATGGGAGCTCGAGGATCTGTCGTTCGCGATCCTGCACCCCAAACGCTACGAGGAGATCGTGCGACTGGTGGCCGACCGCGCCCCGTCCCGCGATACCTACCTGGCCAAGGTGCGCGCCGAGATCGTCAACACGCTGGCGAAGTCGAAGATCACCGCCACCGTCGAAGGCCGACCCAAGCACTACTGGTCGATCTATCAGAAGATGATCGTGCGCGGGCGCGACTTCGACGATATCTACGACCTGGTGGGACTGCGGATCCTCTGCGACGAGATCCGGGACTGCTACGCGGCGGTCGGTGTCGTGCACTCGCTGTGGCAGCCGATGGCCGGCAGATTCAAGGACTACATCGCTCAGCCGCGCTACGGGGTCTACCAATCGCTGCACACCACGGTGATCGGCCCAGAGGGCAAACCGCTGGAGATCCAGATCCGCACCCGGGAGATGCACCGCACCGCCGAATACGGCATCGCCGCGCACTGGCGCTACAAAGAGGCCAAGGGCCGCAACGGTGTTCCGCATCTCAACACCGCCGCCGAGATCGATGACATGGCCTGGATGCGCCAGCTGTTGGACTGGCAGCGGGAGGCCGCCGACCCGGGCGAATTCCTCGAGTCGCTGCGCTACGACCTGGCCGTCAAAGAGATCTTCGTGTTCACGCCCAAGGGCGACGTGATCACCCTGCCCACCGGTTCCACACCCGTGGACTTCGCCTACGCCGTGCACACCGAGGTCGGACACCGATGTATCGGCGCCCGGGTCAACGGCCGGCTGGTGGCGCTGGAGCGCAAGCTCGAAAACGGGGAAGTGGTCGAGGTTTTCACCTCGAAGGCGCAGAACGCCGGGCCGTCGCGGGACTGGCAGCAGTTCGTGGTGTCGCCGCGAGCCAAGGCCAAGATCCGGCAGTGGTTCGCCAAGGAGCGCCGCGAGGAGGCACTGGAGTCCGGCAAGGACGCGATGGCCCGCGAGGTGCGCCGCGCGGGATTGCCGCTGCAACGACTGGTCAACGGCGAGTCGATGGCGGCGGTGGCCCGCGAACTGCACTACACCGATGTCTCCGCGCTCTACACCGCCGTCGGCGAGAACCACATCTCGGCGCATCACGTCGTGCAACGGCTGGTCGCGCAGCTCGGCGGGGTGGACCAGGCCGAGGACGACCTGGCCGAGCGCTCCACGCCGCTGACCATCCCGCGCCGCGAACGTCACACCGACGATGTCGGCGTCGCGGTTCCCGGCGCCACCGGTGTGTTGACCAAACTGGCCAAGTGCTGCACCCCGGTCCCCGGCGACGAGATCATGGGTTTCGTCACCCGTGGCGGCGGAGTGTCGGTACATCGCACCGACTGCACCAATGCCGATGCCTTGCGCCAGCAGGACGAGCGGATCATCGAGGTCAAGTGGGCGCCGTCGCCGTCGTCGGTGTTCCTGGTCGCCATTCAGGTCGAGGCGCTGGATCGGCACCGGCTGCTGTCGGATATCACCAAGGTGCTCGCCGACGAGAAGGTCAACATCTTGTCGGCCTCGGTCACCACCTCACGAGACCGGGTGGCGATCAGCCGATTCACCTTCGAGATGGGCGACCCGAAGCACCTTGGCCACCTGCTCAACGTGGTACGCAACGTCGAGGGCGTCTACGACGTCTACCGGGTGACGTCGGCGGCTTAGAAACCGGTCGCGCGGCGAGAACCCCCGCGAGCGCGCGCCTTAGCACAGCCGTGACGGCGTGTTGACGGGCAAACACGCACGCTCGCGCAGAGAGCGGAAGAGCGCTCCGGCTAGTCGGCGCGTACCGACTTGACGGTCACCTTGGTGACCGGCGAGCCGTCGTCGCCGCCGCCCTGCACACCCGCCGCCGCGATCTTGTCCAGGGTGGCCAGGCCGTCGTCCTGAATCCTGCCGAACACCGTGTACTGCGGCGGCAGCATCGAATCCTTGTAGACCAGGAAGAACTGGCTGCCGTTGGTGCCGGGCCCGGCGTTGGCCATCGCCACCGTGCCACGCGGGTAGGTGACCGGCCGCTGGGCGGCGGGGTCACCCAGGGAGTACTGGTCGGTGGGGTACTCGTTGTCGAACTCATAGCCCGGGCCGCCGGTGCCGTCGCCGGCGGGATCCCCGCATTGCAGCACACTGAGCATCGGCGATGTGGTCAGCCGGTGGCACTGCGTGCCAGAGAAGAAGTCCTTGGCCGCCAGGCTGATGAAGCTGTTGACGGTGCAAGGGGATTGGCCGTTGTTGAGCATCAACCCGATCGGTCCCTGGTCGGTCATCATCGAGACGCTGACCTCGGCCGGGTCGGTCGGGACTTTGCCGGACCGCGGCGGCTCGACGGCCTTGGTGGCGGGTCGCGCCTTCGGGTACTGGCAGTCGGCGCCCAGCTGAGGCGATGCGGTGAACTTCGGCAGCTGCCCGGCGCTGGCGGCCGGTGCTCCGGAAGCGTCAGCGGAGTCCGCGGACTCCGATGTGTTCGAAGCCGACGAACCGCTCGCGTTGACATTGCCCGGATCGTTGTCGCGCAGCACCACGAACACCACCCCGGCGATCAGCAACACCGCCGCCACGGCGCCGACGATCATCAGTGCCCGGCGCTGCTTGCGGGCCGCCTCGGCACGCTGCTGCACCTGTTGGTCCAGATTGCGCTTGGCGGCGGCACGCCGCTCTGAGTTCGTGGGCACCGGCGGTAACCTCCTGGCTCGCTGACTGAGTCGGCCCTCAAGTCTGCCAGAACGGGCCTGCACCGCCCGCGTCACCGCCGACCCGGCGTGCAATGGGAAACTGGTCGGCGTGTTGGTCACCGGATTCCCCGCTGGAATGCTGGCGTGCAACTGTTATGTGTTGGCGCAACGGCAGGGCTCGGACGCGATCGTCGTCGACCCCGGCCAGCGTGCGATGGCCCGGCTGCGGCGTGTGCTTGACGAGAATCGGCTGACGCCGTCGGCGGTGCTGCTCACGCACGGCCACATCGACCACATCTGGTCGGCGCAGAAGGTCTCCGACACCTACGGCTGTCCCACCTACATTCACCCCGAGGACCGATTCATGCTCACCGACCCGCTGCGCTCACTGGGCACCGTCCCGGGGCAGGCGTTGTTCGGGGTGTTGAGCAAGGTGATGTTCTCCGAGCCCAAGCAGCTGATCGAACTGGACCGCGACGGAGACAAGATCGGCTTGGGCGACACCACGGTCACCGTCGACCACACACCCGGGCATACCCGTGGTTCGGTGGTGTTCCGGGTCGAGGGTGACGCCGCCGAGGTGGTGTTCAGTGGGGACACACTGTTTCAGAACTCGGTCGGCCGCACCGACCTGCCCGGGGGCAGCGGCCGCGACCTGCTGACCTCGATCGTCGACAAACTGCTCTGCCTTGACGACGCGACCGTGGTACTACCCGGCCACGGACCCAAGACCACCATCGGCGCAGAGCGCCGTTACAACCCGTTCCTGGAAGGGCTCAGTGCGTGAGCACGTTTGCCGCACCCAAAGGGGTGCCTGACTATGTCCCTCCGGCCTCGGCCGGCTTCGTCGCCGTCCGTGACGGACTGCTGGCGGTCGCTCGCCGCGCCGGTTACGGCGACATCGAGCTGCCGATCTTCGAAGACACCGCACTGTTCGCGCGCGGGGTGGGGGAGTCCACCGACGTGGTCTCCAAGGAGATGTACACGTTTGCCGATCGCGGCGACCGTTCGGTCACCCTGCGGCCCGAGGGCACCGCAGGTGTCATGCGCGCGGTGATCGAGCACGGGCTGGACCGCGGTCAGCTGCCGGCCAAGCTCTGCTATTCGGGGCCGTTCTTCCGTTACGAGCGCCCACAGGCCGGACGTTATCGGCAGCTGCAACAGGTCGGGGTCGAGGCGATCGGGGTGGACGATCCTGCCCTGGACGCCGAGGTGATCGCGGTCGCCGATGCGGGCTTCCGCTCCCTGGGCTTGGAGGGCTTCCGGCTGGAGATCACCTCACTGGGCGACGACACCTGCCGCCCCGCCTATCGAGAGTTGCTGCAGCAGTTCCTGTTCGGGCTCGACCTGGACGAGGAGACCCGCCAGCGTGCGCAGCTCAATCCCCTGCGAGTGCTCGACGACAAGCGTCCGCAGGTGCGTGAGATGACCGCGGACGCCCCGGTCATGCTCGACCACCTTTCCGAAGCCGCCCGGACGCACTTCGACACCGTGCTGGCGCACCTGGATGCGCTCGGGGTGCCGTACGTGGTCAATCCGCGCATGGTGCGTGGCCTGGACTACTACACCAAGACCACCTTCGAGTTCGTGCACGACGGGTTGGGTGCGCAGTCCGGGATCGGCGGCGGAGGCCGGTATGACGGGCTCATGCGTCAGCTCGGTGGACAGGACCTGTCCGGGATCGGCTTCGGTCTCGGCGTGGACCGCACCCTGCTCGCGCTGGCCGCCGAGGGCAAGACCGTGGGGCAGACCAGCCGATGCGACGTATTCGGGGTGGGCCTTTCCGAGGCGGCCAAGCTGCGGCTGGCCGTTATCGCCGCGCAGTTGCGGGCGGCCGGAGTGCGGGTGGACCTGGCTTACGGGGACCGCGGCCTCAAGGGTGCGATGCGCGCCGCCGACCGTTCCGGAGCCGTCATCGCCCTGGTCGCGGGCGATCGCGACCTGGAGACAGGCACCGTCGGCGTCAAGAACCTGGGCACCGGGGAGCAGGTCGACGTGGCGGTCGACGACGTCGTCGCCGAGGTGCTGCGACGAATGTCGCGTTAGTGCACGGTTATCCACAGAACGCGTGACAGAAGCCGACGCTCGGCACCCGGGTGACGGCCTGGGACGGCAGTGTGATCTTCATGCCGACGCCCACCCCCGATTCGACGTGGCCCTTCCTCGGGTCTGAGGCGTTGGCCGCGGGCAGCGTGAGCAGGCGGACGTTACGCAGTCGGCATCGGCAGATCTACCGCAACGTCTATCTGCCCAACGGCGTAGAACTCACCCCCGTCACCCGTGCAGTGGCCGGTTGGCTGTGGTCGGGCAGGACGGCGACGGTGGCCGGGTTGTCCGCAGCGGCGCTGCACGGATCACGATGGATTGATGCGCGGTCGCCGGCCGAGCTGAACCGCAAGTCTGCTGGCGACGCCGATGGGATTGCGATCTATCGCGAGCGGCTGGAAGTGGACGAAACATGCCTCATCCGAGGGATACCGACCACCACGGTCGCCCGGACTGCCTTCGATCTCGGGCGCAGGGGAGGCTTGACCGGTGCCGTAATCCGACTCGATTCCCTGGCGCATGCCACAGGGCTTGTCGCGGACGACGTATCCGAGGTGGCCGAACGCCATCGGGGTGTTCGCGGTCTGGTACAGCTACGGCGTGCGATCACGTTGATGGACGGCGGCGCAGAATCCCCGCAGGAAACCAAGACACGGCTGTTGCTGATTCGCGGCGGACTGCCGTGTCCGGTGACCCAGATCGTTGTGCGAGATGGCTTCGGGCGTCCGTTTGCCCGCATTGACATGGGCTGGCCCGAATACCGGGTGGGCGTGGAGTTCGACGGTGCGCAGCACTGGACCGATCCGCGGCAGCGTACCGCTGACATCGACCGCTATGCCGAGTTGGCCGCGCGGGGCTGGGTGATCGTCCGGGTTAGTAGTGACCTGCTTCGGTATCGGCCGAACGTGGTGCTCATGCGGGTCCGGGCAGCGCTACAGGTCGCCGGTTGTACCTGGACTGAGGCGAATGTCGACTTATTGCACGCGCAGCGCCTCGGGGCGTGACGTAACCCGACAGTCGGCAACACACGGTAGCGTGGCGCGGTATGACGATCATGCGGAACGTGACAGTCAAGGTCGGGACGGTGGTGCTGATGGCAGCCGCCGGAATGGCGGCCAGCCATGCGACGTCACTTGCGGACCCCGAGAACAGCCCAGCCTCTCCGACTGAGAGCCCGGCGGCATCGCCCACCGAGAACGCGGCGCCGTCGCCGTCGCCGACGCCCACCCCGACCGAGAACGCGACCGAACCGTCGGCCGACGCCCCGAAGAAGAGCACGACGGGCGGCCACGAGGTCACTTACACCATCACCGCCACCAGTGACCTGACCGGCAACATCTCCTACATCAAGACCGACCCGCCCAGCATGGCTGCCTACAACGCCAACTCCTCGGAGTACCTCGAGACGGTTCGGGTGCCGATCGGTGGGGGACAGCCGGTGGTCTACACCACCACCCTGGCCGATCCGAGTCAGTGGGCGCTGGTCACCGCTAGCGGTGGCTTGCGGATCAACCCGGAGTTCCACTGTGAGATCGCGGTCGACGGCGAAGTGGTGGTGACGCAGCAGGGCGGCAGTGGGGTGTCCTGCGCGACCCGGCCCTGGTGACCGATCCGGCTCAGCCGGCGAACACGTACACCCAGGCTTGCGCACCTGAGCGCAGTGGCACCGAGATCCGCCGGTAGGCGTCAACCTCGTACTCGTCAGCGGCCGCCAGTTCGGCGGTGCTGATCGCGAAGACCGTGCCAGGGACAGCGGCGTCATGTGCGTCCGACGGGCGCAGGATCGGATGACGGTCACTGCCACTGACTGCCACCACGTGTGGATCGGTGATCGTCACGTAGTCCAGGTCGTAGCCGATGATCGCGTCGGGCCGGCCATCGGGTTCGCGCCCGAACGTGCTGAGTTGCACCTCCGGTAGCTGCAGGGTGCCGTAGGAGAACAGCAGCTCGGTGTTCACTGGGCACCGCCGGCTTCGCCGGCAGCGACAACGACGACTTCGGCGGGCCCCGAGCCCACCGACCGGAGCCGGTGGCTGATCGAGGCGTCGAAGTAGGCGCTGTCACCTGCGTCCAGCGTCAACGTCGCATCGCCGTACTCCAATTCGACGGTCCCGGCGTGCACGAAGAGGAACTCCTGACCGCCGTGCACGGGATGGCCGTCGGGGTTGGCGCGTCCGGTGGGACGAACCACGAACGGGGACATCGTCTTTCCCAGCATGTTGGCGGCCATGGCCCGATAGCGCTGTCGATCCGTGCTGCGGTCCGCTGCCCGGTCCACGGCGATCTTGTCCTCGTCGCCACGCTCGGAGAACAGTTGGGCCACATCGACATCCAGGGCCTGCGCCACCTTGATGGCTACCGCAATGGACGGCGTACTGCGACTGCGTTCGATTTTGGACAGGTAGCTCTTGGTCAGCCCGGTCCGCTCGGCCAGGCCTTCGAGGGTGAGGCCTCGTTGCTTGCGGACGGCGCGCAGCAGTTGCGTCATGCGTCCATGATGACACAGGAGATGACACAAGGTGTCCTATCGGCTAGGGTCGTGTCATCCACTTCCGTCACCGAGGAGCTGCCATGGGCACCACGTTCGACGATTCCAAATCCGACCTGATGCAACGCGCGGAGCACCGCTTCGCGGAGAACTTCACCGGAACTCAGTGGTCCACTCGCCAGAAATTGGCGCTGACCTGCCGGGCGTTGTCCGACCGTGGTCATGACTCCGGCCTGGCCGGACAGATCACCGCCCGTGCTGAGGCGCCGGGGACCTACTACACCCAACGACTCGGGCTCGGATTCGACGAGATCACCGACACCAATCTCCTGCTCGTCGACGAAGACCTCAACGTCATCGAGGGCGAGGGGATGGCCAACCCCGCCAACCGATTCCACAGTTGGATCTACCGGGCCCGCCCCGATGTCCAGTGCATAGTGCACACCCACCCTTTTCATGTTGCCGCGCTGTCCATGTTGGAGACCCCGCTGATCGTTTCGCACATGGACACCACACCGCTCTATGACGACTGCGCCTTCCTGCCGCTGTGGCCGGGGGTTCCGGTCGGAAACGAGGAGGGTGAGATCATCTCCGAGGCCATTGGCGACAAGAAGGCGATCCTGCTGGCGCACCACGGCCAGATCGTGGCCGGCGCCAGTGTGGAGGAGGCTTGCTCGCTGGCGGTGCTCATCGAGCGTGCCGCCGCACTGCAGCTGGCCGCCATGGCCGCCGGGACCATCAAAGAACTCCCGGAGAAGCTGGCTCGAGAAGCCCACGACTGGACCTTGCTGCCCAACCGCAGCCAGGCGAACTTCGCCTACTACGCCCGCCGCGCCTTGGCCGGCCACCCCGATGCGATCACCCGATGAGCAAGGAGTCCCTCGTGGCAACACAGTTATATGGCGTCATCGGCTACCCGGTGACCCCGTTCCGCGACGGCGGAATCGACACCGCGGTCCTGGCCACCGTCATCAACCGGCTCATCGAGGCCGGGGTGCACGCCATCGCCCCGCTGGGCAGTACCGGTGAACTCGCCTACCTCGACGAAGACGAATTCGACACCTGCGTCGACGCCTCGATCGCCGCAGTCGCCGGACGCGTGCCGTTGCTGGTCGGGGTCTCGGATCTGACCACCGCGCGTACCGTGCGCCGCGCTCGCTATGCCGCGCAGGCCGGCGCCGATGCGGTGATGGTCTCCCCGGTGTCGTACTGGAAGCTGTCCGAACGCGAGATCACCACGCATTACCGGGCCGTCTCCGATGCCATCGACATCGACATCGTGGCCTACAACAATCCGGCGACCTCCGGGATCGACATGAGTCCAGAGCTGCTGGTGGCCATGTTCGAGGGCATCGAGCACGTCACCATGGTCAAGGAGTCCACCGGTGATCTGAGTCGGATGCTGCGGATCGCCACGCTGTCCGACGGGCGCTTGCCGTTCTTCAACGGCAGCAATCCGCTGGTGCTCGATGCGCTGCGGGCCGGGGCGGCCGGCTGGTGCACCGCGGCACCGAACCTGCGTCCGCAGCCGTGCCTGGACCTCTACACCGCGGTCACCGCCGGCGAACTGGACAAGGCCCAGGCGTGCTACGACGACCTCAAGCCGCTGCTGGAGTTCATCGTGGCCGGCGGGCTGCCCACCACGGTCAAGGCCGGCCTGGACTTGCTCGGGGTACCGGCCGGAGAACCGCGCCGCCCACTGCTGCCGCTCGACGAGGCGGGCCGGGCCGAGCTGCGCGAGCTACTTACGCGGTGACCCAGGGCTAGCCCAAGTTGCTGGCGGCGAAGGTGTCGCACTGGTTGGGGTCGCCGCTCTGATAGCCGACGGTGAACCAGTGCTGGCGCTGGGCCGACGCGCCGTGGGTCCACGACTCCGGATTGACCCGGCCGGTGGCGGCCTGCTGAATGCGGTCGTCACCCACCGACGACGCCGCGGACAACGCATCGCTGATGTCTTGGTCGGTCAGCGGCTGCAGGAACGGCACCCCGGTGCCCTCCTGCTTGGTCACCGATGCGTAATGCGCCCACACCCCGGCGTAGCAGTCGGCCTGCAACTCGGTGCGAACCCCGGCGCCGGTCGCGCCCTGCGCGCCGGTTTGGGCTCGGCCGAGCACGCCGAGCAGGTTCTGCACGTGGTGGCCGAACTCGTGGGCGACCACATACTCCTGTGCCAGCGGCCCGCTGCTCGAGCCGAACCGGTCGACGAGCACCTTGAAGAAGTCGGTATCGAAGTAGGCGGTCTGGTCCGCGGGGCAGTAAAATGGTCCGACCGCGCTGCTGGCCGCCCCACAAGCGGTGGACGTCTGTCCGCTGAACAGCTGCACGCGCGGACGCGTGTAGCCCCGCAGCAGGTCCGACCACACCGCGTCCACCGAGTTGGCCGTGGCGACCACCCGGCACTGCACATACTTATTGGCGTCCTGGCCGGTGCGGCACTTGGCGAGGTCGAAGCCCGGCGCCGTGTACTGGCCCTGGTCCACGGGCTGCTGGCTGAGCACCTCGCCGGGATCGGCCCCCAAGAGCAGCGCCACCACCAGGATCACCAACCCGGCAACCCCGCCGCCGATCGCAATCCCACGGCCACCGCCGCCCGAGGAGGTGGTGCTGGTATCGATCTGCATACCCTCGTTGAAGGTCATCGCACGCTCCGTGGAGTTGTCCGTAGTTTGATGGTGGCCCGCCGACCGATCGGGGCACCTTAGCTTCGCATACCGGCACCCGCCTCCAGGCCCGGTTTAGTGCGGTAGAACGCGTCGAATCCCGCGCCTTGGCTAAGTGAATTCAGCGTTGTCTGACCAGATCCCAAACCTTTACTGAATGTTTGTCGCGCTGCTGTGCCCCGAGGTCGCGCCGGTGTTACGTTCTGCATCCGGCCGCAGTGGGATGTTTCCTGCTACGGCCGCCGCAGCTACCTGCCCCAGAGTCAAGAGAGGTCGTCTGCTCGGTGAACGTTTCAACTCGTGCTTCCAGGGTTCCGTGGTGCTCGGGCCGCGAGTTGTCGTTCGTCTCGGGCGCCCCAGCTTTATCAGACCGTTATTACAACTGTCCGCTAGAGTGACCTACGTCAAGTATTGACGCAGACTTCGCGTACCCAACACTTCCCCGAGACGCTTGCACGACCCCCCAGGAGGAACAATGTCGTTCGTAACCGCTCAGCCAGAGATTCTGACGGCGGCCGCCGGAAGCCTTTCCGGAATCGGCGACTCGATGACCGCGGGGGTCACCGCCGCTGCTGCTCCTACCACTGGTGTGACCGCGCCTGCCGCGGACTTGGTGTCGGCGATGACCGCTGCCCAGTTCTCGGTCCATGGATCCCTGTTCCAGGAGGTCAGTGCCCAGGCGGCGGCGGTGCACCAGCAGATCGTGGCCACTTTGGGTAGCAACGCGAACGCTTACGCCCTCACCGAGGCTGTCAACGCCGCGGCTGCTGGCTGAAGCGGGGCGCCTCAATGAGTTTCAGTATCTTTCCGCCCGAGATCAACTCTGGGCTTATATATACCGGGCCCGGTTCGAGCCCCCTGCTGGAAGCCGCGGCGGCGTGGGCTCAGCTGTCGAGCGAGTTGATGACATCGGCGACAGCGACGCATTCGGTGATTGCCAATCTGGACTCGACCTGGACTGGGGCCGGCTCGGCAGCGGCGACCGCCTCGACCGCGCCGTATGTGGCTTGGCTGGAGCAGGCTTCGGCGACCGCCGCCAACAACGCTGCGCTGGCCACCCAGGCGGCCGCGCTGTTCGAGGCGGCGCGGGCCGCGTCGGTGCCGCCCGCGGTGATCGCGGCGAACCGCGCGATGCTGCTGGCGCTGATCTCCACCAACTTCTTTGGCCAGAACACCCCGCTGATCCAGGCGACTGAGCACCAGTACGAAGTGATGTGGGCGACCGACGGCGCCGCGATGGACACCTACAGCGGGTCTGCGGAGGCTAACAACAACGCGCTGCAGCAGTTGTCGACACCGCCGCAGTCTGCTCAGGCGACGGCGCAGGGGACGCCGGGATCGGCCGATGGCGGTCCGGTCATCACCCCGCCTGGCAACGGGCCGTCAGGTTATGACTTCGCCACCATCGGCGGATTGCTCGACGCGGTTGGCCTTCCGTCGACGATGCTCGGCGAGAAGGCGGCAGCCACCACCATCAGCTCGGTGCTGTCGCCAATCAGTTCGGCGAGCATGCCCGCGATGATGTTGGTGAGGCTGCTACCGATGCTGATGCAGTTCGCCCGAATGGGCGGAGCGGCCGGAGCGACAGGTGCGTTGGCGGGACAGTCGGCCGCCGGGGGCGCCGGCACCCTGATGACCCAGATCGGCGACTTCGTCAACGACAAGCTGCAAGGCGCGGTCGGCGTGCTGGCCGGCCACTTCAGCTCGGCCACTAACGCCATCTCCGCCAAGCTCGGTCAAGCCGCCTCGATGGGCGCGCTGAAGGTTCCGCAGGCCTGGTCGATGGCCGCCGACGGTATGGTCCGCGCCGCTCCGGTACTTCCCGCCACCACGGTCAGCGCCCCGGTCCAGACCATGTCGGGAGGACTGCCGGGCGGCCCGTTCGGCCACGCCATGATGGGCGCGATGGCCGGACGCGGAATGGGCGCGATGGCCGCCAAGGCCCCCAAGGTTATGCCCCGTTCGCCGGCTGGCGGGTAGCGGAAGGGGCCTGAACACACACGTGTCTGCCGGGCCGGCGCCCGGCTACCACAACGAATTGACGAAGCAAGAGGGAGAGAACCATGGCAACACGTTTTATGACTGATCCGGACGCGATGCGTTCGATGGCGGGCCGTTTTGATGTGCACGCGCAGA
>LZME01000157.1 GCA_001673575.1 Mycolicibacter heraklionensis | reverse complement strand
GGATCTACACGCTGGTAATGGCCGCTGTCGCCGCACTGCTTGTCGGGCTGGCCGCCCCACCGGCTGCCACCGCCGCCCACCCGCCGGCCCGCTCACCACGCACCACCAACGTCAGATAGGCGGGTAGCAGCGCGAACCCACACGGATTCAGGGCCGCCACCAAGCCCGCGGCGAAGGCCAGCGCCGGCAGATTCTGGTTCACCTACGTCAGCGCCGCGACGCGGTCGGACAACTCCTGTTGCGACATCGCCGACGTCGGGTTGTTCACGAAGGTCGAGGTGCCATCGGAGCGCTCGAAGACGTAGGCGGGTTGCCACGGCACCCCGAAACGCGCCCAGATCGAGCCGTCGGCGTCGTTGAGATTGGTGAAGTTCAGGTGGTACTTGGCCGCGAAGTCCTGCATCGACGCGACATCCGCGCGGCCCGCGACCCCGATGAAGGTCACCCGGGGGTTGGCGGCCGCGACCTGGCTCACCGATGGCGCCTCGGCATTGCAGAACGGGCAACTCGGTCTCCAGAACCACAGCACCGCGGGTTTGCCCTGCAGGCTGGCGCCGTTGAACGGGGTCCCGTCAATCGTGGTGGTGGTGAACTGCAGGCGGTCGTCGGCGGCGGTGGGTCGGGCGTTGGCGGCCACCGCCGCGATGACCCTGGGCTTTCTGGCGGTGTTCGGTGCCTTCGGGTTGCTCACCGTCACGGTGGCCACGCGGGTGGAGCGCTATCTGCCCTACGCCACGGTGGTAATCGGCATCGTGCTGGTGGCGCTAGGGGTTTGGCTGCTGGCCGGCCGCCGGCTCGCGGTCGCCTCGTTCGGCGGACGATGGGCCCCGACCGCGCGGATCGGGTCGATGCTCGGCTACGGGGTGGCCTACGCCTGCGCGTCGCTGGGCTGCACGATCGGGCCGTTCCTGGCGGTCACCGGGGCGGCCTTGCACGGTGGCTACGACGCCGTGATCGCCTATCTGGCGTATGCGGCCGGGTTCGGACTACTGGTCGGCGTGTTGGCGGTCGCGGTGGCGCTGGCTCGCTCCGCGCTGATCGACCGGATGCGCCGAATCACGCGCTACGCCAGTCGGATCAGCGGCGCGCTGCTGGTGGCCGTCGGACTCTATGTCGGCTATTACGGCTACTCCGAAGTTCGCCTGTTCGAGAGCGACGCCAGCGCCGACGATCCGGTGCTGGCCGCCGCGGGCCGGTTACAGGGCACGCTCGCCGGGTGGGTGCATCAGTACGGGGCCTGGCCGTGGCTGGCGGTGTTGGCGATCCTGCTGGTGGGCGCCTTGTTGCGGGCTCGCCGCCCCGGTCGTTGACACCCCGCTGGCCGGGCACCCTCGTAGGCTGGAAACCGTGAAAGCCGTCAGCTGCAGCAACAGTGAACTCGAGCTCGTCGACCTACCCACCCCTGTCCCGGCCAGAGGCCAGCTCCTCATCGATGTGCTGCGGTGCGGTATCTGCGGATCTGATCTGCACGCACGCCAGCACTGCGACGAGGTCGCCGAGGTCATGGCCGCGACCGGATACGACGGCTTCATGCGCTCGGATCAGCAGGTGGTGCTCGGGCACGAAGTCTGCGGCGAAGTCCTCGACCACGGTCCCCGCACCCGAAAGGCGCCGCGCCCCGGCACCCGGGTGGTCGCACTACCGCTGTTGCGGCGCGGCGACGCTGTCCATGCGATCGGGCTGTCGGAATCGGCGCCGGGCGGCTACGCCGAGCAGATGCTCGTCGAGCAATCGCTGACTCTCCCGATTCCCAACGGCCTGTCGGTGGACGCGGCCGCACTCACCGAGCCGATGGCGGTGGCCTGGCATGCCGTGCGGCGCGGCGAGGTGCGCAAGCGCGACGTGGCGATCGTGATCGGCTGCGGACCGATCGGCCTGGCGGTGGTGTGCATGCTCAAAGCCCGCGGCGTGCGCACCGTGATCGCCAGTGACTTCTCGCCCGGTCGCCGCGCGCTGGCCACCCGATGCGGCGCCGACATCGTCGTCGATCCGGCACACGATTCGCCCTATGCCGCCGCCGCGGGCCACGGCCACCTGGAGAAGGCGCCGGATGCGCTGGGCCTGGCGGTGGGCACCGTCGAAAAGCTGTACAAGGCACGGTTGCCCTGGTGGCATGTCTGGCGGGCCGCCGAAGCCGTCGGCGCCGCCACACCCAACCGCCCGGTGATCTTCGAGTGCGTCGGGGTGCCCGGTGTCATCGACGGCATCATCGCCGGGGCGCCCCTGTTCTCCCGGGTGGTCGTGGTCGGGGTTTGTATGGGAACCGACGCGATCCGCCCGGCGATCGCGATCAACAAGGAAACCGACCTGCGGTTCGTATTGGGATACACACCAATGGAATTCCGAGACACCCTGCACATGATCGCCGAGGGCAAGGTCGACGTCTCCCCGTTGATCACCGGCACCGTCGGACTGGGCGGGGTGGCGAACGCGTTCGACGCGCTGGCGGACCCGGCCCGGCACGCCAAGGTACTGATCGATCCCAAAAGCCCGGTGCTGGAGGTCCAGGGGTGACGGCGGGCATCAAGCGCATCGCGATCAGCACTGGTGGCGGTGACGCCCCCGGCCTCAACGCCGTCGTCTATGCCGCCACCCTGGCCGCCCGAAGACGAGGCTGGGACGTGGTCGGGATCCGTGATGGCTATAACGGGCTGCTGCTGGGCGACGACTACCCCGATGGCGGACTGATCGAGCTGACCCGTAACCGGGTGCGCGGCATCATCCACCAGGGCGGCACCATCTTGGGCAGCACCAACCGCGGCAACCCGATCGCCTACCCGGTGCAGCAGGCCGACGGCAGCTGGAGTGAACAGGACCGCACCGACGAGCTGCTCGAGCGCATCGCAGAGCACGAGATCGACGCACTGATCACCATCGGCGGCGACGGCTCCCTGGCGATCGGCAACCACCTGCACCAGGCTGGGCTGCGGCTGGTCGGGGTGCCCAAGACCATCGACAACGATCTGGAGGGCACCGCGGCGACGTTCGGTTTCGACAGTGCGGTCGATTTCGCCTCGGAGTGCATCGATCGGTTGTTTCCCACCGCGACCTCGCACAGCCGGATCATCGTGGTGGAGGTGATGGGCCGCTACGCCGGTTGGATCGCGCTGCACGCCGGGCTGGCGTCCGGGGTGCACGCCATCCTGCTTCCGGAGATCCCGTATCGGCTCGAGCCAGTGGCCGAGCTGATCAACGAACGCGCGCAACGTGGTTCGACGTACTCCATTGTCTGCGTAGCCGAAGGCGCCAAGCCGGTGGGTGGCGAACTCACCGTGGCGGGCAAGGCGGTGGGCCAGGCCGAACGCCTGGGCGGTGTGGGCGCCAAGGTTGCCGCTGAACTGGAGGCGCTCACCGGGCGCGAGTCGCGTGCCGTCGTGCTCGGGCACCTGTTGCGTGGCGGTTCGCCGTCGTCGGTGGACCGGCTACTGGGGCTGCGGTTCGGCGCTGCGGCGGTGCGGGCCCTCGATGAGGGGCACAGCGGGGTGATGGTCGCACTCAACCCGCCGACGGTGGATTACGTGCCGTTGGCCGAAGCCACCCGCCGACAGAAAACCGTTCCAGTGGACTGTGATTCGATCCAGACTGCGCGCGATCTCGGGATCAGGTTCGGCGACGAGAGCCTGCACGATGACTGAGGTGGGCCGCTGGTGACCGCAACTAAACCGGGCTGAGCGCCGGGCGCCGCCGAGTGGCAAATCCACGACGCGACACGCCGACGATGCGTCGTGGATTTGCCACTCGGCGGGGGCGGGAGGCTCAGTACGCGACGGTAAACCCGTGCCGCAGCACCAGATCCGCGGTCACATCCGGGCGCTCCGCGAGCGGCCAGCACTCTACCGTGAATGCCCCGAGGTCGAAGAACGCATAGTTGACCGAAGTCTCCGGGGTGGTTCGCGAGCGGTAGACGATCGCATCCGGGCACTCGTCGGGCTCGGGCCACCAGCGCCGCAGGGCATCTGCCAGGTGTTGGCAGGTGGCCCACACCGCGTCGTGCTGGCCGGTGCTGATCTGGTCGTCGACGCCGAGTGCATCCAGGTTGCGCTCGGTGCGCAGATCGAGCACCCGCAGGTGGCGGCCCGCGGAGAGTCGCACCAGGTGGTGGCGGGCGTGATCGCGGGGGATCATCATCCCGGTCAGCCGGTAGCGTTCCCGGAACGCGCCGACGAGATCGGTTGCCGCGTAACGGGTGCGGAACCCACCCGACGGCGGATCGAAGCGAAAGCGCGGTTGGCCGAAACCGCCCCAGGTCCACTGGTCGGGATGCTCGGCATCGAGGCGCCACAGCTGTGAGCCGGCGGGGATCCGTCGGCGGCGCAGCCCACTGGGTCGGGCATCGGGCAGCGGCGCCCGATAGCCGGCGGGCAGTTCAGGCACCGAGTGAGGTGAGCAGTCGCCGCGCGGCCGGCGCGGTCTCGCTGTGGCGCAGCGCCTCGGCGATCGAGACGCCGCCCAGTTCGTCATGCGTGAGCCGCATGATGCGGTCCGCAGCCAGCGGGTCGGTGGTGAACCGGCCGAGCAATTCCAGGATGTCGGGCAGCTCTGGGCGCAGCCGGGCGTCGTCGAATTGCCAGGCCGGGAACCAGGTCTGGTTGCCCACGGCCGCGCCGATGAGCTTGCCGCGACTGCGTAGCCGGTGCACCGCCTGCGGTGTGCCCAGCCGCAGGAGATCTTGGACCTTCGGGGTGGGCAGCGCCCCGGCGACGAAGTCATCGACGAGGGCTGCGCGGCGCTGGTCGTTGAGGGCGTGCGCGGCGATGCGCTCCAACGTCCCTTGAGGGGCGGTGGGCGCCTCCAGCAGCGCGTCGAGGACGAGGGCGAACCCGGCATCGGCGCGGGCGCGTTCGGCGACCTGACGGGCGATCGGGGCGACGGCGGTGGGCATGCGCCCAATACTACCCGCCGTTGCCCAAGATTGAAACAATCGAAACAATCATCCGCGGGTGAGCCGGGAACGGCGTCGCAGGGCTCGCCAACCCAGTGCGCCGGCCACCAGCGCGACGATCGCCCCCAGCAGCGGCCAGACACCCAGTGCGTCGACCTGATCGGCCAACCAGGACTGCACGGCACCCGCCGCGCCGACCACCGGATCATCGGCGTCGCCCTCGGCGAAGTACAGGCGGATTTCGTAGTAGCCGTAATAGCTGACGTACAACCCGGTCAGCAGCACGATCAGCCCGGCGATGCGTCCGACGTACGGCAGCACCCGCCGCATCGCTGAGCTGGCGGCAGAACCCGTCACAGCCACCGCCAGCGCCGCAACGCCGACGGTGATGCTCATGCCCGCGGCGTAGGCGATGAACGCCAACACCCCGGCCAACGTCGAACCCTGCCGAAACGTCGTGCTGATCACCGCCAGAAACGGCGCGATCGTGCAGGACAGTGACGCCACGGCGTAGCCGACGCCGTAGCCGTACATCGACCCCAATCGTGCCGTGGGCGTCCCGCCCGCCGTCCCGGGCAGCAGCAGTGGGATCTCGCGGCCGGCCAACAGCCAGGCGCCCATCGCCAGCAGCGCCACGCCGATCACCACGGTGGCGAACGGCAGATACTTCTGCGCCGAGGCGATCAACGGCGAGACGGCCAAACCGAAGATCCCGAACACCGTCACGAATCCGGTGGCCATGGCCATGGTCGCCAGCGCTGCCCGCCCCAGTGCGACCGGTCGCGAGGTGTCTCGGCTGGTGGCGATCACCAGACCCAGATAGCCGGGAAGAAACGCGAATCCACACGGGTTCAGCGCCGCCACCAGCCCTGCCCCCAGGGCAAAACCGAGTGCGGCGGTGTCGATCACGAACCCGTCAGGACCTGCAGCCGCCGGTTCAGCTCGGCTTCGGCCAGCGAGCCCGTCACCACCTCGATCCGGCCGTCCGGCCTGACGAAGGCGTACGCCGGTTGTCGCGTCACCCCGAACCTGGCCCACACCGCGGCGTCGGTATCGGCCAACTCGGTGAACTCGTCGACGCCGTACCTGTCGACGAACGCGCGCAGCGCGTCGAGCCGGTCCTGCGCGCCCACGCCGACGAACGTCACCTTGGGGTGTGCGGCGGCCAGTCGAGCGACCATCGGTGCATCCCGTTGGCAGAGCGGACACCAGGGCGCCCAGAACCACAACACGGCCGGTCGGCCGACCAGACTCGCGCCGGAAAACGGTCGGCCGTCGAGGGTTTGGGCGGCGAAATCAAGTTGGGTGTTTTCGGCCCGGGTCTGCGATCCGCAGCCGAAGAGCAGTACGGCTATCGCCGCCACAGCCATGAGCAGTACGGCCGATTGGCGACGCCCAGAGGCCTTGTCTCGCGGCATACCGGCGAGTATGCCACCGCAGCCTGCGGGGCTAAGGTGCTGCCATGGCACGCGGACGCCTGGAGCACACCGCCGACATCGCTGCGCCGCCCGAAACCGTGGCGGCGTTTCTGGTCGATCTGGTCAACTACGAAGCCCTGCACCCGATGCTGGTGGACGTGCGCCAACTCTCCGGCGGCGCCGACGGCGTCACCCGATACCTGGCTCCGCATCGCATGCGCCTCTACGGAATACCGATTCGGTTCACCTGCCGGGTGGACCTGCGCCAAAGCGCGCCCGGCGAAATCCGCACCCACACCCTGCAGCGGCCCGGCATCGAGATGTGGTCGACCATGACGGTTCGCCCGCACGCCGGCGGCACCAGACTGCACGAACTGGTCGACATCAGTGCCCCCAGGATGTTGATGAAGACCGTGCTGCGCGACGGCGGCAGCTCCCACGCCGCGATGTGGGACAACCTGCGTCGCTATTTCGAACAGTGAGCGAGGCGGGCATGCTGGAAGCCATGAACCGAAGCCAGATCACCGAGCAGATCATCGCCGCCCGCCTCGCCAAGGGACTGACCTGGCAGGAATTGGCCGACGCAATCGACAAGCCGGTGGTGTGGACCACCTCGGCACTGCTGGGCCAGCATCCCATTCCCGCCGAGTCGGGCA
Organism: Mycolicibacter heraklionensis; assembly: GCA_001673575.1. Taxonomy (GTDB): domain Bacteria; phylum Actinomycetota; class Actinomycetes; order Mycobacteriales; family Mycobacteriaceae; genus Mycobacterium; species Mycobacterium heraklionense_A. Next base: position 39,356 of record LZME01000157.1, on the reverse strand, counting down.
AGGTCCTCGCGAGCCTGCTCGGGCTGGACCCGGAGGTGGTGCCGGTACTGGCCGCGGTACCGGTGCGCGGCGGGCTCACGGGGCCGCCCACCGACCCGACCATCTACCGGCTTTATGAGGCGGTGGGCGTGTACGGCCCGGCGATCAAGGAACTGATTCACGAGCAGTTCGGTGACGGCATCATGAGCGCGATCAACTTCAGCATGGACATCGAGCGCAAGCCCCATCCGGGAGGCGACCGCGTGGTGATCACCTTCGACGGTAAATTCCTTCCCTACGAATGGAATTCAGCGGACTGAGCGCCGGTCGATGGCCACCCGTCGAACCCGCGACACCCACCCGCTGACCGCCGACCTGGTGCTGTCGGGCGGGGGAGTGCGCTTTGTCGGGCTGGTGGGAGCGGTGGTCGCCCTGATGGACGCCGGCTACTCGGTGCAGCGCATCTCCGGGGTGTCCGGCGGCTCGGTGGTGGGCACGATTCTGGCCGCCGCCGCCCAGGGCGACCAGCTGACCGCGGCGCAGGTCAAGGACCTCGCGCTGTCGGTGCCGCTGCATACCTGGCGCGACGCGGGGCCTCTCCCGCTGGTCGGGCCGGTGTGGGGGTTCCTGCGCGACAGCGCCCTGTATCGCGGCGACGTCGCCCACGAGTGGATCCGCGGTGAGCTGGCGAATCTCGGGGTGCGCACCTGGGGAGATCTGGGCTACCACGCGGAGAACCTGCTGCCCGAGCGGCGCTACCGCGCCGTGGTCACCGTGACCGACGTGACGACCGGGCAGCTGGTTCGGTTGCCGTGGGACTACCGGCGGGTGTACGGGCTCGATCCCGACGAGCAGTCCGTCGCCGATGCAGTGCGTGCCTCGATGGCCGTCCCGTTCTTCTACCGGCCGGTCACGTTGACCAGCGCCGCCGGGCTGCGCTCCACCCTGGTCGACGGCGGGGTGCTGTCGAACTTCCCGATCTACACCTTCGACCGGCTCGACGGCCGCGCACCGCTGTGGCCCACGTTCGGGGTCACCGTGGTCCCGGAGGTGTCCGACGGCATCGGTGCCATGGTTCCGGTGCTGCGGCCGCTGCGGCTGTTCGGGCAGTCACTGCTGCTGGAGAACCTCATCAGCACCATGCTGGTCGGCCACGACCAGACCTACCTGAACCAGCCGTGGGTCAGTGTGCGGGCAATCAAGGTCAACTCCACCGATGTCAGCGTGCTGGACTTCGACATCTCCCGAGACCGGTTGGAGAAACTCTACGAGAACGGCTACGCCGCGGCGAGTGAGTTTCTGTCGAGCTGGGACTGGCCGGCCTACCTGCGGAAGTTTCGGGCGTCGCACTACCCAAGCAAGGGTTCGGCCAACAGCGACTGATGCCCGGGCTCAGCTGCGATGCTTGCCCAACTCCGCGCTGGGGTCGCCGAGCCGCACCGTGATGTCGGTGTTGCCGGCCGCCTCCAGCTGCTCGCGACCGCGCAACCGGTCCTGGATCTCGCGGGCTGCGCCGTTGATCCGCTCGATCTCGCCGCGGAACACGTCCGGACGGGTCTCCTTGCTGGCGTAGTGGAAGTAGCTGAGCAGACTGCGCAGCAGCTCCAGCTTCTGCTTCTCGCGCTTGGCCAGGTCGTGTGTCGTCATCAGCTCGACGCGCCGCACCGGGGGCAGGTCACCCCAGTCGAGGACCACCTTGTTCTCGTACCGAGGCTGCTTGCCCCGCCGCCCGAACCAGCCCTTGGGCTCGTCGGGGCTGTCGGCGTAGCTGACCGTCCCGGTGAATCGTGACTCGATGCCCTCACCGAGCTCGGCTCGGTCGATCGCCGAGTCCCACACCGTGCGCCATTCCTGGTTCGGCGCGAGCACCGTCAGTTCTTCGGGCAGTTGCAGCGCGACGACGTCGGCGTAGCCGTCCGAGGCGGTTTCGTAGCGGGCCACCGTCGGTGGCTGGTCGAACGCGAACCGGATGTCGTAGGCGGCGGTCTTGCCGAAGTTACGGACCACCAGCTCGATGACGTGCCAATCGGCGGCGTGCGGCTCCATGAACATCGCCACGTGCGGGCGGGTCTGCTCGGCGGCCAACCGGCGGTTGCGCTGCAGTTGACGGTTCAAATAGAACAGCGCCAGCACGGTGATGACGATGGCCAGCCAGGCGGCCCAGGCCAGCCAGGTGTCCGCGCCCACGTGCGCGACGTCGTACAAGCGGTCCTCAACTGATCCCATCAGCTATCCCCTCATCCGCCCATCAGCATGCGCCACCGGTCCAGGCTTCCGGCGCTGAATACGTAGTTGGATCGCTTCACCTCGGAAAGTGCCGCGCTCGGGTCGGCCGAATACCAGTGGCCGGGAAACACCGTCGGGTCGCCCGGCAGGGCCGCCAACTGCTGCAGGCTGCGATACATCTCGTCGGAGTCGCCGCCCGGGAAGTCGGTTCGGCCGCAGCCTTCCAGGAACAGGGTGTCGCCGGCAACCAGCCGACCGTCCAGCAGGAAGCATTGGCTGCCCGGGGTGTGTCCGGGTGTGTGCAGCAGCTCGATCTCGATGTCGCCGATGCTCACCTTGTCGCCATGCTCGTGCGCGGTCAGATCCGACATCGGAATCTCGGTCACCCGCGAAACCCACTGTGCTTCATGGGTATTCACGTGTACCGGAACGCTGACCCGTTCCAGCAGTTCGGCCAGGCCCTTGAGTTCGAAGCCCATCATCTTGCCGCCGACGTGATCGGGGTGGTGATGGGTGACCAGTACGCCGGACAGGTGCATACCGTCGGCCTCGAGCGCATCGAGCAGATCCCCGGCGGCGTAAGCCGGGTCGACCACGACGGCGTCGCCGGTCTGGCGGTCGCCGATCAGGTAGGCGAAGTTGCGCATCTGGGCGGCGATCGGGTCACCGGCCGCGAAATCGCGTCCGGAGAGCAGCTGGCGGAAATACAGCCGGTCGGATTCGGGCACGCCCTCCAGCCTAAGGCAGCGGCGATTGCAAGCGCGGCGAAGCCGGGCGTAGCAGGTCGCCGCTATTTGCGGGAGTCGATGGCCAGCGCGGCGAAGCCGGGCGGCGCCGCTAAGTTCCAGATAAGCCAACGGGGTCTGGCCAGCGTCTGTCGTCGCGGTTTGGTGACCTCGTGGGCGAGGTTGTAACCTTCTACAGGCTTGCAGCACCGGAAAGGGTCGCTGGAGGCGAAGGCCCCCTTAGCTCAGTCGGCAGAGCGTTTCCATGGTAAGGAAAAGGTCAACGGTTCGATTCCGTTAGGGGGCTCGGTGGACGCCAGTCGGTGCGCCGACTAGCGCCGATCGGGGCGGTGTAGCTCAGCTGGTTAGAGCGCACGACTCATAATCGTGAGGTCGGGAGATCGAGCCTCCCCACCGCTACTGCAAGCAATACGACATGTGAAGAAGGACGACAGACGTGGCCTCCAGTACTGATGTGCGGCCGAAGATCACCTTGGCCTGTGAGGTGTGCAAGCACCGCAACTACATCACCAAGAAGAACCGCCGTAACGACCCCGACCGGCTGGAGCTGAAGAAATTCTGCCCCAACTGCGGCAAGCACGAGTCGCACCGCGAATCTCGCTAAGTAGGCCGAGCCGTGTCGTTGGCAGACCGTCTCGCCGGGGCGCAGTATCGCTATCCCGACTACTACGAAGTGGACCGGGAGAAGATCCGCGAGTACGCACGTGCGGTCAAGGCGGGGGATCCGGCTAGTTTCGACCTGCGGGCGGCCGCCGATCTTGGCTATGACGGCCTGGTTGCCCCGCTGACCTATATCTCGGTTTTCGGGCACATGGCGATTTCGGGTTTCTTCGAATACTGCGGTGTCGAGGTCTCTGACGCCCAGATCGTCCAGGTCGACCAGAAGCTGGAATTTCACCAGCCGATCAAAGAGGGCGACCGGCTCTACTGCGACATATCGGTGGAGTCGATCCGCCGTGCGCACGGTACTGACATCATCATGACCAAGCAGGTCGTCACCAATCACGCCGGTGAGATCGTGCAAAAGACGTTTACGACGCTGGCGGGTCGCGCCGGCGATGGAGATAAGGGTTTCACCGATGGCGTTGCGTGAGTTCAGTTCGGTCAAGGTCGGCGATCAGCTGCCCGAGCGGGCGATCCCGCTGTCGCGACAGGACCTGGTCAACTACGCCGGCGTGTCCGGCGACCTGAACCCGATCCACTGGGACGACGAGATCGCCCAGCAGGTGGGTCTGGACACCGCTATCGCCCACGGCATGCTGACCATGGGGATCGGCGGCGGCTACGTCACGTCGTGGGTGGGGGACCCGGGCGCGGTGACCGAGTACAACGTGCGTTTCACCTCCGTGGTGCCGGTGCCCAACGACGGCAAGGGCGCTGAGATCACCTTCAGCGGCCGGGTGAAGTCGGTGGACCCCGAAACGAAGACGGTGACCATTGCGCTCACCGCCACCACCGGTGGCAAGAAGATCTTCGGGCGGGCGGTCGCTTCGGCCAAGCTGGCTTAGGGGAAAGCGCAGCGATGGCGATCAAAACTGACATTAGGGGGATGATCTGGCGGTACCCGGAGTCGTTTGTGGTGGGCCGCGAAAAGATCCGCGAGTTCGCGCGATCGGTCAAGGCTGAGGATCCGGCCTGTTTCGACGAGGCCGAAGCCGCCAAACTGGGCTACGACGCACTGGTGGCGCCGCCGACCTTCGTGGCCATCCTGGCGAAGCTGGTCCAGTCCGACTTCTTCCGCCATGTCGACACCGGCTACACGACCATGCAGATGGTCCAGGTCGATCAGGGCTTCAGGTTCCTCAAGCCGATCAAGGCTGGCGACAAGCTCTACGCCCGGATGGAGATCGCCTCGGTCAACGAGCGTTTCGGCGCTGACATCGTCACGACCCGCAACATCGTGACCAACCAGGACGGCGACACCGTGCTGGAGGCGTTCACCACGATGATGGGCCACGACGGCGACGATTCGGTCAACCTTCGGTGGGATGCCGAATCCGGTCAGGTCGTCCGAACAGCCTGATTAGTAACTGGCCGCAAGGGCGAGGTACACTCGGACTTCGGGGTTTTCCCAGCATTAGCGCGCTTTCCGTGAGGCGAACGGGGGGCGCGCGAATTGTGTGAGCCGGAGACGGCGCACGGGTAAGGCTTCCGAACCCGGAGGTTGGTACGCCAACCGCGAAGGGGCGTAGCTCAACTGGCAGAGCAGCGGTCTCCAAAACCGCAGGTTGCAGGTTCAAGTCCTGTCGCCCCTGCTGACGTGCCATGGTGGACACTGGACACCATGCGCGGTACGGCAATGAGGTAAGCGCGAACAACGAAGGAGCATGCGGTGACCGACGAGCTCGACCGTCCCGACGCCGCAGCCGACGGCGATAGCGATGCCGAATCCGGCAGCAGCAGTCGCACGGCCGTGGTGAGCAGGCAGGTCGGCGACCCGCTGCGGCCCACCGGCAAGCGTTCGCGGCGTCGTGGTGCCGGTGACGGCGCCGACGTGGAGTCCACAGCTACCGAATTGGACGCGGAAGACGCCGCGGATGCCGAGAAGGCCAAGAAGAAGGCGAAGAAGAAGGCCGAAGGGCCTTCCCGCAACCCGTTCGTCTTCGTATTGAACTTCCTCAAGCAGGTCGTCGGCGAACTTCGCAAGGTGATCTGGCCGAACCGCAAGCAGATGGTCACCTACACCGCGGTGGTGCTGGCGTTCCTGGTCTTCATGGTGGCATTGGTCGCCGGGGCAGACTTCGGATTCGCTCGGCTGGTGCTGCTGGTGTTCGGCGAGTGAAGTTATAGGAAGGACTGACAACCGTGACTACCTTCGACGGCGACACGCCCGCGGGCGAGCCGGTCGACGTGACGGAGGCCGCTGAGGACTCCGCGGTGGAGGCCACCGAGTCCGCCGAGGCTGAGGCCCCCGAGGACTCCGAAGCCCCTGAGGGCTCTGGCACCTCCGACGCCCCCGAGGCGGCCCAGGACGAGCCGGCCGAGGAACTCGACCCCGCGGTGGCGCTGAAAGCCGAGCTGCGCTCCAAGCCGGGCGACTGGTACGTCATCCACTCCTACGCCGGGTACGAGAACAAGGTGAAAGCCAACCTCGAGACCCGCGTGCAGAACCTCGACGTCGGCGACTACATCTTCCAGGTGGAAGTGCCCACCGAAGAGGTCACCGAGATCAAGAACGGCCAGCGCAAGCAGGTCAACCGCAAGGTGCTGCCGGGCTACATCCTGGTTCGGATGGACCTGACCGACGACTCCTGGTCCGCGGTGCGCAACACCCCAGGCGTCACCGGATTCGTCGGCGCCACCTCGCGACCCACCTCGCTGCCGCTGGACGACGTGGTCAAGTTCCTGCTGCCGCAGGGTGCGGCGAAGAAGCAGGCGCGTGGCACGGCGAGCACCTCGGCGGCCGCCGTTGAAGGCGGTCTGGAGCGGCCGGTCATCGAGGTCGACTACGAGGTCGGCGAGTCGGTCACCGTCATGGACGGTCCGTTCGCCACGCTGCCCGCCTCGATCAGCGAGGTCAACGCCGAGCAGCAGAAGCTCAAGGTGCTGGTGTCCATCTTCGGTCGCGAGACACCAGTGGAACTGGCCTTTAACCAGGTCTCCAAGATTTAGTACGTAGGAAAGGAAACACCCTCTCATGGCCCCGAAGAAGAAGGTCGCCGGGCTGATCAAGCTTCAGATCAAGGCTGGCGAGGCCAACCCCGCGCCGCCGGTCGGACCCGCACTTGGTCAGCACGGCGTGAACATCATGGAGTTCTGCAAGGCGTACAACGCCGCGACGGAAGGCCAGCGCGGCAACGTCATCCCCGTGGAGATCACCGTCTACGAGGACCGCAGCTTCACCTTTGCGCTCAAGACCCCGCCCGCGGCACGGATGTTGCTCAAGGCCGCTGGTATCGCCAAGGGCTCGGCCGAACCGCACAAGACCAAGGTCGCCAAGGTGACCTGGGACCAGGTGCGCGAGATCGCCGAGACCAAGAAGGCCGACCTCAACGCCAACGACATCGAGGCCGGCGCCAAGATCATCGCCGGTACCGCCCGCTCCATGGGCATCACCGTCGAGTAGTACCCCGACTCGACGAATGTCCTGAGCACGACGAAGCGGGCCGAGGAACGAGGCCCAGCGCAGGAGTGCGAAGGAGCGTTCGGAGAGAAACGGAACCGTGGGAGGGCCAGCTTCGGCCCGCCAACCACAACCAACCACCTGAGATTGGATAACCAATGAGCAAGACCAGCAAGGCTTACCGCGCCGCCGCCGAGAAGGTGGACCGCGACAACCTCTACACCCCGCTGCAGGCGGCCAAACTCGCCAAGGAGACGTCCTCGACCAAGCAGGACGCCACCGTCGAGGTCGCCATCCGGCTCGGTGTTGACCCGCGTAAGGCCGACCAGATGGTCCGCGGCACCGTCAACCTGCCGCATGGCACCGGTAAGACCGCCCGCGTGGCGGTGTTCGCGGTCGGCGAGAAGGCCGAGCAGGCCATCGCCGCCGGCGCCGACGTGGTCGGCAGCGACGACCTGATCGAGAAGATCCAGGGCGGGTTCCTCGACTTCGACGCTGCAATCGCCACCCCGGACCAGATGGCCAAGGTCGGCCGCATCGCCCGCGTCCTGGGCCCGCGTGGTCTGATGCCCAACCCGAAGACCGGCACCGTCACCCCCGACGTCGCCAAGGCCGTCTCCGACATCAAGGGCGGCAAGATCAACTTCCGTGTCGACAAGCAGGCCAACCTGCACTTCGTCATCGGCAAGGCGTCGTTCGAAGAGGCAAAGCTGGCGGAGAACTACGGCGCGGCCCTCGACGAGGTGCTCCGGCTCAAGCCGTCGTCGTCCAAGGGCCGTTACCTCAAGAAGGTCACCATCTCGACGACCACCGGCCCCGGCATCCCGGTGGACCCGGCCGTCACCCGCAACTTCGCGGCTGAGTAAGACTCCACGAAAAAGCCCCCGCACGCTTCGGCGTGGCGGGGGCTTTTCCGTGTGGCTTCTTGCGCCGGCGGAAGCGCCTAGGGTGCTTGCTTGGCGTAGGTCACCAGGCTGACGTCCAGCGACTCGTCGGTGAAGTAGTACTCGCAGCCGCGCAGGTACTTCATGTAGCGCTCGTAGACCTCTTCGGACTGGATGGCCACCGCTTCGGCGTGGTGGGCCTCCAGTGCGTCGCCCCAGATCCTGAGCGTCTTGATGTAGTGCGGTCGCAGCGAAAGCGCCTCGGGCACAGTGAAACCGGCCTTCTCGCCGTGCTCCACCATCATGTTGGTGGTGGGCAGTCGGCCGCCCGGGAAGATCTCGGTCAGGATGAACTTGATGAACCGCGCCGTCTCGAACGTCAGTTTCTTGCCCCGCGCGTTGAGCTCATAGGGGTGGAAGCTCACGCTGCTCTGGATCGTCATCCGGCCGTCGGCCGGCATGATGTCGTAGCTGTTCTTGAAGAAGTTGTCGTAGTTCTCGAAACCGAAGTGCTCGAAAGCCTCGATCGAGACGATCCGGTCCACGGGCTCGTCGAACTGCTCCCAGCCCTGCAGCAGGACCCGCCGTGACCGGTCGGTGTCGATGCCGTCGAGCAGGCTCTGCGAGTAGGCGTGCTGATTCTTCGACAGGGTCAGGCCGATGACGTTGACGTCGTACTTCTCGACGGCGCGCTTCATGGTCGCACCCCAGCCGCAACCGATGTCGAGCAGCGTCATCCCCGGGCGCAGGTCCAGCTTGTCCAGGTTCAGGTCGAGCTTGGCGATCTGGGCTTCTTCCAAGCTGGCGTCCGGCGGCTCGAAGTACGCACAGCTGTACATCCGGGTCGGGTCCTGGAAAAGTGCGAAGAAGTCATCGGACAGGTCGTAGTGGGCCTGGATGTTTTCGAATTTCGGGCGCATGTCTGCGGTCCGGGTCGATTTGTCCACCATCTGTGACTGGTTGCCTTCCTGATGAAACCCGCTGTGACCGGCCGTGATAACCGCCTTGTCGTTCCGTGCCGGTCAACTGTTGCAGCTTAGCGGGTCGGGGGTGAATCGGTTGACGTGAAATGTAGCCAAGCCGGAACCCGCGGCAGGCCGATCCCGACTATTTCTGCAGCGTGTACTGGTGGACGCTGGTGTTTCCGTTGCGGAACAGTTCCACGCACCCGTTGAGGTACTTGTCGAAGCGGTCGTAGGCCTCCTGGCCCTGCACCTCGATCGCCCGCTCCTTGTTTGCCGCCAACATCGCCGCCCAGTCCTCAAGGGTGCGGGCGTAGTGCGGCCCGATCTCGTCATCCCGGGTCACAGTGAAACCGGCGTCGGCGGCGTACTTGCGCGGCAGCCACGCCGACGGAAGCTGTCCGCCGGGGAAGATCTCCCGCATGATGAACAGGGTGAACTTGGCCAGGTTCATCGTCATCGGGATGCCCTTGGCCTGCGCTTCGTCCTGCCCGCTGATCGCGGTGATGGTGTGCAGGAGCATCCGGCCGTCGTCGGGCAGTGCGTTGTAGGTGATGTCGAAGAAGGCCGGCCAGCGGTCGCGGCCGAAGTGCTCGAACGCGCCGATCGACACGATCCGGTCCACCTTGTCGGTGAACTCCTCCCAGCCCTGCAGGCGCACCTCGATGTTGCGGTTGGTGTCGACCTTGGCCAGCTTGTCGATGGCGTACTGGCGCTGCTCGCCACTGAGGGTGAGCCCGATGACGTTGACGTCGTACTTCTCCAGGGCACGCTGCATGCAGGCTCCCCAACCGCAGCCGATGTCGAGGAGTGTCATGCCGGGCTCCAGGCCCAGCTTGCCCAGTGCCAGGTCGAACTTGGCGATCTGCGCCTCGTCGCAGGTGGTGTCCTTGTCCGGGTAGAACCCGCAGGTGTAGCCCATCGTCGGACCTAGGAACAACTCGTAGAACTCATTAGAGATGTCGTAGATCGACTGCAGTTCCTCGTACTTCGGTTCCAGTTTGGGCATGGCTCAGTTCACTCGCGATCTTCTCAAAATTGGGGGGAGAGTGTGCACAGACTACCGTTGCTCATCTGTTAGGAGCACTTCGGTGTGGTCTTGACCACTGAGTGGCCATTGAGCGAAATTATCTCGCGGCGGCAAATGTCGTGGTCAGCTCGCTGATCACCGGGTCCCACAACTCTTCGGGCAGGTCGTGACCCATGCCCTCGAACAGCACCAGCCGGGCGCGATCGATGGCGTCGGCGACCGCTCTGCCTCCCGAGGGCCGCATCAGCTTGTCGGCCAGGCCGTGGATGACCACAGTCGGCGCGGTGATCAAGCGGTCATAGGCGGCCAGGCTGCCGCTGGCCAGGATGGCGCCGAACTGCCGGGCGATGCCCCACGGGTAGTAGCTGCGTTCGTACGCCTCGATGATGTTGGCCCGAAGTTGCTCTTCCGGTGCCGGGTAGCGCGGACTGCCGATGATCCGGCTGGCCCGCACCGCGTTGTCGATGATGACGTCGCGGGGGGAGTCCGGTGACGGACCGGTCAGCAGCGCCATCAGTGCGCGCGGTGCCGGAGGGGGAAGGAAACGCCGGTTGTTGCTGGAGAAGATGACGGCCAGGGAACGGGTCCGGGGCGCGAACCGTGCGGCGAACACCTGCGCGATCATGCCGCCCATGGATGCGCCGACCACGTGCGCCTGCTCGATCCCCAGGTGATCCAGCAGGGCGGCGGCGTCGTCGGCCATGTCTTCGAGGGTGTAGACGGCCGGGCTGGGCTTACCCAGCCAGAACCGCGCCATCCGGGGCACCAGCGCGCCGCGGGCCTGTTCGCGGCCCAGCTTGCTGGACAAGCCGACGTCGCGGTTGTCGTAGCGGATCACTCGCAGGCCCTGGGCGACCAGCTTCTCGCAGAACCCGGTGCGCCACAGCAGCAGCTGAGCGCCCAGCCCCATCACCAGCAGCACCGGCGGATCCTCGGGGTTGCCCAGGTCTTCGTAGAAGATCTCCAGATCGCCCGAGCGGGCAGTGCCGCTGCGCATCTCCACCACGGTCAGACTCCCGGGTCGTCGTTGTCTTTGTGCTCGCGGCTGACGTCGACCATGAAGTTGGCGAAATAACCGGTCAGCTGCGGGTCGGACATCATCTGCCAGCGCGGCGCCAGCAGTTTCATGTAGCGCTCCACATAGAGGAACTGCTTGCCGATGAGCACCAGCTCGCGCGGCAACTTGACGTCGTAGGCGTCGGCCAGCGCTCCGAGCTGCCTGCCGATCTCGGCGTAGGACATGTCGCCCAGCGATTTCATCGTCAGCGGGGTGGCGAACGCCTCGAGATCCTTGGCGGCCTGACCCTCGGGTTTGACGGTGCCCACCGCGCCCATCAGCACCACGATCTTCCCGGCCGCGGCGTGGTCCTTCTTGACCAGCAGCGCGTAGACCAGCTCGCGCAGCAGCCACCGGGTGCGGGGGTCGATGCGGCCCATGATCCCGAAGTCCAGGAACACCACCCGGCCCTCGTCGTCCACCAGCAGATTGCCCGCGTGCAGGTCGCCGTGGAACAACCCGTGCCGCAGACCGCCCTCGAAGGTGGAGAACAGCAGCGCCTTGACCAGCTCCACGCCGTCGAAACCCGCCTTGCGGATGGCGGGAGCGTCGTCGATGCGGATGCCCGCCACGCGCTCCATCGTCAGCACTCGCTCACTGGTGAAGTCCCAGTGCACGTCGGGCACCTTGATGTTCTTGCCGAGCGGGGAGGCATGCAGGTGCGATACCCAGGTCTGCATCGACTGGCCCTCGATACGGAAGTCCAACTCCTCGGCGAGGTTGTCGGCGAAGTCGGCGACCACATCGCCGGCCGACAGTCGCCGGCCCAGCTTGGCCAGCTCCACCAGCTGGGCGAAGCGTTTGAGGATCTGCAGGTCGGCCGCTACCCGTCGGCGGATGCCGGGCCGCTGGATCTTGACCACGACCTCCTCGCCGCTGTGCAGGGTGGCGAAGTGCACCTGGGCGATCGAGGCCGACGCGATCGGAGTCTCGTCGAACTTCGCGAACAGCTCCTGCGGTTCGGCGCCCAGTTCCTCGACAAAAAGGGTGTGTATCTCGGCCGGGTCGGCGGGCGGCACGGAGTCGAGCAGCCCGCGGAACTCGCGCGACAGCGGTTCGCCGAACGCGCCGGGGCTCGAGGCGATGATCTGGCCGAACTTGACGTAGGTGGGGCCCAGGTCGGCGAACGTCTGCGGCAGCTCGCGGATCACCTTCTGCTGGATCGGCCCGGGCCCGAGCAACCGGGTGAAGACGCGGGCGGCGGCGCGGGTGAGCTGCCAGCCCGTTGCGCCGATGCGGGCCGCCTCAACCGGCAGCGGCACCCGGTCCAGCTGGGCCACCTGGCGGGGTGGGGTCGAACTCATTGCTGCAGTCTGCCAAATCACCGGCGGAAGTTCTCCGCCAGCGCACCGCCTTACGCCTTGGCGGCCTTAGCACCCGGTCGCCAGGGGGTCAGCCAGGCGGTCGGTTCGGCGCCCTCGAACCCGGCGATCAGTTCGTACATGGTGGCGCCGTCGATGCTTTCCCGGATGATGTCGGCGTGCCCGGCATGCCGGGCGAGCTCGTTGATCACGTGATGGAACACCCAGCGCACCGTCCACGCGTCGACATCGGTGGGGAACCACGGTGCGTCGCGCGGCACCGGCACCGCGGCGTCGAGGTCGGCGGACTCCAACAGGCGCAGCGTCTCGGCGTTCTGCGCCGCGAACGCCTCCAACGCCCCGGCCAGGGTCTCGTCCGGACGCAGCACGTACTGGTCCTGATATTCGCGGGCCCTCTCCTCGCCCGGCCGGTTGTCCGCGGGCGGCGCGTCCGGTGCGGCGGCGACCCGGGACATCCAGGTGTGTTGCATCCCGGTGGCATGTTTGACCAGCGCGCCGATCGACAAGGCGCTGGCCGTCGGGGTGGCCCGGGCCTGCTCATCGGTCAGGCCGTAGGCCACCGCGAAGTAGGCGCTTTGGTGGTAGGCCACAAATTCGCGCAGCGCGTGGCGTTCGTCGGTCACCGGCGGGGCAAGTCCGGGCATGGTCAGTCCTTTCGATCGGGTCGGTGCGCGTACAGATCGCGCAGGCAGGCGATTTCGGCTCCGTGATGGATGGCTTCGCGGTGGATGTGCAAGACGAGCTCGGCCATGGTGCGCTCGGCCCACGGCCCCTCCGCCGCGCCGATGGGCCGGGCCAACGCGGACTCATCGAGGCCACGGACCCCGGCGATCCAGCCTGCGTAGGCGTCGTCGAGCTGGCGCAGCGCGGTGGCGGCGTCGAGGGCGTACGGCCAGCGCTGGTAATCGGCCGGCGGCCCGCCGAAGTGGTGGTGGTTGCGCACGGCGAACACCCCGACGATCACGTGCGCCATCCGCCAGGCGATGGTGGTGAACGGCGCAGGCTCGGGTGCCGGGAAGGCAAAGTCGATGCCATCGCGGCGTACGGACCAGCAGCCGGCCACCGGCTCCCACAAGTACTCGTCGTCGGTGAGGCCGTCCAGCCGCGGGCGCAGCAGGTTCTTCCAGTGCCAGTCGAGCTGGTCGGCCAGCAACTCACTCCATGCGGGCATGACCCGAGCCTGCCAGTCGGGTGCGACATTTAGCCACGCGCACCGATTGCGGTCGCTCACCGAAAGGCTCCGCTCGGCGGCGCGCGCATCCGTAGGTTTGTGTCATGCGGATCCTCGACGTCGAATCGACCGAGAAGTTCGTGGGGCCGGCCGACGCGCCCACCCAGCTGGTCCGGGTCGACTACCGCGATGCCGACGTGGCGACCCCGCTGCGGATCGACGGCGACGGGCTGGCCGGGGAGGCCCTAGCCGAGGCCGGAAACGGTGTCGTCGAGGTGCCGGTGATCGTCGACAATCCGGTGCCGGGTCAACAGCGGGCCGCCCAGGTCAACGGCAGCCGTTTCACGTTCACCGTGGCCGAACCCGGCTGGACCATGTTCATGATCGGCCACTTCCACTACGACCCGGTGTGGTGGAACACCCAGGCCCACTACACCAGCGTGTGGACCGAGAGCCCGCTCGGCGCGTGCCGGCAGACCAACGGTTTCGATCTGGTGCGCGGGCACCTGGACTGGGCCCGGGACAACCCCGAGTACAAGTTCGTCCTAGCCGAAGTCGACTATCTCAAGCCGTATTGGGACAGCCACCCGCAGGACCGGGCCGAGCTCCGCCGGCTGATCGCCCAAGGCCGGGTCGAGGTGATGGGCGGCACCTACAACGAGCCGTCGACCAACCTCACCGACGCCGAGACCACGATCCGCAACCTGGTGGCCGGGATCGGCTTTCAGCGCGACATCATGGGCGCCGCACCGGCCACGGCCTGGCAGCTCGACGTGTTCGGGCACGATCCGCAGTTCCCCGGGCTGGTCGCCGACGCCGGACTGTCCTCCAGCGCCTGGGCGCGCGGGCCCTTTCATCAGTGGGGTCCGATGGCCGATCGGGGCGATCCGCGCCGCATGCAGTTCGCCTCCGAGTTCGAATGGATCGCGCCGTCCGGGCGCGGCCTGCTGACCCACTACATGCCCGCGCACTATGCGGCCGGCTGGTGGATGGACGCGAATACGACCCTGGCCGCCGCCGAGGACGACGTCTACCGGTTGTTCACCGAGATGAAGAAGGTCGCCGCCACCCGCAACGTGCTGCTGCCGGTGGGCACCGACTTCACCCCGCCGAACCGCTGGATCACCAAGATCCACCGGGACTGGAACGCCCGCTACACCTGGCCGAAGTTCGTCTGCGCCGTGCCGAGCGAGTTCTTCGCCGCGGTGCGCGCCGAACTGGACCAACGCGGGGTGTCCCCGTCTCCGCAGACCCGGGACATGAACCCGATCTACACCGGCTGCCACGTCTCCTATATCGACACCAAGCAGGCCAACCGGGCCGCCGAGCGGGCGGTCCTGGGCGCCGAGCGCTTTGCGGTGTTCGCCGCGGCGCTGACCGGGGTGGACTACCCGGAGGCGGCACTGGCCAAGGCCTGGGCACAACTGTCCTACGGCGCCCACCACGACGCCATCACCGGCTCGGAAGCCGACCAGGTCTACCTGGATCTGCTGACCGGCTGGCGCGACGCCTGGCAACTGGGCGCCGACGCCCGCGACAGCGCACTGACGGTGCTGTCGGGTCTGGTCGATACCGACCAAGGCGACAGCGCAGTGGTGTGGAATCCGATGGCCCGCGACCGCACCGACATCGTCACCGTGCACCTGCAGACACCGCTGTCGGCCGGGGCGCGCGTGGTTGCCCCCGACGGCACCGAATGTCCGACCCACGTCGAACACGGCGGCAGCACCGTCAGCTGGCTGGCCCGCGACGTGCCGTCGCTGGGCTGGCAGGCCTACCGGCTCACGCCCACCGCGGACGCCGACGGCTGGCAACCGATCGACGGCACCCGCATCAGCAACGAGCACCACCAGCTGACCGCGGACCCGGATCGCGGCGGGGGTATCGCCTCGTGGCGCCACCACGGCCGCGAAATGATCATCGCGGGGGGCCTCGGCAACCAGCTCGCCGTCTACGACGAATACCCCAAACACCCGCAGTCCGGGGAGGGCCCGTGGCACCTGGTGCCCAGCGGCAACCTGTTCACCTCCGCGGTCGCGCGTGACGTGACGGTGCAGGCCTATCGTGGGCCGCTGGGGGAGCGGCTGGTGGTGTCCGGGCGGATCCGCAACGTGCTGGCCTACACCCAGACCCTGACGCTGTGGCACGGCGTGGATCGGGTGGACTGCTCCACCACCATCGACGAGTTCACCGGCGCCGACCACCTGCTGCGGCTGCGCTGGCCGTGCCCGGTGCCCGGCGCCCTGCCGGTCGCCGAGGTGGCCGACGCCGTCATCGGCCGCGGCTTCGGGCTGCTGCACGAGCCCAGCGGGCGCTCGGTGGACACCGCGCAACACCCGCGGACCCTCGACACCCCCGCCAACCGCTGGTTCGGCCTGTCGGCAACCGCGCGGATCAGCGTCGGCGACGGCAGCCGGGCGGTCTCGGTGGCTGAGATAGTCACAGCGATTGCCCCGTCCGCGCGGGGGCTGATGGTGGCGCTGGTGCGTGCCGGGGTCACCGCCACCTGTTCGGCGGCCGACGGACCGCGCTACGGCAACCTCGACGTCGACTCCAACCTGCCCGACACCCGTATCGCGCTGGGCGGGCCGGATCGCAACGCCTTCACCCGAGCCGTACTGGACGCCGCCGATCCCGCCTACACCGCCGAGCTGCACCGCCAGCTCGATCGGAGCGGCCGGGCCCGGGTGTGGGTGCCGGCCGAAAAGCCCCTGCCCGAGGTCTGGGTGCCCGGGGCGGACCTCACCGGCCCGCGTGCCCTGCCGGTGCTGGTGATCGCCGGCCGCGACGACGAAACCTTGGTGGCCGAGATCGCCCGGGTGGCCGACGACCTGGCGGACGCCGAGATCGTGGTGGAGCAGGAAGCCCGCGCCGAGATGGAGCCCTTCGAGGCGCGCACCGTCGCCCTGATCAACCGCGGCGTGCCCAGTTTCGCGGTGGACTCCGCGGGCACGTTGCACACCGCCCTGCTGCGATCCTGCACCAGCTGGCCGTCGGCGGCCTGGGAAGACGACCCGCGCCGCACCGCGCCCGACGGCAGCGCCTTTCAACTGCAGCACTGGACGCACACCTTCGACTACGCGCTGGTGGCCGGCGACGGCGACTGGCGGCAGGTGGCGCTGCCCGAACGCAGTGCCGAATTCGCCGACCCGCTGCAGGCCGTGGCGGTGACCGGGGGCGAAGGTCGGCTCCCGGCGAGCGGTTCGCTGCTGCGCATCGATCCCGCCGACGAGGTGTGCCTGGGGGCGCTCAAGGCGGCCGGCAACCCGATGGCGCGTGGCAGCGTGCAGCCCGTCGACCCGAACACCGTCACGCTGCGTTTGGTCGAGACCCGCGGCGGCGACGCTGCTGTCACACTGCGCAGCGACCTGGGCCCGGTGTCCGTGCTGGGCCGGGCCGACCTGCTGGAGCAGCCGCGTGAGCACCCCGCGCCGGACCGGCTGCACGGCTACGAGATCGCCACCGTCACCGCCCGCCTCGATGTCGAAAACGTGGGAGCCGCTGGGTCTTTGGGGACCGAATCCGAGGCAGCCCAACCGCTCTACGCCCGCTATTGGCTGCACAACCGCGGGCCGGCACCGCTGGGCGGCCTGCCGGTGACCCCGGCGCTGCACCCGCACCGAGTCGACGCGGACGCGGGCGCACCGCTGAACCTAGAACTGACCGTGGCCAGTGACTGCGTCGACGCGGCCCTGACCGGTGGGGTGACGTGGCAATGTCCGGTCGGCTGGGCGGTGACGCCGGCCGCGCAACCGGTGCGATTGGCGGCCGGGGACCACGCGCGCATCCCGGTGCGGGTGACGGTTCCCGCCGACGCTGATCCGGGGCTCTATCCGCTGCGTGCTCGACTCGACCTCTCCGGTGACGTGCCGCGGGCTTGGCGCCAGCCGGTCGAAGACGTGGCCGTGGTGCGCGTCGGCGATCCGGGCCCCGACCGGCTGCTGTATGTGGGCGACCCGTCCGCCATTGAAGTCACCGCGGGACGCTCCGCCCGGCTGACCGTCCTGGTGGGCACCGACGCGCACGCAGACCTGGCGGTCGAGGCGCACCTGGTCAGCCCCTGGGGCACCTGGGAGTGGGCCGGGCCGCCGGTGCGGGGTGCGGTGGTGCCGGCTGGCGGCCAGGTGGAGCTGAGCTTCGAGGTCGCCCCGCCGGTGTGGGCGACACCAGGAACCTGGTGGGCGCTGGTCCGGGTGGGCGGAGCGGGTGCGCTGGCCTACTCTTCCGCGGTGCCACTGGCGGTGCTGGCACCCGTCCCGGTGGGTGTCGACTGATGGCCGCGATCCTCGCGCTGGATGTCGGCGGCACCAAGATCGCCGCCGGCCTGGTCGAACCCGACGGATCCCTGACCTACGTCGCCACCCTGCCCACCCGAGCGGACCAGGGCACCGAGGTGGTGTGGGCGGTGGTGGCCGAGCTGCTAGAGAACGCCCTGGAACGGGCCGGTGGGCGGGTGGCCGCCGTCGGCATCGGCTCGGCCGGACCCATTGACGTCAACGCCGGAACGGTCAGCCCAGTCAACATCGCGGGCTGGCGCGGGTTCGCGCTGCGTGACCGGGTGGCCGCCGCAGTGCCCGGGGTTCCGGTCCGGTTGGGCGGCGACGGCGTCTGCATGGCGCTCGGCGAATACCGGCACGGAGCCGGGCGCGGCACCCGATCCATGCTGGGCATGGTGGTCTCCACCGGCGTGGGCGGTGGTCTGGTGGTCGACGGCGCGCCGTTGCACGGCCGTACCGGCAACGCGGGCCACGTCGGGCACGTCATCGTCGATCCCGACGGTGAGCGGTGCCGCTGCGGTGGCCGCGGCTGCGTGGAGACCATCGCCTCGGGCCCGGCGATGGTGCGCTGGGCGCTGGCCAACGGTTGGACGCCGGAAGCATCGTCAGCAGACGCCAAAGCGCTCGCCGCAGCCGCCGACGCCGGTGACCCGGTGGCGCTGCGGGCTTTTCGGCGCGGCACCGACGCGCTGGCGGTGATGATCACCTCGGTGGCGGCGGTCTGCGACCTGGATCTGGTGGTGATTGGTGGGGGAGTCGCGAAGTCCGGTGCCTTGTTGTTCGACCCGCTGCGGACCGCGCTGGCCGAGCGTGCCGGGTTGGACTTCTTGGTCGGCCTGCAGGTGGTGCCCGCCGAACTCGGCGGCGACGCCGGGTTGGTGGGGGCGGCCGTGCTGGCCACCCTGGTCTGACTCCGTTTAAGCGGTCTGCGTTGTCGCGTGGCTGGGGAGGGCGCAGATCGCGTCCAGGCCGAAGACCCTGTTCAAACGGCCGAAGGCCAGCCAGGCCCCCAATGACATCGTCAGTTCCACGGCCTCACGCTGGTCGTAGTGGGCCTGGAAGCGGGCCCAGAACTCGTCGTCCAAGCCGTGATGGTCCAGGACGTAGCGTTCGGCGTACTCCGCGGCCAGGCGTGCCCTGTCGTCCAGGCGGTCTGTCGTGCGCCAGTGTTCGACGGCGTCGGCGAACTCTTCTTCCACCTTGACGCCGTCGCGTTCCGTTCTCCAGTCCTGGCAGAACAGGCAGCCGTTCAACTGGGCTATGCGCAGTCGCGCGGCCTCGAACTCGCGCAGGCCCAGCGTCGAGTGGGCGTAGACAGCCAGGGAGAAGTTCGCGGCCGCCGGGCCGATCCCGGGGACCAAGGAGCCCCAGACGTACTCGATGGCGTCCTGGCCCTCGGGGATGTCGATGTTCACTTCGTGCCTCCGAAGGTTCGGCCGGGGATCCAGCGCAGCGGGACGTCGAGGGCGTCGTACAGGCCGGGGTCGGCGGCCACCAGCCAGTCGATGGCGCCGACGATGCGGCCCACCGCGGTGGCGTTGCCGCCCTCGGAGCGGTTGCCGTTCTCGGTGGCCTCGACGGTCACCTCCACCCGGGGGCTGCCTTCGATGATGACGCGGTGGGCGCCGTCGTCGCCGTCCGGCGGCTGCGGCCAGTCGGGCGCGCAGGACGGGTGGATGCGGGTGACGTGTTCGATGACGATGCGGGCCTCGCCGTCGACGATGCCCTGGACCTCGAACCGCACGGCGCCCTGGGTGCCCGCCTCGAAGTCGCCCATCGCGGCGGTCGTGACAGTGGTGTCCAGGGCGCGGCGTTCGACGTGCTCGCGTACGTCGTCCAGTTCGAGGCCCAGCGCGCGGGCCATCAACCGGACCTGCCCACCCCACACCATCGACGGGACGGTCGCCATCAGCATCGGCGGCTGGTAGTCGAGCGGGTGCCCCATGCCGACGAGGTGGCGGACGGAGTCCGGCTGGTCGTAGGTCGTGTAGTCGAAGATCTCCTGGCAGCGGATCCCGTCCACGCGGGCGACGAGCCCGCTGACGAGCAGCGGCAGAATGTCGTTGCCCCAGCCGGGGTCGATGCCGGACACGAACAGTGATCCGCCGCCGTCGGCGATGGCCTTCTCGACGGGTTCGCGTACTTCGGGCGGCGCGTTTCGGTGGTCGTACAGGGCGTAGAGCGACGGTGTGACGACGGCGGCACCGGCGCGGATCGCGCGGCAGATGTCGGCGAGGGCGTCGTCGGGGCGGATGTCGCCGGAGGCGGCGTAGACGACGGCGCGCGGGCCTGCTGCGAGAGCGGCTTCGATGTCGTCGGTGGCCGCGACGCCGAGCGTGCGGTCGAGTCCGCCGAGATCGCCCGCGTCGCGCCCCACCTTGGCCGGATCGTGAACGATGACGTGGGCGAGTTCGAGTGCGGGGTGGGCGTCGACGGCGCGGATGGCCAGCCGTCCGACGTTCCCGGTGCCCCAGACGAGGGTGGGGATAGTGTCGCTCATCACAGGAGCCTAGCAAGCGATTGGTTGGCTTACGGGGGTGTGGGCGGTCCCCTCCCGCGCCGAGTCAGCGCGACAGGTGAACGCGGCCCCACTCGCACAGCTGGGCTAGCACCGGGGCCAACGTCTTCCCGTACTCAGAGATCGAATAGTGCACACAGGGCGGAACGGTGCCGGCGTCGTGGCGTTCGATGATCCCGTCGGCGACGAGCTCGTGCAGATGACGGATGAGCATGCGTTCGGTTATGCCCGGGATGCTGCGGCGTAGCTCGGCGGTGCGCAGGGGTCCGTCGGCCAGGCGCCACAGGATGGTGCCCTTCCAACGGCCGTTGATGACCGACAACGCGGCGTCGATCGGGCAGTCACTGACGATTGTCTTTGATGCCGCCACCAGCGCTCCTTATGCTGACTAATTTGTCAGTACCTTGTTTTCTGTCAGCATAGCTATCACAGTCGATTGTTGTGAAGCAGATTCTGGAGATACTTGCGCTGGTGGCGGTCGGGAGCCTGGTGGGTTCGGAGTTCGCGGTGGCGGCGTTCTTTCGCCCTATCCTCGGGCGCCTGCCCGACGAGGCCTTCTGGGCTGCCCGCGGTGACGGCGCCGGGCTGCTGGGGAAGGTGATGCCGTTCTGGTATCTGACCTCATTCGCGCTGCTGGCTGGTGTCGCCGTCGTCGCGGGCTCGCAGCGCTGGCTCATCGGTGTCGGCGCAGGCCTGATGGTGGCCGTCGTGCTGCTGTCGGTGCTGGTGCTGGTCCCGATCAACAACAAGATCGCGGCGTGGCGCACCGTCGACGGCGGGACCCGGGCGCTGGCCGCGCGCTGGGACCGGCTGCACTGGTTGCGCGTGGCGATGCTGGCGGTGGTCTTCGTGTTGCTCGCGATCGGAGTCGTGAATGCCTAGCGGGCGGGCCGGTGGACGCCGTTTTGGCTGATCGGCCCTCGTCACGCTATGGTGTGTGGCGATCCACCAAAGACCGTCGGTCACCGAGCAATCGGTTGAAGGTCCGGGAACATCCCGGCGGCCCACGCAGGAGGACGAGGCACCGGCACCGCCGGCACACATCGTGACGCCCCGACCGCATCCTGCGTCGGGGCGTTCGTTATTTCCCGGGTGGAGCAAAACTTGAGACAACAACAGCGACACCGAGGAGGTATGCATGGCGCGGGCTGACAAGACCGCCGCCGTCGCGGAGATCGTCGAGCAGTTCAACGGCTCGACCGCCACCGTGATCACCGAGTACCGCGGTCTGACGGTTGCGAACCTGGCGGAGCTGCGGCGTTCGCTCAGCGGTGCGGCAACCTACGCGGTGGCGAAGAACACCCTGGTCAAACTGGCCGCGGCCGAGGCCGGAGTCGAAGGGCTCGACGAGCTGTTCGCGGGCCCGACGGCCATCGCGTTCGTTCAGGGCGAGCCGGTTGACGCCGCCAAGGCCATCAAGAAGTTCGCCAAGGACCACAAGGCGCTGGTCATCAAGGGCGGCTACATGGACGGTCGCGCGCTGACCGTCGCCGAGGTGGAGCGCATCGCCGACCTGGAGTCGCGCGAGGTGCTGCTGGCCAAGATGGCCGGCGCCATGAAGGCCAACCTGTCCAAGGCCGCCGGTCTGTTCGCCGCCCCGGCGTCGCAGATGGCCCGCCTGGCAGCCGCACTGCAGGAGAAGAAGCCTGCCTCGGAAGCCGCCCCTGCAGCACCTGCTGCCGAGGCTCCCGCGGAGGCCGAGGCCCCGGCCGAGACCGAGGCTCCGGCGGAGACCGCCGAGGCTCCGGCCGACGCCGCCGAATAACTAGGCACAACCCCAACCCAACTTCCCTAACCGGAATTAGAAAGGACCGAAATCATGGCCAAAATTTCCACCGAAGAGCTGCTCGACGTCTTCAAAGAGATGACCCTGCTGGAGCTGTCGGAGTTCGTGAAGCAGTTCGAGGAGACCTTCGACGTCACCGCTGCGGCTCCGGTCGCCGTGGCCGCCGTCGGTGGCGCTGCCCCGGCCGCCGCTGACGCTGGCGAGGAGCAGAGCGAGTTCGACGTCATCCTCGAGTCGGCTGGCGAGAAGAAGATCGGCGTCATCAAGGTCGTTCGCGAGGTCGTGTCCGGCCTGGGCCTCAAGGAAGCCAAGGACCTGGTCGACAGCGCTCCCAAGCCGCTGCTGGAGAAGGTCGCCAAGGAGGCTGCCGAGGACGCCAAGGCCAAGCTCGAGGCGGCTGGCGCCACCGTCACCGTCAAGTAGTTCGTTCTACAACAGAAGCCCCCGGAACCCGCGAGGTTCCGGGGGTTTCTGCTATCTACGGGCTATTGCGGGCTGTTCAGCCCGGCCCGGGTGCCCGCCGCGGCGAGCGACTGTGCCGCCCGCTCGGGGGTGTCGCCCAGGGCGACCAGCAGACTGAGTGTCATCGGGCTCAGCACCTGTATCGCCGCGGCAAGCCCGTCGTTCACGTCGCCGAAGAAGCCGGCCAGCTCCAACATCATGAAGCCGTGCATCACCGTCCAGAACTGCGCGGCGGCCGCCACCACGGCGGTATCGTCTTGCGCCACTGTGAGCCGGCCCGCCTGTATCGATCGGTGGACGCCGCGGACCAGGTGCGCGAAGCTGGGCACCTCGACATCGATCTGGGCGGTCCCGAGCGTGAGCATGTTGTGAGCCGGCGCGTTGATGCCGTGCGCGCTGGTGCTCCCGAACATCAGTCGGTAGAGGTGTGGCCGTTCGATCGCGAAATTGCGGTACACGATCCCGGTGGCCAGTAGGTCGGCGACCGGATCGTCGGTGGTGGGGATCGTCAGCGCCACGTTGAACTGGCGGAGGCCCTCCTCGGCGATCGCGGCGATCAGCTGCGGCATTCCGCCGAAGTGGGTGTAGACCGCCATCGTCGAAGTCCCAGCGGCGCTGGCTACCCTGCGGGTCTGCAACGCGTCGGGCCCGTGCTCGTCGAGCAGCCCGAGAGCCGCGGAAAGCAGATCTTCGCGTACGGTCCGCGCGGGCTGCGAAGTCACGGTTGCCATCGTTTCACAGTCCGCGTACGGTACCCATAACGTTGAAATAACAATGTTATAGGAGTTGGTATGACGACCAGTCAGGCAGCCTCCGCCGCGAATCCCTATTTGGAGGGCGTCATGGGGCCGGTGCAGACAGAGCTGACCGCCACCGACCTCCGCGTCACGGGGGAGATCCCGGACTATCTCGACGGCCGCTACCTGCGCAATGGTCCGAACCCGGTGGCCGAAGTCGATCCGGCCGCCTACCACTGGTTCACCGGCGATCCCATGGTGCACGGCGTGGCGCTCCGCGACGGCCAGGCCCGCTGGTACCGCAACCGCTGGGTGCGCACACCGGCGGTATGTGCTGCGCTGGGCGAACCGCGGCCGGTCCGGTTGAACGTGCGGGCCGGGATGCAGTCCGTCGGCCCCAACACCAACGTGCTCGGCCATGCCGGCAAGACGCTGGCGCTGGTGGAAGGCGGCGTCGCCAGTTACGAGCTCACCGAGGAACTCGACACGGTGGGCACCTGCGACTTCGACGGCACCCTGGCCGGGGGCTACACGGCGCACCCGCACCGTGACCCGGTCACCGGTGAGTTGCACGCCGTGTCGTATTCGTTTGCGCGGGGCAAGACCGTGCAGTACTCGGTGATCGACACCGCCGGGCGGGCGCGGCGCACCGTCGATATCGAGGTGACCGGGTCGCCGATGATGCACGACTTCTCGCTCACCGAGAAATACGTCGTGGTTTACGACCTGCCGGTCACGTTCGACTCGGCGCAGGTGTTGCCGGTGAGCATGCCGCGCTGGC
This sequence comes from Mycolicibacter heraklionensis, assembly GCA_001673575.1. Taxonomy (GTDB): domain Bacteria; phylum Actinomycetota; class Actinomycetes; order Mycobacteriales; family Mycobacteriaceae; genus Mycobacterium; species Mycobacterium heraklionense_A. Next base: position 15,355 of record LZME01000157.1, on the reverse strand, counting down.
TCAAGGCGCCCGCGCGGATGGTGCTGAGCAACCTGGTCGGCAGGGTGCGGATGCCTAGTCCGATTACCGCGATGGTCAACCGCGACAGCCGGCCGCCGGGCGGGCTGCCGTATTCATGGAATGCCGACTATCCGGCGCGCATCGGGGTGATGCCGCGTGAGGGCGAAGCCCAGGGATGGGTCGGGGCGGGGGAAGCGCAGGTGCGGTGGTTCGATGTCGAGCCCTGCTATGTCTTTCACCCGCTCAACGCCTACACCGAGGTCTCGCCGGCCGGGCAGGAACTGCTGGTGCTCGACGTGGTGCGCTACGCGAAGGTCTTCGACGTCGACCGGCGCGGCCCCGGTGACGCCCCGCCCACCCTGGACCGCTGGACGATCAACCTCGACACCGGCACGGTGCACACCGAGTCGCGCGACGATCGGCCGCAGGAATTCCCCCGGATCAATGACTCTCTGCTGGGGTCCAAGCACCGCTTCGGGTACGCCGTCGGGATCAACGGCGGCTTCATCGGGGATGTCCAGGCGGAGATGTCGACCACGCTCTACAAGCACGACTACCTGAACGGCTCGAGTATCACCGCCCCGATCGACCCGCAGCTGGTGCTCGGCGAGATGTCGTTCGTGCCCAGACCTGGCGGTCGCGACGAGGACGATGGCATCCTGATGGGAATGGGTCACCACAGAGGTGATGAGGAGGGGCAGCTGGTGATCCTCGACGCCGCGACCTGTGAGTCGGTGGCCACGGTGCACCTGCCGCAACGGGTTCCGATGGGCTTCCATGGCAATTGGACACCCACCGACTGAGGCGGACCGCCGATAAGGGTCGCACCTGTGCGCTACAGTGGCCCAAGCCACAAGCCAGTCGTGGCACGAACAGACGTTGCGGAAGGACCTCACTAATGGGCGTCGCCATCGAGGTACAGGGGCTTACCAAGTCCTTCGGATCGGCCCGGATCTGGGAAGACGTCTCCATGACGATTCCCGAGGGAGAGGTCAGCGTCCTGCTCGGGCCCTCCGGTACCGGCAAGTCCGTGTTCTTGAAGTCGCTGATCGGCCTGTTGCGCCCCGAGCGCGGTTCGATCGTCATCGACGGCACCGACATCCTGCAGTGTTCGGCCAAGGAGCTCTACGAGATCCGCACGCTGTTCGGCGTGCTGTTCCAGGACGGCGCGCTGTTCGGGTCGATGAACATCTACGACAACACCGCCTTCCCGCTGCGTGAGCACACCAAGAAGTCCGAGAAGGAAATCCGTGACATCGTCATGGAGAAGCTCGAGATGGTCGGTATGCCCAACGACGGCTACAAGTTCCCGGGCGAGATCTCCGGTGGTATGCGCAAGCGTGCCGGCCTGGCCCGCGCCCTGGTGCTCGACCCGCAGATCATCCTCTGTGACGAGCCGGACTCCGGTCTGGACCCGGTCCGCACGGCGTACCTGAGCCAGCTGTTGATCGACATCAACGCTCAGATCGATGCCACCATCCTCATCGTTACGCACAACATCAACATCGCGCGTACCGTGCCGGACAACATGGGCATGCTGTTCCGCAAGGAGCTGGTGATGTTCGGGCCGCGCGAGGTGCTGCTGACCTCCGACGAGCCGGTGGTGCGCCAGTTCCTCAACGGCCGGCGTATCGGCCCGATCGGTATGTCCGAGGAGAAGGACCAGGCCACCGCGGCGGCCGAGGAGGCCATGCTGGCCGCCGGCCAGAGCGACGGCGGCGTCGAAGAGATCGAGGGCGTGCCGCCCCAGCTCAGCGCGACCCCCGGCCTGCCGGAGCGCAAGGGCGTGGCACGGCGCAAGGCTCGGGTGCGTGAGATCCTGCACACCCTGCCGCCCAACGCTCAGGCTGCCATCCGGGACGAGCTCGAGGGCACGCACAAGTACGCCGTCCACGAGTTCCCGGCAGACGAAGAGGCCCCCACCGCGTCAATCCCGACCCCGCCTGGCTGAGACTTTGTCGTCCCTGCCGGTCCTGCGCCGTGTCAGCTCTTGACGGACGGACCTAAACGGTCCAATCTGGTCACCAGCACACGTGCGGAGAGCCCGGCGGAGATCAGCCAGCACCGATAGGGCCCCGGGATATCGCAGTTGAGGATTGCGTCAGCCTGCGCTATTGTTGGACGTTGCGCTGGCTTCCTCCTGCCCATCCCTTACCCGCGCCCGAACACCGCAGTACCAGCCTGAGTCACGTTCATTGGCTCGCTTTGGCTTGTCACCTCGTGGTTTGGCTGTGCGTGAGACCGGACAGAACGTTCGCCAGCCGAACCAACGGTCGAATATTCGCAGCGAACGGGGCCCGGTGAGAGCCGGAATCCGCTGGCCGCATTAGGTGCTGGAAGGATGCATCTTGGCAGTCTCCCGCCAGAGCAAAAAGAACGCTTCAGGTACTACCACCCAGAATTCTCCCAATAGTTCTGTGCCCGGAGCCCCGAACCGGGTCTCCTTCGCCAAGCTGCGTGAACCCCTCGAGGTTCCGGGTCTGCTCGATGTACAGACCGACTCGTTCCAGTGGCTGATCGGGGCGCCGGAGTGGCGCGAGAAGATGACCGCGCAGACCGGTTCTGCACCCAAGGGTGGCCTCGAAGAGGTTCTCGAAGAGCTGTCTCCGATTGAGGACTTCTCCGGCTCGATGTCGCTGTCGTTCTCCGACCCGCGGTTCGACGAGGTCAAGGCCCCGGTCGAGGAGTGCCGCGACAAGGACATGACCTACGCGGCCCCGCTGTTCGTCACCGCGGAGTTCATCAACAACAACACCGGCGAGATCAAGAGCCAGACGGTGTTCATGGGTGACTTCCCGATGATGACCGAGAAGGGCACCTTCATCATCAACGGCACCGAGCGGGTGGTGGTCTCCCAGCTGGTGCGTTCGCCCGGTGTGTACTTCGACGCCAACATCGACAAGTCCACCGAGAAGACGCTGCACTCGGTGAAGGTGATCCCGGGCCGTGGCGCCTGGCTGGAGTTCGACGTCGACAAGCGCGACCTGGTCGGCGTTCGTATCGACCGCAAGCGCCGCCAGCCGGTCACCATCCTGCTCAAGGCGCTGGGCTGGACCTCCGAGCAGATCCGGGAGCGTTTCGGCTTCTCCGAGATCATGATGTCGACGCTGGAGAAGGACAACGCCGCCAGCCCCGACGAGGCGCTGCTGGACATCTACCGCAAGCTGCGTCCGGGCGAGCCCCCCACCAAGGAATCCGCGCAGACTCTGCTGGAGAACCTGTTCTTCAAGGAGAAGCGCTACGACCTGGCGCGGGTGGGTCGCTACAAGATCAACAAGAAGCTGGGCCTGACCGCCAACCCGGGCGAGTCGCAGCCGACCACGCTGACCGAAGAGGACATCGTGGCCACCATCGAGTACCTGGTGCGTCTGCACCAGGCCGCTCAGGATGGCGTATCGGCCACCATGACGGTGCCCGGCGGCGTCGAGGTTCCCGTCGAGGTCGACGACATCGACCACTTCGGCAACCGGCGTCTGCGCACCGTGGGTGAGCTGATCCAGAACCAGATCCGGGTCGGTCTGTCCCGGATGGAGCGCGTGGTCCGCGAGCGGATGACCACTCAGGACGTCGAGGCCATCACGCCGCAGACCCTGATCAACATCCGCCCGGTGGTCGCCGCGATCAAGGAGTTCTTCGGCACCAGCCAGCTCTCCCAGTTCATGGACCAGAACAACCCGCTGTCGGGGCTGACCCACAAGCGCCGTCTGTCGGCGCTGGGACCGGGTGGTCTGTCGCGTGAGCGGGCCGGCCTGGAAGTTCGTGACGTGCACCCGTCCCACTACGGCCGGATGTGTCCGATCGAGACCCCGGAAGGCCCCAACATCGGTCTGATCGGATCGCTGTCGGTGTACGCACGGGTCAACCCGTTCGGCTTCATCGAGACCCCGTACCGCAAGGTCAACGACGGTGTGGTCAGCGACGACATCGAGTACCTGACCGCCGACGAGGAGGACCGCCACGTTGTGGCGCAGGCCAACTCGCCGCTGGAGGACGACGGCCGCTTCACCGAGGACCGCGTTCTGGTCCGTCGTAAGGGTGGCGAGGTCGAGTACGTGTCGTCGTCCGAGGTCGACTACATGGACGTCTCGCCGCGCCAGATGGTGTCGGTGGCCACGGCCATGATTCCGTTCCTCGAGCACGACGACGCCAACCGCGCCCTGATGGGTGCCAACATGCAGCGTCAGGCGGTTCCGCTGGTGCGCAGCGAGGCACCGCTGGTGGGTACCGGCATGGAGCTGCGTGCCGCGATCGACGCCGGCGACGTGATCGTCGCCGATAAGACCGGTGTCATCGAAGAGGTGTCCGCCGACTACGTCACGGTGATGGCCGATGACGGCACCCGGCAGACCTACCGGATGCGCAAGTTCAACCGGTCCAACCACGGCACCTGCGCCAATCAGCGTCCGATCGTCGACGCCGGCCAGCGTGTCGAGGCCGGCCAGGTGATCGCGGACGGTCCGTGTACCGACAACGGCGAGATGGCCCTGGGCAAGAACCTGCTCGTGGCGATCATGCCGTGGGAAGGGCACAACTACGAGGACGCGATCATCCTGTCCAACAGGCTGGTCGAAGAGGATACGCTGACCTCGATCCACATCGAGGAGCACGAGATCGACGCCCGCGACACCAAGCTGGGCGCCGAGGAGATCACCCGGGACATCCCGAACGTCTCCGACGAGGTGCTGGCTGACCTCGACGAGCGCGGCATCGTCCGCATCGGCGCCGAGGTCCGCGACGGCGACATCCTGGTCGGCAAGGTCACCCCCAAGGGTGAGACCGAGCTGACGCCCGAGGAGCGGCTGCTGCGCGCGATCTTCGGCGAGAAGGCCCGCGAAGTCCGCGACACCTCGCTGAAGGTGCCGCACGGTGAGTCCGGCAAGGTCATCGGCATCCGGGTGTTCTCCCGCGAGGACGACGACGAGCTGCCCGCCGGGGTCAACGAGCTGGTGCGCGTCTACGTCGCGCAGAAGCGCAAGATCTCCGACGGTGACAAGCTTGCCGGTCGTCACGGCAACAAGGGCGTCATCGGCAAGATCCTGCCGGCCGAGGACATGCCGTTCCTGCCGGACGGCACCCCGGTCGACATCATCCTGAACACCCACGGTGTGCCGCGTCGTATGAACATCGGTCAGATCTTGGAAACCCACCTGGGCTGGATCGCCAAGACCGGTTGGAACATCGATGTGGCGGCCGGTGTGCCGGACTGGGCGGACAAGCTCCCCGAGGAGCTGTACTCCGCTGGGCCCGACACGCGCACCGCTACCCCGGTGTTCGACGGTGCGCGGGAGGCCGAGCTGCAGGGCCTGCTGTCCTCGACGCTGGCCAACCGCGACGGCGAGGTCATGGTCAACGGTGACGGCAAGGCGATGCTGTTCGACGGTCGCTCCGGTGAGCCGTTCCCGTACCCGGTGACCGTTGGCTACATGTACATCATGAAGCTGCACCACCTGGTGGACGACAAGATCCACGCGCGTTCCACGGGCCCGTACTCGATGATCACCCAGCAGCCGCTGGGCGGTAAGGCGCAGTTCGGTGGCCAGCGGTTCGGTGAGATGGAGTGCTGGGCCATGCAGGCCTACGGCGCGGCGTACACGCTGCAGGAGTTGCTGACGATCAAGTCCGACGACACGGTCGGCCGTGTCAAGGTCTACGAGGCGATCGTCAAGGGCGAGAACATCCCCGAGCCGGGTATCCCGGAGTCCTTCAAGGTGCTGCTCAAAGAGCTGCAGTCGCTGTGCCTCAACGTTGAGGTGCTGGCGAAGGACGGTGCGGCGATCGAATTGCGCGAAGGCGAGGACGAGGACCTGGAGCGGGCAGCCGCCAACCTGGGAATCAACCTGTCCCGCAACGAATCCGCTTCGGTGGAAGACCTCGCTTAGTTATTAGCTACTAAACCCGCAAGGGGAAAGGGAGTTACGTGCTCGACGTCAACTTCTTCGATGAGCTCCGCATCGGCCTGGCGACCGCGGAGGACATCCGGCAATGGTCCTACGGTGAGGTCAAGAAGCCGGAAACGATCAACTACCGCACGCTCAAGCCCGAGAAGGACGGCCTGTTCTGCGAGAAGATCTTCGGACCGACTCGCGACTGGGAGTGCTACTGCGGCAAGTACAAGCGCGTGCGCTTCAAGGGCATCATCTGTGAGCGCTGTGGCGTCGAGGTGACTCGCGCCAAGGTGCGTCGTGAGCGGATGGGCCACATCGAACTGGCCGCTCCGGTCACCCACATCTGGTACTTCAAGGGCGTGCCGTCGCGCTTGGGCTACCTGCTGGACCTGGCGCCCAAGGACCTCGAAAAGATCATCTACTTCGCGGCCTACGTGATCACCAGCGTCGACACCGACATGCGCCACAACGAGCTGTCCACGCTGGAAGCCGAGATGGTCGTCGAGAAGAAGGCCGTCGAGGACCAGCGGGACGCCGACCTGGAGGCCCGCGCCCAGAAGCTCGAGGCCGACCTGGCCGAGCTGGAGGCCGAGGGTGCGAAAGCCGATGTGCGCCGCAAGGTTCGTGACGGCGGCGAGCGTGAGATGCGTCAGCTGCGCGACCGTGCCCAGCGTGAGCTGGACCGCCTCGACAACATCTGGGACACCTTCGTCAAGCTGGCTCCCAAGCAGCTGATCGTCGACGAGACCGTCTACCGCGAGCTGGTGGACCGTTACGGCGAGTACTTCACCGGTGCCATGGGTGCCGAGTCGATCCAGAAGCTCATCGAGACCTTCGACATCGACGCCGAGGCCGAGCTGCTGCGCGACATCATCAAGAACGGCAAGGGGCAGAAGAAGCTTCGTGCTCTCAAGCGCCTCAAGGTGGTCGCCGCCTTCCAGCAGTCGGGTAACTCCCCGATGGGCATGGTGCTCGACGCGGTGCCGGTGATCCCGCCGGAGCTGCGTCCGATGGTGCAGCTCGACGGTGGTCGCTTCGCGACCTCCGACCTCAACGACCTGTACCGCCGGGTCATCAACCGCAACAACCGCCTCAAGCGACTGATCGACCTCGGCGCCCCCGAGATCATCGTCAACAACGAGAAGCGGATGCTGCAGGAGTCCGTCGACGCGCTGTTCGACAACGGCCGTCGCGGCCGGCCGGTCACCGGACCGGGCAACCGTCCGCTGAAGTCGTTGAGCGACCTGCTCAAGGGCAAGCAGGGCCGGTTCCGTCAGAACCTGCTCGGTAAGCGTGTCGACTACTCGGGCCGTTCGGTGATCGTGGTCGGTCCGCAGCTCAAGCTGCACCAGTGCGGCCTGCCCAAGCTGATGGCGCTGGAACTGTTCAAGCCGTTCGTGATGAAGCGACTGGTTGACCTCAACCACGCGCAGAACATCAAGAGCGCCAAGCGGATGGTGGAGCGGCAGCGTCCGCAGGTGTGGGACGTCCTCGAAGAGGTCATCGCCGAGCACCCGGTGCTGCTCAACCGTGCACCTACGCTGCACCGCCTGGGTATTCAGGCCTTCGAGCCGCAGCTGGTGGAAGGCAAGGCCATTCAGCTGCACCCGCTGGTGTGTGAGGCCTTCAACGCCGACTTCGACGGTGACCAGATGGCCGTGCACCTGCCGCTGAGCGCCGAGGCGCAGGCCGAGGCCCGCATCCTGATGCTGTCGAGCAACAACATCCTGTCGCCGGCCTCGGGTCGTCCGCTGGCCATGCCCCGACTGGACATGGTTACCGGTCTGTACTACCTGACCACCGAGATCGAGGGTGACACAGGCGAATACACCCCGGCTGCCAAGGACCGCCCGGAGACCGGCGTGTACTCCTCGCCGGCCGAGGCGATCATGGCCGTCGACCGCGGTGCGTTGAGCGTGCGGGCCAAGATCAAGGTGCGTCTGGACCAGCTGCGGCCGCCGGCCGAGGTCGAGACCGAGCTGTTCGGCGAGAACGGCTGGCGCCCGGGCGGGTCGTGGATCGCCGAGACCACGCTGGGCCGGGTGCTGTTCAACGAGCTGCTGCCGACCGGCTACCCGTTCGTGAACAAGCAGATGCACAAGAAGGTTCAGGCCGTCATCATCAACGACCTGGCCGAGCGCTACCCGATGATCGTGGTCGCCCAGACCGTCGACAAGCTCAAGGACGCCGGCTTCCACTGGGCCACCCGTTCGGGAGTCACGGTCTCGATGGCCGACGTGCTGGTGCCGCCGCGCAAGAAGGAGATCCTCGACTCCTACGAGGAGCGTGCCGACAAGCTGGAGAAGCAGTTCCAGCGTGGTGCTCTCAACCGTGAGGAGCGCAACGAGGCGCTGGTGGAGATCTGGAAGGAAGCCACCGAGGAAGTGGGTCAGGCGCTGCGTGACCACTACCCGGCCGACAACCCGATCATCACGATCGTCGACTCCGGTGCTACGGGTAACTTCACCCAGACCCGGACGCTGGCCGGCATGAAGGGTCTGGTGACCAACCCGAAGGGTGAGTTCATCCCGCGCCCGATCAAGTCCTCCTTCCGTGAGGGCCTGACGGTGTTGGAGTACTTCATCAACACCCACGGCGCCCGTAAGGGCTTGGCGGACACCGCGCTGCGTACCGCTGACTCGGGTTACCTGACGCGTCGTCTGGTCGATGTTTCGCAGGACGTGATCGTGCGCGAGCACGACTGCGGCACCGAGCGCGGCATCATCGTCGACTTGGCCGAGGCCCAGGCCGACGGTTCGCTGATCCGCAACGCGTTCATCGAGACGTCTGCCTACGCCCGCACGTTGGCCGTTGACGCGGTCGACGAGAAGGGCAAGGTCGTCATCGAGCGCGGCCACGACCTCGGCGACCCGTCGATCGAGGCTCTGCTGGCTGCCGGCATCACAGGCGTCAAGGTGCGTTCGGTGCTGACCTGCGCCACCGGAACCGGGGTTTGTGCCACCTGCTACGGCCGATCGATGGCCACCGGCAAGCTGGTCGACATCGGTGAGGCGGTCGGCATCGTTGCCGCCCAGTCCATCGGTGAGCCCGGTACCCAGCTGACCATGCGTACCTTCCACCAGGGTGGTGTCGGTGACGACATCACCGGTGGTCTGCCGCGTGTACAGGAGCTGTTCGAAGCCCGGATTCCGCGCGGCAAGGCGCCGATCGCCGACGTCGCTGGACGGGTGCAGCTCGAAGAGGGCGAGAAGTTTTACAAGATCACGATCGTGCCGGATGACGGTGGCGAGGAAGTGGTCTACGACAAGCTGCCCAAGCGTCAGCGGCTGCGTGTGTTCAAGCACGAGGACGGCTCGGAGCGGTTGCTGTCCGACGGCGACCACGTCGAGGTCGGCCAGCAGCTCATGGAGGGCTCGGCCGACCCGCACGAGGTGCTGCGTGTGCAGGGCCCACGCGAGGTGCAGATCCACCTGGTCAACGAGGTCCAGCAGGTCTACCGGGCCCAGGGTGTGTCGATCCACGACAAGCACATCGAGGTGATCGTCCGGCAGATGCTGCGCCGGGTGACCATCATCGACTCGGGCGCCACGGAGTTCCTGCCCGGTTCGCTGACCGAGCGGGCCGAGTTCGAGACCGCGAACCGTCGGGTCGTGGCCGAGGGCCTGGAGCCCGCGGCCGGACGTCCGGTGCTGATGGGTATCACCAAGGCGTCGCTGGCCACGGATTCGTGGCTGTCGGCGGCCTCCTTCCAGGAGACCACCCGCGTGCTGACCGATGCGGCGATCAACTGCCGCAGCGACAAGCTGCAGGGCCTGAAGGAGAACGTGATCATCGGCAAGCTGATCCCGGCCGGCACCGGCATCAACCGGTACCGCAACATCGCCGTGCAGCCCACCGAAGAGGCCCGGGCCGCCGCGTACACGATCCCGTCCTACGAGGATCAGTACTACAGCCCGGACTTCGGCGCCGCCACCGGTGCCGCGGTTCCGCTGGACGACTACGGGTACAGCGACTACCGCTAGCTTTTGTAGCGCGAGCAGACACAAAAGCCCCCATTCCGTGCCGGAATGAGGGGCTTTTGTGTCTGCTCGGCGGGGTGCGGCAGTTATCCACAGGGGTGACTTTCCCGTTGGTCGCGATCGGGCCAACCTCGGCGGATGGCAATTGACGACGTCTTCGCAGCCCACGGCGGTCTGGCCACCACCCGCCAGCTCCTCGAGGCACTCAGCCGCAAAACCCTTGAGTGCCACGTGCGGGCGGGCCGGGTGGTGCGGGTGCGCCGCGGCGTCTACGCGGCTACCCAACCCGACGTGTTCGGTCAGCTCGCCGCATTGGACCTAGCCACCGGGACGCGGATCGTCGCTTGTCTGGGCACCGCAGCGGCGCTTTACGGTTTCGACACCGAAGCCGATCCTCGGTTGCACGTCCTCGACCCGGGCATTCGTCTACGGCCCACGGCCGACATCATGGTCCATCAGCGCCTGGGCGCCCCGTTGCGGAGGATTGGGGGGCGGCTCGCCACCGCTCCGGCGTGGACGGCGATCGAAGTGGCGCGGACGTTAAGGCGGCCGCGCGCTCTTGCGACCTTGGACACCGCGGTGCGCATCGGGGCATGCACGCCGTCGGAGTTGACGTACGCGCTCGCGGAGCAGAAGGGCCGTCGGGGCATCGTCAAAGTCCGGGAATTGTCCGCATACATCGACGGACGGTCCGAGTCCGCGATGGAAAGCGAGGCCCGGCTGGTGTTCATTGATGGTGGCCTGCCCAAGGCCGAGTTGCAGTACGAGATCGCCGACCGCTGCGGTGACGTCTGGCGTATCGATTTCGCTTGGCCGGAGGCGCGATTAGCCGCCGAGTACGACAGTATCGACTGGCATATGGGGCCGCAGGCCCTATTGCATGACCGTTTGAAGATCGCGCGATTACAGGACTGCGGTTGGCTATCGGTTCCCATGACGGTAGGCGATGTTCGCGGCGATCCGTTGGGGCTGGTGGCGCGCATCAATATGCACTTGGACCAGCGTCTGGCTGGGTGATTTCTTCGGCTGAGCAGACATACAGGCCCCCTTTCGCCGCTGGAATCGGGGGCTTTCATGTCTGTTCGCGGGTTGGGGGAGGCCGGCCCGCCGGGTTGCGGCCCGCCAGCAGAGCGGGTTGCATCGTTGAGATGGGGGACGAAGTCAACCGCACCGCCTACTCCCGCACCCAGCGCCGCCAATATCGGCACAAGATTCAGCAGTGCCTGGATGTTTTCGAGACGATGCTGGCGCAGGCCAGCTTCGAGTGTGAGCCGCCGCTGACCGGTATGGAGATCGAGGGCAACCTGATCGGCGACGACTACCACCCGGCCATGTCGAACGCCGGTGTGTTGTCCGCGATCGACGATCCGGCGTTCCAACGCGAATTGGGTTCCTACAACATCGAATTCAACGTGCCGCCCCGTCAGTTCACCGCGCGTGCGGCGCTGGATCTGGAAGCCGAGGTGCGTGCCAGCCTCAATGACGCGCAGGCCAAAGCCCGGGCAAACGACGCAGGCATCGTGATGATCGGTATCTTGCCGACCCTGATGCCCGAGCATCTGGCCGGTGACTGGATGAGTGATTCGGCGCGGTACGCGGCACTCAACGACTCGATCTTCGCCGCTCGGGGCGAAGACATCGACATCGACATCGACGGCCCCGAGCCGCTGAACCTGCATGCCGAGAACATCGCACCGGAATCGGCGTGCACCAGCATGCAGTTGCACCTGCAGGTCTCGCCGGCTGACTTCGCCAACCACTGGAATGCCGCCCAGGTGCTGGCCGGCCCGCAGCTGGCGATCGGCGCCAACTCGCCCTACTTCTTCGGCCACCGGCTGTGGGCCGAGACCCGGGTGGAGTTGTTCGCGCAATCCACCGACACCCGGCCCGACGAACTGAAGAACCAGGGCGTGCGGCCCCGGGTGTGGTTCGGCGAGCGGTGGATCACCTCGATCTTCGACCTGTTCGAGGAGAACGTGCGCTACTTCCCGTCGCTGCTGCCCGAGGTCTCCGAGGAAGACCCAGCGGACGAGCTCGCCCAGGGACGCACCCCACAACTTGCCGAGCTACGGCTGCACAACGGCACGGTGTACCGCTGGAATCGCCCGGTATACGACGTCGTCGACGGGAGGCCCCACTTACGGGTGGAGAACCGGGTGCTGCCTTCGGGTCCCACGGTGGCGGACATGGTGGCCAATGCGGTGTTCTACTACGGCTTGCTGCGCAGACTGGCCCGCGACCAGCGCCCGCTGTGGACCCAGATGAGTTTTGCGGTGGCACACGACAACTTTCGCCGGGCCGCGCGCCTCGGTCTGGATGCCCGGCTGTTCTGGCCGGAGCTGGGCGAGGTGAGCGTGGCGGAACTGACCCGCCGTGAGTTGGTGCCGCTCGCCCGTCAAGGACTCGAGGAGTGGGGCGTGGCCGCCGAGGTGATCGACCGCTTCCTCGGCATCATCGCCGACCGGGTGACAACGGGACGCAACGGCGCCACCTGGCAGGTGTCGACGGTCCGGGCGTTGCAGGCGCGGGGCCTGAGCCGGCCGGCCGCGCTGGCGGAGATGCTGAGCCGCTATTGCGCACACATGCACACCAACGAGCCGGTGCACACCTGGCCGACCGAACTGGGTTGACTAGGCTGGCCGCCGTGTTGATCGGATCCCATGTGCGCCCGCAGAATCCGCTGGCTGCCGCCGAAGCCGACGGCGCCGACGTGGTGCAGATCTTCCTCGGCAACCCGCAGAGCTGGAAGCCGCCCAAACCGCGCGAGGACGCGGCGCAGCTTCGCGAGGCGGCGCTGCCGATTTACGTGCACGCGCCGTACCTGATCAATGTCGCCTCCCCGAACAACCGGGTGCGGATCCCGTCGCGCACCATCTTGCAGCAGACCTGCGACGCCGCCGCTGACATCGGCGCGGCCGCGGTGATCGTGCACGGCGGCCACGTGACCGCCGATGACGACGACCCGCAGGCCGGGTTCGCGCGGTGGCGCAAGGCGCTGGACCGCCTGGAGACTACCGTTCCGGTGTACCTGGAGAACACCGCCGGGGGCGACTACGCGATGGCCCGCCACTTCGACACCATCGCCAAGCTGTGGGAGCACATCGGCGACACCGGCGTCGGGTTCTGCCTGGACACCTGCCACACCTGGGCGGCCGGGGAGTCGCTGCCCGACGCCGTGGAGCGCATCAAGGCCATTACCGGACGCATCGACCTGGTGCACTGCAACGACTCCAAGGACGCGCCCGGCTCTGGACGCGACCGCCACGCCAATTTCGGTGAGGGCCAGATCGACCCCGACCTGTTGGTTGCGGTGGTCAAGGCTGCCGGCGCCCCGGTGATCTGCGAAACCGCCGAAGAGGGCCGCAAGGCCGACATCGCGTTCCTCAAAGACCGGCTGCGTTAACCGCGGCCGCGCGTGCGGCGGTCGTCGGTGCCCCGGCCGACGCCCGGCGGGGTCCGCGTCGGTGGACGCAAATCAACCTGATCGGCCCTGCGGGCTCGAAATCCGCGAATCTGCTCAGATTGCATTCAGCAAGACGTCGCGGTGCGGACCTGGGTGGACCGTTGTATAAGTCGAACGATTAGCCAGTTCAGGGCACATTTCGGCGGCGATTTCGAGCAATCCGTTGTGCAAACAATATAAGTGAGGTTATGTAACTAGGTAAAAATACTGATAGTTTGCTGTGACGAGGCCCGCCTATTCACAGCCCTGACGGGAGGCTCGGAATGTCACGTCCGGTCGGTTCTCGGGTGGTCGCGGTCGTCAGGGTCAGTTGCGCAGGCTGCGTAGTGGGATAGGCGCGGGCTCGGCGGTTGCCGCGTTCCTGGCGTTCGGGATGACGCCGATGGCGCACGCGGATATCGCCGATGATGTCCTTGACGGAATCGTCGCCGCCGCAGAGGCGTCGGCGGCGCCCGGATTCGGCGCGGCCGACATCGACTGGTCGGACCCGCTCGGTGCGTTCGACGTGGCGGTTGCCGACTGGTACCACGATGTCTTCTACCTGCCGCTACACGACCTGGTGGCCGACTTCATCGACCAGAACGAGCAACTGCTCAGCCTGATCAACGCGCCGTTCATCGAGCTGTTCGGGCGCAGCCTGATCGGCGACGGCATCGACGGGTTCACCGGAACCAACGAGTCGATTCTGGGCCGTTCGGGGCTGTTCGGCGACCTGGGTGACGGCGGATTCCTGTTCGGCGACGGTGGAACCGGGGCGGCCGGAGTCGACGGCGTCGGCAGCGTCGGCGGGATGGCCGGAATGTTCGGCAACGGCGGTGCCGGCGGTATCGGGGCCGCTGCAGCGGCTGGCGGTGCGGGGGGCGCCGGCGGGTGGCTGTTCGGTGACGGTGGTACCGGCGGTGCTGGCGGCGTCGGCACCAATGCGCTGTCCGGTGGTGCCGGTGGTGCTGGCGGCGACGCCGGGGCGTTGTTCGGGTTCGGAGGCACCGGCGGCACCGGCGGTGCGGGCTTGGCCGGGACCAGCGGTGCCGCAGGCGGCGACGCCGGCAATGGCGGCGACGGCGGACGCGCCGGATGGATCATCGGCACCGGCGGGCTGGGCGGCAACGGTGGTGTCGGTGGCGCCGGCGGTGACGCGGGCGTAGGTGGGCGCAGCGGACATTTTGGATTGCACCTAGGCGCCAGCCCGGCGATGTTCGCCCAAGGTGGCAACTATTCCGGCCTGGCCGCCGACGGTGGCGCCGGCGGTGCCGGAGGCGACGGGTTGTTGGGCGGCGGCAATGGCGGGGCCGGTGGCCGCGGCGGCGACATCGGCGCTGCCGGCTTCGCGCAGCCGGGCGCCGTCCTGAGCGGCCACGGGGGTGCCGGCGGGGCCGGTGGCGCCGGTATCGCCGGGACCAGCCTGCTGTCCGACGGCACTGCGGCCGACGGCGGGGCCGGTGGTGTCGGCGGTGCCGGAGGGGATCACGGCAACGGTGGTGCCGGTGGTGCCGGGGGCGCCGGTGCCGACGGGCTGAACGGGGCGACGGGTGCCGGCGGCGACGGCACCGCGGGCCGGGCCGGCGGGCACGGCGGCGACGGTGGGGCCGGTGGTGCTGGCGGCAGTGTCGCGGGAGACGGTGGTGCCGGCGGTAACGCCGGCGCGGGTGGTCGTGGTGGCGACGGTGGTCTCGGCCGGGATGCGGCGCAGGGTTCGGGGGCGGCTGGTGGTGCTGGCGGTGACGCCGGCTCCGGCGGTGCCGGTGGTCATGGTGGTGCCGGCGGAGTTTCGACCGGGGGTGCCGGCGGGCAGGGCGGCAATGCCGGCGACGGGGGCGATGCCGGTGTTGCGGGCGCCGGTGGTGCCGGTGCCGGTGGCGGTGCCGGTGACACAGCTGGGGCCGGTGGCAAGGGTGGTGCTGGTGCCGCCGGTGGTGCGGCGGGCACGGCTGGCGACGGCGGTGCGGCGGGGTCGGCCGGGGCGGATTCCGCTTCGTCGATCCGGTTACCGACGGCGTTGTGGGCGACCAGCACCGACCCGCGGTCGG
>LZME01000156.1 GCA_001673575.1 Mycolicibacter heraklionensis | reverse complement strand
CCCTGAGTGCGGTTCTGTTTTCTCCGGGTGTCGGGGGTTGGTTCGCGCGTCTGACGCCCCCACTTGACAGCCGTCAAGTTTGGCCCCAGTACAGTCGGCCCATGCAGATTCGCGAACACCTCGATGCCGAGAACCCGGCCGTCATCCTGCACCCCTCGGGCACCGTCGTCACCTTCGGTGAGCTGGAAGCCCGGGCGAACCGGTTGGCGCACTTCTTCCGGGCCGCGGGCCTGGTGGAGGGCGACGTCGTCGCGATCATCATGGAGAACAACGAGCACATCCATGCCGCCATGTGGGCGGCACGGCGCAGCGGCCTGTACTACGTGCCGATCAACACGCACCTGACCGCTGCCGAAGCCGCCTACATCATCGACAACAGCAACGCCAAGGCGATCCTCGGCTCGGCCGCGCTGCGCCAGACCTGCGCCGACCTCGCCGAGGTGGGGGCACCTCCCGCTGGCGGGGGATTGCCGGCCGGCCTGCCCGGTCTGCTGCTGATCGCCGACGCCGACCTGGACGGCTGGCAGCGTTACCCGGAATGTGTTGCCGACCAACCGGATACACCCATCGACGACGAGATCGAGGGTGATCTGCTCCAGTACTCGTCGGGCACCACCGGGCGGCCCAAAGGAATCAAACGTCCGCTGCCGCACCTGCCCCCGGCCGAGGTGCCGGGCCTGATGGCGATGCTGGTCTCGGTATGGATGGGCCCGGGTTCGGTCTATCTGAGCCCCGCCCCGCTGTATCACACCGCGCCGTCGGTGTGGTCGATGCAGGTGCAGGCGGCCGGGCTGACCACCGTCGTCATGGAGAAGTTCGACGCCGAGTCCGCGCTCGAGGCGATCCAGCGCTATCACGTCACCCACGGGCAGTTCGTGCCCGCGCACTTCACCCGGATGCTGAAACTGCCTGCGGAAGTGCGGGATTCGTATGACGTCTCCAGCCTCAAGCGGGTCATGCACGCCGCCGCGCCGTGCCCGGTGGAGATCAAGCAGCAGATGATCGACTGGTGGGGCCCGATCGTCGATGAGTACTACGCCTCATCGGAGGCACACGGATCCACACTGATCAGTGCCGACGAATGGCTCAAGCATCCCGGCTCGGTAGGCAAGGCGATGTTCGGTGCGGTGCACATTCTCGATGAGGACGGCAATGAGTTGCCGGCCGGGCAGGCCGGCGAGATCTACTTCGAGGGCGGCAACGCTTTCGAGTACCTCAACGATCCGGACAAGACCGCGAAATCGCGCCACGCGCAAGGCTGGACGACCGTCGGCGACGTCGGCTACCTCGACGACGAGGGCTATCTATACCTCACCGATCGGCGCCACCACATGATCATCTCCGGCGGGGTGAACATCTACCCGCAGGAAGCGGAGAACCTGTTGATCACGCACCCAAAGGTGTTGGACGCCGCAGTGTTCGGGATTCCCGATGACGAGATGGGCCAGAGTGTGAAAGCGGCTGTGCAGACCGTCGACCCGGCCGACGCCACCCCCGCGTTCGCTGCGGAACTACTCGATTGGGTACGGGACCGCTTGGCGCACTACAAATGTCCGCGATCGATTGCGTTCGAGGAGCAGTTGCCGCGCACCGACACCGGCAAGCTCTACAAGAACGAACTGGTGACCAAGTATTCGGGGTGATGCCGGCCAGTCGGGGCGCGGTTAGGACGCGATGCCCGGCTGACCAGGGACGCCTTGACTGCCGGCCTGCCCGTGGACGGTGCCCGGTCCGGCGGCGCCGCCAGGGCCGCCGGCACCGGCAGTAGACCCGTCGCCCCCATTGCCGCCTGCGCCGCCGTTACCGCCGTCACCGCCGAAGCCGACCCCGTGGCCGCCGTCGCCGCCATGGCCGCCGGTCCCACCGGTCCCGCCGGCGCCAATGGCGTTGCCGCCGTTGCCCGCCGTACCGCCGTTGCCCCCGTCGCTGCCGCTGGTTCCGACTATCACCGGGGTGGCACCGCCGCCGGCCCCGCCGTCACCGCCGCGGCCGCCCCGGCTGCCGGTCCCGGTGGCCATGCCGCCGTCGCCGCCGTGACCGCCCTGCCCACCTCCGGCCACGTCGCCGCTGCCGCCGATTCGGCCGCCGTCACCACCGTTGCCCCCGGACCCGCCGGTTGTGCTGTTGCCGGTCGCCGCCCCACCGTGGCCACCGATGCCGCCCGCGCCTCCGCCGCCGGCCAACTGGCCGCCGTCGCCTCCCCGGCCGCCGTTTCCCCCCGATCCGGCGGCCCTACCGTCGCCCACGGCGGCGCCGCCGTTGCCACCATCCCCGCCGGCGCCCCCGCTGCCGTACAGGTAGTTGCTGTCGCCGCCGTTACCGCCGTTGCCGGCCGAACCGCCGTCTTCGGCGCCGTCGCCGCCGCGTCCGCCGTCGCCGCCGTTGCCCCACACCTCGCCGCCCTTGCCGCCGCTACCGCCGTCGGCGCCCAGGCCGCCCGCGCCGCCATCACCGCCGTTGCCGAACAGGCCGGCGCTGCCGCCGTTACCGGCAGCGACACCCTCGAGGTTCGACGACCAACCGTTGCCCCCGTCGCCGAACCACAGGCCGCCGGCACCACCGTCTGGGTGGTCCGCGGTCCCATCGGCACCATTGCAGATCACGCCGCAGCCGCCGTCGGCCAGCGGTGCGAACAGCGGGTTGACCAGGTTGTCGAACAACTGGCCGGCCGGACTGTCGAGCCAGTCCTGCATGGTCTCGTGCAGCCACTCGTAGAGACCGGCCGTACCGGACGCGTCGGCGGCCAATGCCAGCACGTCGGCGCCGCTGGGATCTGGGCTCGCCAGGCTCCAGACGGTGGGATCTAGCCAGGCTGCGGCCGATGCGCCCGTGTCTTGGTCCGCCAACCCGAGAAGCGGGCTGAGCAGATCGGCGATCCAATCGAACTCGTCCGCGTGTGTGCACGGAGCTAAACCGACTGGCGCTAGGGCGAACGCGGCCAGTGCCGTCAGTGCGGGAACGCTCCGTCGCACGCGGCGACCCGGTGCGGCGGGATGCGCGTGGCGGTCCTGCGTGGCCTTACTGCGGTGAAGCGGCATTACTGAGCAACCTTCCGGGAGCGCGTCGTGCGAGGCGGGCGGTAGGTGACCGTCCGGGTCGACCTTTAGCGGCAGGTCAGGCCGTAGCTAAGCGAACGACTTGCGGTCTCTTATTGCGGTCTGAACCAGCCGATTAGTATGACTTTATAGCAATTAGCCGTATGTTCAAGTGGACAACGGTCAGCTCCAACGCTACTGTCAAGCACCGTAGGGGGACGGGCACAGTTTCTGTTAAGCCCAAACAAAGTTTTAGTCAAGTTCAGAAGGGGTGGGCCAACGGTGGCACATATTCGACGCGGTAGTCAGAACACGCAATTCACAACGCGGCGGCGCGACCGTGCGATCGGGGCGGCGGCCTCGGTCGGGGCATTCTTGGCGTTCGGAATGGCGCCCCTGGCGTCCGCCCCTGCGGCACAGGCCGACGACTTCGGCCTCGACGCGTTCTGGGACATGTTCGGCGTCGGCGACGGCAACACCTCGGGATTTGACCTGTTCGACGGCTCCGCCTGGGGCGTACCGGGCGCGGCCGACGGTGGCCTGTTCGACGCTGACTTTGCCCAGATGTGGCAGGACAGCTTCTACCTGCCGCTGCACGCCATGATGCAGGACTGGATCACCAGCGACTTCGGGTCGAGCGTCAACGGTGTGATCAACCAGCTCTTCGCGCCGTTTACCGATGGCTTCTGCGGGATGATCTGCAACGGCGCCGACGGAACCGAGACCAGTGTGGACGGGCAGGCCGGTGGGTTGTGGTTCGGTGACGGCGGCAACGGCTGGGCCTCAAACCTGGAGGGCATCGCCGGCGGTAACGGCGGGCACGCCGGCGGTATCGGCAACGGCGGTGACGGCGGCGCGGGCGGCCTGGGCGCCGACGGCGGCAACGGGGGCCACGGCGGCGAGATGTGGGGCAACGGCGGCGACGGTGGCGCCGGCGGTAACGGCACCGCCACGTTGGACGCGGGTAACGGCGGCAACGGTGGCTCGTCTGGTCAGGCCCAGGACTTCTTCGGTATGGGCGCGTGGGGCAACGGCGGCAACGGTGGGGCCGGCGGCGCCGGTTGGACCGGTACCAACGGCTCCGCGGGCAGCGGTTCGGGGGGCAACGGTGGTGACGGTGTGGCCGGTGGCAACGCCGGCAACGGTGGCGCCGGCGGCGCTGGTTCCTCGTACGTCGGCATCGGCGGCAACGGTGGTGCCGGCGGAGTCGGTGGCGCCGGCGGCAATGGCGGCAACGGCGCGGCCGGTGACGCTGGCACGTTCGCCAACAACGGTTCTGGCGACGGTGCCGTCGGCGGAAACGGTGGTAACGGAGCCGTCGGCGGCAAGGGCGGTGTCGGTGGCGCTGCCGGTACCGGTGGCTCTGCCAACGGCACGGTCGGTGCCAACGGTGACGGCGGGGTCGGTGGTAACGGCGGCCTCGGCGGCGACGGCGGTACCGGTGCGGCCGGGCTGGCGGTGAACGGCGTCGGCGCAAACGGCGCGGCCGGTGGCAACGGTGGCGCGGGCGGTAACGGTGGTGCCGCGGCGGCCGGCGGTGCGGCCGGTGGGGCCGGAGCCAACGTGGGCGCGGCCGGCGTCGACGGCGACGGCGGCGACGGCGGGAACGGTGGCGCCGCCTCGGCCGCGACCGACGGTCGTGACGGCGTCAACGGCTACCGCGACGGCGGCACCCCGCCCGACATCTCCGCTACCAGTGGCGGTAACGGCGCTGCCGGTGGAAACGGTGGTGCGGGCGGTAATGGCGGCGGGACGGCCGGCAATGGCGGAAACGGCGGTGTCGGCGGTGCCGGCTCTGACGGCGGCGACGGCGGTCACGGCAGTGCCTCGATCCACGGGACGACCGACTCCGTGCATGGCCTCTACAACGCCCCCGGCAACGGTGGCTCCGGTGGTGCCGGCGGTAACGGCGGCGCGGCCGGTCAGGGTGCGGTCAACGGCAATGACGGCCTGATCGGAGACGGTGGTAGCGGCGGTAACGGTGGTAACGGTGGCGACATCGCCGATGTGACCGGACACGCATCCGTTGAGGGCCCGGGCGGTGCCGGAACCCTGGGGCCGCAGGGCTCTGCGGGTGCCGGTGGCGCGGGTGGTGCCGGTGGCTCCGGTGCCACCGGCGGTAACGGTGGCACCGGTGGTAATGGTGGTAGCGACCCGAATGCGGGCGGTGCTCACGGCGGTAACGGCGGTACCGGCGGCGCCGGTGGCGCCGGCCTGGAGAACACCGATGGCACCGGCGGTATCGGTGGCGATGGCGGTGTCGGCGGTAACGGTGGCAACGGCAGCAACATTCGTTGGGGCGACCCGAACTGGCAGACCACCTCCGGCGACTCGTCCTCGGGTCCGATCGACAACGTCCACGGTGGAGCGGGTGGCGATGGCGGCGCCGGCGGTGCCGGTGCCAACACCGGTGGTACCGGCGGCAATGGTGGCAACGGTGGCGATGTCGTCACCCCGCACCTGGGCGACGATGGCCTCAACGGTGGCGCCGGCGACACCCCGGGGACCGGTAGCACCGGCGGTACCGCAGGCACCGGGGGTGCCGCGGGTACCGGTCCCGATGCGGGCGGCGCGGGCCAGGACGGCACCCCGGGCGTCGTCGTCCCGTAGTAGGACAGCCCAAGAAAAACACCCCGCACAATCGTGCGGGGTGTTTTTCGTTGCGCTTGGGCTGGTTGCCAGCGGCTAAATCCCGCCGCGGGCAACCAGTTGTGCGGCAATCACATTGCGTTGTATCTCGTTGGTGCCCTCGCCGACGATCATCAGCGGTGCGTCCCGGAAATAGCGTTCCACGTCGTATTCGGTGGAATAGCCATAGCCGCCATGGATGCGTACCGCGTTCAGCGCGATCTCCATCGCAACTTCCGACGCGAACAACTTGGCCATGCCTGCCTCCATGTCGCAGCGCTGCCCACCGTCGTAGCGTTCCGCGGCATACCTGGTCAGCTGGCGGGCGGCCGTCAACTTGGTTGCCATGTCGGCCAGATAATTGCCCACGCTTTGGTGCTTCCAGATCGGCTGGCCGAAACTCTCCCGTTGTTGGGCGTAGGCGAGTGCATCTTCGAGCGCGGCGGTCGCCACGCCCAGGGCCCGCGCCGCCACCTGGATGCGTCCGGTCTCCAGTCCCTTCATCATCTGGGCAAAGCCGTTGCCGGGCGTGCCGCCGAGCACCGCAGCCGCCGGCACCTGGCAGTCGTCGAAGCTCAGCTCGCAGCTCTCCACGCCCTTGTAGCCCAGCTTCGGCAGGTCGCGTGAGATCGTCAGCCCGGAGCTGGGATTCTCCACCAACAGCACCGAAATGCCGCTGTGCCGCGGGGTGGCCTTCGGATCGGTTTTGGCCAGCAGCGCAATCAGTCCGGAGTAGCGGGCGTTGGAGATCCAAGTCTTAGATCCGTTGATCACCAGCGTCTCTGGGTCGGCCGACGGCAGTGCGGACGTCGTCATGTTCTGCAGGTCGCTGCCGCCGCCCGGCTCGGTCAGCGCCATGGTGGCGCGCAGCGCTCCCGTGGCCATCGCCGGCAGGTATCGCTGCTTCTGCTCGTCGGTACCGAACAGGGTCAGCAACTTGGCCACCACGGTGTGGCCGCCCATCGCCCCGGCCAGGCTCATCCAGCCGCGGGCCAGTTCCTGTGTGACCAGTACGTAGCACGGCATTGACACCGGGGTCCCGCCGTACTGCTCGGGAACGGCCAGGCCGTAGATGCCGAGGTGCTTCATCTGTTCGATCCACGCCTCCGGGTAGGTGTTGGCGTGCTCGACGTCGCGAACCGTCGGCTTGACCTCCCGGTCGATGAACTGACGCACGGTTTCGACCAGGATCGACTCTTCGTGGTTCATCGGTTCACCGTATGTCAGGATTTTCCTGTGACCAGCGGCCCCTACTTCGACGAGCTCCAGGTCGGTCAGGTGTTTGACGCAGCTCCGGCGATGACCCTGACGGCCGGTGCGGCCGCGCTGCATCAGGCGATTCTGGGAGACCGGCTACGGTTGCCGCTCGATGCCGAACTGTCCCGGGCGGTGACCGGGGCGACGACGCCGCTGGCCCATCCCGGGCTGGTCTGCGACGTCGCGATCGGTCAGTCCACCTTGGTCACCCGGCGCGTCAAGGCCAACCTCTTCTACCGAGGCCTGGCCTTTTTTCGGTATCCCGTGATCGGCGATACCATCTTTACCCGTACGGAAGTCGTTGGACTGAAACAGAATTCAGCCAGGCCCGGGCGTGAACCCACCGGTTTGGTGGCACTGCGAATCACCACCATCGATCAGGTGGACCGGCTGGTGCTCGACTTCTACCGCTGCGCGATGCTGCCGCTGTCGCCTGATGCTTCTGATACCGGCCACAGCGATGACCTCTCGGCCGTCGGCGCTGGACTCGCGGTGCCGCCGGACGTGACTGCAGGGTGGGACGCCGCGGAGTTTCGTCAGCGGGTACCGGGTCCACACTTCGACCCGGCGATGGCCGGTACGGTCCTGACCAGCACCGGCGACGTCGTCTCCTCCGCCCCAGAGCTGGCTCGATTGACCCTCAACGTCGCTGCCACCCATCATGATTCGCGGGTCGCCGGACAGCGGCTGGTCTACGGCGGGCACACCATCGGCCTGGCGCTGGCCCAGGCCTCTCGGCTGCTGCCCAACCTCGTCACGGTGCTGGGCTGGCAGTCCTGCGATCACACGGCGCCGGTCCACGAAGGCGACACCCTCTACAGCGAACTGCACATCGAATCCGCCCGCGACAACGTGTTGGAGTTGCGGTCGCTGGTCTACGCCGCCGGTGCCGCCGGTGAAACGGATCGCCAGGTGCTGGACTGGCGTTTCACCGCCTTGCAGTTCTGAGCGCCCCGGGCGCGTTCCTGCCGCGAGCGTGCGTGTTTGCGCTCGACACGCCGGGCGGTTTCAAGTGGTCGATGCAAC
>LZME01000155.1 GCA_001673575.1 Mycolicibacter heraklionensis | reverse complement strand
TGACGAAACCCACGCGCCACAGAACGCCTCGAGGCACCCCACCCCACAAACCACTAATTCAGCAGACTCCTAGGCGGAGGTTTCCGTTGAAACTTGGTCTTCGTCTGCCGCAGGGGTTGGGAACCGACCTCCGCCACGACGTGGTCGAAGCCGCCCGAACCGCCGAAGCGGCCGGATACGCCAGCGTGTGGACCTATGAACGACTGCTCTTCCCGGAGTCGCCAGTCGATCCGTACAGCCCGACGACCGTGGAATGGCCGGAGTCATCGCGGCAGGCCGCCGATCCGCTCGCTGTGCTCACCGCCGCGGCCGTGGTGACCGAACGTGTGCGACTGGGCACTGCGGTTCTGATCGCTGCGCTACACACGCCGGTCCAATTGGCGAAGGCGTTGGCGACGGTCGATCAGATCAGCGGTGGCCGCGTGGTCGCGGGCCTGGGCACTGGATGGTCCAGCGACGAACTGCGGGCCACCGGTGCCACCCGAGCCGACCGCGGCCGTTTCCTCGACGAAACACTGGACGTCTTCAATGCGGCCTGGGGGCCGGACCCTGTAACCGTTCGGGGACCACGGACCGTCATCGACCGTGCCTCGGTACTGCCCAAGCCCGTGTCGAAAATTCCGGTGCTGCTGGGCGGAGGAGGCAACAACCTCGGCCGTCGCACCAGCTCCAAGGCCTTGCAGCGCATTGCCGAACATGCGGACGGATGGCTGCCGGTGCTGACCACCACGGGCCCGGCCGGTGCCGCCGAGCTGCGTTCCGGCTGGGCATGTATTCGCGAAATGGCTTCTGTCGCAGGCCGGGACGCGAGCAGCATGCAGATGGTCGTGATCGGCAACGTCACCTTCACAAACCGTCCGGCGAATTCGGAGCGATCGGCGTTCGTCGGCACCCTTGACCAGATCATGGATGACATCCGAACGGCCGAAGAAGCCGGGGCGGACGAACTCATTGTGGACCTGAATCTGCAGGACTGGTTCACCAACACCCGGCAGATGCTCGACGCGGCCGTCGAGATCCGCGAACGAGTCGCGGCCTGGTGATGGACGTCCTCAGTGGCCGGACTTGATGTGCCCGACCAAACCTCAGAACTCCCAGTCCTCGTCTTCGGTGACGACGGCCTTACCGATCACGTACGACGATCCAGAACCGGAGAAGAAGTCGTGGTTCTCGTCGGCGTTGGGCGACAGCGCTGACAAGATCGCCGGGTTCACGTCGGTCTCTTCGCGTGGGAACAGCGCCTCGTAGCCGAGGTTCATTAACGCCTTGTTGGCGTTGTAGCGCAGGAACTTCTTCACGTCCTCGGTCAGCCCGACATTGTCGTACAGATCCTGGGTGTACTCGACCTCGTTCTCGTAGAGCTCGTAGAGCAGGTCGTAGGTGTACTCCTTGAGCTCACCCTGCTTGGCTTCGTCAACGAGTGCCAGGCCGCGCTGATACTTGTAGCCGATGTAGTAGCCGTGCACCGCCTCGTCGCGGATGATCAGCCGGATCATGTCGGCGGTGTTGGTCAGCTTGGCCCGGCTCGACCAGTACATCGGCAGGTAGAAGCCGGAATAGAACAGGAAGCTCTCCAGCAGCGTGGAGGCCACCTTGCGCTTGAGCGGCTCGTCACCCCGGTAGTACTGCATGACGATCTCAGCCTTGCGCTGCAGATTGGGGTTCTCCTCCGACCAGCGGAACGCGTCGTCGATCTCACTGGTCGAACACAACGTGGAGAAGATCTGGCTGTAGCTCTTGGCGTGGACCGACTCCATGAACGCGATGTTGGTGTAGACCGCCTGCTCGTGCGGGGTCAGCGAGTCCGGAATCAGGCTGACCGCCCCGACCGTGCCCTGGATGGTGTCCAGCAACGTCAGGCCGGTGAACACCCGCATCGTGAGCTGCTTCTCGCTGTCGGTCAGCGTCCCCCACGACGGCAGGTCGTTGGAGACCGGCACCTTCTCCGGCAGCCAGAAATTGCCGGTCAGACGGTCCCAGACCTCGGCGTCTTTGTCGTCTTGCACCCGGTTCCAGTTGATGGCCGAAGTGCGGTCGATCAGCTTCACATTTTCGGACACCAGAACCCCATTTCACCCGCTGAAATCTAGGCCTCTGACACTACCCCTGGGGGCCGACAACCCGCGCCAACACAAGAAGTTGTGGTCTGCGTGTCGGGTCAGCGCACGCCGGAAAAACGGTATTCGCCCGCCCGCAACGTGCGGGTGGCCTGCCAATACTGCCAGGTCATGCCGCTCCACAGGGTCCGGTTGACGCCGTGCTCGTCCAGATACCAACTGTTGCAACCGCCGGTGATCCACACCGAACCGGCGAGCTTGTCCTGCAGCTCGGCGTTGTAGCGGTCCTGGGCCGCCCGACTCGGCGCCAACGCCTGCGCACCGGCTTGGTCGGCCGCGGCGATCGCCTGGGCGACGTAGCGGATCTGCGACTCGATCATGAACACCACCGAGGTGTGGCCGAGCGCGGTATTGGGGCCGAGCAGGAAGAACAGGTTGGGCATGTCGGCCACGGCGATACCGCGATGCGCCTGGACCCCTTCGCGGTTCCAGCGCTCGACCAGATCCTCTCCGTTCGGACCGGTGATGCCGACGTAGGTGTAGGAGTCGGTGACATGGAATCCGGTGGCGTAGATGATGACGTCGGCGGCGTGTTCCACGTTGTCGGCGGTGACGATGCCGTCCCGGGTGATGCGGGTGATCCGGTCGGTCACCAGCGTGGTCTTCGGGTCGGCCACCGCGCGGTAGTAGTTGTTGCCGGAGTAGAGAATTCGCTTGCACCCGGCCCGGTACTGTGGCGTCAGCTTGCGGCGCAGCTCTTTGTCGCGGACCTGTCGACGGATGTTGAGCTTGCCGACCGCCTCGATCAGACGCAGCAGGCCGGGCCGCTTGGTCATCGCGAATCCGACACCTTCCAGCGCCCAGTAGATGGCTGCCCGCACTGCGTAGCGCAGTCCTGGCACCACCGCGAACGCCTGTCGCACCGCATCCGGTAGCTGATGATGCGGCACCGGTACCACCCAAGCCGGGGTGCGCTGATAGAGCTGCAGTTCAGCGACCCGGTCGACGATCGCGGGCACGATCTGGATCGCGCTGGCGCCGGTTCCGATCACCGCTACCCGCTTACCAGTCAGGTCCACGCCGTGGTCCCACTGCGCGGAATGGAATGCAGTACCGGCAAATTCGTCGATTCCATCGATATCGGGTAGTCGTGGGATGTGCAGACCGCCGACTCCAGAGACCACGAACTGGGCCACGTATTCCTGGCCGTCTTCGGTGAACACATGCCAGCGGAACTCTTCATCAGCCCACGCCGCGCGGGTCACTTTCGAACCGAAGCGGATATGGCGACGCAGGCCGTACTTGTCGGTGACGCCCTTGAGGTAGTCCAGGATCTCCGGCTGCGGGGAGAACAGTCGGCTCCAGGTGGCCTTCGGCTCGAACGAGAACGAATAGAGGTGCGACGGCACGTCGCAGGCGCAACCCGGGTAGGTGTTGTCCCGCCACGTCCCGCCGATCTCGTCAGCCTTTTCCAGAATGAGGAACTCCACACCCTGCTTCTGCAGCGCAATGGCCATGCCTAGGCCCGAGAATCCGGTCCCGATGATGAGCGCCCGGGTGTGTACCGGCGCCCGACGGACGGCGTCCTCAGTGGTGTGATCGGTCAGCGTCATCGCGCATTCCTCCCTTGTGGGGTATCGATGTTCAGTGTGTTTGCCGCACTGGAGTCCGTCAACGCCCGTGCCGCCTCCCCACGGGACTCCCGCGGGAAGGCGGCACGGCGCGTGGCCAGTTCCGGATCAGCCCATCAGGGCCGCCATGACCTGCTGGTTCAGGTCGACCAGTGACTCCATCAACGGCGAGTAGGAGCTCAGGTCGAAGCTGTTGCCGGCGTTCAGGATTCCGGTCGCCATGTCGTCGCGGGCGTTGAGCAGGCCCGCGACAATGCCGGTGGTCGGGTCGTCCCAGGCCACCTCGAAGACCGTCCCCAGCCTTTCCAGACCACCGGTCAGCGTTGTCCAGGCCTGCGTCCAGTCACCGGAACTGAAGTCGCCCTGCAGGCCCTGCCAGGTCTGGTCCGCGACTGCCTTCGAACTCATCATGGCCAGCAGCATCGGTATCTCGATGTCTTTGAACGCCAACGGCATATTGCCGACGAACGCCGCCATGGCGCCGGCCGGGTTGGTCAGAAACTCGGAGGCAACGGCGTCCAGGTGTGGCATCAGCGCAGGGTCGGTCATCCGGTCCCAGATCGTCGGCACGTCAACCTGGCTGCCGAAGATCTTCTCGAAATTCTCCTCGCCCATCGCGGCCACGACCTGGTAGCGCAGGAGGTTGGCCCCCAGCCAGGAGATGTCGTGGTCCTGGTCCTGGTTGTAGTTCCAATTGAATAGGCGCTCGTGCAGCAGCGCCGCCTGCTCTTCGGGGCTGACCAGGGGATGATCCGCCGGCAGGTAATCCTTGACATCGGCGACGTTCACCACCTGGGAAAACGTCTGGGAGCCCGTCGGATTGCCCTCGACGCCCTGCCAGCGAACTCCGAGCATGCCGTTGGCGAGGCCACCGGTGTCGATCCAGTTGGCGACGCCGGGGTCCTTGGCGCTGACGACGTAGTAGGTGTAGCCGTCGGGATCGGCGAATGTCTGGGTGCTGTTCAGGCTGCCCTGCGCGGTCACGATCGGGACGTTCTGCCCCCACGCGTTGGCCAGCTCGAGTCCGGAGTACCGGGCGTCGAGGTTGGGCACCTTGATGATCAGTGCCTCGTCGTCATCGAGGCGGAAGTGCCCCATTGTGCTGTATTGACCGGGCATGAGCCCGTTGATCGCGGTGGTGGACGATGCGACCGGCGTCATCCAGTTGACCGGGAGCTTGTTCGGGATCGCGGTCTGGTCGTAGTAGACGGCGTCGGCGTTGGTTGTGGGGATGTCCCTGGCGACGTTGCTCAACAGCGTCGTCAGCTGCTCGTCCGAGAGGAACGGCAGGTGGTAGGTCGGCGCGACGCCCTCCTGCTGGAGCGAGAAGAAGTCGTGCGGAAGTCCGGCGTCACCGATGGAGTTGCGAATGAGCATGGTTTCGGCGCCGGTGGTGTCGATCCAGTTACCGTCGTGCGGCGTCGGGCTGAAGGTGATCGTGTAGCTGCCGTCGGCGTTCGGCGTAGCCCCGGACAGACTGAGCACCTGGCCGGTCGGCAGGTAGCCCTGCTGTGAGCCGATCGTGCCGGACAGTGTTGTGAACGACACGTCGAGGCTGCCGGGACCGGGGTGGACCGTCATCGTGTACGTGCCGTCGGCGCTGATCGGGATGACGCCGTACTGGTTGTCCGGGTTCACCAGGATGTAGAACTGTCCCGGGTCGGCCGAGTTGGCGTCCCACGGGAATCCGAGCATCCACTGGATTCCGGTATTGGGGTTGTACATCTCGCCGTACTGCAGCACCAGCTCGGTGGCTGACAGGCCCTGGATGTACCGCGGCAGCGAGTCAAGATCCGACGGAATGATGAACGGGTATTGGCTGTTCGTGTCGTACACCTGCTGCTGCGCGTCAAGCAGTTGGTCGATGATCGATTGCATTGCCGCCGTCGGCCCGGTCGCGGCGACCGCGTGCGGGGTCGCCAACGTCATCGCCAGTGCCCCGGCCACCGCCCCCGGCGCGGTGGCGGCGAGGACGCGCAGCCGCTGCCGCACTCGGCGCCGCTGAACGGCCTTTTCGTTGGCGCGCTCGACGGCTGCGCGTTGTGTGGATCCGATGCGCGACATGTGGTCCTCCAGTGTGGTCAAGGTGAGCTGTGACGGCTGTCACCTGATAGCGACCTGATTGTTCGGGGAACCGAGGCGGACGCGAAAGAGCATTTATCACCCAATAGAACCGATGCCCGGTGCATAATGCACCACCGATATAAGTTGTAGCCATGGATTGGGCACGGCCATCCGAGCCGGTATGCGAGCTGATCCGGCACGGCGCCCAGCTGATGATCAGCGCTCCCCCGGAGTCACTCGACGAGCTGCACGAGGCCACCCTGTCGGCGGTATACACGCGGGCCATAGCTTCCGATCCGGTGCTTGCCGAAGGCATCCGCCGCAGCAACCGCGCCAACCTGCTGCACTGGGCGGCCGCCAATGTCAGCCACCCCGGCGAACCCGTGCCGGCCAATCTCGCGACGGAGTCACTGCTTATCGTCCGCGACGGATTTCGCCGGGGCCTTGATGAATCGGCCGTCCTCGATGCCTACCGAGTGGGAACCAATGTGGCGTGGCGGTCGTGGATGCAGACCGCGTTCAAGCTCACGAACGACTCCGACGAACTGCGCGAACTGCTCGACGTCACGGCCCGGTCGTTGACCTCGTTCATCGATGCCACCATCGCGGGGATCGGCGAGCAGATGCAGGTCGAACGTGAAGCCCTCACTCGAGGTACCCACGCCGAGCGCCGCGAGACGGTCGCACTGATCCTGGACGGGGCGGCGATCACCAAACAACGCGCCGAAAGCCGGCTCGGCTATCGCCTCGACCAAAGCCATACCGCGGCAGTGATCTGGGGAGACGAGTCGACCACCAACCTGTCCGACCTCGATGCCGCCGCCGAGGCCTTGATACGGACCGACAACGAGCAGCGCGCACTGTCGGTGCTCGCCAGCGCAGCGACCCGCTGGGTGTGGGTTCCCGGCCCGGCAGGCCCTGATCTGACCGTCGTCTCTACCGCGGTGCGCGACCTGCCCGGAGTACAGATCGCGATCGGGACAACGGCACCCGGCCTCGACGGCTTTCGCCGCAGCCACCTCGACGCCATCACGGCACAGCGCATGATGATGCGGCTGAAGTCCACCCAGCGGGTGGCCCGGTTTGCTGACATCGAGCTTGTCGCCTTGATCAGTGCCGAGCCGGAATGGACGGACCGGTTCATTACGCGAACGCTCGGCGACTTCGCGTCGGCCGACGCCGAACTGCAGCAGACCGTCCTGACGTTCGTGCATCAGCAGTGCAACGCCTCGCGCGCGGCCGCCCACCTGTTTATTCATCGAAATACGTTGCTGCGTCGGATTGCTCGGGCCGAGGAGCTGTTGCCGAAGCCGTTGGAAGATAGCAGCCTCTATGTCGCGGTGGCGTTGGAAGCCCTGCGTTGGCGCGGCGGCGCGGGTTAGCCGCCTTGAACGCTCACGTGAGAGCGGCTTGGGCGGGACCTGAATTTCTCCCGTGTCGGCGATACGCTCAACCCTCACCATCACTGTCGAGGCGGTCCCGTTGCTCACTGTGCGTCGCATCCACACGGCACTTGCCGCGGCCATCCTGGCCGCCTCAACCCTGACCGGCGCCGCCAGCGCGCCGACGGCACACCCCGGCGGGGCCCCGCCGATCGTGGCGCCGCAGGTGATCCACTTCGAAACCATCACGCTGGTCAACGCCGAGACCAGCGATGTCACCACTCACGTATTCGGAGTGGCCGATTCCGACCTGTACAACCTGAACCAGACCGACCTCGTCGCCCAACTCAGCGAGATCCGCGACCTCGGGGTCACCGATCTGCGCCTCGCCGTGCCGTGGCTCTACATTCAGCCCACGGCCACCACCTATGACTGGTCCCAGATGGACAACGTCATCAACACGGCGCATTCGATGGGCTTCACGATCACCGGCGCCATCAGCGGGAACCCCGCCTGGGACGGCCCCCTCATCTCGGGCGCGCCCGACCCGACCGCCTATGCGAATTTCGCCGCCGAGGTGGCCCAACGGTACGGCAGCGAGATCTCGTCCTACGAGATCTGGAATGAACCCAACGGGGTGATCTTCTACTCCCCAGTCAGCGCCGAGACCTACACCACCGTGTTGCAGGCGGCCTACACCGCGATCAAAGCGGTCGACCCCGACGCCATTGTGCTGGCGGGAGCATTGGGCGCGACCACCACCATCGCCGGGGTCAGCGTCAGTCCCCAAGAGTTCCTGGAGCAGATGTATGCCAGCGGGGCCCACGGCTATTTCGACGCGGTGAGCTACCACCCGTACCACTACACGCTGCCGTTCTCCGCCGGCTTGGGCGTGACCAACTCACCTCTGGAGCAGGTCCAGGCATTGAATGCGATCATGGCCGCCAATGGGGACGGCGATCTGAAGATCTGGGCCACCGAGTACGGCAATGCCACCACTCCGGTGTTCGGTGTGAGCGAGACCGTGCAGGCCAATTTCCTCGAGGACTTCCTGCTCGCCTGGTCCAAGCTCCCGTTCGCCGGGCCGGCGTTTGTCTACAGCGCCCAGGACCTGGTGACCGGGGCTCTCAACCACGAGGCCAACTTCGGCCTGTTCACCGACGACGGCACGCCCAAGCTGGCTGCCGAGGTACTGGCCAACCTGATCGCCGCCAACGCCCACGGCACCCTGCCGGACTACACCGCCCCCCTGCTACCCGACGCCGAGGTGGTCTACCTCCAACTGGCCACGATGGTCGCGGGCGTGATCAATCAGGGGCTGATCATCCCCAACGCCGTTATCGCGGCGATCTACCAAGAGTTACCCGAGCCCCTACAGCAGGCGTTCACCGCAGTGACCGACTTCATCACCGCGATGACGACTGAATTCCTGGAGGCCACCAAACCACTGGTCGTGGACACCATCAGCGTATTGCTCGACCTCGGGTTCTAAAGGTCTGATACCGGCCCACTCGGGGTCAGCCGAACAGGCCCGCGAATTCCGTCTGAATCTGGGAGGTCGCGTGCATGATGCCGATCAACTCGAAGCCCGCCGCCAACGACCCCAGGCCGGTGGCCGCGGCCAGGGGAAGACCGATCGCGTCGATCAGGTTCCCTTGGGAGAGTTCGGAGAAGAAGACCTGGGCCATGGCCGCCGGCAGCGTGGTAGTCAGCGCATTGAGGATGTCCCCGGTCACCATCAACGCCCCGTTGATCGCGGAGATCGAGCCGCTGAATGCGTTGGCGATGTCGACCAGGCTGGGCATCGTTAACGCGGCCAGATCCACAGCAGTGTCGGGCCCGTCCGCAACGGCTGACGACAGCGAACCCAAGTCTTGGACGAAATCCTGCCAGCCCTGTTGCGCGCCATTGACCAAGGCCGTCAAGACATCCATGGGGTTGACGTCGGGGAACAATCCCAGCGTAGTTGGCACGTTCGCCGGCCCCGCGTCCCAGCCGTGTTCGATCTGCCCGTAGCCCAGGTTGACCAGCACCCGCAGGGATGGCTGCACCAGGTCGGCGATCGCGTTCCCCAACGGGCTGCCACGGAACGGCTCCAGCAAGGGAAGGTCTTCGGTCGGGATCATCCAGTAGTTGGTCGCAGTACTGGCCGTCACGCCGTCGGGCAGCTCACCGACGTAGTCCACCGAGCCCGGCAGCAGGATCGCGTTGGCGAGCTGGCCATCGGGCGTCATCGGCAGCATCGGGTATTGGTTGTGGGTGTAGAGGATCCCGGCGACCGCATTGAGGTTGGCAAGCATGTTCAGCGGGTAGCGCGGAAAGTCCGCGAAGCCGTCGTACTCCAGCGTGTAGTTGTTGGTCGCCCACGGACCGTCCGGCGTTGCGCCATTGAGGGTTAGGCCCAGTGAGGCGATGGGAACCGATCCCCCGAACTCCGGCAGGTTGAAGATCTGCATCAGCCCGCCGTTGGGGGTGTTGGGGTTGCCCAGGAACGTGAACGTGAGCTGGTCGGCGTCGGGCCGTTGGTCAGGGGGCAAGGCGAGATACTGCCGCATCAGCAGCGTGTCGATCGAGGCACTTTGCGAGTAGCCGTAGAGGTTGACGGCATGACCCAAGTCGAACTGCTTGTCGACGGCGAGCTGCAGCATCGTCAGTCCCTGCGCCATCGATACGTCCAGCGGCAAGGTTTTGACGCCGGTAAACGGCTGCAGCCCTTCGGGGGTGAACAGGGCCTGCGGGGTGAACCCGGGATTCAGCGGCTGAATAAAGCGCTCGTTGACCGCGTCGATGTAGTCCTGGTGCGGTATCGGAATGCCACTGCCGCCGAACACAATCGAGCACCCGAATACGTCCACATCCATGCATGCGTACGGGTCGCCGGGCGGGCCCCCGAACGGAAAGGTGGGCAACGCCGTCGGCGAGACCGCCAACGCCGCGGTCATATCGGACACCGCTGCCGCCTGCGTCGCCGGGACGACCAGTGCTGCTGCGGTGGCCGTCGAGAGGAGTCCGGCACCCACCCGCCAGGCATTATTGCGCTTCATTCAGCCGTTTATACGGCATTTATCAGGTTGCGGGGCGGGATTCAGGCGGTTCGCTGATCAGGCGACCGGTTGGTTCCGGACCGCCGACTGAATCGGCTGATCGGGGTCCATCACGATGCCGAGGTTCTGGGCGGTGCCACTGACAACGCTGATCATGATGGTCGTCAGGTAGGCCACGAAGGTGTCGCGGGGCATGCGTCGCGGGCTGTCCAGCTCCGGGCCCAGCCACCAGTCGGTGGCCGAGGTCGCGCTGCCGAAAGCCGCGAAGGCGGCCAGATCCAGCGCACCGCGGTTGAGATCCAAATCCTGCAGTTCGTTGTTGATCATCTCGGCCATCGCCAGGGTGATGGTCCGGCCCTCGTTGAGCGCCCGCATCCTCGACTCGGCCTGCGCGCGCGCCCTCCCCTGGATGAAGAACCGCAGCACGTTGGGATGCTCGTCGACCAGGGCGACGTACTCTTCCACACTGCGCTGGACGATGTCACGCAGCGAGTTGGTGGCGACATCGATGGAGGCGAAGATCGCTGTCCATAGATCATCACGCAGCCGGGCCCCGACCGCCTCGAACAGGTCGTCCTTGTCGGCAAAATGCCGGTAGATCTTGGGCTTGGCGGTGCCGGCTTCCTCGGCGATCTCGCGCACGCTCACTTCGGGGCCGAGACGGTCGATGGACCGGAAAGCGGCGTCAACGATCTCGCGGCGGACCTTCTTGCGGTGCTCGCGCCAACGCTCGCTGCGCGCGTCGACCTTCTGCCCACCGTTTTCGGTCGGCTTGGGTCTCGTCGTTCCACGCACGTCAAGCACCTTACAGCGTTGCCGTCCCTGACCTGGGCAGACCGGCCGTCGGCTAACATCGCCGCTGTGGTGCAGCGATTCGACCTTGCAGTTGTCGGCGGAGGTCCAGCAGGGTCAGCGGCCGCCTGGCAGGCCAGGCAAGCCGGCGCAAGCGTCGTGGTCTTGGACAAGGCGGAGTTCCCGCGGGACAAGCCCTGCGGTGACGGCCTGACCGCGCGCGCGGTCAGCTACCTGCAGAAAATGGGCCTGGCCGAGCAGGTGGATAAGTTCCACCGGGTCAACCGGGTGAAGGTCTTCAGCCCGAGCGAGTGGGAGCTGTCGTTTCCGCGCCGACCCGGCATGCCCGACCACGGCTACGTCGCACGCCGCCCCGACCTCGACACGTTGCTGCTCAAGCACGCCGAATCGGCCGGTGCCGAAGTCCGGCAGTCCGCCGAGGCCGCCGGCCCCGTCCTCGACGACACCGGCCGCGTGACCGGGGTGCTGCTCAAGGGCGGCGAGAAGGTGCTGGCCGATGCGGTGATCGCCGCCGACGGCGCCTACTCGCCGATCAAGCGGGCGCTGAAGCTCGACTCGGACTACAACGGCTACTCCGCGATAGCGATCCGGGCCGAGATGCCCGCCATCCGGCCCGACGTCGACTCCCTCGACATTTATATGAAGCTGATCTTTCAGGGCGACCAGCTGCCCGGCTACGGGTGGGTGTTCCCGCTGGGCGACGGCCGGGTCAACATTGGCTTGGGCTACGTCAACAGCTACAAGAACTGGCACGCGATCAACGCCACGCACTTCCTCGGCGACTTTCTCCAGACGCTGCCCCGCGAGTGGGAGCTGCCCTCGATCACCGAACTCAAACAGTCCAAGACCGTCCGTGCCTGGCGTCTGCCGATGGGCTTCACCGCGTGGCCGCCGTGGCGACCCGGGGTGCTGTTCACCGGGGACTCCTTGGGCGCGGGCAGGCCGACCTCGGGCGCCGGGATCTCCAAGGCGCTGGAGTCGGGGCTGGCCGCCGGCGAGTGCGCCGTGGCGGCGCTGACCAACGGCGGGCCCGACGATTTCACCAACTACGCGCAGCGGATGGAAGCGGCCTGGGGCCGGGAGTACAAGCGCGGCCGGTTCTTTCACAAGCTGGCCGGTAGGCCGGCGCTGGCCAACGCCGGACTCAAGCTGCTCGACAACGCGCGATTCCGCGATCTGATGCTTTCCCGGCTGTACAAGGGCCAGGAGGGGCCGGCGCACACGCACTGAGGACGCGCCTCGCGCAGCGATGCGCGCGAGGCGGATCAGTCGGCTACAGACCGCGGTCGCCCAACCAGAGGTGGATGCGTTGCGCTACCGCGTCCCAGCCGGATTCGAGCATCATGTCGTGGCCCATGCCGCAGAAGATCTCGGCATCAGTCCCACAGGCACGCGCCAGCGCTCGAGTTGCCTTGGGGGTGATGCAACCGTCGTGTTCGGCGCCCAGCACCAGCAGCGGTGTAGTGATCCGCTTGGGCTTGGCGATATTGAGCATCAATACGTCCAGGATTGCTCGTTGGCATTCTTCCTGCAGGCGCGCTGCGTGCCGGATAACGTCGGCTTCCGAGGTCGCCGGCGAGAAGAATGCTTCGCGGGCGCGTTCGGGCGGCGCGACCAGCCGCAAGGATCTGCCGGTGAACGCGGAGCCGGCCATCAACCAGGGGTGTCGTCTGATCTGGCGCAAGTACAGCGTGAGCGCAGCGTGGCCGGTTACGGACGCCAGCAGAACTCCGGCCGGCGCGGCCGAGGACTCCAAGTACTTCTGCACCACATAACCGCCCAACGAATGGCCGATCAATACCGGTGTGGTCGGCAGGTCGTCGACCACCGAGCGGACGTCGTCGACGTAGTCATCGGCCGAACATCCACGCAGCCGTTGGTGCAGCGCGCTCCCCCCGTGGCCGCGCAGGTTGACCGCCACTGCGCGATATCCCTTGTCGGCGAAGAAGTCCAGGAAGTGTTCGGCCCAACACCACGCACCATGCCAGGCTCCGTGCACGAATAGCAGCGGGGCCGGGTGGGCGCTGGTGGTGACGCCGACGTCGAGGATCTCCAGCCGGGGCGTTGCACCCCGCCCCGGCACATCGGGCAACGCAGGTTGCGCCGTCACGGTAGTGCGCCCGCTCGCAGCGTGACCCGGGCATAGATGGGCCCGGCGGCGACCGTCGTGAACGGCACCGCAACCGGGAATTCGTTGCTCAGCGAGCTGATCTCGCGGTGCCGCAAGCAGGTGGCCAGCGCCAGAGTGGCTTCCAACATGGCGAAGTGATCGCCGACGCACTTGCGTGGTCCGCCACCGAATGGCAAGTACTGCCATCGATTACGGCCGGCAGAGTTCTCCGGACTGAACCGGTCCGGATCGAACTCCAGCGGGTGTTCCCACAGGTTGGGATCGCGGTGCATCGCGTAGATGCCGATCCCGATCATGGAGCCGGCCTGCACACGGAAGCCGTCGACCGCGATGTCGCGTACTGCGGTTCGGCCGTTGAGCG
Organism: Mycolicibacter heraklionensis; assembly: GCA_001673575.1. GTDB lineage: Bacteria > Actinomycetota > Actinomycetes > Mycobacteriales > Mycobacteriaceae > Mycobacterium > Mycobacterium heraklionense_A. The sequence continues at coordinate 38,524 of LZME01000155.1, read as the reverse complement.
CGCCGGGCGGGCATAACCGGAGTGCTTCTTGCAGGACCTGAATGGTGTACCGCAGTTTGGTCATATCGCCAGGGCTGAGGTCCGCGTCGAGTTCGGCGACCTCGGCGGCAACCCGGCGTTGCATGTCGGGGTGGTTGCCCAGCGCCCACAACGCGTAGGCCAGCGTCGTCGCGGTAGTGTCGTGGCCGGCCAGCATGAACACGATCAGCTCGTCGCAGATCTCCTGATGGGTCAGTCGGCGGCCCGTGTCCGGGTCGGTGGCAGCGATCAGCCCGCGCACCAGCGGTGCGTCACGGTCCGGGTCGGCACGGCAGGCCTGCAGGATGTCGTTGGCGAGCCGGTGCAATGTGGTGCTGGCGGCCCGGGCACGGTGTCGCGCCGGGGTCGGCAGCCAGCGCGGCGCGCGCGCCGGCGCAAACGCCCGCTGCGTGACGTACTCCTGCGCGACTCGCATCGGCGCACCCAGCGCGGCGGCCTGTTCGTCAAGGTCGGCGCCGAGCACCGAGCGCCCCAACGCCCGCAGCGTCAATCGGCGGCACTCGGCGTCCAAATCAACCGTTGACCCGTCTTTCCAGCCGGCAGCGACGGTTTCGGCGGCCTGTCCCATCTGCCCGGCGAATCCACGGACATGCTGCTTGGTGAACAGCGGCTGCAACGTGCGCCGCCGCGGCAGCCACGCATCGTTGGGCAGATCGAAGAGGTTTGGCCCCATCAGGTGGCGTATCTCGTCGTGGGCCAGGGTGCGATCGACGTCGCCGCTGCTGAGCACGTCGTGCGCACCTTGCGGCGAGGTCACCACCACGATCGGGGGCGCGAGCCAGCGTGGCGCCAGTTCCAGCCGGGTCACCGGCCCGCCGGCATCGCGCAATATTTCGATTCCGGTACGCAGCTCCCGGAACTGCCGAACCTGCTGCCAATAGGGCAATGGGCTTTTCGGCGCTAACGGCAGCGCGCGCACATCGGCGCCGACATCCTGCACGGTCATGGCGGTAGCCAACCAGGCCCGATCCGCCCTCGCCTCATCCAAACGGTTGAAGTTTTCGCCCGAAATCGTTTCACCATTCCGCGAGTCGGGTGCAGAATTTCCACAGGTGGGAGACGATCCCCAGACCGGAGACCTGCGATGTCGGCGATGGCGACCCTTGATGACTTTTCGCGACTGGTCGCGGCCGTCTACAGCTCGGTGCTGGCTCCCGAGAACTGGAACGAGACGCTAAGGGACCTTCGGCGCACGCTCGATACTCACTGCGCGCTGATACGGGTGGACGAAACGGGGCGGTCGATTCAGGCTGCGAGTCTGGCCCCGGATGCGTGCGCCGATTACCAGCGGCATTACCGCCGGCTCGACTACGTGCTCGAGGCTGTCGAACACAGCCCCGTAGGTTCACTCCAAAGCGGGCGGGCGTTGGTGGCGTTGCAGGCCCAGTCGGAGTTCCACATCGACTGGCTGCGGCCGCTGGATATGACCGACGGTTTATTCGTGCGACTCACCGACGGCCCGGCCCCCATGGCGTTCCTTACCGCTGGGCCACGTCCTCCGGAGCCGTTCATCCCCTTGGTCAGCGCGCTGGTGCCCCATCTGCAGCAGGCGCTGCGCAGCCAGGCACACCTGGAACACCTGCGCCGACGAGCCGACGAGCTCGGTGCGGTCACCCAGGCGCTGGGTCACGCCGTCATCGTGGTCACCGCTGCGTCCCGCATCGTCTACACCAACGCCGCCGCCGATGACCTGTTGCGGTCGGCCGACGGACTCATGGTCCACGCCGGGCGACTCGAAGCGGCAGCCGTCAGCACCGACACCGCACTACAGGGCAGCATTCACGCCGCCGTGACACCTGTGGGCAGCCACCCGTCGGGGAACTCTCTGCTGTGCGCCCGTCCCTCGGGTCGACGCCCCTACGTCATCGAGGTTCTGCCCGCCGATCCATCCGGCGCCACCGGCTCCGGCTGGCATGCCATCATCGTCGTCGCTGATCCAGAGCACGAATCCGGCACCGCATCAACATTTTTGCGCCGCCACTATGGCCTGACTCCTGGTGAAGCCGAGATTGCCGTCATGGTGATGAACGGCGGAGGCGTCAAAGAGATCGCCGAACGCATGTCCCTTTCACAGTCCACCGTCAAAACACACCTGCAGCACGTCTTCGACAAGACCGGAACTCATCGACAAGCCGACCTCATCCGACTGCTGCTCGCCCTCCGCTCGCCGTGCCGCTGAGCTCAGCGTCGGCCTCGACTCACCCGACCCGCCTTGCGTGCGGTCTTGCCCGCAGCCGCGCGGGCGGCCTGCTTGGCAAGGGTCTTCTCCCGCGCGCTGCGTTTCGGTGCCGGCTCGGACTGTCCCCGCGACGAACCGGGTTTGCGGCCGCGCACAATGCCGACGAACTGTTCGACCAGCGCCGACTGCGGACCTTCGGCGAAGGCGAGCGACACCGGGCAGGTGGGTGCATCACTGATCGGACGGTAGGCGAGGTCCTTGCGGTGATACAGCCGCGCCAACGACTGCGGAACGATCAGCGCACCGAGCCCGGCCGCGACGAGTTCTATTGCATCCTGGGTGGTTTCAGGGCGATGGTCAATCGGCTTGCCGGGCGCATCCGCCCATCCGACGACATCGTCGAGTGGAAGCAGCAGCGGTTCGTCGGCGAGATCCGCCGAGGTGATCTCATCGACGGCATTGAACACGTGGTCCTTCGGCACCACGGCCACCGTCGTCTCCTCGTAGAGCGGAATGACAGCCAGCCCTGCGGTGTCAGACAACGGCCGCAATAGCGCCACATCGACAGTGCCTGCCCGCACCGCGGCCACCGCGTCGGCGGCTTCAAGGGTGTGCAGCAGCAGCGGAACGTCTGGATGCCGCTGTCCCCAGACTCGTGCCCACTTCGCGGGCGTCCCGCCGGGGACGTACCCGAGGGTGAGGGAAGGCGGGTTCACCGCATCAGGCTACCGATAGGCTGGCGCCATGAGCAGGCCGAACGCGCAGTCCATGAAACCCGCCACGGCGGCCAAGAAGCTGGACGTGTACCTGCCCGCCACACCCGCGGAGTTCCAGGAGAACTCGATCACCCGCACCGAGCTCGCCGCCCTGCAGGCCGAACCGCCGCAGTGGCTCAAGGACCTGCGCAAGAACGGGCCGCACCCGAAGAACCTGGTGGCAGCCAAGCTGGGCATCTCGATCTCCGGTCTGACCCGCAGCGGCATGGAGAACGCGTTGACCACCGAGCAGATCGTCGCGCTGCTCGAGGAGAAACCGGAGTGGCTGGTCGCCGAACGCGAGAGCTACCAGGAAGTCCTGCGCGAGCAGCGGCGCATCAAGGCGTTGCGCGCCGACCAAGCGCGCGAGGGCTGATGCTGCGCGCTGGCAGCGCCCTCAAGAAATCGACTGTCCACGTTGCGAATACGGTTCTGGATCAGCATTCGGTGAGCTCAGGATCGACAACATTCGAGACGCGCACTCACCGATCCGGTGTCGGGTAGGCTATCGGCCGATCGTCCCTCACCAGGAAGGCATGCCATGCACGGCAAACGCCGTATTGCACGTCCCTTGGCAGCGGTCGCCACAGCGGCTGCAGCCCTGGCCGTTGTACCAGCTGGGGTAGCGCCCCAAGCACATGCCGGGATCTGCCCCGGCATCCTGGGCCCGATCTTCGTACCCGGCCCCTGCGGCCCGGGCCTGCTGGGCGCCGTCGCCAATGATGTCATCGCCGGAGCCACCGCCGGTGCCGTCGGGGGCGCGATCGACCGGCCCCTCGCCAGCCACGACGAGATCGCGGCGCAGCAGTCCGCAGGCCTTCCGCCCTGCTACGCCCCGTCGGGTCAACCGTTCTACACTGCCGCCGGAGAACCGTGCCCCGCGGGGATGGAACATCCCCCGGCCGAAAAATCGACACCTGCGTCCTAGGCGGTCCTCAGCCGTCAGGTTGGCATAGTCGGCTGACCGGTGCCACCGCCGCTCAGCCCTTACGCGCGGTCAGCAGCAGGTACTCCCACTCCATCGAGCCGCCCCGCAGTGCGCGATCGGCCAACGCCGCGATGTCAGCGTCCAGTGCGGCCACGCGATCGGGGGCCTCGGCGATCCCCCGGTAGGCCGCGATGGTCGGCCCGTAGTTCGCCTTGAAGTAATCGCGAAACGCGGCGCCGTCGGCAAAGGCGGAGACCGTCAGCCCGCGGCGCTCGGTGGCAACATCGGTGACCGCCTCCCCCAGCAGGGCATGCACATAGGGCTCGCTGCCCCATAACGGCGGCGCAGACACCCCGGCCGGCGGCGCAGGCACGTACGGCTTCATAGTGGCGAACAGCTGGCCAATGAAACCCTCTGGCGTCCAACTGATCACACCGATGCGGCCGCCGGGGCGGCAGACGCGGATCAGTTCGTCTGCAGCCGACTGATGGTGCGGTGCGAACATCACGCCGATACAGGACATCACCACGTCGAATTCATCGTCGTCGAACGGCAACGCCTCGGCATTGGCCTCGCGCCAGTCCAACACAAGACCCCGCTGTGCGCTCTGCGCGCGGCCGCGATACAGCAATTGCGGGCACAGGTCGCTGGCCACGACGTGGGCTCCGGTGGCCGCGGCAGGGATGGCCGCATTGCCGGTTCCCGCAGCCACATCCAGCACCCAGTCCTGCGGCCCGATCCCACAGGCCGTCACGAGTACCGGCCCCAATGGTGTCACCACATCGGTGGCGATCGCCGCGTAGTCGCCTAGCGCCCACAGCGCACGGTGCCTGGCCTCAATGTCGTTCACTACAGCGTTCATCCGTTCTGTCCCCTCCCGCACCCGGTGAGCCCATCGTCGGTCCGGCTGGCGCAGGCATCCAGTTCCAGATCTGTACTGCGCGGGCCGGCTGCGAGACCATAGATTCGGGCGATCCACGAAAGGCATGCAGATGGCGGGATACGACCAGTTCTGTCCCATGGCCAAGGCCATGGAGCTGCTCGACGAACGCTGGACATTGCTGGTGGTGCGGGAACTGCTGCTCGGCAGCACCCACTTCAATGATCTGCGCCGCGGCGTGCCCAAGATGTCACCGGCGCTGCTGTCCAAGCGACTCAAGTCACTTGCCCGCGCCGGCGTCATTGAGCGCACCGAAATCGACGGCCGTGCAACGTATTCCCTCACCCGATGCGGGCAGGATCTGGCCGGTGCGGTGGAGGCGCTCACCGCGTGGGGGGTGCGCTGGATCAGCGATCTCGGCGACGCCGACCTCGACCCCCACCTGTTGTTCTGGGACATCCGCCGCACCATCCCGGTCGGCGACTGGCCGCGGTCGCGCACCACGTTGGAGTTCATTCTCGACGGAGTGGCGGCCAAGGCCTCTCGGTGGTGGCTGGTGGTCGCCAACGGTGAAGCCGAGGTGTGCGACTTCGACCCCGGTTACGAGGTGACCGGGACTGTCGAGACCAGCCTGCGGGTTCTGACCCGGATCTGGCGTGGCGACGTCGGCTGGTCACACGCCATGCACGACGGCAGTGTCACCTTGTCGGGGCCCGCCGATGTGCGTCGAGCCATCCCGGCATGGCTCGGGCAGGGCAGAGCGGCTTCGGTCCCGCGGCCGGCCTGACCATCGCTCAGGGCAGGTTGAGCTGCCAGGACACCCCGAATCGGTCGTTCACCCAGGCGAACGCGCTGGAGAAGCCGTAGTCACCGAGCGGCATCAAGGTGGCGCCGCCCTCACCCAGCTCGGCCACCAGCCGTTCCAGCTCCGCGCGATCGGCGACGTCTACGAACAGCGAGCTCGACGGGGTGAAGTCGAAGCCGTGCTTGACCGCGCTGTCGCTGACCAGCACTCGCAGCCCGGCCAGGTCGAGCTCGGCCAGCATGATGCCGGTGTCCGGCTCGGGGTGCGGGGTCGAGGAGACCACCGAGGCGCCCGGGAACGCGGCCAGGTACATCTCGATCGCGGCCACGGCGGTGCCGCCCTGGAACATGAGAAACGGTCTGATCCGGGTCACGGCGCCCAGCCTAGATACTTCGGATGGCCGATCAACACAGGTAGTGTTCGGCGGCATCGACCAGACGGCTGACGCTTCCGCGATCCAAGCCGTCGTGGCGGTTTACGCCCAACTTGCGTGCTGCCCTGCTGACGACTTGAGCAGCCTCACCACGCGACTGCGGGGTCGTCTTTCCGTCCGTCCCCTTGTGCAGGACATGGCACGCTTCATAACCCAATTGCAGCGCCTGGTTATCCCTTAACCGGACCCTCACCGTGTTGTGCACCTCGCGGAGGTAGCTGTTGGCGTCGGCGTGTGCGGTACCAACGGCCAGCGAAGGGAGGGTCGAGAGAAGGATGGCGGCCAGCATGATCCGCGAGTACCTGGCTTTGATCTGGGCCATATGACGCCTTTCCGCGGTTACCCCGCACAGAAGTGAATGTCTAAACTGGTTTATACAGTGACTTCACACCAAGAATAAACACTTGGTCGCGGGACCCGAAAGTGCCAATTACGTCGAGGCAGTTCAGGCAGGCAAGCAGTCGGTCGACCGAGGGACTCTGACCGCCATCAAAGAACAAACGGGCCAGGGGATGTCTCCCCTGGCCCGCGAATCGTCGGAAAAATGGTCACAGCATGCAGGACACGCAACCCTCGACCTCGGTGCCCTCCAGCGCCATCTGCCGCAGGCGGATGTAGTACAGCGTCTTGATTCCCTTGCGCCAGGCGTAGATCTGAGCGCGGTTGACGTCGCGCGTGGTCGCGGTGTCCTTGAAGAACAACGTCAGGCTCAACCCCTGGTCCACGTGCTGGGTGGCCGCGGCGTAGGTGTCGATGATCTTCTCGTAACCGATCTCGTACGCGTCCTGGTAGTACTCCAGGTTGTCGTTGGTCATGTAGGGCGCCGGGTAGTAGACCCGACCGATCTTGCCTTCCTTGCGGATCTCGACCCGCGCCACGATCGGGTGGATCGACGACGTCGAGTGGTTGATGTAGGAGATCGACCCGGTCGGCGGAACGGCCTGCAGGTTCTGGTTGTAGATCCCGTGGGTCTGCACCGATTCCTTGAGCCGGCGCCAGTCGTCCTGACCCGGAATCCGGATGCCCGCATCGGCGAACAGCTGCCGGACCCGCTCCGTCTTGGGCTCCCACACCTGCTCGGTGTACTTGTCGAAGAACTCCCCCGAGGCGTACTTGGAATCCTCAAAGCCGACGAATGACGTACCCCGTTCGAGGGCAAGGCGATTCGATGCGCGCAATGCGTGATACAGCACCGTGTAGAAGTAGATGTTGGTGAAGTCGATGCCCTCTTCGGAACCGTAGAAGATCCGCTCCCGAGCCAGATACCCGTGCAGGTTCATCTGGCCCAGCCCGATGGCGTGCGATTGGTTGTTGCCCTGCTCGATCGACGGCACCGACCAGATGTGGGTCTGATCCGACACCGCGGTCAGCGCCCGGATGGCGACCTCGATGGTCTGGCCGAAGTCGGGCGAGTCCATCGCCTTCGCGATGTTGAGCGAGCCGAGGTTGCAGGAGATGTCCTTGCCCACCTTGGCGTAGGACAGGTCGTCGTTGAACTCCGAGGGGGTGGAGACCTGCAGGATCTCCGAGCACAGGTTCGAGTGGGTGATCTTGCCGGCGATCGGGTTGGCCCGGTTCACCGTGTCCTCGAACATGACGTAGGGGTAGCCGGATTCGAACTGCAGCTCGGCCAACGTCTGGAAGAACTCGCGCGCCTTGATCTTGGTCTTGCGGATCGCGGCGTTGTCCACCATCTCGTAGTACTTCTCGCTGACGGAGATGTCGGCGAACGGCACCCCGTAGAACTTCTCGACGTCGTAGGGCGAGAACAGGTACATGTCCTCGTTCTTCTTCGCCAGCTCGAAGGTGATGTCGGGGATCACCACGCCCAAGCTCAGCGTCTTGATCCGAATCTTTTCGTCGGCGTTCTCCCGCTTGGTGTCCAAGAAGCGGTAGATATCGGGGTGGTGGGCGTGCAGGTACACCGCACCGGCACCCTGACGGGCGCCGAGCTGATTGGCGTAGGAGAACGAGTCCTCCAGCAGCTTCATGATCGGAATGACACCGGAAGACTGGTTCTCGATGTTCTTGATCGGGGCGCCGTGTTCGCGAATGTTGCTGAGCAGCAACGCCACTCCCCCGCCACGCTTGGACAGCTGCAGGGCGGAGTTGATCGATCGACCGATCGACTCCATGTTGTCTTCGATGCGCAGCAAAAAGCAGCTGACCGCTTCGCCGCGCTGCTTCTTGCCGGAGTTCAAAAACGTCGGGGTGGCGGGCTGGAAGCGGCCGTCGATGATCTCCTCGACGAGTTGCTCGGCCAGCTTGGTGTCACCGGCGGCCAGGGTCAGCGCCACCATGCACACCCGGTCCTCGAACCGCTCCAGGTAGCGCTTGCCGTCGAAGGTTTTCAGGGTGTAGGAGGTGTAGTACTTGAACGCCCCCAGGAAGGTCGGGAACCGAAATTTCTTGGCGTAGGCCCGATCCAGCAGTGACTTGACGAAGTTGCGCGAGTACTGGTCGAGCACCTCGCGCTCGTAGTACTCTTTCTGGATCAGGTAGTCGAGCTTCTCGTCCTGATTGTGGAAGAACACCGTGTTCTGGTTGACGTGCTCCAAGAAGTACTGGCGAGCGGCCAGCACATCCATGTCGAACTGGATCTTGCCCTCGGCGTCGTACAGATTGAGCATCGCGTTGAGCGCGTGGAAGTCCAGCTCGCCCACCGGAGCGCTGCGGGTGGTTGCGGTTACCTGCTCTGCAGTTGCAGCGGTTGGTGGCATGCCTCGTCCTTCCAGAAATCAGCCAAGCCCGCGCGGACGGCTTGTACGTCCTCGTCGGTTCCCATCAATTCGAATCGATACAGGTACGGCACTCCACACTTGCGGGACACCACGTTGCCCGCGTAGCAGAACTCCGCACCGAAGTTGGTGTTGCCGGCCGCGATCACGCCGCGCAGCAGTCCCCGGTTGTGTTCGTTGTTCAAAAAAGCGATGACCTGCTTCGGCACGTAGCCGCCCTCGTCCATGTCGGGCTGCTGACGCCCTCCGCCGTAGGTCGGCAGGACCAATACATAGGGGTGATCGACCTCGATGCGTCCGTGCAGCGGGATCCGGATGGCCGGCACGCCCAGCTTCTGGACGAAGCGGTGGGTGTTCTCCGACACCGAAGAGAAATACACCAGGCTGCATTCCGAATCCGCAGACATGGCGACCCCCTTCAGCTCTCAGTCAGACTCCACCCGTACCCGTACCCCGACGACCGGCCTCTATGCGCTCAGCGCGGTCTGCGCCAGGGCCTTGATGCGGTCCGGCCGGAATCCCGACCAGTGCTCGTCGCCGGCGACCACGACCGGGGCCTGCAGGTAGCCCAGCGCCATGACGTAGTCACGGGCGTCGGGGTCCAGCGAGATGTCGACCTTCTCGTAAGCGATGCCCTGCTTGTCCAACGCCTTGTAGGTGGCGTTGCACTGCACGCACGCGGGCTTGGTGTAAACAGTGATGCTCATGGCGGCAGGCTCCTCAGCGAATCGTCGACAACGAACGGATAACGGATCGGGCACTACGTTTCAGCGGGCCGTCAGGACTTTCCGTTCTCCAGCTCCGCAGCCGTGGCAGAGCACCCGATAGGTGCCGGTTGCCGCGGCCCGAATAACTGGAAGATCCCGGGCCTGTCGGTCCCCCGAACACTACACCTAGTGGTCATCCCTCGGGGTCAATACTAGATGTTCTGAACGACATTGTTGAAATTCGCTGGTCGTAAGCCTGTGACCACCATCCGCCTCGGCGTGTCGCAGCTCACATTCGAACGTCTCTCTGCTTATAACCGCAGGTCTACCACTCGGCACCGACAAGCGAGTCGGTCAAGCCGCCGCCGACCGCCGGCCAGCAAAGCCTTCCGGCCCGCGTCTCAGCGCATCCCGGCAGGTACCGACTCCGGCGGATTCGCGGCATCGACCGGAGCCGGAGGCGCGCTGTGCCGCCGCAGACGACCGCCCATGACACCCAGCAGCACCGGGACCAGCGAGACCGCGATGACCGCCAGCAGAACCAGGTCAAGGTGAGCGCGGACGAAACCGATGCCACCCAGCAGATACCCCAGCAAAGGAACACCCGCACCCCAGGCCACGGAACCGGCGATGCTGTAGGCGGTGAAGGTGCGGTGGCGCATTCCGGACGCCCCGGCCAGCACCGGCGTCAGGGTCCGCGCCACCGCCACGAAGCGCGCCAGAAAGACGGTGGCCTTGCCGTGGGTGGCGAAGTAGCGCTGGGCCCGTTCCACCTGTTGGCGGCCGAGCCGTCGGGCGGCCCGCGTCTCCAGTACCGCCGGCCCCGCCTTGGCCCCGATGAGATAGCCGCACTGGTCGCCGGCGATCGCGGCGGCCGGCACCGTCAGGACCAGCAGCCACATCGGAACCGCCGGGTGAACTTGAGCAGCCAGCACTCCCGCGGTGAACAGCAACGAGTCGCCGGGCAGGAAGAAGCCCACCAAGAGACCTGTCTCGACGAACACCACCGCCAGCACGCCCAACAGACCGAACGTGGCGATCAAGGTGTCTGGGTTGGTAGTGATTCCGGTCATGGCGCCAGCTTGTCCGCCAAGCGCTGTGGGACCGCTGAGAACGCAGCGGGCCAGGTGGCCGAGCTCTGCTGTACTGGTGTCGTGCGGATATTGCTGGTCGAAGACGAAGCTCGGTTGGCTGAGACCGTGCGTCGTGGACTGGCGGCCGAGGGCTTCGTCGTCGATATCGAACACGATGGTGCAGACGGCCTGGCCGCCGCCACCACCGGCGACTACGACGTGATCGTGCTGGACATCATGTTGCCCGGCCTCAGCGGCTACCAGGTGGTCCGCGAGCTGCGGGCACAGCAGGTGTGGACGCCGGTGCTCATGTTGTCGGCCAAGGACGGCGAGTACGACATGGCCGATGCCTTCGATATCGGCGCCGACGACTACCTGACCAAACCGTTCTCGTTCGTCGTGCTGGTGGCGCGGCTGCGCGCACTGCTGCGCCGAGGCGCCCCGGCACGTCCGACGGTGCTCACCGCGGGCACCCTGTCACTGGATCCGGCTCGCCGCCGGGTGACCCGCGGCGACACGGTGATCACGTTGACACCGCGAGAATTCGGGCTGCTGCAGTTCTTGATGCGACACCAGGATGACGTCGTCACCAAGGCCGACATCTTGCGCTCGGTGTGGGACACGAACTACACCGGCGACGAGAACGTAGTCGAGGTCTACGTCGGGTATCTGCGCCGCAAGATCGACGCGCCGTTCGGACTCGCCACCATCGAGACGGTGCGCGGCGCCGGCTACCGCCTGCGCTCGGACATCGACTCTTGATCGGGAAAACCCCGCTGCGGCAGTGCGACGGTGAACACCGCGCCACCGCCTGCAGCATCGTCCACGGCAACGGTTCCGCGGTGGGCACGCACCACCTCCGCGACGATCGCCAGGCCGAGTCCGGTGCCGCCCGAGGTTCGGGCACGGGCCGCGTCGAGCCGGACGAACCGGTCGAAGATCCGGCTCCGGTCGGCCGCCGGTATCCCCGGACCGTCGTCGGCGATCGTGATGACCACGCCGTCCGGGGCCGGACGGCAGCTCAGCGTCACCGTGCTGCGCGCATACCGTGCCGCGTTGTCGACCAGGTTGCGAATCACCCGGGTCAGGGCGGCGCGGTCGCCGGTGACCCGGCAGGCCCGGATATCGGTCACGACGCTGACCGAGCCGCTGCCGCCGAGTCGGTTCGCCTCGGCCGCCAACAGATCGTCGACGTCGACGTCCTCTCCCCGTAATCCCAGTGCCCCCTCGTCGGAGCGGGCCAGCAGCAACAGGTCCTCGAGAAGTCGGCTCATCCGGTGTGATTCCGGAAGAAGCGATTCGTCGATCAGTGCCCGGTCCATCAGCTCGGGCCGGGCACTGGCCAACTCCAGCGCGGTGGTGATCGTGGCCAGCGGGCTGCGCAGTTCGTGCGAGACATCGCTGACCAGACGCAGCTGGGCGGCCCTGCCGTGCTCCAGGCGAGACAGCATGGCGTTCATCGTCGTTGCCAGTTCGGCGATCTCGTCATGGGTTCGCGGAACCGGCACCCGCTCGGTCAGATCAGCGCTCGAGATCGACGCCACCCGGGCGCGGATCGCTTCCACCGGCCGCAGTGCGGCGCCCACCAGGCGGAACGTTCCCACCGCCACCAGCACGATCAGAATCGGCGCGCCCACCGCCAACAGCACACCCACCACGGTCACGATCTCCTCGACCGGTTCGCGGTCCACCCCCACCAGCACGGTGACCGGCGCTCCGTCGGCGACAGCACCGCGGGCCGAGACCCAATATTCCTCGCCGGTGGCGGATTCGACGCGGCCCACATAGCGCGCTTGACCGTCGGCGAGGGCTGTCGCGGCGGTCAGCGGTGATCGGGGTGCGCCGTTGGAGGCGGCCCGGATCACGCCCGACGCGCCGACGACCTGTACGACGGCGATGTGCCCATCGGTGGCCAGCAACGCCGACTCCAGGTCGTCGAAGTGGCCGGACCGCAGCTGGGCGGCGATGTGTTCGGCACGAAGTCCGGCCGCGGTCTCGGCGGTCGATTCCAGCGACCGGTACAGCACCAACAGGAGCAGCCCGCCCGCAATCGCGAGGCAGACCGTCATCACCGCCGCGGCGGCCAGCGCCGTGCGGGTCCGAACTCCGCTGTATAGCGAGCGAACCCGCTTGATGACGGCCCGCATCCGGTGCGTGTTGCCCCTCACCCCGCCTCCCGGTTCATCGCATATCGACACAGCATGCCCGTCATCGTCGCCCGCCGCCGCTGTGATGGCACTGAGGCCGCGGGTTTGCTCACCGCACCCACCGCGTCGGAGTCACCCGCTACCCTGCCGGGCATGCTGTCGACGCTGGCCGTACGGGGTTACCGCTCGCTGCGCGAGCTGGTGCTGCCGTTGAGACCTCTCACGGTCGTCACCGGGGCCAATGGCACCGGCAAGTCCTCGCTGTACCGGGCGTTACGACTGTTGGCCGACTGCGGGCGTGGCGAGGTGATCGGCTCGCTGGCTCGCGAGGGCGGCCTGGAGTCCGTGCTGTGGGCCGGCCCCCAACAGCTCGGCGAAGCGCGCCGCAGCGGAACCGCCCAGGGCAGCGTGCGCACCCGAGTGGTCTCGCTGGAGATGGGTTTCGCCTCCGACGATTTCGGCTACCTGGTCGATCTAGGACTGCCACAGGACCCCGCGCAGGCGTCGGCGTTCGCCCACGATCCGGAGATCAAGCGTGAAGTGATCTTCGCCGGGCCGGTGCCGCGGCGCGGCGCCACGTTGGTGAGCCGCACCCGGGCTTTCGCGCAGGCCAGCACGGACTCCGGTGTGGAGGAACTGTCACGGACCCTGCCCACCTATCGCAGCGTGCTCGCCGAATTCGCCCACCCCGGCGCGCATCCGGAACTGGCCGCGGTCCGCGACCGGCTACGGGACTGGCGCTTCTACGACGGCTTCCGGGTCGATGCCGGCGCGCCGGTGCGACGGCCGCAGGTCGGTACGCGCACGCCGGTACTCGCCGGCGACGGCGTCGATCTGGCTGCGGCGGTACAGACCATCATCGAGTCCGGTGACGACGAGCTGGACCGTGCGATCGCCGCCGCATTCGACGGCGCGACGCTGTCGGTCAGCTCGCACGACGGCATGTTCGACCTGCAGCTGCACCAGCGGGGCATGCTGCGCCCGTTGCGTGCCGCCGAACTGTCCGACGGCACCCTGCGCTTCCTGCTGTGGGCTGCCGCCCTGCTGAGCCCGCAGCCACCGTCGCTGATGGTGCTCAACGAGCCGGAGACGTCTCTGCATCCCGACTTGGTGGCGCCACTGGCCGAGCTCATCCGGGCGGCCGCCACCCGAACCCAGGTTGTGGTGGTCACCCACGCACGCACCATGCCCGAACTGCTGGCCGCCGTGCCGGTCGCCGATGCCGATCGCCACGACACCGCGGAGATCGAGGTCTACAAAGACTTCGGCGAGACGCGGGTCGCCGGCCTGGGCCTGCTCAACACCCCGCCGTGGGACTGGGGCAGCCGTTGACCTGTCCGGCGCCTCAGGAGCTGCGCAACGAATCCCGCGACGGCCGCAGCGCCCGGCTGAACAGCACGTTGGCCTGACGCATGGCCACGCTGTAGGGCAGCCACGCTAGCCGCTTGAACGCGTACAGCGCCCGGATGTCGCCGGAGGTGTAGACCAGGTAGCGGTTGCGCGCCACCCCGGCCAGGATCTTTTCGGCCGCCTTCTCCGGCGACACGGCATGGCCGGCGAAACGGCCCACCCATTTCTCCACATGCGGGTCCTCGCGGTCCACGCCGGCGATCTCGACGGTGTTGACCAGCCCGGTCTTGACCGCGCCGGGAACCACCACCGACACCCCGATGCGGTGCCGGGCCAGGTCGAAGCGCAGTACCTCCGACACTCCGCGCAGGCCGTACTTGCTGGCGGAATAGGCCGCGTGCCAAGGCAATGCGACGATCCCGGCTGCCGAGGACACATTCACCAGGCGCCCGCCGCGGCCGGCGGCGACCATCTGCGGCAGGAACGATTCGATGACGTGAATCGGGCCCATCAAATTGATGTCGACCATCTTTCGCCACTGCTGGTGAGACAACCGGTCGACCGTCCCCCACGCCGAGACCCCGGCAATGTTCATCACGACGTCCATGGGCTCGTGGCGCTCATGGATGTCAGCGGCGAAGGCGGCGACGTCGTCGTAATCAGCGATGTCGACCACCCGGTGCTCGGGTACCAGCGCGCCCAGAGCGCGTGCGTCGGCGACGGTTTCAGCCAGGCCCTCAGCGTTGCGGTCGGTCAGGTACAGCTCGGCACCATGCTCAGCCAGCCGCAATGCGGTGGCCCGTCCGATCCCGCTCGCCGCTCCGGTGATGAAGCACCGTTTGCCCCGGTAGTACTGCGCTACGCGTGTCATGGGTGCAGACGATACCGGCGGTACCGCGCACCGATGATTCGATCCCCTGTTGCGCCGGTGTCGGCTAGCCCGTGCCGCCGCCCCACAGCGCGTTGCGCCACAACGCCTCGAGCACCTGCACGCCGCGACTCACATCGCCGCTGGGGCCCACGAAAGCACTGTCCCCGGAAAGCATGTAGGCCGTGGTGGCGCCCAGGGTCCGCACCAGCGCAGGGATGTCGTCGCTGATCGGGTTCGCGGTCCCCGCGGCGAGCTCGTCGTTGACCACGCCGACGATCTGGTCGATCACCGCATCGATCTGTGCGTCCAGCAGCTCCCGGATCTCGGCGTCGCTGTTGCGCGCCATGTTGCACGCCGACATCACCGGATCGTTGTGGGCGTAGACCGCGGCCGCGCTGCCCACCATGCGCCGGGCGAATGCCTCCGTCGATTCGTCCGCGCCCCGCGGTGCGAAGTAGTGCGTCAGTTCTTCGAGCTCGTGCGTGGCCTCCGCCAGGATGTGGGCGAGCACGGCGTATTTGGAGTCGAAGTAGAAATAGAACCCCGAGCGCGCCACTCCGGCCCGGTCGCTGATGGTGCTGACCGACAGTTCTGCGAAGGGTTTCTCCTCCAGCAGTTCCCGTACCGCCTGGACAATCGCCTGACGTTGCTTGTCGCCCCGCCGCAACGGCAGATCGTCGGCAGACCGCCCACCCGCGTCAACCTCGCTATTCACCTTTGCACCTTGCACCACGCCGCGCCGGATTCAAACTTGACAGGCGTCAAACTTACTCCAAGGATTAGGGCCGAGTGACGGTTACCACAATCTGTCCGGGCATTTAGAGGAGCGTCTGTGACCACCATCAGTACCCCGCGTTACCTGCTCGACCAGGCAAAACGCCGATTCATCCCGACCGTGAACACCATCCCCGGGATGGGATTGCTGGAAAAGCGGCTGATGACGGTCGATTGGCCGCAGCGGACCCTGGCCGCGCCGCCCCCGGGCAGCGGCCTGAAGCCCATCGTCGGCGACTCGGGACTGCCACTGCTGGGTCACATCGTCGAGATGTTTCGCCAGGGACCCGACTTCCCGCTGCACCTGTACAACACCCGGGGCCCGATCACGTTCGCCGATTCGCCCATCCTGCCGTCGATCGTCGCGTTGGGCCCCGACGCCACCCAGACGATCTTCACCAACAAGAACAAGGACTACTCGCAGAAGGGCTGGCTCCCGGTCATTGGGCCGTTCTTCAACCGCGGCCTGATGATGCTGGACTTCGACGAGCACATGGGCCATCGGCGGATCATGCAGTCCGCCTTCACTCGGCCCCGGCTGGCCAGCTACGTCGAGGACATCGACCGGGTGGCTTCGGCGATCGTGGCCGAATGGCCCACCGACGACGGCCGTTTCCTGGTGTACCCGGCGATGAAGGAACTGACCCTCGATGTCGCCTCGGTGGTGTTCATGGGCCACGAGCCGGGCAGCGACCACCAGCTGGTCACCAAGGTCAACCGCGCCTTCGAGCAGACCACTCGGGCCGGCGGCGCGATCATCCGGACCGGCTTGCCGCCATTCAAGTGGTGGCAGGGCCTGCAGGGCCGCAAACTGCTGGAGGACTACTTCGTCGAGCGGGTCAAAGAGCGCCGTAAGGCCGAGGGCACCGACATGCTGACCGTGCTCTGTCACACCGCCGACGAGGACGGCAACAGCTTCTCCGACGCCGACATCGTCAACCACATGATCTTCTTGATGATGGCCGCCCACGACACCACCACCTCGACGGTGACCACGATGATCTACCACCTGGCCGCACACCCGGAGTGGCAGGAGCGGGCGCGCGACGAGTCGACGCGCTTGGGCGACAGCCCACTGGACATCGAGTCGCTGGAGAAGCTCGAGACTCTCGACCTTGTCATGGACGAGTCCCTGCGGCTGGTGACGCCGCTGCCGTTCAACATGCGCCAGACCGTGCGCGACACCGACCTGCTGGGCCATTACGTACCGGCCGGCACCAACGTGGTCACCTGGCCCGGCATGAACCACTGGCTGCCCGAGCTGTACACCAACCCGCGCCAGTTCGACCCGGAGCGATTCCTCGAGCCGCGGGCCGAACACAAGAAGCACCGCTACGCCTGGGCGCCGTTCGGCGGCGGGGCGCACAAGTGCATCGGGATGGTGTTCGGCCGCCTGGAGGTCAAGACAGTGCTACACCGGCTGCTGCGCCAGTACCGGATCGAGCTCTCCCACCCCGGCTACAAGCCGCGCTGGGACTACGGCGGCATGCCGATCCCGATGGACGGAATGCCGATCGTCTTGCGCCGGCTCTGAGCCGCGCGCCAGTTCACTTGCCGGGCGGCTCGTTGATCACGCTGCTGTCAGCAGCCGATTAACGCACGTGACGACGGCATCCACGGCCGAGGCCGCGGCGTCGGGCGCGAAACCCACCGCCCAAGCCGCCGCCCGGCCATTGGACCCATGGATGAACGTCGCGGTCTCGGCACCGCAGCCGAGCTGATGAAATCCTAGGATTTCCAACGTGATTCCACGCTCGTACAGCATCTCGGTCAGCGCGCCCAGCGGGCCGTGCGCCGCTGCGGTGCAGGTGCCGGTCCGATCTCCGATGGCGATCGTCGCCTGGTAGGTGCGACCCTGCAGCCCCAACCGGGCCGCGGGTCGATCGGCATCCAGGCAGCGCCAGCGGCCCAGCCGCAGCGGCCCGGCACAACGCCCATAGTGGGCCACGAAGCCATCCCAGGTGAGTTGGGCGCCCGGGTCGCGCAGTTCACGCGGTAGTCGGGTGTCGAATCGGTCTGCGAAGGATGTGTTGGCCATAGTGCGGTCTTTTCTGCTCGAAGAGAGCGACCGACGGGAGTA
Source organism: Mycolicibacter heraklionensis (assembly GCA_001673575.1). Lineage (GTDB taxonomy): Bacteria > Actinomycetota > Actinomycetes > Mycobacteriales > Mycobacteriaceae > Mycobacterium > Mycobacterium heraklionense_A. The sequence goes on along the minus strand of LZME01000155.1, from coordinate 20,765 downwards.
GCTTCCGACCCACAGCGGGGGGTCGGTCTGGATCAGACCCCGCTGTGGGTGTCGACTACTACAACTGGATAACGCATGGTGTCACCAAGGCTAATAGCGTGCCCGATGGACGCGCAACGCATTTATGGACTGGCGTCGAGATCGATATCAATTCAAGATGCGGCGGGCCACGTTGGTGGTCACCAGGTCCAGCAGTTCGTCGCTGCGACCGGCCAGGATGGTCCGGATCGCGTAGAGCGAGAAGCCTTTGGCCTGTTCCGCGGTGATCGCCGGCGGGATCGACAACTCCTGACGGGCGGTGACGACGTCGATGACGGCCGGCCCGTCGTGGGCAAACGCCTCGGTCAGCGCCGCTTCCAGATCGGCCGGATGCTCCACCCGACGGCCGAACATGCCCAGCGCGGTGGCAACGGCACCGAAGTCCGGATTGTCCAACTCGGTACCGAAGTTGACGATGCCGGCGGCCTTCATCTCCAGTTCGACGAAATTCAGTGACGAATTGTTGAACACGATCACCTTGACCGGCAAACGATTCTGCGTCAGGGTGAGCAACTCTCCGAACAGCATCGCCAACCCACCGTCACCGGCCAATGCGACAACCTGCCGCTTCCGGTCCACCGACTGGGCGCCGATCGCATGTGGCAGCGCGCATGCCATGGTGCCGTGGTTGAACGACCCGATCAATCGCCGACGCCCGTTCATGGTTACGTAGCGCGCCGCCCATACCACCGGGGATCCGACGTCGACGGTGAACACCGCGTCATCTGAGGCCAACCGATTGGCAACCGCAGCAACATATTCAGGACGTATCGGAGTACGGTCCCGATCGTTGGACGCCAGCGAGTCGAGTCGCTGGCGGGTCTTGCGGTAGTGCTTCAGCGACCTTTCCAGGTGGCTGCGGTCGTTCTTACTTGCCAGCAATGGCTGCAACGCGGTGACGGTGTCGGCAACCGTGCCGAGCAGTCCGAGATCGATCGGGGTGCGCCGGCCCAGGTTTCGACCGCGAATATCAACTTGAATGATCTGCGCACGATCGGGATAGAACTGCTGGTAGGGAAAGTCGGTGCCGAGCATCAGTAATACGTCGGCTTCGGCGATCGCCTTGTATCCGGACGCAAAACCGAGCAGTCCCGTCATACCGACGTCATAGGGGTTGTCGTACTCGATGTATTCCTTGCCGCGTAACGCGTGCACGATCGGCGCTGCCAAGGTGTGCGCCAGCTTCATCACCTGGTCATGGGCACCGGCAACCCCCGCACCGGCCAAAATGGTGACGTTGGCGGCGGAGTTGAGCATGGCCGCGGCCGCCCGCAGTCCCTGCTCGTCGGGGCGGCAGACCGATCCGCTGGGTCGCACCGGGCGCCTCCCCCAGGCGGTCTCGTCGAGACGATGGCCGAAGATCTCGCCCGGCACCACCACGACGGCGACGCCGTTCTCCTCCACCGCCGCACGCATGGCCAGCTCCAGGGTCCGCGGCGCCTGCTCGGGGGTGCTGACCAACTCGCAGTAGACGCTGCACTCGCGAAACAGGTTCTGCGGATGGGTTTCCTGGAAGTAGTCGGATCCGACCTCGGCCAACGGGATATGGGCGGCGATCGCCAGCACCGGCACCCGGCTGCGCTGCGCGTCGAACAGGCCGTTGATCAGGTGCAGGTTGCCCGGTCCGCAACTGCCGGCACACACCGCCAAACCACCGCGCAGCGCCGCCTCCGCGGCGGCCGCGAACGCGGCGGTCTCCTCGTGGCGCACCTGTTCCCAACAGAAGTCGCCCGCCCGGCGGATCGCCTCGGTGAGCCCGTTGAGGCTGTCTCCGGGTATCCCGAAGATGCGCTGCACCCCGCTGCGTCTGAGGGCAGTAATGACATGGTCTGCGACAGTTGCCATTTCGCGTTCTCCTCACCGCGATCCAGGGTGCGCGAAATGCCGCTGCACTCGGCGTGTCGCTGCGCAAGCACGCTCCCCCGCAAGCGGGGGTACCCCCACCTGGCGCAGTGAGAAACGCTACTTGATCAGCGGGTCGCGGGGCATCCCCAGAATTCGCTCGGCGATCTGGTTACGCGTCACCTCCGAGGTGCCGCCGGCGATCGCGATACCACGCGCGCCCATCACCATCCGGGCGGCCATCGCGCCCGGCCCGTCGTCGAGCGCAACATCCGGACCCAGCAACGCCGCGCCGATAGCCGCACCGTCGCCCATGTGCTCGGCGAGCTTGAGCTTGGTGACGTTGCCCTCGGGACCGGGGCCGGCGCCGGCGATGCTGCGCGCCGCTCGCCGCAGGTTCAGCAGTCGCAACGCGTGCTCGTCGGCGACGAACCGGCCGACCCGCACCTCGGCGTCGGCCACCGACTGCCGGTGCTGCTGGGCCAGTGCGATCAGCCGCTGGTCGATCCCGGCGGTGTAAGAGCCGCCACCGCCGATGCTGACCCGCTCATTGCCCAGAGTGGCGCGAGCTACCTTCCAGCCGCCGTTGACGTCGCCAACGACGTCCTCGTCGGGAACGAAGACGTCGTTGAAGAACACCTCGTTGAACTCCGAACCACCGGTGATCTGCCGCAGCGGCCGCACCTCGACGCCCGGCGCCTTCATGTCGACGATCACCATCGTGATGCCGGCATGTTTGGCGACCTCGAAGTCGGTACGCACCGTGGCCAGGCCACGCCGGCACAGGTGCGCACCGGAGGTCCACACCTTCTGGCCGGTGATCTTCCAGCCGCCTTCGACCCGAACGGCCTTGGTCTTGACCGCCGCCGCGTCCGAGCCGGCACCCGGCTCGGAGAACAGCTGGCACCAGATCTCCTCTTGGCGCAGCGCCTTCTCCACGAACCGCTCGATCTGCCAGTCGGTGCCCTGCTGGATCAGCGTCAGGATGACCCAGCCGGTGATCGAGTAGTCGGGTCGCTGCACGCCGGCGGCGCTGAACTCCTGCTCGATCACCACCTGCTCGACCGCGTCGGCGCCCCGGCCCCACGGCTTGGGCCAGTGCGGCATCACGTATCCGGTCGCGATCAGCTTGTCTAGCTGCTCCTCGGTGCCCAACGCCGCGATCTCGGCGGCGTCGGCGTGGATGCGGGTGCGCAGCTCCTCGGCCTCGGGCGGCAGGTCCAGACTGTTGGCCCGGGTGATGCCGGCTGCGGCGCTCTCGAAGACAGCCTGGGCCGGTGCGTCGCCGCCGAACATCGCCTGCACCGCCAGGGCGCGACGCAGCTGCAGGTGCGCGTCGTGCTCCCAGGTGTAGCCGATACCGCCGTGCACCTGGATGTTCAGCTCGGCGTTGCGCACGTAGGCGGGGAACGCCAGCGTGGCGGCTACCGCGGCGGCCAACCGGAAGGCGTACTCGTCCTCGCCGTCGGCCCGAGCGGCATCCCATACCGCGGCGGTTGCCGACTCGGCGGCCACCAGCATGTTGGCGCAATGGTGTTTGACGGCCTGGAAGGTGGCAATGGTCCGGCCGAACTGTTCGCGCACCTTGGCGTACTCCACCGCCGCGTCGGTGCAGTCGGCCGCGCCACCAACGGCCTCGGCGGCCAGCAAGACCCGGGCGCGTGCCAGCGCCGACTCGCGTGCGCCGGCCAAGACGTCGTCGGCGCTCACCCCGACGCCGGTCAGCGTTACCCGCCCCGAGCGCCGGGTCAGATCGACGTTGCCCGGCACATCCACGTTGACACCGGCCCGGTCCCGCTCGAGTACCAGCACGTCCTCACCCGCGGCCACCAACAGCACGTCGGCCAGGCCCGCACCCAGCACTACCCCGGCGTCCCCGGAGGCCACGCCGCCGTCCAGGACCAGGCCTCCCGGGCCACCGGCCAGCCCCACCCCGGCGGTGACCGAACCGTCGATCAGCCCAGGCAGCAGACGGGCCTGCTGCTGCGGGGTGCCGGCGGCGGCGATGACCGCCGAGGCGATGACTGTCGGAACGAACGGTCCCGGAGCCACAGCCCGGCCCAGTTCCTCGATCACCACCACCAACTCGGGCAGCCCGTAGCCGGAGCCGCCGTGCTCCTCGTCGATATGCAGGCCCAGCCAGCCCAGCTCGGCCAGTTCACCCCAGAACGGGGGCCGAGTCTCCTCGGCGGCGTCGAGCAGTGCGCGAGCCGCCGAGCGGGCCTTCTGTGCGGTCAGAAATCCGCGGGCCACCTCGGCCAGTTCGCGGTGGTCGTCGGTAATTCCAATGCCCATGGGATATCTCCTGGCTTTCGTTTACTTGGGGGCGAACCGCTGCCCAGCGTCGAGCCGCAGACATTGTCCGTTAAGCATCGGGTTGTCGATGACAGCGGCAACCAGTTTGGCGAACTCCTCGGGCCGGCCCAGGCGCTTGGGGAACGCGGCGTCGCGGGTCAGGGCGCTGGCGAACTCCTCGGGAATGCCCTTGGTCAGGCCGGTGGCGAACAGGCTCGGCGCGATCGCCAGCGCCCGGATGCCCACCGAACCGAGGTCGCGGGCCATGGTCAGGGCCATACCGGCGACACCCGCCTTGGCGGCGGTGTAGGCGACTTGGCCGATCTGGCCTTCGAAGGCCGCGATCGACGCCGTGTTGATGATGACGCCGCGCTCTTCGTCTTCGGGCTCGTTGGTGCTCATGTGCGCGGCTGCCAGCCGGTTGATGTTGAACGTGGCGATCAGGTTCAGGTCGATCACCGCGCGGAAGGACTCCAAATCGTGCGGGCCGGACTTGGACAGCGTGCGCTTTGCGATACCCCCGCCGGCCGTGGTGACGATGACGTGCAGCCCACCTAGGCCCTCGACCGCCGCAGCCAGGGTCTTCTCGGTGGCGTCGAAGTCGGTGATGTCCACCGGGTAGAAGGCACCGGCTCCGCCCTTCAGGCCGGCGGCCACCTGCCCGCCCTCCGAGCCTTCCCGGTCGAGCACCGCAACATCCGCCCCGCCGGCAGCCAGTAGCTCCGCGGTGGCGCGGCCCATTCCGGAGGCGCCACCGACGATGATGACCTTCTTACCGTTGATGTCCATGCAGACCCCTTCGCCGCCGTTACTGGAAATCTAGTAGTTGAGAATCTAGGACAAGTTATCGTTCCGCTCGGAAACCGCTGCCCCTCGGGCATCACAGAAGGCCCCCAGGAGGTACCCGTGGCCGCACCGACGGCGCCAGAGGTAGTCGAGCGACACGACGGGCCGGTGACCTATGTGCACACCGATCCCGAACTGCCCCCGGTGGCGGTGATCGACCGCTCCACCATCTCCGCACGGCACAAGGCGGTGTTCGGTGCGCTTGCGGTCGCGGGGGCGGTGGCGTGGGCATCGATCGCGTTCGCCCGCGGCGAGTCGGTGAACGCGGTGTGGTTCGTCATCGCCGCGGTGTGCACCTACATCATCGGATTCCGTTTCTACGCACGGTTTATCGAGCGCAAGATCGTGCAACCGCGTGACGACCACGCCACGCCTGCGGAGATCTTCGAGGACGGCACCGACTATCTGCCGACCGATCGCAGGGTGCTCTTCGGCCACCATTTCGCGGCGATCGCCGGCGCAGGGCCGCTGGTCGGCCCGGTGCTGGCCACTCAGATGGGCTACCTACCGGGGACCATCTGGATCATCATCGGCGCCGTGGTGGCCGGCTGCGTGCAGGACTACCTGGTGCTGTGGTGCTCGGTTCGCCGACGGGGCCGCTCCTTGGGACAGATGGCCCGCGAGGAGCTGGGCGCCGTCGGCGGTGCGGCCGCGATCATCGGCGTGCTGGTCATCATGGTGATTCTGATCGCGGTACTGGCACTGATCGTGGTGCGGGCGTTGGCGGTCAGTCCCTGGGGCGTGTTCTCCATCGCGATGACGATTCCGATCGCCCTGTTCATGGGGTTCTATCTGCGGTTCCTGCGGCCAGGCCGGGTGTCCGAAGTGTCCCTGATCGGAATCGTCGCGTTGCTGGGCGCTGTCGCGGCGGGCAAGTGGGTCGCCGAAACCTCTTGGGGTGTCTCATGGTTCACGTTGTCCCCGGTGACGTTGTCCTGGTGCATCATCGGCTACGGTTTCGCCGCCTCGGTGCTGCCGGTGTGGCTGCTGCTGGCGCCGCGCGACTATCTGTCGACGTTCATGAAGGTCGGCACCATCGCCCTGCTGGCCGTCGGCATCCTGGTTGCCCGGCCGCTGATGGCCGCGCCGGCCGTCTCGGAGTTCGCCCGCACCGGCGAAGGACCGGTGTTCGCCGGGTCGCTGTTCCCGTTCCTGTTCATCACGATCGCGTGCGGCGCATTGTCGGGATTCCATTCGCTGATCGCCTCGGGCACCACCCCGAAACTGCTCGAAAAAGAGAGCCAGATGCGGCTGATCGGCTATGGCGGCATGCTCACCGAGTCCTTCGTGGCGGTGATGGCGCTGATCACCGCATCGATCTTGGACCAGCACCTGTTCTTCACGCTCAATGCACCGGTCGCCGCAACCGGCGGTACCGCCGAGAGTGCCGCCGCGTACGTCAACGGGCTCGGTCTGGGCGGGTCCCCAGCGACCGCCGAGCAGATCACCGAGGCCGCCACCTCGGTCGGGGAACAGTCGATCGTGTCGCGCACCGGCGGGGCCCCCACCCTGGCGCTGGGAATGGCCGACGTGCTGGGACGGGTGTTCGGCGGACCGGGTCTCAAGGCCTTCTGGTACCACTTCGCGATCATGTTCGAGGCGCTGTTCATCCTGACCACCGTTGACGCCGGCACCCGGGTGGCCCGATTCATGCTCTCCGACGCCCTGAGCAACCTGGGTGGGCCGCTGCGCCGGCTGTCCAACCCGAGTTGGCGGACCGGGGCGTGGGTGTGCAGTCTGGCCGTGGTCGCCGGATGGGGTTCGATCCTGTTGATGGGTGTCACCGATCCGCTCGGTGGGATCAACACCCTTTTCCCGTTGTTCGGTATCGCCAACCAGTTGCTGGCCGCGATCGCGCTGACGGTGGTGACGGTGATCGTGATCAAGAAGAGCCGGGGCAACTACGGCCTGAAATGGGCGCTGATCCCAGGCATTCCGCTGCTGTGGGATCTGACGGTCACCATGACGGCCTCGTGGCAGAAGATTTTCTCCGGCGATCCACGGGTGGGCTACTGGACGCAGCATTTCGCCTATCGGGCGGCTGAACGGGCCGGCGAGACGTCGTTCGGATCGGCGGCCAACGCATCGCAGCTGCACGATGTCGTCCGCAACACCTTCATCCAGGGCACCTTGTCGATTGTGTTCGCCTCGCTGGTGGCGGTGGTGGTCATCACCGGAATTGTGGTGTCACTACGGGCGATTCGTGGAACGGTCTCGACCATCGAGCCGCCGCCGGTGCCATCGAAGCGGTTCGCGCCTGCTGGGTTGATTCCGACGGCGGCCGAACGAAAGGTGCAGGAGCAATGGGACGCCGGCGGCACGGACTAGCGCGGGCCGCTCGCCACATCGGCTGGTACTGGGCATCGTTGTTGGGCGACAACCACTACCACCGTTACCTGGAGTACCGCCGCCGCGCTCATCCCGGCGAACCGGTGCTCTCCGAGCGCGACTACTGGCGGCGCCGTCACGCCGGCGATCCCGGAGCGCGCTGCTGCTGACACCGCCGCCCACGGGCCGTGTCCAAACCTTAATGAAGCCTTGACCGTCTCGTGGGCATGTGCGCGAGGCTTATCGACGCGAATCTCCCTACCATCAACGGCGATAACCAAAGTTACAAGATCGGGAAGGTATGCCGACGATGTGGACATCGGTGCGCTCAGCAATGGTGGTGATCGGGGTCGCGGTCACAACGCTCGTGACGCCGCCCGGAACGAGTTCGGCCGCGGCCAGCCAGCCGCCCGGCGCGGGGATCGCGTCGATCCAGCCGTCGTCGGGTGCAGTCGTCGGCGTGGCGCACCCGGTCGTGGTGACGTTCTCCGCACCGGTGATCGACCGCCGGGCCGCCGAGCGCTCCATCGCGGTGCGGTCCAACCCGCCGATGACCGGAACGTTTGACTGGGTCGACGACACCGAGGTGCAGTGGGTTCCCGACCACTACTGGCCCGCGCACAGCGCCGTGGCCCTGTCGGTGGGCAAGCTTTCCGTCGACTTCAGCACGGGCGCAAAGGTTGTCGGTGTCGCCAGCATCTCGGCGCACACCTTCACCGTGACCGTTGACGGCGACAGCGACGAGGCCGGCCCGCTGCCCACGCCGCACCACCGCCCGCACTGGGGCGAAGACGGCGTCATGCCCGCCACCATGGGCAAGACCGAATACGAGACGCCGACGGGCAACTACACCGTGCTGGGCAAGGACCGCAAGGTCGTGATGGACTCCAGCAGCGTGGGCATCCCGATCGACTCCGCCGAGGGCTACCGCTTCGAGGTCGAGCAGGCGGTGCGTATCACCCGCCGCGGGCTCTACGTCCACTCCGCACCCTGGGCGCTGCACTCCCTGGGGCTGGAGAACGTCAGCCACGGCTGTGTCGGCTTGAGCCCCACCGATGCTGAGTGGTACTTCGACCGGGTCAACATCGGCGACCCGGTGATCATCAAGGAGTGACGCGGTCCGCTGGGACGTCCGGCTAGGACGTCCCAGCGCTGCCGAATTCCACCGGCATGGCGTCGATCCCGTTGATCCAGGGCAGCACCGACCGTGATGGGCGATCCAGCTGGTGGATGTCGGGAATGATGTCTGCCAGCGCACCGAAGATCAGGTTGATCTGCATGCGGGCCAGGTTGGCCCCGATGCAGTAGTGCGCTCCGGGAGCCCCGAAGCCCAAGTGCGGGTTGGGGCTTCGCAGGATGTCGAACCTGAACGGGTTGTCGAACACCTCGTCGTCGTAGTTGGCCGAGCCGTAGAACATGCCCACCCGCTGTCCCTTGCGGATCTGCACTCCGCCGAGTTCGACATCGCATAACGCCGTGCGCTGGAAGGAGATGACCGGCGTCGCCCAGCGGACCACTTCTTCGGCCATGGTGGTGGGGCGTTCGTCGACGAACAGCCGCCATTGGTCGGGGTGGTCGAAGAACGCCAGCATCCCCTGCGAGGTGGCGTTGCGGGTGGTCTCGTTGCCGGCCACCATCAGCATCATCACGTAGTAACCGAATTCCAGCGCGGTCAGCTCTTCGCCATCGATGGTCGCGGTCACCAACGCCGTCGCGATGTCGTCGCGCGGGTGCGCCTTGCGGTCTTCGGCCATCTGATAGGCGTAGCCCAACAGTTCGGCGGAGGCTTGGAGCCCGTCGGCTCCGGCTTCCGGTTCGCCGTTGCCGCCGCCCACCAGCCGGTTGCTCCAGTCGAAGACCTGCTGGCGCTCGTCTGCTGGGACACCGATCAACTCGCAGATGGTCGCCAACGGCAGCTGCGAGGCCACCTCGGTGACGAAGTCGCCGGTGCTGTGCTCGGCGGCGGCCGTGACGATCTCGCGGGCTTGGCGGTCCAGCGAATCGCGCATGCCGGCAACCACGCGGGGCGTGAAACCCCGCGAGACGATCCGGCGCAGCTTGGCGTGCTTGGGTCCGTCGAGAAACAGCATGATGTTGTCGCGGCTGGCGTCGTGGAGCTCTTGGTTGTCCGTGGTGTTCGTCCGGATCAGCGAGGTGTTCTCGTGCGAGGAGAACACCTCGTCCTGCAGAGACACCGCCCGGACATCGGCATGCTTGGTGACGACCCAGTAGCCCTCGTCCGGGTAGCCAGATACGCCGAAGGGCTGAGCGTTCCACCAGATCGGTTCGGTTTTGCGCAGCAAGGCGAACTCCTCGTGCGGGATCCGCTCGCCGATGAGTGCCGGGTCGGTGAAGTCGAACCCCTCCGGCAGCAGGTGCTGTGTGTCGGTCATCGTGCTCCCTCTCGCTCTACCAGCGGTTGCCACGCCAAACCTGCGCCGGCGCTGTTGATGTAGCCGCCCGAGGGGGCGGCGAAATGCGATCCGAGCAGCAGCGCCCGCTCGTCGGCGACGCGGCGCAGCAGAGCCCGACGGCTGGCGCGAGCAGCGCTCGGGTCGGCGTCGGGCCGGGCACTGATCTCGGGGTCGACGATCTGGACCGGATGGTGCACAACGTCGCCGCTGATGTAGGCGACCGCGCCGGCGGATTCGATGCGCACCGACACGTGGCCCGGGGTGTGACCGGCAGTGGGGACGAGCCGGACCGTCTCGGTCAGCCGATGATCCGGCCCGACCAGCCGCAGCTTGCCGTGCTGAGCCAGCGGAGCAACGCATTCGGGTGCCACCCGGTCCTCACCGGTGAATTCGCTCCAGTGCGCGTGCTCGGCCGCGGTCACCAGGTAGTCGGCGCCGGCGAACCTCGGCACCCACTGCCCGTCCTGCTCGATGGTGTTGCCCCCGGCGTGATCTCGGTGCAAATGCGTGCACACCACCGCCGTGACGTCGCCGGGACTGAATCCGGTAGCCGCCAATGACTCCTCGAAGCGGTCGGGGAGGTTGCGCGTCCGCAGAAAGCTTTCGGCGAAGCAGGTGTCGACCAGCACGCACGACGCCCCGGACGCGATCAGATAGGACTGGATCGCCATCAAGATATTGCCCGACGCATCGCAGTAGTCCGCCAGCGAGTCGTCCACGAAACGCTCGGCTGCAGCTTCGAAGAGCAGGGCGGGTGGGTCGGGATGACCGCCTGCAGGACCGCGTGGATGTCAACGTCGCCGACAGTCCAGTGCTGCACGCCAGGGTCCCCTTCTCGCAGCGCGATCGTATGCCACGAATCATTTGGAAGTGAGCGATTCGAGGAACCCGGTCCGGGCGGCCCGATCTGGCACACTCGACGCGTGGCAGCTCCCACCGTTCGCTTTCGGCGGCTCGCCGAACAGGTCGCCGACGAACTTCGTCGGCGCATTCTGACCGGCGAGCTGACCGACGATCACGTGCTCCCCAAGGAGGACGAACTCCTGGTCGAATTCGCCATCAGCAAGCCGTCCCTGCGTGAGGCCATGCGCATCCTCGAGGCCGAGGGCCTGCTCACCGTGCGCCGCGGCAAACGGGGCGGCGCGGTGATCCATCGACCCACCCCAGCAAACGTCGCCTACACCATGGGCCTGGTCTTGGGCTCGCAACAGGTCAGTCTCGCCGACGTCGGGACCGCACTGCTGCAGGTCGAACCGGCCTGCGCGGCATTGTGCGCGGGGCGGCCGGACCGAAAAAGCACGGTGGTGCCCATTCTGCGCCGGCTACACGAGGAATCGGTGGCCGCCGTCGACGACCTGCAGAAGGCCACCTCCGCCAGCCGCCGCTACCACGAGGCCCTGGTCACCCACTGCGGCAACACCACCATGCTCGTCATGGCGGGCGCGCTCGAAGCCCTGTGGTCCGCACACGAGCAAAGCTGGTCCAGCCAGGTCACCGACCATTCGACGGTGCCCGTTCCGGAGCGCCGCGCCGTCTTGGAGGACCACCGTCAGGTGATCGACGCCATCGATGTCGGCGACGCACAGCGGGCCCGAGACCTCGCCGCGGCGCACCTTCTGCACGTCCAGCACTACCCCGGCCGTTCGGGGATCGTCGACCCCGCCATAGTCCGTCCCCGAGGGATGTCCAGCTTCGCGGACCCCGAGCTTTGAGGAACTCGCCGACTCGTTGACGGGGCCCCTTATTTCCATATGATTTGTTCATGACGGAGTCCGTCGACGTCCAGTCCGCCCGCCCCGGCGGCTCAGCGGTCTGGTCGCCGTCCGTGGTTCCGCCGATCGGCGTCGAGCTGAGCAACGCCCAGGCGCTGGCCATCGCGTTTCGCCATCTCGCCGACATCGGCTTCGCCGAGAACATGGCCGGCCACATCACCTGGCAGCCCACCGGCCAGACCGACATGCTGGTCAATCCGTGGGGCCTGTGGTGGGCCGAACTCACTGCCTCCGACATCTGCACCGTCGACGCGGACGCCCGCGTCATCGCCGGCCGCTGGGATGTCACCCCCGCCGTTCATATCCACACCGAACTGCACCGCGCCCGCCCCGACGCGCGCGTGGTGATCCACAACCACCCCTACTACGTGAGCCTGTTGGCGTCGCTGCAGACGCTGCCGGAGCTGGTCCACCAGACCGGCTCGCTGTTCCTCGACGACCTGTGCTTCGTCGAGGACTACGACGGCGAGGTGGACAGCGCTGCGCGGGCACGGGATCTGGCCGAGCGCATCGGTACCGCGAATCTGACGATCCTGGCTTCGCACGGGGTGATCGCCACCGGACGCACCCTGGCCGAGGCGGTCTATCGGTCGGCCACCATCGAGCGGGTGTGCAAGCTGGCCTACCACGTCATGCTGACCGGCCGGACGCCCACGCCGATGAAGCGCTCCGATATGGCCGGGATGCAGGCGTCGTTGATCGAACGCGCCGCCGACGTGTACTGGGCCGGCGCGGCCCGCATGACCATCAAGGCCGACCGGCATGTGCTCGACTGACCAAGACTGAGGTTCACCGGTGAAATCGATCGACGAGCTCAGCTCCGACCTGAGCTTTACCACCGCCAAGGCCGGAGCGGAACGCACCGTGACCTTCCTCCCGGAACCGCCCCGCGCACAACGCCGCTACACGGTGATCTCGGTCGACGACCACATCGTCGAACCCCCGGACACCTTCCTCGGTCGAGTGCCCCGCAGGCTGGCCGACCGGGCGCCGCGGGTGGTCGAGACCGACACCGGCGGCCAGACCTGGATGTATGACGGCCAATCGCTGCCCAACGTCGGGTTCAACGCCGTGGTGGGGCGTCCGGTGTCGGAGTACGGCTTCGAGCCGGCCCGATTCGACGAGATGCGCCGCGGCGCCTGGGATATCCACGCACGCATCAAAGACATGGACCTCAACGGCGTCTACGCCTCGCTGAACTTTCCCTCCTTCCTGCCCGGGTTTGCCGGCCAGCGCCTGCAACTGACGACCGGCGACCGCGAGCTGGCACTGGCATCGGTGCGGGCATGGAACGACTGGCACCATGAGGTATGGGCCGGTTCCTATCCCGACCGCATCATCGGCTGTCAGCTGCCCTGGCTGCTGGATCCCGAGGTCGGCGCGGCCATGATCTACGAGAACGCCGAAAGAGGCTTTCGCGCCATCACTTTCAGTGAGAATCCGGCCATGCTGGGGCTGCCGACCATTCACTCCGGGCATTGGGACCCGATGATCGCCGCCTGCGCCGAAACCGGCACTGTGGTCAATCTGCACATCGGTTCGTCGGGCACCTCGCCGTCGACCACCGATGATGCTCCGCCCGACGTCGCCGGCGTCCTGTTCTTCGCCTACGCCATCTCCGCCGCGGTCGACTGGCTGTACTCCGGGTTGCCCAGCCGCTTTCCCGAGTTGAAGATCTGCCTGTCCGAGGGCGGGATCGGCTGGGTCGCAGGGCTGCTGGACCGCCTCGACCACATGCTGAGCTATCACGAGATGTACGGAACCTGGAAGGCGCTCGGCGAGACACTCTCCCCGGCTGAGGTACTGCAACGCAACTTCTGGTTCTGCGCGGTCGAGGACCAATCGTCGTTCTGCCAGCACGAGCGCATCGGCACCGACCACATCATGCTGGAAGCCGACTACCCGCACTGCGATTCGACCTGGCCGAACACACAGCAGGTGATCCATGAGGAGATCGGCAACCTTCCTCCCGAGGTGATCCGGAAGTTCACCTGGCAGAACGCCTCTCGCCTCTATCAGCATCCGGTTCCCGAAGCGGTCCAGCACAACCCGGATGCGTTCTGAACGTGGCTGCCTCACCGTCACCGCTACGTGTCGCGGTGCTCGATGACTACCAAGGCATCGCCGCCACGGTGGACTGGTCGCCCATCCCCCGGCCCGTGGATCTGTTGGCGATCCGCGAACACCTCGCTCCCGGTGACGAACTGGTCGCCCGGCTGGCCGACCGCGAGGTGGTGGTGGCGATGCGCGAACGCACGCCGATCGGCGCCGACCTGCTGTCTCGGCTGCCGGACTTGAAGCTGCTGGTCACCACCGGGCCGTTCAACGCCGCCATCGACGTAGCCGCGGCCCACCGGCTCGGGATCACGGTGTGCGGGACCGGTGGCGCCATCACGCCCACGGTCGAACTCACCTGGGCGTTGATCCATGCCTTGCAACGCCATCTGATCGCCGAGGACGCGGCGCTGCGGGCCGGTCGGTGGCAGCAGACCGTCGGCGCCGATCTGGCCGGCGCGACGCTCGGACTGGTGGGGCTGGGCCGCATCGGCCGGCTGGTCGCCGCGGTGGGCCACGCCTACGGCATGCGAGTGACGGCATGGAGCCCACACCTGACTCCAGAGCGGGCCGCCGAGGCGCAGGCGCAGCTGCTGGACCGGCGCAGTCTGTTCGAGTGCGCCGACGTCGTCTCGATCCACATGGTGCTCTCGGAGGCGACCCGCGGCCTCGTCGGTCGCGACGAGCTGGCCGCGATGAAATCCAGCGCGGTCCTGGTCAACACCTCCCGCGGCGGGTTGATCGACGAGGCGGCACTGATCGACGCACTGCGCACCAACCGGATCCGCGGGGCGGGGCTCGACGTCTACGACCAGGAGCCGCTGCCGGCCGGGCACCCGCTCACCACGCTGGGCAACACCGTGCTGACCCCGCACCTGGGCTACGTGACCGAGAACTGCATGAACGTCTTTTATCGCGATATCGTCGATGACATCGTCGGCTACTGCGCCGGTACTCCGTGCCGGTTGGTGAAACCATAATCGCGCCGTTCACACCTTTTCCGATAACAGCTTTTTGTAACGGTGCAGTCGCTCTGGAATAACGGTTCAACAAACAAATGCCGTAACAGAAAAAGGTCCGCGAACACAATGTTCGCGGACCCTTTTCTGAAACGCGCTATTTAGTGCCGCCAGCCAAACCGATAGGGGCACTGATGGCATCTGTCATCAATCCCGCGATCGGGCTGGCCGCAGCGGCTCCGGCCGGACCCGGCGCCACCAGAGGAACGGGCGGCGGCAGTCCGGGAACCACCGGAATCGGGGCAATCGGGATCGGGGGCACCGGCCCCGGCAGTCCCATCGGTACAGGACCAGCAAGAGTGGTCAGGTCAGCCGCAGCTGGCCCACAGGGCACCGCGCCGGCCGCCCCGACCACACCTGCCGGTGCCCCACCGTCACCGGATGTTTGAGCGATCACACCGCCCGCACACACCGGCCCACCAAGGGGCAGGTTCACGACGGGAACGGCACCCGCCGGACCGCTGAGAATCAACCCGCTTGCATAAAAGCCGATACCGGCGAATATCGCTTTACCGAGTCTCCCGAGGCTCTTCACGTAAACTCCGATGATTAGTATCCAGTCCCCCCGGACACGCAATCTTCTGACTGCAAAACAAACCGTATCACAGGCGTGTAAGTTACCGGGCCGGCCAATTGACTCGTTACCGTAACGATGCGGTCCAGGCTTTGTGACTCTATGTTCACCAGGCGGCCTGGTCGCAATTCTGCGCAATCAGCGCAGACCGAACGGGATACCCATCGAAATGAGTGGAGCTAAGGGGACTCGAACCCCTGACCCCCACACTGCCAGTGTGGTGCGCTACCAGCTGCGCCATAGCCCCGCGTTGTCGTGCTCATCGAAGCTACACCACAGGCGCACCAAGGTTCAAAACAGCTACTCAGTGGGCCTGTTTTCAGGCTGGATGCTGGGTCTGATGCAACCCGTAGGGCACCGCGTCGAGCAGCGTCACCGTCACGTTGGCCCCGCTGGGCACCTGGTAAGTGCGCTCCTCCCCGGGCCGGGCTCCGGTGATCGCCATGCCCAGCGGCGACTGCGGCGAATAGACCTCCAACCCACTCTGGTCGTCATCGCGCACGCCGAGCAGGAACGTCTCGGTGTCCCCGTCGCTGTAGCGGACAGTCAGTACCATGCCGGGCTCGGCGACCCCGTCGTCCGGCGGGTCCTGGCCGACCACCGCGACTGCCAGCAGGTCGTGGATCTGGTGGATCCGAGCCTGGCGGGCCTGTTGGTCGCTGATGTCCTCACCACCCGAAACATCTTGCGGTGCAGACAGTTCCGCCAGCTCCGCCAGCAGCCGGTCCTTGGTCTGCTGGGTCATCCAGACACCGTGCGTATCAGTCATCGACAGTTCTCCTTTACAACAGCATTTGATTCGAAAATTCACCGACCCGAGTGGGTCAGCGCAAGGGATCGAGGTCACGCAGCACGGCGGACTGTTTGCCGGTGGTGATCTGCTCGGCCAACAATCGGCCCGTAATCGGGCCGTGCGTCATGCCCCACATGCCGTGCCCACCGGCGACGTAGACGGTGCGCGGGCACACCTCCCCCACCAGGGGCCGCCCGTCGGGGCTGACCGGGCGTGGACCCACCCACACGTCGGTGCGCTCATCCCAGCGGACACCGTCGAGCAGGGGGCGGGTGGCGGCGACGATGGCTTCGACGCGGGCCGGGACGACCGGGGCGTCGGGATCGCCGAACTCCATGGTGCCGGCGACTCGCAGCCGGGCATTCAACGGCGTGCAGGCCACCCGGGCATCGGGCAGGTAGATCGGCCCAGTGACCGGCCCATCGACCGGCACCGAGAAGGAGTAGCCGCGCCCGGCCCGCACCGGCACGCGGATCCAGCGCGCCGCCAGCCGGGACAGCCAGGCACCGCTGGCGATCACCGCTGCATCGGCCGTCAAAGTGCTGCCTTCGCTGCTGGTCACGGCCACGCCGTCACCGTGGGGCGACACGTCGGCGATATCGAGAACGTGCAGGACGGCGCCGCGCTGCACCACTGTGCGGCCCAGTGCGGTCACGAACCGCCCCGGGTCGAGGAAGCGCTGGCCGTCGATCTGCACCCCGGCAGCCACCGCCGAGGACGCCAGCGGCACCCGCTCGGCCAATGCGGCACCGGTCAGTTCGGTGCCGAACACCGGCTGACCGGCCTCGGAGAACCGGCGCAGCTCGTCGAGCAGTCGCTCCGCGTCAGCCGAGGTGCGGAAGATCGCGGTGATGGGGGCATCGGTGACCGGGGCGTCCACCCCGTTGGCGAGCAGAACGTCATAGGCCTCAATGCATTCCGCGCTCAGCGGCGCGTTGGCCCGCACCGCGCGGCGCCAGGCCGCGGGACGACTGTTCGCCGCGAAGCGCGCCAAGAACGTCCACAGCGCCGGGCCGGCATTGAGCGGCACCTGCAGCGGCGCGGTCCGACTCAGCAGGGACCGCAGCCCGAAGCGCAGGTTGGCCGGCTCGTTGAGCGGAATCGCCAGCGCTGGGGAGATCCAGCCGGCGTTGCCCCACGAGGACCCGGCCGCCACTCCGACACGGTCGACCACGGTGACTTCGACACCGCGCTCCTGCAGAAACCAGGCGGTGGACAAGCCAACGACGCCGGCACCCACCACGATCACCGATCGTGGTGCGCCGTCGATTCGATTGGCTGCACCCATCACTCCATGATGCGACTGCTCTCAGACACCTGGTTTAACCGAATCGCACAACAGCGACGTCACTGTTTGTCGAGTTCCGACATGTCACCCGCCGCGAGCTCGATCATCGCCGCGAAACGGGTCCGCGGATCCTCCAGCCCCAGTGGCGTCACCTCGGCCATCTTGCGCAGCCGGTAGCGCACGGTGTTCTCGTGCACGCCCAGCTGCTCGGCGGCCCGGGCCAGGTCACCTTGCGCGTCGAGCCAGGCCCGCAGTGTGGACACATAGGGCGTGTTGTGGGCCGCGTCGTGGTGACGTAACTCTGCGACCGGCCCGCGGGTCGGCACCCGTCCGGCTCGCGCCGCGGTGTGCAGCCGGCGCAGCACGATCTCGTCCCAGGACTCGTCGTAGGCCGGCGGAACGCTCTCGGGTGGGCCGGCTTCGTGCAGCGCGAGGCATTCCTCGGCCTCGCGGCCCGCGGCGGCCAGCTCGGTGACGGTGGCAACCGCACTGATCCCGGCCCACACGTTCGCATGCGGCGGCAGGGCGCCCGCCAGGCCACGCACCCATTGCCGGGCCGCAGCAGCGTCCTCAGCGGGCAGCAGGGTGTAGACGGTGTTGGCGGCCAGTGCGCTTCGACCTGGACGCGACCAGCCGAATCCCGTGGTGACGGCCTCGAAAGCCAACAGCAGCCCGGCATGGGGTTGCGTAGCGATCCGGGTGTGCACGGCGATCACCCGCAACGGAGCCTGCGGCAACCCCAGTCTGGCCACCAGGGCCAGCGCATCGTCCGGCTCGGTCTGCTCATCTAAAAGCCTGGTCACCCAGTCGGATTCGACTTGTCTCTCCAAGTCAGCACTAGCCCGTGACCGCAGCACATGCAATGCCACCGTGCGGGCACCGTCAGCCAGTGCGGTCAGCCGCTCACCGCTCAACGGGTTCGGGCAGGCCACCCATACCGCACCCAGCGTCTCGCGTCCGGCACGCACCGCCACCACCATCCGGCCGGTCAAGCCGTACTCGGGATCGGCAGCGACGAACAGCGGGTCGTCGTGGATATCCAAATGCGCTAAAACGCCGCGCTTTTCGAACAACTTCCGAAGCGGCTGGGATTCCTGCCGATTCAGGATCGTCGCCGAGCGCGCGAGGTCGGCATGCCGCTGGCCGCGCGAATAGGCCAGCACCCTGCCCAGCTGGTCCTCGATGGTGACCGCACCGCCCACCGCTTCGGCGAGACTGTCGGCCACAGCGAAGAGATCCGTTGGCCCCCGGCCCGATTCGGTCTCCCGGCCTTCGAGCACCAGCCCGTAGACCACCGCGGCCAGCTCACTCCAGGACACCGCTGTGTCCACCACGAGCACGGCGAGCGACTCACCCTCGCCGGCGAAGGAGGTCTTGTCTTCGACGTCGCGCACCAACACGGCGACGGCCTTGGCGGCCACCGCCCAGCGCACCGCCTCCTTTACCGAGCGGGCGCCGACCGCCAACAGGACGTCGCCGACAACGACGCGCTCACCGGTCACCTCGTGCATCACGACACTGCTCAGCCGCGTCGTCCTCGGAATGGAGCAGAACCTCAGCCGAACCCCGTAGCTGCCCACCACGTTGACCAGCCGGTCCAGTGTCACCATCAACCGAGCCTAGCCACGTCGCGTCGGCGATCCCGCCGATCGGGTCACTGTCCCTGGTCTCCGGTGCCCACAGCCACGTGAGCGCCGCCACCAGCAGCACCCCACCGCTGATCGCAAAACCCCACTCGAACGACAGTCGTTCGGCGATCTGGCCGACCGCAAGCGAACCCACGATCGACCCGAAGTCGGCCATCATCTGATAAGTCGCCACTGCGGTGCCCGCCCGGGCTTGGTTGCCGACCAGGTCGGAGATCACGGCCTGCTGCGGCGACCCGTAGATGCCCGAGGCCACCCCGGTCAGGTAGGCCACCACCAAGAACACCACCAGCGATGCGCTCGCGCCCAGCAAGACCGTCGTGACGCCGGAGGCTGCCAGGCCGGCGATCAGTAGCCCCTTGCGGCCGATCCGATCGGAGAGCTGACCGCTGGGCAGCACCGCGCAGACATTGCCGATCCCGACCATGGCCAGGGTCAGTCCGGCGAAGGAGGGTCCGCGGTCCAGGACTTCGGTCACGAACAGCGGCACCAACGCAACCCGCAGACCGAAGACCGACCAGCCGGTGGCGAAGTTCGACAACAGCGCCGAGCGGTACGCGCGATTCGCCAGCGCTGTACGCACCGACACCGTGGGTCCGGTCGATTCGGCGGCTTCGGCCAAATGCGAGTGGCGCAGGCTGACGAAGACGCCGGTGGCCGTCACGATCAGCACCGAACCGTAGAACAAGAACGGTGCGCTGAGGCCGAAACCCGCTGTCAGACTGCCCAATACCGGCCCGCCCACAGTGCCGAGCAGGAAGGCCGTGGCGAACAGCCCGGCGACGCGACCGCGGGCGTCCTCCGGGCTGATCCGGATCATCAGGCCCACCGCGGCGATGAAGAACATCGTCGATCCAACGCCGCCGAGGGCACGGAAGAACAGCAGCTGCCCGTAGGACTGCACGAAGGCGCAGGCCGTGGTGGACACCGAGACGATCAAGAGGCCGGCCACGTAGACCCAGCGCTCCCCCAGTCGTTGAACCAGCAGGCCGCTCACCGGCGCGAAGAGCAACCGCGTCAGCGCGAACGCCGTGATGAGAAATGTCGTCGCGGAGATGCTCACCCCGAAATGACGCGCGTAGACCGGCAGTACCGGTGACACCAACCCGTAGCCGAGGGCGATCAAGACGTTGGCGACGAGCAGTACCCAGATCTCCCGCTGCAGCCGCGGTTTAGCGGCCGGGGAGTCGTTGGTCACCCGATAACTTTAGACAGCCTCGGTAATCTCGTCCTCGGGAGGCTTGATCATGAACGACGCCGTCGATGCGGCCCGTACCGGCGGCCCCGACCAGTCGCCGCCGCGGCCGGTGCTGCTGCAGCTGTGGGAGCAGTGGGCCGCGTTCAAACCGTTCGCCGTAGCCGGCGCCACCGCGATCGTGGTCGGTGGTGCGATAGCCGCCGCCATCGCGGCCCCGGCGCCCACCCGTCACGGGGTCTGGGCGGTGGCCTACCTGGTTCTGGTACTCGGTGCCGGCCAACTGGCGATCGGGGCCGGCCAAGCACTGCTGCCGGCCACCGCGCCGTCGCCACGCGAGGCAACGTTGGGTGCCGCGGCGTTCAACCTCTCCGGCGTCGCCATCGTGCTCGGCGTCGTCACCGACCAGGTCGCGGTGTTCTACGCGGGTTCTGCGCTGCTGTTCGCCGTGCTGGCGTGGTTGCTCTACCGGGTTCGGCGCAGCACACGTAGGGGTTGGGGCCTGCTCACCTACCGGCTTTTCCTGGCGGCATTGGTGGTGAGCATTCCGATCGGGATGGCGATCACCACCGCGGGCCGCAGCTAGGAGTCTGCTGAATTAGTGGTTTGTGGGGTGGGGTGCCTCGAGGCGTTCTGTGGCGCGTGGGTTTCGTCAAATC
>LZME01000154.1 GCA_001673575.1 Mycolicibacter heraklionensis | reverse complement strand
ACCTCAATATTCTTGATCAACCGCGCAAAATTCTTGCCACGACGAGCGTCAATGACAGCCTTCTTGTGCTTCGTGGTAGCCCACTTGGAATGGCCGCTCATAACCCGCCCTACCTCACTGTTTCTGATGAAAAGTTCGCTCGGTGAGTCTACGCGGACGCTTCGGAATTACCTGTACACAACGTGGCGAAACAACCGCTCATCCGAGCTTGCCCGGCTCGGCCCCCCGCTGAGCGCGTCAACGCTCCTGATTCCGCTCAAAAGGATTCCAGCCCGTTGGCGAGGCCGGACCGATGTAGCCAGCATTTAGCCCCGCCCCGTCTAGATGCGACCGCCGGCCGGCCGTTGCCGTCGTCCGTGCGGAACCGCTGCCATGGGCCGGCGCGACGATGCCCCGCGGGCACGACGGCACGTCCGCACGGGACAGCAATGTAGATGGATTTGTCCGCCCGATCGTCGTTGATCCCGCTATTGCCTTGGCGCACTGTCGATTACGACGCATGTCACGCAGCACAGCCGGGCATGTTCCGCGGTCGCAGCGGCGAGGACTCGCCGTCGGGTGCGGCGACGCCCAAGACGGTCGGCATGGCGGACTTCGCGAGCAACTCGCGCTAACGCGTGTCGCCGTTGAAGATCGAGGTTGGGCTTCGAATCCGTTTGCTCAGTGCGTCGCCGGGGCGTCCCAACCGGCCCTGCGGGCCGCCCGATCTGCGGGCCGGAATTCGACCGACTGCGGCAAGCTGAGCAATCACTGCATCATCGCGCCGACGCCCGCGGCCGCCCGTCATGGCATCTGCGCTCGAACACCGCGGAGCATTTATGGATAACCGGTTCTTCCCATTGGTCGTCGTGACGGCCATGCTCGCGCTGGGAATGACCCTCACCGTCGCCGACTTCCGGCGAGCCGCCGCGCTGAAGCGTCCACTCGCGGTCGCGCTGGTCTGCCAGGCGGTGGTCCTGCCGGCCTTCTGCCTGCTCATCGCCGAAGCATTCAACCTCCCGCCGAAGCTCGCGGTGGGGCTCATGTTGATATCCGCCGTCCCCGGCGGCCTGTTAGCCAATGTCTTCAGCCACTTGGTCAATGGCGACCTGGCGCTCAATCTGACGCTTACCGCGATCAACGCCGTGATCTCGATCGCGTCCCTACCAGCGATCCTGGCATTCTCAATCAACTGGTTCACCGGCGAGGGCAGGACCATTCCGCTGCAGCTGGATAAGTTCGTCGCAGTGGTCGGACTGGTCCTCATTCCCACAGCAATCGGTGTCGGCATTCGCGAGCGCTTCCCCGAGCTAGCCCGCCGCTTGAAGCGGCCAGTCCGGGTCGCCGCAGCGGCGCTGCTGGTCGCGATCTCCATTGCGGCAATCGTCGGCGGGCAAGCGACACTGCTCAACAACCTGGGCACCCTCAGTGGCGCCGTCGTGACCTTCGCGACCGTCAGCTTGACCGTCGGCTACCTGGTGCCTCGATGGATGAAACTCGCTCCGCGGCAGGCGATTGCCATCAGCCTCGAAATCGGGATGCACAACGCAATGGTGGCCACGGCGATTGCCCTGAGCCCACAGCTCCTCGACAGCGCCGAAATCGGGACGGTGCCCGCACTGTACGGCGTCGTCGCGCCCATCATCGCCCTGCTGCTTGTCGTCACGGTTCGCCGCGTCGATCCTGCGCACCGCTCGGACCGCCAATCCGCTGCCTCCTCCGCTGTGGACCAGGCGCTGTCGTCCGAGCCCGATGACGGTGCGCGGCCGGCCTCAGAAGCGGTGGCCGGCTAGGCAGCTTCAGCCGGGTCGACCACACCGCCCGGGCATGCGAATTGCCCACTGCCCCTAGCGATCCGCAGCATCGACTAATAGTGTTCCAAACAGACCACAGTCAGGTCATAGCGAAAGGCGACATCGAGATGAGCCAGCCCCAGCGTCCCCCACAGGATGCGCCCAATGTCGTGGTAATCCTGCTCGACGACCTTGGCTTCGCTCAGTTCGGCTGCTACGGCTCGGATATCTCGACGCCGACCATCGACCGCCTGGCCGCCGGAGGGCTGCGCTACAACCGGTTTCACGTGACTGCCCTGTGCTCCCCGACCCGGGCGGCGCTGCTGACCGGCCGCAACCACCACGCAGTGGGCATGGGTTTCCTTGCCGATCTGCCCACTACGCATCCCGGGTACACCGCACACATTCCCCGCTCGGCGGCCACGCTGCCACGGATCCTGCGGGACGCGGGCTGGAGCACACTGGCAACCGGCAAATGGCATCTGGTACCGCGCGGTGAGCGTGGCGGGGCCGGACCTTACGACCAATGGCCGCTGGGTTTGGGGTTCGAACGCTACTACGGATTCCTGCGGGGTGACGCCAATCAATGGGCGCCGGAACTGGTTCGCGACAATTCGTTCGTCGAAGCACCGGCCCGGCCCGATGAGGGCTACCACCTGACCGAAGACCTCGCCGACGAAGCGATCCGGATGGTGCTCAGCCAACAGGCCAGCGCCCCTGGCAAGCCCTTCTTCCTCTACTTCACGCCGGGAGCGATGCACTCACCGCACCACGTGGAGCGCTCATGGGCTGATGCCTACGCGGGCAAGTTCGACATCGGCTGGGATCGCTGGCGCGAGGAACTGTTCGCTCGTCAGGTGGAGTCCGGCGTAGTCCCGGCCAACACGTCCTTGACCCCACGGCCGCCCTGGGTTCCGGCCTGGGACGATCTCAGCGCGGACGAGCGCCGTCTGTACGCCCGCATGCATGAGGTTTACGCCGGGTTCCTCAGCCACACCGATGCACAGATCGGCCGGCTGGTTGACACCCTCGAGCGCATCGGGGTGCTCGACAACACGTTGATCCTGCTGATGTCTGACAACGGCGCCAGCGCCGAGGGCGGGGTTTCCGGAACCGTCAATGAGCACCGCTTTACCCATCGGGTACGCGATGACCTCGCCGAGAACCTCGCGCAGCTCGACGACTGGGGCGGACCACGCACCTATCCGCACTACGCGTGGGGCTGGGCGTGGGCCGGCAATACACCATTTCGGTTGTGGAAGCGCTACACCTGGCTCGGCGGCACCCGGGTTCCGTTCATCGCGCACTGGCCCAAGAAGATTCGTGAGGGCGGCGAGGTCCGTGGACAGTTCGCCCATGCGATCGACGTCCTGCCGACCGTGCTCGATGCGTGCGGCGTGGCCGTCCCGGACTCCGTCGACGGCATTGCCCAGCAGCCGGTTCAGGGAGCCAGCCTGTTGCCCTCGTTCACCGATCCTGCGGCACCGAACCCGCGTTCGCTGCAGTATTTCGAGATGATGGGATCGCGGGCGATCTTCGCCGACGGCTGGAAGGCGACCACCGACCACGTTCCGGTCGGTGTGATGGACGAGGACTCACTGCTGACCGGAAGCCGCGACTTCGAGACCGATCGGTGGTCGTTGTTCCGCCTCGACGAGGACTTCTCGGAGTCTGACGATCTCGCAGACCAGCATCCCGACATAGTCGAGCAGCTACAGGAGCAGTGGTCGCAGGAAGCTGCCGCCAACAATGTTCTGCCGCTGCTTGACTCGCTGATCGGGCGGTTGTCTGCCGCCGCGCAACCACGGTATCCGGTTGGCCTGAAGGTCACGCTGTATCCGCAGGCCGGTCCGGTTCTCGATGAGGCGCTGCCGATGCTGGCCGGCGGTGGCCACATTCTCGCCGATGTCGATGTGCCGCAGCAGGATGCGGCCAGCGGGGTGTTGTTTGCCATCGGTGACCGCAACGGCGGCTTGGCCTCCTACGTCATCGATGGCAGGTTGCATGTTGCCGTCGCGCTGCCCAGTGGCACCCTGCAGCTGCAGTCCGAACAGCGCGTGCCGCCCGGGCGTCATCTCATCGGCTGCGTTCTGCGCCTGGTGTCCGGGGGCGTCGCCGTCGACGCCGTCGTCGACGACACCGTGGTCGCGAGCACGACAACCGAACATGCGCTTCCGTTCATCTGGCAGCATGGCGGAACCCATCTCACACTGGGCTACGACCGAGGCCTGCCGGTCGCCGATGACTACCAGCCACCCTTTGCCTGGAATGGCTCTTTGCATGCCGTCCACGTGCAGGCCGGGCAAGCCGAACTCGACCAGATCGACGCGCTGCGCATCGCCCTGCAATCCGACTAGTCGCCGGCGAAGGCGAACTGGAAGCCAGTGAGAATTGCCTGTTTTGCGATGGTGTAGGCCGGGTTACTGGGATCCCTGCTCTGAATAGTGACCGTGGCAGCCCAGAGCCTGTTTCCACTGTCCTGACCCGCAACTATCAGGGAGGTAACCTCACGCCTGCGAAGTGCCATGCCGCCAGGGCCTTCGTCGTCGGCGTTGTAGGCAATGATGACGGCGGGATAGCCGCAAATAACGCCGCGGCTCTGGTCGACAATGCCGGTTATTCCGGCGCTTTCCCACTCGAGTGCGTCTTGTGGAGTGCGGAGTTCGACCTTATCGGTGAGGTTTTCAAGCGTCACAACGGTGTTCGGCACGAAACCGTAGGCACCCAATTCTCGGCCAGCCATCACCGCGCGAACTATTGGCGGCCTCGGCGGGCCAGCGGCGTCGAAGACCCAGCCGTTGGGTTGGGGCAGCGCCAGCCTGGGCTCGTCGGCGGCGCGGTGGTCCAGGTGGGCAAGCGGCACGGGGCTGGGCGCGCATTTGCTCGACAACGAGCTGTCAGACGCTTCGACAGCCGGCTCGTGGCTGCGGCGAATCACAATCAGCACAGCGGCGACCAGCGCAGCGGAGGTCAGCGCAATGGCCATCGCGACCGCGACGGCAACTAGGACCGCTGAAAGCGAACGGCGTGCAGGCTGGGTGGCAGCCTCACTTCGCGGCTGCTCTGGCAGTTCCTCAGAGGATGGCCCTTGGCTGCCAGATGCTTGGCTTTCCATCGGCAAAGAATAGCCACTCCGCTTGCCTCCGGGGCCAGGGCCGACTGACTCGGTGGCCGGTCGTCGGTATTGCTCGATGGCCCGCTTACGGGGGGATCAGCCGTAGGGAACAGTGAACCTTCGTGGCGATTGGGCCTCCACTGTTCAGCCCAGGGTGGCATCAACCGGCGACCGTCGCGCGGTGCTGCTGGGCCACCGGAGCCGTGTCAGCCAGTCGCGGGCCACAACGGCATGGCCGTCCAGGCGCTGCACCGATGACGGGTGCAGGGCCGCCAGCGACGCGCGTTGGACTCCCGGTTGCGGACTCAAACCGGGCAGCGGTCCACCGGCGCCGGGTTGGGCTTCGGTGCGGAATGCGGCCGCGAACGCCAGCGTCTGATCGTCGCCGGAGCCGGCAACCTCGAGCGCTGTCCAGGTTTCAGGTGCCGGGTGGGCCCAGACCTTCGCGAGCAGGTCCGCCAAGTCGTGTCCGGGCGTAAGCCGGTATGCGGCAACGTGGTCTCCGCTTTCCTGCACTATCCCGTGCCAGGTCTCGCGGGAGCCTGCGGAGTCCAGGCGCGGGATATCGTCCGGCTCGACGGCGCTGGCCGCCCAACCGGATTCCCGGAGGTGATCGGCGAGTCGGCGTGCCACGACGGCAGCCGTCTTGTCCAGGGGGATCTCGGGGGAACGCGCTTGCAGCGCAGCGAGATTGTCGACGGCGGAGAAGGTCAACCCGATCCATGTGGTCCGCTCCCGTGCGCCGACGGGGTCTCCGACGTCGCGGCTGGTGACCCGGATCGTGTCTGCCCGCAGGCCATAACGGTCCAGGTAGCGGGCGATCAGCGGCAGCGGAAGCGCATCGGTGTCATCCTGCGGTGCCGCGACGTTCAGCAGCGCGGTAACCCGCGGGTCCGTGATTGTCCTGCGGGCCCGGCGTTCCCCGCGCTTGCCGCGGTTGAGCGCCACCCGGCGCCGCAGCAGCGTCGTCAGGGGTAGCCCACGCCATCGCGCCAACAAGACCGCTACGACGGCGATGCCGATGCCCAGCACCCAACGCCCGCGTGCCGCGTGCCAGGGGTAGGCGGCGGCCACGGCCACCGCAGCGAAAAGCGCCACGGCGATTCGGCCGGTACCGGGCCAGGGTGATCGGTGGGTGCTCACAGGGCGGTCTCCTTTCTCCGGCGTGCCGCGATTGCGGCGGCGCCGACGGCCAATCCCAGCGCCGCTGCGCCGCCCAATGCGACGAGCTGCGGCGTGTAGTTCTTCGGTTCCGGTTGCGGAGGCGGGGCCACCCGTTTCACCGGCTCCGCGTCCGGGACGGAACCGGTCGGCAGCTGCCAGGTCAGCGCGGCCACCGGGTCAACGGATCCGGCGCCAAGGATGTTGGACGGCGCACGGGCCGCGTTGTGCGCGGTGGCGGTGAGTCGGTGGATCACCTGCGCCGCGCTCAGTTCCGGATACCGGCTCCGAACCAGCGCCGCGACGCCGGCCACATAACCGGATGCGTAACCGGTGCCGTTGAGCGGCACCGGTTTCTGCCTAGCACCGAGCAGTGCGTTGGCCAAGCCACCGTCATCGCGGTTACTCACCGACACGATGTTCTCGCCAGGCGCGGCGAGACCGACCCACGGCCCGGCCGTCGTGAACTTCGAGGGCTGGCCGTCGGTGGCCAGCGACGCCACCGACAGCACATAGGGCTGCCAGGACGAGGGGATCGACACCGATACGACGGTCCCCCAACTGCGCGGGTCGTCTGGTCGGCTCAGGTCGGTCAGCGGGTTGGACTGGCAACCGGCTCCACCGCCAACCGACCCGGTGACACCGCTGTCACCGGCCGCGGCGATCACAACGGCGTCCTTGTCCACCGCCGCATAGCGAATGGCCGCGCCGAGTTCGGACTGGTCGATGTTGCGGTCGGCGGGCACGCAATGCACCGCAGAGACCGCTATCACCCGTGCGCCGAGATCCGCGGCGTGCACGATCGCCCGACTCAGGGCCGCCACAGCCAAGGCCGCCTGCGCCAACTCCGGATCACCGTTGGAGGTTGCCGGTGTGATCTTTGCCGACGTGGCGCGCAGGGACAGCAGCCGGGCCGCCGGCGCGACGCCGCTGAAACCGTCGTCGCCGGGCTGGCCGGCAATGAGTCCGGCGATCAGTGTTCCGTGCCCGTCGCAGTCGGTGAGGCCGTCGGTGGTGCCGATGTAATCGCCCCCGGGCTCGACGGCAGGAAGGCGCGGGCTGGGCCGCACCCCGGTGTCGATGACGGCCACGGTTTGGCCGTCGCCGCGAGCGAACTGCCAGGCAGCGGCAAGATCGATCTGCCCGTGCGCGGCAGGGGGATCGTTGAGATCGGTGCCGGCGATGATCTCGGTGGTGCCGCACTCGCTGTTCTGCCGGGTGGCTTGCACCGGCCCGGGAGTCCCGCTGGGCGGTACGACGCCCAGGTCTACGGTCGGCGGGGTGATCGCCAAGACCGGCGGGGATGTCCACAGCGCGGCGACCAGGACCCCGGCGGCACCGCCGAACCGGATCGCCCGGGAGTACCCGGGCGCCGGGCCGATTCGGGAACGGCTCATCGATCGAGGACCCAGGCGAAAATGCCGACCAGGTAGGCGATTACCGGTATCAGCGATGCGTCCAGACCCGAGGCAAGGAAGCCGACCAGGCGGCGCACCGGCAACGAATAGCTGTGCGGATCGGCGACGGCCGGAATCACCGAGGCCAGCACCCATATCGACACCAAGGCGGCCAGGACCCCCACCGCGATCAGCGCGGCAAGGTAGCGGCCCGTTGCACCGTAGAGCCCCAGCAGCGCCACCGTCAGCAGGTAAGGCTGGGCCAGCAGCCAGGATTTGCTCGCGGCGGAATCCCACACCCGTGCGCGCAGTGCAGTCGCGAGCGCATTGGCCACCACCACGTACCATCCCCACGCCGGAACGGTTTCGGGTTGCGCGGCAATGGCAAACGAGCCAAGTGCGCCGAGCAGCACGCCACCGGCGATGAATCCGGTTTGGTACTTCTCGCTGGCCTGTATGCGACGCGGCAGGTCCTCCAACACCCGTAGTGATGGAGCTGCCGGGGTCGGGTCTCCGGGCGCGGGGATGACCGGCAGCGGCAGCCGTGCCCATAGCGCAGACAATTGCGGAGCCGAGACGGTGAGTAACAGGGCCAGCACGACCAGGCCGCCGCCGATGCTGCTGAGCGGCAGTGGCCACAGTGCCTCGACCGCCGCCGCCAGCGCAATGCCGCCGCCGACCACGGTTGCTGCCGTGAAGAATCCGAGGTCGCGGCGCGAACCGATGACGCGAATCAAGGACCACGCAGCAACGCCGGCGGCTCCCAGCGTCAGCTGTGCCGGCCCGAATTGCCCCGGCACCGCCAAGGCCAGTGCCGAGGCGATCGGCGCCAGCGCGGCGATGGACAACGCTCCGTCATACGGTGGGCGTGCGACGAACGCGGCGAACACGGCAAGTACGGCGGTGGCGCCGGCCGCGTACAGCCCTGCCGGCGCTCCGGTGACCACCCGATAGGTGACGGCCAGACCCGTTGCCGCCAAGACCAATCCGATCGCGGCCGCGAGTGCCCCGGCCCCGATGTGCCGCGGTCCCCAAGGCTTGCGCCGGGAGGCCGAGAAGATCACCGCGGCATCGGCGATGTCTTCGACGATCCCGGGCGCCGAGGGCCCGGAAGGCACCGGCTGCAGGGCCAGGAGGTCCCCGTCGACCACGCCGACGGTGTCCAGGCTGGCATCCAGGCTGAACGGTGCGCCGCCGATCGGCGCAAGGCTGAGCCGGTCGGTGTTGCCGGCACTGTCTTGGGCCTCATCGGGTGCGGTCGGCACGACCAAGCGCTGGACGGTGGGCAGGATTTCGCGTAGCGGTAGGTCCGCGGGCAGCGCAATCTCTGTCAGCCGACTCTCGGCCAGGACCGCTATCCGCACGATCGGTATCACAGCGTTGGCCATCACGGGGTCCTCAGCTTCAGAAGGGACATGGGTTCTTCTCCTAGTGCGTCAAGGTTTGGCTGAATTGTGGGTTGACGAGTTGTAGGTAGGTGGGTTCGTCGTTGTCGGCCAGGAGGATTGCGCGTCCTGCGGGTAGGCGTGCGAAGCGTTGGCCGCGGATTTTGCCGCTGTCGGCGGGGTTGCCCGACAGCATCAGGGTGGTGGCTTGCAGGTCGTTGAGTCGGCGCAGCAGCGGGTTGGTCATCAATGCGTGTGCTGAGCCGGTGGCGCGTGCGGTGACGATGACCCGCAGTCCCAGATCGCCTGCTTGCGACAGCAACTCGATCAGGGGGGTCCACGGCCGCTGCCCGGCATGCGGGCCGGTCAGGGCCGGGGTGTCCGGGATGGAGTCGACGTCGTCGATGATCAGGTAGTGGGTGTGCCCTTCATAGCTCCATCCAGCTAGATCGGCTGCCGACAAGCCGGCGGGGGGCCGCCGGGATCCGATCAACGCCGACAGGCCGAGCATGGCCGGGATGACCCGATCGACGTTCGCGGTGTACTCATTGTCGGGATACAGCGGTTCGTCGACGAGGTGCAGGCGCCGATCCAGCACGGTGAACGCCACCTGTTCGGCGCTGGAGTGCTCGCGCACGGTGCGGATGATGTGGCGCAGCAGGGTGGTCTTGCCCGATTTGGCGTCGCCGAGGACCAGCAGCAGCGGGTTGGTGGTGAAGTCCACCTGCACCGGTGCCAGGTCCTCTTCGCGCACCCCGATGACCACGTGATCGACCGCCGGATAGGTGACCCCGACTTCTTCGGGGGCCAGGTTGGTCGGCAACAACCGCACCGGCGGTGCCGCCAACCCCGGATGGCGAGCATTGATCGCCTCGATCTGGCCCAGATCCGGTGCAGCGATCAGGAAATGCTCGGCGGCCATCGTCAGACCACGACCCGGTTGGTTGGCCGGCACCGCTTCGGCCGGACGGGTCAATGCCCCGGCGACCCGCACGTTGCTGTCGCGGGCATCATGCAGCTTCAACTCGAGGCGCAATCCGAGGCCATCACGCATCGCCAACGGCACTTCCAGCCAACTCGGCGTGGTCACGACCACGTGGATGCCGTAGGCCAGGCCGACGTTGACCAGTTCGGTGACCTTGGCCAACA
>LZME01000153.1 GCA_001673575.1 Mycolicibacter heraklionensis | reverse complement strand
ACACAATTACGGCAGCCTGGGGACTGGGCACAACCCAGCTTACCAACTGACCCGCAATTAATGACTCAGGACACTAGCCGACGGATCCCACAATCTGATCGATGCCGAATCTGAACCGGGCCTCGTAGTCAGCCGAGAGGAAATCGTCCAGTACTGCATGCAAACTGGGGAACTCCGCCGCGTCGACGACATCCTGCAGACTGCCCGGCAAAGCACCGGGCGCCCGCTGCTCCTCCTGGACCAGACCCAGGGTGAAGTAGAAGAGGTTCCAAGCGGTCCAAGCCGCTTGCTTGGACGCAGCCCCGCCGCTCAACAACACGGCGATCAGCCGGTCACTGAAGGCCAGGGTCGACGGCCGCACCGGGAAGGTTCCGGCGACGACGAGCGCACCATCACGGTGTCGCAGCATCGCCTGCCGCAACCCGACTAGCAACTGGGTCGCCCGTTGGCGCCAGTCACCGTGCAACGAGTCCACCTCAACCTCGGCGACAATGGCGTCCGCCATCAGCTCGAGTAGTCGCCCTTTGGCGCCGATGTGCCACATCACGGTGTTCATGCTGACGCTGAGTTCCGTTGCTATTGCGCGCGTAGAGAGCTTCGCGATGCCATGACGGTCGAGAACGTCGAACGCAGCACGCACGACATCCTCGACACCAAGGCCGACCCGCGCCCGCACAACAGCTTGATCCTTGGTCACTGACCAAGTATACAGAGAACAGACGTCCTTCTTGGTCAGTGATAGAGAGGAGAGATCGATGCAGGCTGACCCGACCTTTGACGCGATGTACCGCGGCGAGCAGACGATCGCTGGAGTGGTTCCGTGGGATATCGGCGGTCCGCAGCCGGTGGTGCAAGAACTCGTCGCCCACGGCGCGTTGCGCGGAGAAGTATTGGATCCGGGCACTGGTCCCGGCCACCATGCGATCTACTTTGCCTCGCAGGGGTATTCGGTCACCGGGATTGACGCGTCACCGGCGGCGATCGAGCACGCCCGACACAACGCGCAGCGCGCCGGAGTGACAGTGGACTTTCGGGTCGCCGACGCGACACGCCTGGCCGACTTCGAGGGCCGGTTCGACACTGTCGTCGACAGCGCCTTCTATCACGTCTTCGCCCATGACGAGCGAATGCAGGCGCGCTACATCCAGGCACTGCACCTTGCTACCGCCCCCGGCGCGCGATTGTTCATGTTCGAACTCGGGCGACACAATCTCAACGGTTTGCAGTTCGACGGCCTACCGGCGAACAACTTCAGCCGGATGCTCGATACCAACGGCTGGCGCCTGGACCACTTGGGCACCTCCACATACGTCGGCGCCTTCGGCCCACGCGCGTTGGATTTTCTTTCGCAGATGGATTCCAACGATGGGGTCGCACCGCAGATGAAAACCCTGCCGGACCAACTGGCGACGTTGCGGCCGGAACTCGAGAACCACCGGCTCCATCTGCCAATGTGGTCGGTGGCCGCAACCAGACTCGACTGACCAGGCACCGGGGCAGCGAATCGTGCTCTACGCCAAAGAACGCGGATGCAGCCACCCCCACTGCCCCGTCGCCGGCTACTACTGCGAAGTCCACCACGACAACAACTACGCGAAAACCAAGCGCACCGACATCACCGACCTAACCCTACGCTGCGGCCCCCACCACCAACTGATCACGTCAGGCGGCTGGAAAACCCGCAAACGCCACGACGGCACCACCCAAACCCTGCCGCCGCCACACCTAGACCACGGTCAACCTCGGGTCAACCATTGCCATCACCGGAGAAAAGCTGCTGGGCGACAACGGTTCTGACGATGAGGATGACGACGGACCCTAGCTGGCCGCCGGCCAGACCTACAGCGGTGTGACGTACGCCGAGCTGATCCCGCCGTCCACCAGGAACGTCGAGCCCGTGATGAACGAAGCGTCATCGCTGGCCAGGAACGCGACCGCGGCCGCGATCTCCTCCGGCTCGGCGAACCGGCCCACCGGCACGTGCACCAGTCGGCGCGCGGCGCGCTCCGGGTCGGCGGCGAACAGTTCTTGCAGTAGCGGGGTGTTCACCGGGCCGGGGCACAGCGCGTTGACCCGGATGCCCTGCCGGGCGTACTGCACCCCGAGCTCACGCGACATGGCCAGCACACCGCCCTTGGAGGCGGTGTAGGAGATCTGAGAGGTGGCCGAACCCATCACCGCCACGAACGAGGCGGTGTTGATGATCGAACCCCGCCCGGCGGGCGCCATGTGCCGCAGCGCCGCCCGGCAGCACAGGTATACCGACTTCAGGTTGACGTCCTGAACCCGTTGCCAGGCAGGCAGTTCGGTGGTTTCGATCAGGTCATCGTCGGGCGGCGAGATACCGGCGTTGTTGAACGCGATGTCCACCGAGCCGAACGTCTGGGCCGCGGTGTCGAACAGCGCATCAACCTGGTCCTGATCGGAGACGTCGACCTGAACGAACAGGCCGTCGAGCTCATCGGCGACCGCGGCGCCCGCCGCCTGGTCGAGGTCGCCGACCACGATCTGGGCGCCCTCGGCGCGCATCCGCCGCGCGGATGCCAAGCCGATTCCGCCACCGGCGCCGGTCACCACGGCCACCCGTCCGGCCAGGCGTTGGGTCAGGTCGGTCACTGCGTCTCCTTCACTGCGATGAATACGTTCTTGGTCTCGGTGAACGCCAACGGGGCATCCGCGCCCAGCTCCCGGCCCAAACCCGACTGTTTGAAACCCCCGAACGGAGTGGTGAAACGCACCGAGGAGTGCGAGTTCACCGACAGGTTCCCGGCTTCCACCGCCCGCGAGACGCGCAGCGCCCGGGACAGGTCGTTGGTCCAGATCGAGCCTGACAATCCGTAGACGGTGTTGTTGGCCATCGCGATGGCGTCAGCTTCATCCTCGAACGGCAGTACCGTCACCACCGGGCCGAAGATCTCCTCGGTCACGCATCGGTCGGTGACCGCGGGAGTCAGGACGGTGGGAGGGAACCAGAAACCGGGGCCGGTGGGCGCCTGACCGCGGAAGGCGACCGGCGCGTCGTCGGGCACGTAGGAGGCCACCTTCTCCCAGTGCGGGCGCGACACCAGCGGGCCCATCTCGGTGTCCCGGGACGTCGGGTCGCCGACCACGACACCGGACACCGCGGGCTCCAGCAACTCCATGAAGCGGTCGTAGACGCTGCGCTGCACCAGAATCCGGCTACGCGCACAGCAGTCCTGCCCGGCGTTGTCGAACACACCATAAGGCGCCGTCGCCGCCGCCTGCTCCAGGTCGCAGTCGCCGAACACGATGTTGGCGCTCTTGCCGCCGAGTTCCAGCGTGACCCGCTTGACCCCGGCCGCCCCGGCCTGCAGCACCCGGGTGCCGGTGGTGGTGGAACCGGTGAACACGATCTTGGCCACGTCCGGGTGGGTGACCAGACGCTCCCCCACCTCCGCGCCGCGGCCGGGCAGTACCTGCAGCAGATCGGGGTCCAGCCCCGACTCCGCGGCCAGTTCGGCCAAGCGCAGCGTGGTCAGCGGTGTCCATTCGGCCGGCTTGATCAACACCGAGTTGCCGGCGGCCAGCGCCGGCGCGAAACCCCACGCGGCGATCGGCATCGGAAAATTCCACGGGGTGATGATCCCGACCACGCCCAGCGGCTCGTGGAAGGTGACGTCGAGTCCACCGGCGACCGGAATCTGTTTGCCGGACAACCGTTCCGGGCTGGCAGCATAGAACTGCAGCACGTCGCGGACGTGCCCGGCTTCCCATTCGGCGGCGGACACCGGATGGCCGGAGTTGGTGACCTCGAGGGCGGCGAGTTCGTCGATGTGGGTGTCGACGATCGCGGCGAAGTCTCGCAGCGCGGCGGCCCGCTCGGCGGGAGCGCGTTTGGACCACCGCTTCTGGGCGGCCTGTGCCCGGCGCACGGCGTCGTCGACGGCGGCGGCTTCGACGTGGTCGACGGTCGCGAAGACCGCCCCGGTGGCCGGGTTGGTCAGTTCGTGCTTCATTCGCTTACCCGCGCCCGCTCAAACTTGC
The DNA here is from genome assembly GCA_001673575.1 of Mycolicibacter heraklionensis. GTDB lineage: Bacteria > Actinomycetota > Actinomycetes > Mycobacteriales > Mycobacteriaceae > Mycobacterium > Mycobacterium heraklionense_A. The sequence goes on along the minus strand of LZME01000153.1, from coordinate 7,098 downwards.
CCGCCTCCGCCACGATCGCGGCGAACAGCCGCAGATCGTCCGGGGATTCCTCGGGATGCCACTGAACCGCGAGCACGAAGTCCTCCCCGGGAAGCTCGATCGCCTCGATGACCCCGTCGTCATCGCGCGCACTGACCACAAGTTTCGCACCCACCTCGGCGATCGCCTGATGGTGGTAGCACTGCACCTGGCAGCTCTCGCCGAGAAGCTCGGCCGCCCGGGTGCCGGCCACAGTGCGGACCGGCATCGGGGTAAAGACGCCGTTGCCCGCTCGGTGCCCGGCGTTACCGATGACATCCGGCAGGTGCTGGTGCAGCGTCCCACCAAGCGCCACGTTGAGCACTTGGGCGCCACGACAGATCCCCAACACCGGCATGCCGCGCCGCATCGCCTCGGCCAACAGGGCGAATTCCCATGCGTCCCGGGTGGTGTCGGGTCGATCGGTCTCGTCGTGCGGCGCCTGGCCATACCCGGCGGGGTCGAGATCGCGCCCGCCAGTGATCACCAGCGCATCGACACCGTCGAGCACGCGCGCCGCGATCTCGGGCGTCACCGGCTGCGGCGGCAACAGCACCGCGATGCCGCCGGCGGCGGTGATGCCCTGGATGTACTGGGCGGGCAGCAGTCCTGCCCGCGCATCCCAGACCCCGAACTTCGCGCGGTCCAGATAGGTCGTCAGTCCAACAACTGAACCGCCGGGGTCAGAAGCGTTCAAAACCCCGAACCCTCTCCCAGTCGGTCACCGCGGCGTTGAATGCGTCCAATTCGACTCGGGCGCTGTGCAGATAATGCTCGACGACCTCGTCGCCGAATGCCTTGCGCGCGACCACCGATTCGCCGAACAGCTCCATGGCTCCGCCCAGCGTCGTGGGCAGCTGCGGCAGCCCGGCCCGATAGGCGTCACCGCCGACCGGCTCGGGCAGCGAAAGATCGTTGTCGATGCCGTGCAGCCCCGCCGCGATCAGCGCCGCCACCGCCAGATAAGGGTTCACATCGCCACCGGGCACCCGGCACTCCACCCTCATCGAGTCGCCGCGACCGAGAACTCGCAGCGCACACGTGCGATTGTCCAGACCCCACGCGATCGCCGTGGGCGCGAAGCTGCCCCCGACGAATCGCTTGTAGGAGTTGATATTCGGCGCGTAGCACAAGGTCAGCTCGGGCAGCGTGGCCAGCACCCCGGCCAGGAAGGCGCGGAACAACGCCGACATGCCGTGCGGGCCGGCCGGATCGGCGAACACCGCAGACCCGTCGGTGCTGCGCAGCGACAGGTGCACATGGCAGCTGTTGCCTTCGCGTTGGTCGAACTTCGCCATGAACGTCAGGCTCTTACCGTGCTGGTCGGCGATCTCCTTGGCGCCACTCTTGTAGACGCTGTGGTTGTCGCAGGTCCTCAGCGCCTCTTCATAGCGGAAGGTGATCTCCTGCTGGCCGGTGTTGCACTCCCCTTTGACGCCCTCGCAGCGCAGGCCCGCGCCGGTCATCCCCAGCCGGATGTCGCGCAGCAGCGGTTCCAGGCGGGTGCCGGCGACCAGACCGTAGTCGGCGTTGTAGTCCGTTCCCGGTGTCAGGCCGCGATATCCGCCGGCCCACGCCTGTCGGTAGCTGTCCTCGAAGACCAGGAATTCCAGTTCCGTTGCGGCGTACGCAACCAGCCCGCGCTCGGTCAGCCGGGCAATTTGGGCGGCCAGAATCTGGCGGGGTGCCACCGCCACCGGGCCGCCGTCCGGCCAGTGTGCGTCGGCCAGCACATGGGCGGTGCCGGGCAGCCACGGAATGCGCCGCATCGTCGCGAAGTCCGGTTTGAGCACCAGGTCGCCGTAGCCGGTTCCCCAGTCGGCAATCGAGTAGCCGGGGACGGTGTTCATCTCCACGTCGACGGCCAGCAGGTAACTGCAGGCCTCCACGCCGTGTCCGGCGACCTCGGCAAGAAAGTGCTCGGCGCCGACCCTCTTACCGACCAACCGGCCCTGCATGTCGGCGAATGCCACCACGACGGTGTCGATCTCGCCGGAGGTGACGAGTAGCTGCAGCTCGGTCTGGGAGAGCATCGCGGGCCGGGTCATTATGCTCCTTCGCCGACGACGGTCTTCCCTGACATTTGAGTGCTGTCAGGCTACCCGCCCGCGGTCAGTCGACGGGCTCCAGCCGACGAAATTGGGCCGTGCGATAGCAGTCGGCACATGTGGAGCGGCGGATCTTGCCGCTGGTAGTGATCGGCAGCGATCCGGGAGCGACCAGCACAAGGTCGGCGACCCGGACCCCATGGGATCGGGAAACCGATGCCGCCACATCTTTTTTCAGGGCTGCAATCCGCGCCAATTGCTCTTCCACGGTGGTGCCCCGGTTCTTGAGTTCGGCGATGACCACCAGCTGCTCACCGCCCTCACCGCTGACCGGCACCGCTGCGACGCGGCCACCGGTGAGCTCCTGCACGGTGGCCTCGATGTCGTCGGGATAGTGGTTTCGGCCGTCGACGATCAATAGGTCTTTGATGCGACCGACCACCAGCATCTCGCCCTCGTAGATGACGCCGAGGTCTCCGGTGCGCAACCACGGCCCCACCGGTGTGCCGGCGGACGGGGATTCGAGGTGCCCGCCGAATGTGCGCTCGGTGGCCTCCGGGTTGTGCCAGTAGCCGCTGGCGACGTTGGGACCGTGCACCCAGATCTCACCGACGCGCCCCTCGGGGTTCTCGGTGTGGGTCTCGGGGTCGACGATCCGCACCGTGCATGCCCGCGGGGCACCGATACTGACCAGCTCCGCCCCGCCCGGGCCCGCCTGGGCGGTGCCACCGACCAGGTTCTCGTAGTCGAGCCGAACCATCACCGGACGGTTCGCGCGCGGCGCCGAGGCGACGTAGACCATTGCCTCTGCCAGCCCGTATGACGGTGACAACGCGTTGGCGGGCAGGCCGAAGCGGGTGAAGCGGTCGGTGAAGCGGCGGATCGTCGCGGCATGGATGCGCTCGCTGCCGCTCAAGATGGTGTGCACTCTGCTCAAGTCGAGGCCGGCCATGTCCTCGTCGGTCGTCCGGCGCGCCGCCAGCTCGAACGCGAAGTTCGGCCCGGCGGTGAAGGTGCAGGAATTGATGGCCAGCTGCTGGATCCATCGAGATGGCTTCTGCAGGAAAGCGATCGGGCTCATCACGACCGAATGGCGGCCCAGTAGGACGGCTCCCATCACGCCCAACAGCAGGCCCATGTCGTGGTAGAAGGGCAGCCAGGACACCAGCGTGGTGTCCGGCGGCGGTGCTCCCCCGTCCTCGCCGAAGTAGTCCGATATCACCTGCTCCATGTTGGCGAAAACGTTGCGGTGCGAGACCACGACACCTCTCGGCGAGCCGGTCGAACCGGAGGTGTATTGCAGCAACGCCGTTTTCGTCGGCAGCGTGCCGGTTCCTTGCCAGGACACGGAGGCGTCGAGATCGATCAGATCCACCTCGATGACCTCGGGTGCACTACCCCCGACCGCGGCGACGCACCCGTGGATGTCGCCGGCGACTGCGGATGTGGTGAGCACCGCGACCGGTGCGCAGTCCTTCAGCGCCGCGGTGACTCGTTCGTCGTGGCTGCCGAAGGCCGGTACCGGCAACGGCACCACGATGCACCCGGCTTCCATCGCACCGAAGAACCCGGCGATGTACTCCAGCCCTTGCGGCGCGAGCAACGCAACGCGGTCACCCGGCGCGGCGACTGCTGCCACCTCCGCTGCGACGGCCTCGGTGCGCCCCAGAATTTGCGCCCACGTCAGGGTTTCGGCGTACCCGGCCGGATCCACCTCGTAGTCGATGTAGGTGAACGCCGGCCGATCAGGCCACTGCTCGGCTCGTTCACGCAGCAACGCCGGTATTGATTGCCCCCATGACCGCATTCTGTATCCCCCCAGATACGTATTTCATTATTTTCAGCCGACGCGTCCTCGATCGCCGGCTACGCCGGAACCTACTCTCCCCCGCTGCGTATTACCAGGTACTGGCGCGCAACACGATCTCCATGGCGAACTGTGCGGTGAACTCGCTCGCACTGCGCCGCCCGGGCAGCATCACCAATCGGTGTTCGCCGTAGACGAACCGTTGGCTGGCGTTGGCAACCGACGCCGTGGCTCGGGAACTGACCAGCACGGTGGTGTTGATCTCCACCGGAGGGCAGCGCTCGTCGCGGATCGCGCCGCTCAGATCCGGCGCGCGGGGATGTCCCCGGTCGAGCGCCACCAGCCCGGTGAAGCGGTCCGGGCGCGTCGCGGCAAGTTCCCAGGCGTTGTCGGCACCGGTCCGATCGCCCACCAGCACCCCGCACTGCACGCCCAGCGAATCGAGGATGCCGATCACCGACTTGGGTGTCAGACGCGGGTCTGCGCCGATCACGATGGTGCGCAGTGAGGCGGTGTGCAGTCGCTGGCAGACGGCGTCGTACGCGGTGAGGGGATGCTGGGCCGCAGCGAGCACGACCACGACTGGCCCGTTCTGCGGGCCCGCCACATCGATCGGGATCGGGAACCCGTCGATGGTCATCATCGTCCCCGGCATCTGCGCCACGCTACAGCCCCTACGGCGGCACGGGGCGATTTTGACGGCCCCCTTAGCGGCTCAACAGACAACAGCCAAAAGTCACGGCAGCGTCAATATCTCGGCGCCATCGTCCGTTACGACCAGGGTGTGTTCGAACTGGGCGCTCCACTGCCCGTCGCTGGTGACCACCGTCCAATCGTCGTCCCAGATGTCGTAGTCCAGGCTCCCCAGGTTGATCATCGGCTCGATGGTGAAGGTCATCCCCGGCTCGATGATGGTGTCGACCTCGGGCTGGTCGTAGTGCAGGATCACCAGACCGTTGTGGAAGGTCGGGCCGATGCCGTGACCGGTGAAGTCACGGACCACGTTGTAGCCGAACCGGTTCGCGTAGGACTCGATCACCCGACCGATCACCGACAGCGCGCGGCCGGGTTTGACCGCCTTGATGGCGCGCATGGTGGCCTCGTGGGTGCGCTCGACCAGCAGCCGATGTTCCTGCGAGACGTCCCCGGCCAGGAAAGTGGCGTTGGTGTCGCCGTGCACGCCGTCGATGTACGCGGTGACGTCGATGTTGACGATGTCGCCGTCGGCGATCACCGTCGAGTCCGGGATGCCATGACAGATGACTTCGTTGAGCGACGTGCAGCACGACTTGGGAAAGCCCTTGTAGCCCAACGTCGAAGGATAGGCGCCGTGGTCCACCATGAACTCGTGGGCGATGCGATCCAGTTCATCGGTGGTCACGCCGGGCGCGACGGCCTTGCCCGCCTCGGCAAGTGCACCCGCCGCAATCCGACTCGCCACCCGCATCTTCTCGATCACCTCGGGTGTCTGCACCCACGGCTCGGAGCCCTCGGCAGCCGTAGCGCGGCCGACGTATTCCGGACGCGGGATCAAGCGGGGCACCGGCAGCGTCGGAGACAGCACGCCGGGAGAAAGCGGGGCACGAACTGGCATTACGCCAGCTTAACGGAGCTGGTCAGCGCCGCCAGCGGAGCTTGCGCCGAGGACCCCTGATATCCACCGAGCCGCACACCACGCGGCCGGTCAGCACCAGGTGCGGAGCTCCTTCGGCGGGCGGGTCGGTGCGGCGATCGCGGGCGCTCCCGCCGTAGACCTCGACATCGTCGATCGAGGCGCTGGCACCGTCGGGCAGCCGGATGTCGACCGAGCCGAATCGCATATCGAGCTCGATCACGACGACCGGCCCGGCGAACCGGGCCTTGGTGAGGTCGAGGTCAACCGAACCCAGACGTCGCACCAATGCCAGCCGGGTCGGCACGATCCACTCCCCATGGCGCTTGAGAGACCCGGCCCAGCCACGCAGCTCCACCCGGTCGGCGGCCGAGGTGACGATGGCGCGCGGGCCGGGCAGGTCACCGATCAGGGTGTCGAGCTCCGAGCGCATCCGTGCCTGCGACACCTGCGCCGCGCGCTCCTCGAACTCCCCGATGTCGATCAGCCCGAGGGAAACGGCGTTGTGCAGGCGGCGCAATGTGCCGTTGCGGTCCGCATCCGAGATACGCAGGGCCAGCTCGGCCATGTCGTCGCTGAGACCCGTCATGGGTTCTCAATTTACGCCGCTACAGCAGGAAGTTGTCGGGCAGCGAGTCGAACATCACCTTGGTCATCCGGACCGCGTACTGCGAGCTGCCACCGCCGACGATCAGCGACGCGAAGGCCATGTCACCCCGGTATCCGGCGAACCAGGAGTGCGAGCCACCGGCGAATTCAGCCTCCCCGGTCTTGCCGTAGACCGGGCCGCAGCCGGCGATGTCGCGTGCGGTGCCGTCGGTCACCACCAACCGCATCATCTCGCGCAGGCCGTCGAGCATCTCCGCGCTCACCGGGGCCGCTGCCGGACCGTTGACCGCCGTCGGCCGGCCTTCGATCAATCGGGGCACCGGTGTGCGTCCAGCGGCGACCGTCGCCGCAGCCAACGCGACGCCGAAGGGGCTGGCCAGTACCTTGCCCTGACCGAAGCCGTCCTCGGTGCGTTCGGCCAGGTCGACTGTGGGCGGAACGGAGCCGGTGACCGTGGTGATCCCGTCCACCAGGTAGTCCACCCCGATCCCGTAGCGACTGGCCGCCTGCGACAGCGCCCGCGGCGGCATCCGGCTGGCCAGCTCGGCGAAGGTGGTGTTGCACGAATTGGCGAAGGCCCGCGACATCGATACCAAGCCCAGGTCGAATCCGCCGTAGTTGGGGATGGTGCGCTGGCCGATGTCGAGTTCACCGGGACAACCCACCATGGAGTTCGGCGTCGCCATGTCGCGTTCGATCGCGGCGCCCGCAGTGACCATCTTGAACGTCGATCCGGGCGGATACAGACCGCTGGTCGCGACCAGGCCGTCGGCATCGGCAGCCGCATTCTGTGCAACGGCGAGCAGTTCACCGGTCGACGGCTTGATCACCACCATCATCGCCTTGTCGCCGCGGGTGTTGACCGCGTTCTGGGCGGCGCGCTGCACCGCTCGGTCCAAGCTGATGGTCAGCGAGGGCGCCGGTGCAGGATCGACCTCGTGCAGGACCGCAACGTCGACGCCGTTCTGGTTCTCGCTGACGACACGCCAGCCCGCGGCACCTTG
>LZME01000152.1 GCA_001673575.1 Mycolicibacter heraklionensis | reverse complement strand
CCGCGACCCGATAACCCGGAACGTCGCGGTGTCGTTGGCCGGGGGATAGCCGGGGCCCGGCGGGTAGCCCTCGAAGCTCGGCGGGTACGGCCAGCCGCCCTGGTCGGGCGCGGGCGCACCCGGGTCCGCCCAGGGCTGGTCGGCATTGCCTCGTGGATTCTCGCCAGAATCCCCGCCGTGAGCTGTCATGCTGTTCAACCTAGCCGATGCGCCGCGACCGGCCTGTCGTCCGACAGCCGCTTCCCGGAGCGAGGAGAGAGAAATCCCATGACCAGCCCGTTCCAGCCCGGACAGACTCCCGATCCACTCGGCGCTGCAGGTGCGCCGGGACGCCGTGATGTGGGCCGGCTGCCGACCCCGCCGAAAGGCTGGCCGATCGGTTCCTACCCCACCTACGCCGAGGCGCAGCGCGCGGTGGACTACCTGTCCGACCAGCAGTTCCCGGTGCACCAGGTGACGATCGTCGGCGTCGACCTGATGCAGGTCGAGCGGGTCACCGGCCGGCTCACCTGGCCCAAGGTGCTGGGCGGTGGCGTGCTGACCGGAGCCTGGCTGGGCCTGTTCATCGGCCTGGTGCTGGGCATCTTCAGCGACAACCCGACCCAGGCGCTGGTGACGGGCCTGATCGCCGGGGTGTTCTTCGGCTTGATCACCTCATCGGTCCCTTACGCGATGGCCCGCGGTACAAGGGATTTCAGTTCGACCATGCAACTGGTCGCGGGCCGCTACGACGTGCTGTGCGACCCGCAGAGCGCCGAGCAGGGCCGGGACCTGTTGGCGAAGCTGACGCTCTGACTCTGCGTTGTTGCATAGCGCGGTCAGGCGGCCTTACCGTCGTGGCACGAAACGGCAACGGGAGGCGGGTGGCGTGGCGAGTCGGCGCGGTCGCGTACGGCGGCTGGGCGCGGCTGCGCTGATCGCACTGACCGTTGCGTCGGCGGGATCGGCCTGCGGTTCGTCCGGGCCGTCCGCCGATGTCCCTGTGATCAGCGTCTATACCCCGGCCAACGACACCGCGACGTTCCGGGTGATCGCGGCGCGCTGCACCGAAGCGGCCGGTGGCCGGTACCGGGTGCAGCAGTTCAGCCTGCCGCGTGCCGCGGACGACCAGCGCCTGCAACTGGCCCGTCGCCTGACCGGCAACGACCGCACCTTGGACGTGATGGGCCTGGATGTGGTGTGGACCGCCGAGTTCGCCGAGGCCGGCTGGGCCTTGCCACTGGCTGAGGATCCGGCCGGCAAGGCCGAGGCCGACGCCGCAGACGATACCTTGCCGGGCCCGCTGGCGACTGGCCGCTGGCACGATCGGCTCTACGCCGCACCGCTCGTCACCAACACCCAATTGCTCTGGTACCGGCCGGATCTGATGAAGTCCGCGCCGTCCACCTGGGATCAGATGATCGCCGAGGCGGCCCGGTTGCGCAGCGCGGGCCAGCCCAGCTGGATCGCGGTGCAGGCCAAGCAGTACGAGGGTTTGGTGGTGTGGTTCAACACGCTGCTGGAAAGCGCCGGGGGAAGGGTTCTGGGCGACGACGGCAAGACGGTCACCCTCACCGACACCGCTGAGCACCGGGCCGCCACCGTCGCCGCGCTGCGGGTCATGAAGGCGGTGGCGACCGCGCCGGGCGCCGACCCGTCGATCACCCAGACCGATGAGGGCACCGCCCGGCTGGCCTTTGAGCAGGGCAAGGCGGCGCTGGAGGTCAACTGGCCCTTCGTGCTGCCGTCCATGCTGGAAAACGCCGTCAAGGGCGGGGTGGGGTTCCTTCCGCTGCAAGGGCGTTCGGATCTGGCCGGCAGTATCGACGGCATCGGCGCCTTTGCGCCCAGCGACGAGCAGTACCGCATTGCCTACGAGGCCAGCCGCAACGTGCTCGGATATGCGCCGTATCCGGCGGTGTTGCCGGGGCATCCGGCAAAAGTGACCCTCGGTGGATTGAACCTGGCGGTGGCCAAGACCACCCGGCATCGCGCAGAAGCGTTCGAAGCGGTGCGCTGCCTGCGAAACGCCGCGAACCAGAAGTATCTCGCGATCGAGGGTGGGCTGCCCGCGGTGCGCGCCTCGGTGTACGCCGACCCCCAGTTTCAAGAGAAATACCCGCAGCACAACGTGATCCGTCAGCAGCTCACCGACGCTGCGGTGCGACCGGTGACGCCGGTCTACCAGGCGGTGTCGACCCGGATATCGGCCACGCTGGCGCCGATCAGCACCATCGACCCCGAGCGCACCGCCGATGAGCTCACCGTGCAGGTGCAAAAGGCCATCGACGGCAAAGGACTGATCCCGTGACTCGCGCCGGCTCCCGCGCCGATGACGTCCGTTCGCAGCGCCGGCTCGCGGTGGCGCTCATCGCGCCGGCGGTGACCCTGATGCTGGCCGTGACGGCTTATCCGATCGGCTACGCGATTTGGCTGAGCCTGCTGCGCTACAACCTGGCCACTCCGGACGACACCGCGTTCGTCGGGCTGGCCAACTATCAGACCACCCTGACCGACTCCTATTGGTGGACCGCGTTCGCGGTGACGCTGGGCATCACCGTGGTCTCGGTGGTCTTCGAATTCGTCTTCGGCCTGGCGCTGGCCCTGGTGATGCACCGCAGTCTGTTCGCCAAGGGCATGGTGCGCACGGCGGTGCTGGTGCCCTACGGCATCGTCACCGTCGCGGCCGCCTACAGCTGGTACTACGCCTGGACGCCCGGGACCGGCTACCTGGCCAATCTGTTACCGACCGGCAGTGCGCCGCTGACCCACCAACTGCCGTCGCTGGGGATCGTGGTGCTGGCCGAGGTGTGGAAGACCACGCCGTTCATGGCGCTGCTGTTGCTGGCCGGGCTGGCACTGGTGCCCGACGAACTGCTCAAGGCCGCCCAGATGGACGGTGCCGGCGCCTGGCGTCGACTGGTCACCATCATTCTGCCGATGATGAAACCGGCGATCCTGGTGGCGTTGCTGTTCCGCACGCTCGACGCTTTCCGGATCTTCGACAACATCTACGTGCTCACCAACGGCTCCAACAGCACCGGCTCGGTATCGATCCTGGGCTACGACAACCTGTTCAAGGGATTCAACGTGGGCTTGGGGTCGGCGATCTCGGTGTTGATCTTCGTCTGTGTGGCGCTGATCGCGTGGGTGTTCGTGAAAGTGTTTGGTGCCGCGGCACCGGGATCGAGCCAGAAATGACCGAGCTTCGCCGCCGCACCGCGTGGCTGATCATCGACCTGGCCGTGGTGCTCTACGCGCTGGTGCCGGTGCTGTGGATCTTCTCGTTGTCGCTCAAACCGACATCAACGGTCAAGGACGGCAGATTGATTCCGTCCACCGTGACCCTGGACAACTACCGCGGCATCTTCGCCGGTGACGTCTTCGGCTCGGCACTGATCAACTCGGTGGGCATCGGTCTGATCACCACCGTGATCGCGGTGGTGATAGGGGCGATGGCCGCCTATGCGGTGGCTCGCCTGGAGTTCCCCGGCAAGCGGCTGCTGGTCGGGGCGGCCCTGCTGATCGCGATGTTCCCCCAGATATCGCTGGTGACACCGATTTTCAACATCGAGCGCGCCACCGGGCTGTTTGACACCTGGTTGGGGTTGATCATTCCCTACATCACCTTCGCGCTGCCGCTGGCGATCTACACCCTCTCGGCGTTCTTCTCTGAGATTCCGTGGGACCTGGAGAAGGCGGCCAAAATGGACGGCGCCACCCCCGGGCAGGCGTTCCGCAAGGTGATTGCGCCGCTGGCGGCGCCGGGCATCGTCACCGCAGCGATTCTGGTGTTCATCTTCGCCTGGAACGACCTGTTGCTGGCGTTGTCGCTGACGGCGACCAAAGCCTCGGTCACCGCGCCGGTCGCGATCGCCAACTTCACCGGCAGTTCGCAATTCGAGGAGCCGACCGGATCGATCGCGGCGGGCGCAATGGTGATCACCGTGCCGATCATCGTCTTTGTTCTAATCTTCCAACGACGGATCGTGGCGGGACTGACCTCCGGCGCGGTGAAGGGATAGGCCGATGGCAGAGATCGAACTCGTCCACATCACCAAGAGCTACCCCGATGGCGCTGTGGCGGTGAAAGATCTGTCGCTGAGCATCGCCGACGGTGAGTTCATCATTCTGGTGGGGCCGTCGGGCTGTGGTAAATCCACCACGCTGAACATGATCGCCGGCCTGGAGGAGATCTCGTCGGGGGAGTTGCGCATCGGTGGCGAACGCGTCAACGAGCGCGCACCTAAGGACCGCGACATCGCCATGGTCTTCCAGTCCTACGCGCTCTACCCGCACATGACGGTGCGGCAGAACATCGCGTTCCCGCTGACCCTGGCCAAGATGCGCAAGCCGCAGATCGCCGAAAAGGTGGCGGAGGTGGCCAAGATCCTGGACCTGACTGAGCTGTTGGATCGCAAGCCTTCGCAGCTCTCCGGCGGCCAGCGTCAACGGGTCGCGATGGGGCGGGCGATTGTGCGGCACCCCAAGGCATTTCTGATGGACGAGCCGCTGTCGAATCTCGACGCCAAGCTGCGCGTGCAGATGCGCAGTGAGATCGCCCGGCTGCAGCGCAGGCTGGGCACCACCACCGTCTACGTCACGCACGACCAGACCGAGGCGATGACGCTCGGGGACCGGGTGGTGGTGATGCACGGTGGGATCGCCCAGCAGGTCGGCACACCCGACGAGCTTTACGAGCGGCCCGCCAACCTGTTCGTCGCCGGTTTCGTCGGTTCCCCGGCGATGAACTTCTTCCCGGGCACGCTGACCGCGACCGGCGCACGCCTGCCCATCGGTGCGGTACCGCTCGACGCGGCGACTCGCGAATCGATCGGCAGGCATCCCGCACCGGCCGGCGGTGAGGTGGTCATCGGGGTACGCCCGGAGCACTTGGGCGATGCCGCGCTGCTCGATGACGCGCAGCGTGGTCGCGCGGTGAAGTTCGCGGCCCGCGTCGACCTCGTCGAATCGCTGGGTGCCGACAAGTACCTGTATTTCACCCCGACCGAATCCGGCGACGCACCAGCCGAGAACGATCTGGTGGCCCGGGTTCCCGCTGCGTCGAAAGCGGCCGGCGGGCAGCCGATCGAGCTGGCGCTGGACCCCGACAAGGTGGTCGTATTCGACGCCAAGACCGGGGTGAACCTCAGCGTCGCGCCGGCTGGGCGGTGACCCGCCGGTGAGTGAACATCTGGACCGGCTGCGTGAGCATGTCCGGCGGCACTTCGCGGGCGTCGCTGCCGAGCCCGACACCGCGCGGGTGACGTTTCTGGGTGTCGAGCCCATCGAGGTGTTGCGGTTCGGCCCCGGGCCCGACCGGATGGTGCATTACGTCTCGGCCGGTTGCTCGCGCCACCCGATGGGTGACCCCGGCGAGCTGGTCGCCGATCCGGTGCACGGTCCCCGGGCTGAAATCGTGGTGAGCCTGCGTTCCTCGGGTTCTGACACCGGGCTGGCCCGCAGCCTTGCGGCGGTGGCGGCCGCGCCGGTCGTCGAAGGGGTGGTGCTGGCGCCCGATGCGCTGATCGACCTCGGGGGTCCGCTGTGGACCGGGCCGTCGGGTCCGGTGCCGTTCACCGCGGTGTTGCTGGGCGACAGCGACATCGCCGAACTCGCGCTGGAGCCGCCGCGGGAGCCGGTGCGGTTCTTGTCGGCCACTCCGATCACTGCGACCGAGGCCGCGTGGGTGCGGCTCAAGGGCGCCGAGGCGATGCGCGAGGCCTGGCGCGCCGACGGTGTGGACGTCTTCGACCCGGGCCGCCCAGCGTCCCAGCCTCAGTAACCGCGGCTTAGAGCCAGCCGTTGCGGCGGAACGCGCGGTAGAGCACCGCGGAGATCACACACATGCCCGCTACCACCATCGGATAGCCGAACGCCCAGTGCAGCACCGGCATTCGGTCGAAGTTCATGCCGTAAATGCCGGCGATCATGGTCGGGACGGCGATGATGCCGGCCCAGGCCGACATCTTGCGCATGTCGGTGTTCTGCTGCATGCCCACCCGCGCCAGCGCGGCCTGCACCAGCGAGCTGAGCAACTCGTCGTAGCCGGCGATCTGCTCGGCGGCGCGGGTCTGATGATCGGCGACGTCGCGCAGATAGCGCCGCACCTCTTTGGAGATCAGATCCCGGTAGTCGGTCTGCATCCGCTCAAACGGCACCGACAGTGGCGCGACCGCGCGCCGCAACTCGACGACCTCGCGCTTGATCTGGTAGATCGGTTCGACGTCGGTGCGGGTGCCGGGTGCGAACGCCGTCTCCTCGATGACGTCGATGTCGCTTTCCATGAGGTTGGTCACTTCGACGTAGCGGTCCACCACGTAGTCGGCGATGGCATGCATCACGGCAAACGGACCCAGCCGCATCTGCTCGGGATCGGTGTCCATCCGCTTGCGGACTTGCGCCAAGCCGCTGTGCTCGCCATGCCGGACGGTGACCACGAAGTTCTTGCCGACGAAGATCATGATCTCGCCCGTTTCGACGATCTCGCGCGGCAGCACCGCCGATTCGTGCGGTACGTAGTTGACGGTCTTCAGCGCCAGGAACAAGGTGTCGTCGTAGCGCTCCAGCTTGGGCCGTTGATGCGCCTGAACAGCGTCTTCGACGGACAGCGGGTGCAGTTGGAAGGTGGCGGCGACGCCTTGCATCTGGGCCTCGCCCGGCTCATGCAGGCCAACCCAAACGAATGCTTCTTGGCCACCGGCCTCGATCTCGCGCACTTTGGCCCGTGCGCCGGCGGGGGTGAATTCGCCGGGAATCCGCTCGCCGTCTGCATAGACACCGCAGTCGACCAGCACTCGGGGTGTCGGGTCTTGCAACGCCGTCATGGCCGCTCTCCCTCCGGCGCAGGTGCCGGTCAAATGCTACGCGTCTGCCGCCAACGTGCACGGTGAGTGCGATCCAGGGCGGGAGGTCCCGAACTTTCGGCGACGACGCCGGTGCGCTAGTTTCGACCCGGACCAAAGCCAGACCAGCCGAACTCGTTCGAGGAGCACTTGACGTGAGCAAAACCCCACTCAAGGTGGCCGTCACCGGCGCCGCCGGCCAGATCGGCTACAGCCTGTTGTTCCGCCTGGCCAGCGGCTCGTTGCTCGGCCCCGACCGGCCGATCGAACTGCGCCTGCTGGAGATCGAGCCTGCCCTCAAGGCGCTCGAGGGTGTCGTCATGGAGCTCGACGACTGTGCCTTCCCGTTGCTGTCGGGTGTGCAGATCGGCTCGGACGCGAACACGATCTTCGACGGCGTCAACCTGGCGCTGCTGGTCGGCGCCCGCCCGCGTGGTCCGGGCATGGAGCGCAGCGACCTGCTCGAGGCCAACGGTGCGATCTTCACCGCGCAGGGCAAGGCCCTCAACGCGGTCGCGGCCTCCGACATCCGGGTGGGTGTGACCGGCAACCCGGCCAACACCAACGCGCTGATCGCGATGACCAACGCCCCCGACATCCCCAACGAGCGCTTCTCCGCGCTGACCCGCCTGGACCACAACCGGGCCATCTCGCAGCTGGCCGCCAAGACCGGTGCCAAGGTCACCGACATCAAGAAGATGACGATCTGGGGCAACCACTCCGCGAGCCAGTACCCGGACCTGTTCCACGCCGAGGTCGGCGGGCGTAACGCCGCCGAGGTCGTCAACGACCAGGCCTGGATCGAGAACGACTTCATCCCCACCGTCGCCAAGCGTGGCGCGGCGATCATCGACGCCCGTGGTGCCTCGTCGGCGGCCTCCGCCGCGTCGGCCACCGTCGACGCAGCGCGGAGCTGGCTGCTCGGCACCCCCGACAACGACTGGGTGTCGATGGCCGTGGTCTCCGACGGCTCGTACGGTGTGCCGGAGGGCCTGATCTCCTCGTTCCCGGTCACCACCTCCGGCGGTGACTGGAGCATCGTGCAGGGCCTGGAGATCGACGACTTCTCCCGCAGCCGGATCGATGCTTCGACCGCTGAGCTGGCCGAGGAGCGCGAGGCCGTCACCGGCCTGGGCCTGATCTGAGGCGCTAAGCCCGGCGGGCGACTTCCTGTGCGAGCTGCACTCGGGAGGTGAGCCCGAGCTTGGTATAGACGTGCGTCAGATGCGTCTGCACGGTGCGCGGTGAAACGAAGAGCCGAGCGGCAATGTCTTTGTTGGACAGTCCGTCGCTGACCAGCCGGGCGACGTCGAGCTCGGTCGGGGTGAGCGATCCCCAGCCGTTGGCGGGGCGTTTGCGTTCCCCGCGCCCGCGCAGCGCGTAGCCGATGGCGTCCGCGGTGGACAGTGCGGCGCCCTCGGCCCAAGCGGAGTCAAAGGTGTTGTCGTCCATCGACTCCCGCAATGCGGTCAGCCAGGTGTGCCAGTCGGCGTCGTGGATGGTGAATCGGGCGGCACCGGTGCGTTGCCTGATTCCGTCGGCGGCACCGAACAGCCGGGCGGCTTCCTGGGTGCTGCCGGCGCGCGAGGCCGTGGCGGCCAGACACTCGAAGGCCTCGGCGACCCCGGTCTGAGCGTTGGACTCGGCGGCGATCGCGAGCGCTTCGTAAAGGTCGCGCTCGGCTCGCTCGGGTTCGCCCCGGGCAATCGCCACGCGCGCACGCGGGACGAGGCTCATCATCCGGTACCACCCCGTGGTTGCCGCGACGCCGTCGTCGGCCCATTGCTGTGCGGCAGGCAGATCGCCCAGCGTCAGCGCTGTTTCGGCTCTGCACCAGCGGAATATGGCTGCTATCTGGTCGTAGACACCGATGTGATGCCACATCCGCTCGTGGGCCGACTCGGCTGCCGCCGCGTCGCCACGGGCCAATGCCACCAACCCCACCGCCATATAGGCGACGCCCTCGTGCACGCCGCTGAGTTCGGAGCCGGTTTCGATCAGCGCCGCCAACGCCTCGGCCGCTTGGTCCGTCTCGCACCGAAAAGCCAACGCCAGAGCCAGGTTCTGCAAGCCGAGGAACCGGTTGAGCAGGTCTGCCGCGCCGTCCGCCTCCACGATCATCTCGCGACAGCGCGCGATCTCCCCGGCCAAATCGCCCTGCATGTAGCGTGCCATGCCTTGCCAGTTGCGACAGTAGCGGGAATGGAACTGGTCGCCAATGGAATCGGCTAGTTCGCGCCCCTGTTGGCCGATCGCGAAGGCCCCATTGAGGTCACCGGTCACCGCCGCCGCGTAGGTCTGCCAACCGAGAATCTGGCTCAGCCGCCAGCGGTCATCCAGTGCGCGGGCCAGCTCGATCGCTTCGGCGAAGTACGGCGCCGCCACTTCCGCCTTGTAGGCGGCAATGCTGACGCAGGAGGTCAACGCCCGGGCCAGCAGCGCCGGATCGTCGAGGTCGCGGGCGATCGCGACCGCCTCCTGCGCTTCGTCCAAGCTGTTCAACGCCAGGCCCCATGCGTTCAGCAGCGCGTGATCGGCCAAGGCCCGGGCCCGTACCGGGCGGGCCAGGTCGATACCTCGCGCCGCACTGTCGCGCAGCACGGCGTCGAACCAGGCCACGCCTTCGGCGATGCGGCCGTGTCCCAGCCAGAGCGGAAGGAGTGATGAGGCGAGGGTCAGGGCCTGCTCTGGCTCGTCGTTCTCTTGGCTCCACGCGAAAGCGGCACGGAGATTGTCGATCTCGGCATCTGCTCGCGACAGCATCAGTTCGTGCCCGTCATGGGGCGGGTTGTCCAGTGCGGCCGCCATCGCGGTGTAGTGGTCGCGGTGGCGGACACGGATGACGTCGGCTTCACCGGACTCGCCCAGCTTTTCCATGGCGTACTGGCGCACCATCTCCAGCATCCGGTATCGCGTTCGGCCGCCTGTGTTTTCAGCGATCACGAGCGACTTGTCCACTAACAAGGTGAGTTGGTCGAGCACCTGATGGCTCGCAATGGCTCCGCATCCGGCCACGACCTGGGCGGCGTCGAGATGAAAGCCATCCATGAACGCGGCGAGTCGCCGAAACAACACCCGCTCGGGATCGGTGAGCAGGGCATGCGACCAGTCGACGGAGGCGTGCAGCGTCTGCTGGCGACGTACCGCGCGGCGCGAACCGCCGGTGAGCAGCCGGAACCGGTCGTGCAACCCCTCGAGGATCTCCTCGAGCGACAACGCTCGCACCCGCGCCGCCGCGAGCTCGATCGCCAGCGGCATGCCATCCAGGCGCCGGCAGATCTCCGCGATCGCGGCGGCGTTGTCGTCGGTGAGGTGAAAGTCCGGACGGGCGTGGCGGGCTCGGTCGGTGAACAAGGCGATGGACTCGTCGGCCAGCGACAGCGAGGGCACCCGCCAGACCACTTCACCGTCCACCGCGATCGGTTCTCTGCTGGTGGCCAGGAAGATCACTTGTGGGCAGGCGCCGAGCAGGCCGAGCAGCAGCCCTGCGGACGCATCGAGGAGATGTTCGCAGTTGTCCAGCACCATCAGCAGATGCCGCTCGCCGATCCAGCGGATCAGCGTGTCCATCGCGGAGCGATCCGGCTGATCCGGCAGGCCTAGCGCCCGAGCCGCGATCATCGGCACCAGCTCCGGATCGGTGATCGGCGCCAGGTCGACATAGCAGACGCCATCGGCGAATTGGTCTGCCAGCAGGCCCGCGATCTGCACCGCGAGCCGGGTCTTGCCTGCGCCACCCGAACCGGTCAACGTGACCAACCGGCTGTCGCCCAACAACGCCCGTACGTCATCGATCTGGGCGCCGCGTCCGATGAAGCTGGTCAGCGCAGGGGGCAGGTTGGTGGCCGCGACGGCCGTGGATGCTCGCAGTGGTGGAAAGTCGTTGCCCAGATCCGGGTGGCACAGCTGCAGCACGCGTTCGGGACGGGGCAGCCCGCGCAGCGGGTAGCTGCCCAACTCGATGAGCCAGGCACCGGCGGGAAGCCGGTCGATGACCAGGGCTTCGGTGATTGCCGAGAGGATGGTCTGGCCGCCATGCCCCAGGTCGCGGATACGGGCGGTGCGGTTGATGGTCGGCCCGATGTAGTTGCCCGCCTCACTGGTTTGGCCGCGCAACTGCACCTCGCCGCTGTGCAGACCGATACGGAGCCGAATCGGTGCCAGCGGTGCACGTTGCAGCGCCAAGGCGCAGGCGACCGCGTCGCTGGCCCGGGCGAACGCCGCCACAAAGCTGTCGCCCTCGCCTTGTTCGACGGGGCGCACCCCGTCATGGGCGGCGAGGACTTCGGCGAGGGTGTGGTCCAGGCGCGCGATGGCGGCCGCCATCTGTTCGGCCTGGGTCTCCCAGAGCCGCGTGGAGCCTTCGACGTCGGCCAGCAGCAACGTCACCGTTCCGGTCGGGAGTTCGCTCACGCCCAACTCACTCCAGTTCACTGCCGGCGTGTCCGTGCGTTCGCTCATGTTAGCCAGCATGCGACCCGCCAGGTCGGCAAAACATCAGCGAAAGCGCGTAGATGCGCACGCGGGATGCGCTGGCTGCCCCAGCCGATCGAAAGAATGCAAAGCCAGCGAAGTACCCTGGACTATCGATGCCCGAGAACCTTGCGATGAACAGCTCGCCGATCGTCATCGGAGACGAAGAGATCTTCGAAGCCCACACGGGCGGGAAGATTTCCGTCGACCTCAAAACCCCGCTGGACACCCAGCGCGCGTTGTCGATCGCCTACACCCCGGGGGTGGCGCAGGTCAGTCGCGCCATCGCCGCGGACCACACGCTGGCGGCCCGTTACACCTGGGCGCACCGGTTGGTGGCCGTGGTCAGCGACGGAACGTCGGTACTGGGGCTGGGCGATCTTGGCCCGACGGCCTCCCTGCCGGTGATGGAGGGCAAAGCCGCGCTGTTCAAGACGTTCGCCGGCTTGGACTCCATTCCGATCGTGCTGGACACCAAGGATCCGGACGAGATCGTCGAGACGCTGGTGCGGTTGCGCCCGTCGTTCGGCGCCGTCAATCTGGAGGACATCTCCGCCCCGCGATGCTTCGAGATCGAGCGGCGCGTGATCGAGGCGCTGGACTGCCCGGTGATGCACGATGACCAGCACGGCACGGCGATCGTGGCCTTGGCGGCGCTGCTGGGAGCGGCCAAGGTGCTCGACCGCGACATCGCGTCGCTGCGGGTGGTGGTTTCCGGTGCCGGCGCCGCCGGGGTGGCCTGCGCGAACATCCTGCTGTCGCGGGGCGTCTCGGAGATGATCGTGCTCGATTCGCAGGGCGTGCTGCATCCGGAGCGTTCCGGCATGAACGACGTCAAGCTTGAGTTGGCGCAGCGGACCAACCCGCGTGGTCTGACCGGCGGCCTGGCCGAGGCTCTGGCCGGCGCCGACGTCTTCCTGGGCGCGTCCGGTGGCGTGGTGCCCGAGGAGCTGATCGCTTCGATGGCGCCGGGTGGCGTGGTGTTCGCGCTGTCGAACCCCGATCCCGAGATCCACCCCGACCTGGCAGCCAAGTACGCGGCGGTGGTGGCGACCGGTCGCAGCGATTTCCCCAACCAGATCAACAACGTGCTGGCCTTCCCCGGGGTGTTCCGTGGTGCGCTGGACGCCGGTGCGCGCCGCATCACCGAGGCGATGAAGTTGGCTGCAGCAGAGGCGATTTTCTCCGTCGTCGCCGATGAGCTGGCGCCAGACCGGATCGTTCCCAGCCCGCTGGACCCCCGGGTCGAGCCGGCCGTTGCGGCGGCTGTTGCGGCGGCCGCCGACTCCGCGTCGTAGAGCGCACGGTGCCCAGGCCGCTAGGACATCACCTGCGTCGCCTGGCGCTCGGATTCGCGGCTGTGCTGATCGCCGGTTGTGCTGCCCATCCGGGGCCGCCGCCGCTGAGTGTGGGGATGTCGCCGGATCCGCAGTCGCAGGTCTTGGGCCATCTGTATGCGAGCGCCCTGCGCGGTACCGGTGCCGCGGTGCGGCTTGAGGTTGTCGCCGATCCGGTCGCCGGGCTGGATGCGGGGGAGTTGACTGTCGTTCCCGGTTTCACCGGCCGCTTCCTAGCGACGTTCGCACGTGATTCCGCGGCCCGCTCCGACCGGGGCGTCTACTGGGCGTTGGCCGGCGCGCTGCCGGAGGGTCTCGCGGTCGGTGACTACGCCATGACCGCCGAGGACAAGCCCACATTGGCCGTGACGAAGGCGACCGCGGCGGCGTGGGGCGGCACCGATCTGCCCGCGCTCGTCAAACATTGCACCGGGTTGACGGTCGGCGCTGTCGCGGGCGCGCGGGCGCCGAATGCGGTGGGCCGTTGCAGGCTGCCGAAGGTGCGCGAATTCCCTGATGACGCAGCGCTGTTCGCCGCGCTGCAGGGACGCCAGATCACCGCGGCATGGTCCAGTACTGCCGACCCCGACGTGCCGGAAGGGGCCGTGCTGCTCACCGACTCGCGCCCCGCACTGGTACGCGCCGAGAATGTGGTGCCGCTGTATCGCCGAAACGAGTTGACCGAGGCCCAACTACTGGCGGTCAATCAGGTGGCCGGCGTGCTCGACACCGACTCACTGATCGACATGCACCGACAGGTGGCCGACGGCGCCGACCCGCAGGTTGTCGTGGACGCTTTCTTGGACGAGCACCCGCTGGGGCGCTAGGGGCAGATTCCGACTACGCGCCCTTGCCCCCTAGCTGGGCCTGAACTTGGGCAAAACGAACGAGAACAGGCGTTGGTATCGCGAGCCCAGGACGCGCACGAGCAGGTCCAAAGTCCGCGCGTCGTTTCCGATGAGCACGCGGGCCCGGTTTTTGCTGACACCGTTGAGGATCACTCGGGCGGCCTCTTCGGCAGTGGTAGAGGCCAGCCGTCGGTCGAAGAAGTCGGCCATGGCCGCGGCGTCCAGCCCTTCGGCGACGGTGGCGTTGCGGGCAATAGCGGTCTTGATGCCGCCCGGGTGCACCGTGGTGACCTTGACCGGGTGCTTGGCGATGGCCATCTCCTGGTTCAACGCCTCGGTAAAGCCGCGGACCGCGAACTTCGCCGCGTTGTAGGCGGCCTGGCCGGGTATGGACAGCAGCCCGAACAGACTGGAGATGTTGATGACGTGTCCGTCGCCGGATTCGATCAGGTGCGGCAGGAAGGCCTTGGTGCCGTTGACCACGCCCCAGAAGTCGACGTCCATCACCCGCTCGATGTCCTTGAACGAACTGACCTCGACGTCGCCGCTGAACGCGATGCCGGCGTTGTTGTAGACCTGGTTGACCTTGCCGAAGTGCTCTTTGACCTCTTCGGCGTAGGCGAGGAACGCTTCGCGCTCGGTGACGTCGAGGCGGTCGGCCTTAACCCGTACGCCCAGCGCTTTCAGCCGCCGCTCGGTCTGGGCGAGCCCCTCGGTGTCGACGTCGCTGATCGCCAGCTGCGCTCCAGAGCGGGCCAGCTCGATGGCCAACGCTTGACCGATGCCTGATCCGGCACCGGTGACGACGGCGACTTTCCCGGCGAATCCCTGCATGTGCTCTCCCCAACGGTTGGTGGAACACCGAGCTTATCCGGTACCGCCGGTACTGGATTAGCTGCCCTCGGTGAGCGTGCGCAGTGGCACAGCGCGACGCGGCGTGTTGCGCACAAACACGCACATTCGCCGGCTCGTGGCTCAGCCGAATGCCGAGCGCTGCCCATGTCTCCTCGGCGTTCGGCTTCGTGCCTCAGCCGAATGCCGAGCGCTGCCCATGTCTCCTCGGCGTTCGGCTTCGTGCCTCAGCCGAATGCCGAGTCGATGATCTCCTGCTGCTCGACCGCATGTACCTTCGACGACCCCGATGACGGGGCCGACATCGCCCGCCGCGAGATCCGCTTGACCCCGGTCAGCTTCTCCGGCAGCAGCTCCGGCAGCTCCAGACCGAACCGCGGCCACGCGCCCTGGTTGGCCGGCTCCTCCTGCACCCAGAAGAACTCCCTCGCGTTCGGGTAGCGGTCCAGCGTCTCGGCGAGGCGGCGCTTGGGCAGCGGCGCCAGCTGTTCGATCCGCACGATCGCGATGTCGTCACGGCCGTCCTTGGCCTTCCGCGTGGCCAGCTCGTAGTAGAGCTTGCCGCTGGTCAACAGCACCCGGGTGACCTTGCTGCGGTCGCCCACGCCGTCCTCGTAGGTGGGCTCTTCGAGCACCGAGCGGAACTTGACGTCGGTGAAGTCCTTGACGTCGCTGATCGCGGCCTTGTTGCGCAGCATCGACTTCGGCGTGAACACGATCAGCGGCCGCTGGATCCCGTCGAGGGCATGCCTGCGCAGCAGGTGGAAGTAGTTCGACGGGGTCGACGGCATCGCGATCGTCATCGAGCCCTCCGCCCACAGCTGCAGGAAGCGCTCGATACGCCCGGAGGTGTGGTCGGGGCCCTGACCCTCATGGCCGTGCGGCAGCAGCAGCACCACGTTGGACAGTTGGCCCCACTTGGCCTCGCCGGAGCTGATGAACTCGTCGATGATCGACTGGGCGCCGTTGACGAAGTCGCCGAACTGCGCCTCCCACAGCACCAGGGCATCGGGGTTGCCGACGGTGTAGCCATACTCGAAACCGACGGCGGCGAACTCCGACAGCGGCGAGTCATAGACCAGGAATTTGCCGCCGGTCGGGGTGCCGTCGGCGTTGGTGGCCAGCAGCTGCAACGGGCTGAACTCCGCGCCGTTGGCCTGGTCGATGATCACCGAGTGCCGCTGCGAGAAGGTGCCTCGGCGGGTGTCCTGCCCGGACAGCCGGATCAGCTTGCCTTCGGCGACCAGCGAGCCCAGCGCCAGCAGCTCGGCGAACGCCCAGTCCACCTTGCCCTCGTACGCCATCTCGCGGCGTCGCTCCAGCACCGGCAGTACGCGCGGATGCACGGTGAAGCCCTCGGGGATCGCCATGAACGCGTCGCCGATACGGGCCAGCATCGCCTTGTCGACCGCGGTGTTCAGCCCGCGCGGCACCTGTTGCTCGGACTCCACCGACTCACTGGGCAGCGCGGCATGCTTTTCCAGTTCGCGGATCTCGTTGAACACCCGCTCCAGCTGGCCGTGGTAGTCGCGCAGCGCGTCCTCGGCCTCTTTCATCGAGATGTCGCCGCGGCCGATCAGGTCCTCGGTGTAGCTCTTGCGGACGCTGTTCTTGGTGCCGATCACGTCGTACATGTACGGGTTGGTCATCGACGGGTCGTCGCCCTCGTTGTGGCCGCGGCGGCGGTAGCACAGCATGTCGATGATGACGTCCTTGTGGAACTTCTGCCGGAAGTCCACCGCCAGCCGGGCCACCCAGTCGCACGCTTCCGGGTCGTCGCCGTTGACGTGGAAGATCGGCGCACCGATCATCTTGGCCACGTCGGTGCAGTACTCACTGGAACGCGAGTAGTCCGGCGCTGTGGTGAAACCGATTTGGTTGTTGACCACGATGTGGATGGTGCCGCCGACCCGGTAGCCGGGCAGCAGCGCCATGTTCAGCGTCTCGGCGACCACGCCCTGACCGGCGAACGCGGCGTCGCCGTGCAGCATCATCGGCACCACCGAGAATGGCGGGTCTTCGTCGGTGCCGAGCGCACCCCGGCCCAGCAGGTCCTGACGGGACCGGACCAGTCCCTCCAGCACCGGGTCGACGGCCTCCAGGTGTGACGGGTTGGCGGTCAGCGACACCTGAATGTCGTTGTCGCCAAACATCTGCAGGTACACCCCGGTGGCGCCCAGGTGGTACTTGACGTCGCCGGAGCCGTGCGCCTCGGCCGGGTTGAGGTTGCCCTCGAACTCGGTGAAGATCTGCGAGTAGGGCTTGCCGACGATGTTGGCCAACACGTTGAGCCGGCCGCGGTGCGGCATCCCGATGACAACCTCGTCGAGGCCGTGCTCGGCGCACTGGTCGATGGCGGCGTCCATCATCGGGATGACGGTCTCGGCGCCCTCCAGGGAGAACCGCTTCTGGCCGACGTACTTGGTCTGCAGGAAGCTTTCGAACGCCTCGGCGGCGTTGAGCTTGCTCAGAATGTACTTCTGCTGCGCCACAGTCGGTTTGACGTGCTTGACCTCGATGCGCTCCTGCAGCCACTGCTGCTGCTCGGGCTCGAGGATGTGGGTGTACTCCACGCCGACATGGCGGCAGTAGGCGTCGCGCAGCACCGACAGGATCTCGCGCAGCTTGCGGATGTCACCGCCGGGCAGGCCCTCGACTTTGAATTCCCGGTCCAGGTCCCACAAGGTCAGGCCGTGGCTCTGCACGTCCAGATCGGGGTGGCTGCGGAATCGGGTGTTGTCCAGACGCAGCGGGTCGATGTCGGCCATCAGGTGGCCGCGGTTGCGGTAGGCGGCGATCAGCTCGACGACGCGGGCGTTCTTGTCAACGACCGAGTCCGGGTTGTCCGTGCGCCATCGCACCGGCTCGTAGGGGATGGACAGTTCGAAGAAGATCTCGTCCCAGAACGCGTCCGAAAGCAGCATCTCGTGCACGGTGCGCAGGAAGTCTCCCGATTCCGCGCCCTGGATGATGCGGTGGTCATAGGTGGAGGTCAGGGTGATGACCTTGCCCACCCCGAGTTCGGCGATGCGCTGCTCGCTGGCGCCCTGGAACTCGGCGGGGTACTCCATCGCGCCGACGCCGATGATCGCGCCCTGGCCGGCCATCAGTCGCGGCACCGAGTGCACGGTGCCGATGGTGCCGGGGTTGGTCAGCGAGATCGTCACCCCGGCGAAGTCCTCGGCGGTGAGCTTGCCGTCGCGGGCCCGACGCACGATGTCTTCGTAGGCGTCGACGAACTGTGCGAAGCGCAGCGATTCCGAGCCCTTGATGGCAGCCACCACCAGGGAGCGCTTGCCGCCCGCGCCCTGCAGGTCGATGGCCAGCCCCAGGTTGGTGTGGGCCGGTGTGACGGCGTTCGGCTTGCCGTCGACCTCGGCGAAATGCCGATTCATGTTGGGGAACTGCTTGACCGCCTGCACGATCGCGTAACCCAGCAGGTGGGTGAACGAGATCTTGCCGCCGCGG
>LZME01000151.1 GCA_001673575.1 Mycolicibacter heraklionensis | reverse complement strand
AAAAACCCCGGCAAAAGCCGGGGCAATCTGTAACCGATGACGCGACTCATGTGTAACCCATGACCCGACTCATCACACATTGTGTCCGAGGGGGGACTTGAACCCCCACGCCCGTTAATAGGGCACTAGCACCTCAAGCTAGCGCGTCTGCCATTCCGCCACTCGGACCAACCCGGCCGTGCCGGGCAGCTAAGGCTAACGGATGCCCTTCGCTGGACCCAAACCCAGCCCTCGCAACGCGATCCGCAGGGGCGTGAAGTGGTAGTAAAGGTAGCTGTGACCGATTTCCCCGATCCTGCCGGTGACGCAGTGGACGAGGTGGTCGAACTCGTCAGCACGCTCATCCGTTTCGACACTTCTAACACCGGAGAGCCGGCCACCACCAAAGGTGAGGCCGACTGCGCACGCTGGGTGGCCGCCCAGCTCGAGGAAGTGGGCTATGAGACCGAATACCTCGAATCCGGTGCGCCAGGGCGGGGGAACGTGTTCGCCCGGCTCAAAGGCAGCGACTCAAGCCGCGGGGCACTGCTGATTCACGGGCACCTCGACGTGGTGCCCGCCGAGGCCAGTGAGTGGAGCGTGCACCCGTTCTCCGGCGCGATCGAAGACGGCTATGTCTGGGGCCGCGGCGCGGTCGATATGAAGGACATGGTCGGGATGATGATCGCGGTGGCCCGCCACCTGGCCCGAGGCGGCATCGCCCCGCCGCGTGACCTGGTGTTCGCGTTCGTCGCCGACGAGGAGGCCGGCGGCAAGTACGGGGCGCAGTGGATCGTCCAGAACCGCCCCGATCTGTTCGCCGGGGTCACCGAGGCGATCGGGGAGGTCGGCGGTTTCTCGCTGACCGTGCCCCGGCGCGACGGCGGGGAGCGCCGGCTGTACCTGATCGAGACCGCGGAGAAGGGGCTGTCCTGGATGCGGCTGCGGGCCCACGGCCGGGCCGGGCACGGGTCGATGATCAACGACGACAACGCCGTCACCACCCTGGCCGAGGCGGTGGCCCGGCTGGGCCGACACCGGTTCCCGCTGGTGCTCTCCGATGCCGTGGTGGAGTTCCTGGCCGCGGTCGGCGAGGAGACCGGGCACACCATCGACGTCGACTCCCCGGACCTGGAAGGGATGATCGAGAAGCTGGGACCGATCTCCCGCATCGTCAACGCCACCCTGCGCGACACCGCCACGCCGACCATGCTGGCGGCCGGCTACAAGGCCAACGTGATCCCGGCGACGGCCGAGGCGGTGCTGGACTGCCGGGTGCTGCCCGGACGCCAGGCGGCGTTCGAGGCCGAGGTCGACGCCCTGATCGGCCCCGACGTGACCCGGGAGTGGGTCGCCCACCAGCCGCCGGTGGAGACCACCTTCGACGGTGACCTGGTCGAGGCGATGAACGCCGCGCTGCTGGCCTGTGACCCCGACGCCCGAACCGTGCCCTACATGCTGTCGGGGGGAACGGATGCAAAAGCGTTCGCCAAGTTGGGTATTCGGTGCTTCGGATTCGCTCCGCTGCGGCTGCCGCCCGACCTCGACTTCTCCGCACTGTTCCACGGAGTCGACGAACGCGTCCCGGTTGACGCGCTGGAGTTTGGTACCCGCGTACTGCACCACTTCCTGACACACTGCTGACCAAACGACGAAGTTGATCCACTACGAGAGGACCAGTCATGACCACAGCACCCGACCCGTACGCCGCGCTGCCCAAGCTGCCGACGTTCACGCTCACCTCCACGTCGCTGACCGACGGCCAGTCGCTGAGCAAAGCCCAGGTCAGCGGAATCATGGGTGCCGGCGGTGAAGACGCCAGCCCGCAGCTGAGCTGGTCGGGTTTCCCCGAGGAGACCCGCAGCTTCGCGGTCACCGTCTACGACCCGGACGCCCCCACCGCGTCGGGCTTCTGGCACTGGGCGGTGGCCAACCTGCCGGCCACCTGCACCGAGCTGCCCGAGGGCGTCGGGGACGGCAGCCTGCTGCCCGGCGACGCGCTGACCCTGGTCAACGACGCCGGGATGCGCCGCTACGTGGGTGCCGCGCCGCCGGCCGGTCACGGGGCGCACCGCTACTACGTCGCGGTGCACGCCGTCGACGTCGAGAAGCTGGAGCTGGCCGAGGACGCCAGCCCGGCCTACCTGGGCTTCAACCTGTTCATGCACGCGATCGCGCGCGCGGTGATCGTCGGCACCTACGAACAGAAGTAGTGCAGAACTAGCTACACCTCCCGGCGAGCAGACACCAAAGCCCCCATTTCGGCCGCGATTTGGGGGCTTTGGTGTCTGCTCGCGCTAGCGGGCGGCGGACCCGACGGCCTCGGTCAGCGACGCAAACCCGCCGTCGCGCAGTCGCTGGGCCAGGCCGTCGTGGATATTGCGGGCCCACAGGCCACCGCCGTAGATGAAGCCGGTGTAGCCCTGCAGCAGTGCGGCGCCGGCGGTGATGCGCTCCCAGGCGTCGTCGGCGGTCTCGATCCCGCCCACACTGATCAGCACCAGCCGGTCGCCGACCCGCGCGTACAGCCGCCGCAGCACCTCCAGCGCCCGGCGCGCCACCGGCGGTCCGGAGATGCCGCCGGGCCCCAAGTCGGCGACCCTCGGGGTCGCCAGGCCGTCGCGCGACACGGTGGTGTTGGTCGCCACGATGCCGGCCAGGCCCAACTCCACGCACAGGTCGGCGATGGCATCCAGATCGGTGTCGGCCAGATCCGGGGCGATCTTCACCAGCACCGGCTTGGTGGTCTCGGCACGCACCGCGGCCAGGATCGGCCGCAGCGACTCGACGGCCTGCAGGTCGCGCAGTCCCGGCGTGTTCGGCGAGCTGACGTTGACCACCAGGTAGGCGGCCAGCGGAGCCAACAACCGGGCGCTGGTGCGGTAGTCCTCGACCGCGCCCTCGGGCGGCGTGACCTTGGTCTTGCCGATGTTCACCCCGATCGGCACGTCGGACCGGTGCCGCGCCAACTGCGCCGCCAGGGCAGCGGCACCGTGGTTGTTGAAGCCCATCCGATTGAGCAGTGCGCGGTCGTCGGGCAGCCGGAACAGGCGCGGCGCGGGATTGCCCGGTTGTGCCGCCGCCGTCACGGTGCCCACTTCGGCGTAGCCGAAACCCAGTGCGCCCCAAGCATTTACCCCGTGACCGTCCTTGTCGAACCCGGCGGCCAGCCCGAGCGGCCCCGGGAACTGGACCCCGAACACGGTGCTGGCCAGCAGTGGGTCGTGCGGCGCGAGCCGGCGCTGCATGGCTCGGCGTGCCGGCGGCGTCGCGGCGGCGCCGCGCAATCCTGCGAACACGAGGGTGTGGATGCGCTCCGGCGGCACCAGAAACATGGCCCGGCGCACTGCGCCGTAAAGACCCATCGGTCTACAGTCCCGGCTGGTCGACGCAGCGGCCACCGCTGATCGCCGTCGCGGCAGATTTCTTGCGGCGCAGCAACACCCGCCTGCTTCCGTCGGTGTACAACCGCACTCGGGTCAGCTCCCAACCTCGGTATTCGGCTTCGATGGACAACCGGGTGGACGCCCCGATCCGGGTGACCTCCGGGGGCAGTCGCAGCGGAATCCATTCGTAGTCATCGGACAGTTCGGTGTCCCAGCCGACCGGCATCCGGCGGGGGCGCAGCGCGGTCACCGTGGCCTCGCGGCATGCTCGATCACCTGGACCCCAGCGCCGGAACCCGACACCACGTACAAGGTGTCCGACTTCTCGTCCAAGGCCAGGGTGTTGGGTTGCTGCACGGTCGGATAGCGAACCTTCTCCACGGGAATTCCGGTGGTCAAATCGTAGCCGACCACGGTGTTCGTCCCGGTTTGCGACACCCAGGCAAACCCGCCGGCCCCGGCCAGCCCGTAGGGGGCATGCGGCACCGGATAATCCTGGTGCAGCATCAGCGGATCCACGCCGTAGACCAGCAGCCGGCCGCTGCGGGGGTCGGCTGCCAGCACCGGCCCGTGTGCGGCGGCGGCCAGGGTGGTCGCGCCCTGACCCGCCCGCAGCGCGTACTGCGGCTTGCCGTCGGTGCCGATGGTGGTCACCGAGGTCTGGCCGCGGTCCAGCACCACCGCGATATCGCCCTGGGTCACGATCTGGTCGACTCGGGCGAAAATCTTGGACTGCTCGGCGATCCGCGTGCCGTCCTCGGCCAGCGTGTAGACCGCGCCGTCGGCGCTCCCCAACACCACGATCCCGTCGGCCCGCCGGCCGATCGCGGTGAACTCGACACCGGCGGCGTCGGCGACGTCGACGCGTTTGATGCTGCGGGTGGCCAGGTCGACGGTGTAGTAGCCACCACGGTCGGACAGGTACACCGAGCCGTTCCCGTCGCCGGCCAGTGCGCTCGCCGGCCCCGGCAGCGCCACCGCGGCGGGCGGGTGGCTCGAGTCGCCCACCAGGCCGAGCGTGGCAGCGGCCTGCGGGTCCGGGCCGGGGGACAGCACCGCCAGCAGTTTGGTCGTTGCGTCGAACACCGCGCCGGTGGCGTGGCCGGCCAGCGGCCGTACCGTGCCGGCCGGGCGCACCGCGGCGACCGGGGAAACGGCGGGCTGGGCGGGCGCGATCGTGGGCGGCGGCGCGGTGATGGGATTGGATGAGCACGCTGTGAGCAGCAGCAGCGGCAACAACAAGCCTTGCAGGGACCGGCGTGGCCGGCGGGTGGCGCGCTTGGGCACAGGTCAGCTCTTCCAGCTCGTCATGGTGGCGGGTTGGTGCAGATACCCGATTCTAAGGAAGGCGGTGAGGTGAAGCTCGCATGTCCGGCCGAACAATAAGTTCGCTTAGGTGTAACCTCACGGCCATGACTGTGGTCGATGACTGGCAGCTGGCATGTTCGGAGTTCCGCATCGAGGAGATCTGGACGGGGGCCTTCGCCAGTGGTTTCGGCGAGGTCGGCGACGGCCGCAGTTTCTCCTTCCACACCGAGCAGCAGAAGCTCGTGGTGGACATCTACCGGCCCCGCCTGGCCGGCCCGGTCCCGCACGACGAGGACGTGGTCGCCACCGCGAGCCGGCACCTTTTCGAGATCGACGTCACCGATGAGCGCAGCCTGGCCGCCGCGGTGCGCGACGTGGTATCCGGTCTGACCCGCTGACACCAGCCCGGTACGGTCATCGTCGTGTCGGTAGTCGAGACGACCGTGATGTCGTGGCCGCAAGTAGTCGTGCTGGCGATCGTCCAGGGCCTCACCGAGTTTCTGCCGGTCTCCTCTTCGGGACACCTGGCCCTGGTCTCGCGGCTGTTCTTCGCCGGTGACGCAGGCGCCTCCTTCACCGCGGTCACCCAAATCGGCACCGAGGTCGCCGTGCTGGTCTATTTCGCCAAGGACATCGCGCGCATCGCCACCGCCTGGCTGTCCGGGGTGGCCTCGGCGCTGGCCAAAACACCCCTGCCCGCCGAACGCAAGACCGACTACCGGATGGGCTGGTACGTCATCGTCGGCAGCATCCCGATCGTGATCGTCGGGGTGCTGTTCCAGCACTTCATCCGCGGCGAGGTACGCAACCTCTGGGTGATCGCCTCGGCGATGGTCGGGTTTTCGCTGGTGATCGCCGCCGCCGAGTACGTCGGCCGCCAGCAACGGCATGCCGAACAGCTGACCGTCAAGGACGGCTTCCTGGTCGGCGCCGCGCAGTGTCTGGCACTGATCCCCGGCGTCTCGCGCTCCGGCGCGACCATCAGCGCCGGCCTGTTCCTGGGAATGGACCGGGCCCTGGCCGCCCGGTTCGGCTTCCTGCTGGGCATCCCGGCGGTCTTCGCCTCGGGTCTGCACGAGCTGCCCAATGCCTTCCATCCGGTCACCGAAGGAATGAGCGCCACCGGGCTGCAACTGCTGGTCTCGGTGGTGATCACCTTCGTCGTCGGCTACGCGGCGATCAGCTGGCTGCTGCGGTTCGTCAGCAGCCACACCATGTACTGGTTTGTCGGGTACCGGGTCATCGCCGGGACGACGATCCTGATCCTGCTGGCCACCGGGGTGCTGGCGGCCTCGTCATGACCGTCATCCTGCTGCGCCACGGCCGGTCCACCTCGAACACCTCCGGCGTGCTGGCCGGGCGCACCGAAGGCGTCGAACTCGACGACCTGGGCCGCGAGCAGGCCGCCCAGCTCGTCGGCCGGCTCGACGGCCTGCCGATCAAGGCGGTGGTGCGCTCACCGCTGCTGCGCTGCCGCCGCACCGTCGAACCGCTGGCCGCCGCCTTCGGGCTGGAGCCCCTCGTCGACGACCGGCTGGCCGAGGTCGACTACGGCACCTGGACCGGGCGCAAGATCAGCGAGCTGACCGCCGAGCCGCTGTGGCGGGTGGTGCAGGCACAGCCCAGCGCGGCGATCTTCCCCGACGGGGAAGGCCTGGCGCAGGTGCAGGCCCGGGCGGTCACCGCGGTCCGCGACCACGACCGGCAGCTGGCCGAGCAGCACGGCGCCGATGTGCTGTGGGTGGCGTGCACCCACGGCGACGTCATCAAGGCCGTCATCGCCGACGCGCTCGGCGTGCACCTGGACGGCTTTCAGCGGATCACCGCCGACCCGGCATCGGCGAGCGTGATCCGCTACACGCCGTTGCGCCCCTTCGTGATCCACCTCAACCACACCGGAGCGTCGTTGGCTGCCGCAGTGCAGGGTTCGCCGGCCGGCCCCGTCGGTGAAAGCGACGCGGTGGTCGGCGGTTCCACCACCTAGGCCCACCTCGCCGAAGCCAGATACCGTCGGCCGGCTGAACTGCCGGTATTTTGGAGATGCCATGTCCCGAGCAATTCACGTCTTCCGCACCCCCGACCGTTTCGTGGCCGGGACCGTCGGCCAGCCCGGCAACCGCACCTTCTACCTGCAGGCCGTCCACGACGAGCGGGTGGTCTCGGTGGTGCTGGAAAAGCAGCAGGTCGCGGTGCTGTCAGAACGGATCGGTGCGCTGCTGCTGGAGGTCAACCGTCGATTCGGCACCCCGGTGCCGCCCGAACCCACCGAGATCGACGACCTGGACCCGCTGGTCACACCGGTGGACGCCGAATTCCGGGTCGGCACCATGGGGTTGGGTTGGGATTCCGAGGCGCAGACGGTGGTGGTGGAGCTGCTCGCGGTCAGTGACGCCGAGTTCGACGCCTCGGTGGTGCTCGACGACACCGACGAGGGACCGGACGCGGTGCGGGTGTTCCTCACCCCGGAGTCCGCGCGCCAGTTCGCCACCCGCTCCAACCGGGTCATCTCGGCCGGCCGCCCGCCGTGTCCGCTGTGCGACGAGCCGCTGGACCCCGCCGGTCACATGTGCGTGCGCACCAACGGCTATCGACGGGGTGCTTTCGGGCCCGACGATGAGCCCGATGACGCAGACATCTGACGACCGGGAGGCGTTGCACTCCGGGGAACTGGAGATACTGGGCCGCATCCGCTCGGCGAGCAACGCCACCTTCCTGTGCCAGGCCACGCTGGGGGAGCATCGCGTCCACTGCGTCTACAAGCCGGTCGCCGGCGAGCAGCCGCTCTGGGATTTCCCCGACGGCACCCTGGCCGGCCGCGAACTCGGCGCACACCTGATCTCGGTCGAGTTGGGCTGGAACCTGGTGCCCTACACCATCATTCGAGACGGTCCGGCGGGTCCGGGCATGGTGCAGCGCTGGGTGGATCAACCCGAAGACGACGACGAAGCGCAGGACGGTTCGTCGGCGCCCGGCCTGGTCGACGTGGTTCCGGGCGATCACGTTCCGGCGGGCTACCTGCCGGTGTTGCAGGCCTACGGCCACGACGGCGGCCCGGTCACGCTGGTGCACGCCGACGACATCCGGTTGCGCCGCCTCGCCGTCTTCGACGTGGTGATCAACAACGCCGACCGCAAGGGCGGACACGTGCTGTGCGGCACCGACGGCCGCGTCTACGGCGTTGACCACGGCGTGAGCCTGCACACCCAGGACAAGTTGCGCACCGTGCTGTGGGGCTGGGCGGGCAAGTCGGTGGCCGACCTGGACGACGAGGCGTTGCCGGCTCTGTCGCGGCTGCTGGTGGCGCTGGACGGCCCGCTGGCGGCGGCGCTGCAACCGCACCTGACCGCCGACGAGATCGCGGCACTGCGCTGCCGCGTCGCCGACCTGCTGGACCACCCGGTGATGCCCGGCCCGAACCGTCATCGCCCGATCCCTTGGCCGGCGTTCTAGCTCGTGTCGGGGATACTGCCAAACGTGACGCTGACCGACGCGGCGCTGGCCGCCGAACTGGCAGTCGAGGCCGGAAAGCTCTTGCTGGCGGTGCGTGACGAGGTGGGCTTCGCACAACCGTGGCACCTCGGCGACACCGGCGACGGCCGGGCCAACCAGCTGATCATCCGCAGGCTGCGTGACGCGCGCCCCGGCGACGCGGTGCTCAGCGAGGAATCCCCGGACAACCTGGCCCGGCTGCGGTCGGACCGGGTCTGGATCGTCGATCCACTCGACGGCACCCGCGAATTCACCACACCCGGACGCGACGACTGGGCGGTGCACATCGCGCTGTGGCAGCGTGGCGGCCCCGACGGCTTCGGCACCATCACCGACGCCGCGGTGTCACTGCCGGCCTACGACAATCGAAGCAACGTGGTCTTCCGCACCGACACGGTCGCCCGGCCCGCCACGCTTGCCGGGCCGCCGAACCCCATTCGGGTCGCGGTCAGCGCCTCCCGGATGCCGGCGGTGGTCCGGCTCATTCGCGAGGTGTTGCCGGTGGAACCGGTGCTGATGGGTTCGGCGGGCGCCAAGGCGATGGCTGTGGTGCGCGGCGACGTGGACGCCTACCTGCACGCCGGCGGGCAGTGGGAATGGGATTCGGCGGCCCCGGCCGGTGTGGTGCTGGCGGCGGGCCTGCACGCGTCCCGCATCGACGGTTCGCCGTTGCGCTACAACCGCCCCGACCCCTACCTGCCCGACCTGCTGATGTGCCGGCCCGATGTGGCGCCGATTCTGCTGGACGCGATGCGGCGGACGGTCCTGTAGAGGAGGGGCCTTAAAGTCGTGGGCATGCAATCGTGGTCCGCGCCGGCCGTTCCGGTCCTGCCCGGGCGCGGCCCGGCGCTGCGCCTCTATGACACCGCCGACCGCCAGGTGCGCCCGGTGTCGCCGGGCCCGACGGCCACCATGTACGTCTGCGGCATCACGCCCTATGACGCCACGCACCTCGGCCACGCCGCCACCTATCTGGTGTTCGACCTGATTCACCGGCTCTGGCTCGACGCCGGCCACCAGGTGAACTACGTGCAGAACGTCACCGACGTCGACGACCCGCTGCTCGAGCGTGCCGAGCGCGACGGGGTGCAGTGGGAGGAGCTGGCGGCCAGTCAGGTCGAGTTGTTCGGCACCGACATGACCGCCTTGCGGGTGCTGCCGCCCCACGACTACGTGGCGGCTACCGAGGCCATCCAAGAAGTGGTCGAACTCGTCGAAAAGATGCTCGCCGCTGGATCGGCCTACATCGTCGACGGCGACTACCCCGACATCTACTTCCGCGCCGACGCCACCGAGCAGTTCGGCTACGAATCCGGATTCGATCGCGCCACCATGTTGGAGCTGTTCGCCGAGCGCGGCGGCGACCCGGATCGGGCCGGCAAGGCCGATCCGCTCGACGCCCTGTTGTGGCGCGCCGCCCGCCCGGGTGAGCCCAGTTGGTCCGCGCCGTTCGGGGCCGGCCGGCCGGGTTGGCATGTCGAGTGTGCGGCGATCGCGTTGAGCCGTATCGGCTCCGGTCTCGACATCCAGGGCGGGGGCTCCGATCTGGTCTTCCCCCACCACGAGTTCTCCGCCGCGCATGCCGAATCCCTCACCGGGGAGCGCCGTTTCGCCCGGCACTACGTGCACGCCGGAATGATCGGCTGGGACGGGCACAAGATGTCCAAGAGTCGCGGCAACCTGGTGCTGGTTTCCAAGCTGCGCGCTCAGGGGACCGATCCGGCCGCGATCCGGCTGGGCCTGTTGGCCGGGCACTACCGCAGCGACCGGTTCTGGGACGACGCGACCCTGGCTGCGGCCGAGGCGAGGCTGGACCGTTGGCGGGCCGCGACGACGCTGCCGGCCGGACCGGCTGCCGACGACGTCATCGGCCGGGTGCGTCGCTATCTGGCCGATGACCTGGACACCGTCAAGGCGTTGGCCGCGTTGGACGGCTGGGCGACCGATGCGCGCGAGTACGGCGGACACGACGCCGCCGCACCCCGGCTGGTGGCCACGGCGGTCGATGCGCTGCTGGGAGTGGCGCTGTAGGCCGCCCGCCGCGGGGGTAGGTTGAGCCCATGTCTTCGATTCACTCCCAAGTCATTTTCATCACCGGTGGCGCGCACGGTATCGGCGAGCAGCTGGCCCGCCGGCTGCACTCCCAGGGCGCCTCTGTGGTGGTGACGGACCTGGACGAGGCCGCCCTCAACAAGCTGGCCGATGACCTCGGTGACCGGGTGCTGACCGCCGTCGCCGACGTGCGGGATCTGTCCGAAATGCAGGCGGTGGCCGCGCAGGCCGTGCAGCGATTCGGCGGCATCGACACCGTCGTCGCCAACGCCGGCATCGCCAGCTACGGCTCGGTGCTGAATGTGGATCCCGAGACGTTCAAGCGGGTCATCGACATCGACGTGGTCGGGGTGTTCAACACCGTACGCGCGGCACTGCCGTCGATCATCGAGCGTCGCGGCTATGTACTGGTCGTGTCCTCGCTGGCAGCGTTCACTCCGCTGGCCGGGATGGCGTCCTACGACGCGGCCAAGGCCGGCGTCGAACACTTCGCCAGCGCGCTGCGCCAGGAGGTCGCCTACCAGGGCGTGGAGGTCGGGTCGGCGCACATGGGCTGGATCGACACCCCCTTGGTTCGCGACACCAAGGCCGACCTGGGGGCCTTCGACGAGATGCTGGCCAAACTGCCGTGGCCGCTGAACAAGACCACCACCGTCGACAAGTGTGTCGACGCCTTCGTCGCGGGTATCGAGGGCCGTCGGCGCCGCGTCTACTGCCCGGGCTGGGTGGGGGTGTTGCGTTGGCTCAAGCCGGTGCTGACGCTGCGGCAGGTGGAAGCCCCCTTCATCAAGGGAGCCGCCACCATCGTGCCGCGGATGGACGCCGAAGTCGCGGCGCTGGGCCGCTCCACCAGTGCCTACAACGAGGCCCGGGAAAAGGAGAAGTAGCCCGCATGGGCCGGCCGGCTCAGCGCCGCCGGCGCCGCAGGTAGCGCTCGAACTCGGCGGCCAACGCGTCGCCGTCGATCTTGTTCAGCGCTTCGGTCATGTCGACCTCGGCGTCGCCGCGTTCCTCCAAAGAGGCCACGTAGTCGGCGATCTCGTCGTCCTCGCTGGCCATCTCGCTGACCGCCAGCTCCCACTCCTCGGCCTGCGCCGGTAGGTCACCCAACGGAACCTCAATGTCCAGGGCGTCCTCGACGCGGCGCAGCAGGGCGACCGTGGCCTTGGGGTTGGGTGGCTGTGAGACGTAGTGCGGCACCGCCGCCCAGAAGGTGACCGCCGGAATCCCGGCCGCCACACAGGCGTCCTGGAACACCCCGGTGATCCCGGTCGGCCCCTCGTAACGGGTCTCGGTCAACCCGAAGCGGGTGGCCGACTCCGCCGAGTACGCGGCCCCCGACACCGGCACCGGGCGGGTGTGCGGGGTGTCGGCCAGCAGCGCGCCCAGGATCACCACGGTGTCGACGTCGAGTTCTTCGATCACCGCCAGCAGCTCGGCGCAGAACGACCGCCAACGCATGTTCGGTTCCACGCCGTGCATCAATACGATGTCGCGATCGCTGCCCGGTGGCCGGCAGTGCGAAATGCGCATCGACGGCCAGACCAGCTCCCGGGTGACGCCGTCGAGCTGGCGAATCACCGGCCGATTCACCTGGTAGTCGTAGTAGGCCTCGTCGTCGATCTCGACGATCAGCCGGGCCTCCCAGATGCTGTTGAGATGCTGCACCGCATCGCTGGCGGCGTCGCCGGCGTCATTCCAGCCCTCGAACGCAGCCACGACGATGGTGTCGTGCAGTTCGGGAAGGGCAGCGCCGCCATCGCGTCGGGTCACAGAATCAGCGTACGGCGTGCGTGCGCTTGTTCGTCGGGGCATTCGTCTCGACGCTGGGTGACCACGTAGACTTTTCACGTCGAGAGGCGTTGCAACGGTTCGCCGGTCTCTGCCGGTGGCCGCCACGCTCGACAGAGTTAAGGACGCCTTCCGCCACGGAAGGAGCCCGCATGACCGTCCCCGAAGCCGAAATCTTCGCGCCCAACATCCGGCCTGACTGCACCGACGAGCTGAAGGCTGCGTTGAGCCAGCGGATCATGGTGATCGACGGCGCGATGGGCACGGCCATTCAGCGGGACCGTCCGGACGAGGCCGGTTACCGCGGCGACCGATTCACCGAGTGGCCGACCGCGCTGCAGGGCAACAATGACCTGCTCACGCTGACG
Source organism: Mycolicibacter heraklionensis (assembly GCA_001673575.1). Classification (GTDB taxonomy): domain Bacteria; phylum Actinomycetota; class Actinomycetes; order Mycobacteriales; family Mycobacteriaceae; genus Mycobacterium; species Mycobacterium heraklionense_A. The sequence goes on along the minus strand of LZME01000151.1, from coordinate 33,058 downwards.
CAACCGCAGATCATCGAGGGCATTCACCGCGAATACCTCGAGGCGGGCGCCGACATCCTGGAGACCAACACATTCAACGCGAACGCGATCTCGCTCGCCGACTATGACATGGTCGACCTGAGCTACGAGCTGAACTACGCCGGCGCCACCCTGGCCCGCAAGGCGGCCGACGAGTTCAGCACCCCGGACAAGCCGCGCTACGTGGCCGGTGCGCTCGGGCCGACGACCCGCACCGCGTCGATCTCGCCGGATGTCAACGACCCCGGCGCCCGCAACGTCTCCTACGACGAGCTGGTCGCCGCCTACCTCGAGGCCGCCAACGGACTGGTCGACGGTGGCGCCGACATCCTGCTCATCGAGACCATTTTCGACTCGCTGAACTCCAAGGCGGCGGTGTTCGCCGTCGAGACGCTGTTCGAGGACCGCGGCCGCCGCTGGCCGGTGATCATCTCCGGCACCATCACCGATGCCTCCGGGCGCACCCTGTCGGGGCAGGTCACCGAGGCGTTCTGGAACTCGATCCGGCACTCGAAGCCGATCGCGGTGGGCCTCAACTGCGCCCTGGGCGCGCCGGAGATGCGGCCCTACATCGCCGAGATGGCGCGGATCGCCGACACCTACGTCTCCTGCTACCCGAACGCGGGCCTGCCCAACGCCTTTGGCGAATACGACGAGTCCCCGGAGCGGCAGGCCGGCTACATCGCCGACTTCGCCGATGCCGGGCTGGTCAACATCGTCGGGGGCTGCTGCGGGACGGCGCCGCCGCACATCGCCGAGATCGCCAAGGTCGTCGAGGGCAAGCCGCCGCGCGCGCTGCCCGAGATCGAGGTGGCCACCCGGCTCTCAGGCCTGGAGCCGCTCAACATCACCGACGGCTCCCTGTTCGTCAACATCGGTGAACGCACCAACATCACCGGCTCCGCCCGGTTCCGCAACCTGATCAAGGCCGAGGACTACGACACCGCGCTGTCGGTCGCGCTGCAGCAGGTCGAGGTCGGTGCGCAGGTCATCGACATCAACATGGACGAAGGCATGATCGACGGCGTCGCCGCGATGGACCGGTTCACCAAACTGATCGCGACCGAACCGGACATCAGCCGCGTCCCGGTGATGATCGACTCGTCCAAGTGGGAGGTCATCGAGGCGGGCCTGAAGAACGTGCAGGGCAAGCCGATCGTCAACTCGATCTCCATGAAGGAGGGCGAGGAGAAGTTCATCCGCGAGGCCCGGCTGTGCCGCAAGTACGGTGCCGCCGTGGTCGTGATGGCCTTCGACGAGCAGGGGCAAGCCGACAACCTGGAGCGCCGCAAGGAGATCTGCGGGCGTGCCTACCGGATCCTGACCGAAGAGGTCGGCTTCCCGGCCGAGGACATCATCTTCGACCCCAACTGCTTCGCGCTGGCGACCGGCATCGAGGAGCACGCCACCTACGGCATCGACTTCATCGAGGCCTGCGCCTGGATCAAGGAGAACCTGCCCGGGGTGCACATTTCCGGCGGCATCTCGAACGTGTCGTTCTCGTTCCGGGGCAACAACCCGGTCCGCGAGGCGATCCACGCGGTGTTCCTGTTCCATGCCATCAAGGCCGGCCTGGACATGGGCATCGTCAACGCCGGCGCCCTGGTGCCCTACGACTCGATCGACCTCGAACTGCGCGACCGTATCGAGGACGTGGTGCTCAACCGTCGTCCCGATGCCGCCGAGCGGCTGCTGGAGATCGCCGAGCGGTTCAACACCTCCGAGAAGGCGGAAGACCCCGCGGCCGCCGAGTGGCGATCTCTGCCGGTCCGCGAGCGGATCACCCACGCTCTGGTCAAGGGCATCGACGCCCACGTCGACGCCGACACCGAGGAGCTGCGGGCCGAGATCGCCGCGGCGGGCGGCCGACCGATCGAGGTGATCGAGGGCCCGCTGATGGACGGTATGAACGTCGTCGGCGACCTCTTCGGCGCGGGCAAGATGTTCCTGCCCCAGGTCGTGAAGTCGGCCCGGGTGATGAAGAAGGCCGTGGCCTACCTGCTGCCGTACATCGAGGCGGAGAAGCAGCCCGGGGAAGCCGACAACACCAACGGCACGATCGTGATGGCGACCGTCAAGGGCGACGTCCACGACATCGGCAAGAACATCGTCGGGGTTGTGCTGCAGTGCAACAACTACACCGTGGTCGACCTCGGTGTGATGGTGCCCGCCGAGAAGATCCTGACCGCGGCCAAGGAGCACGACGCCGACATCATCGGCCTGTCCGGGCTGATCACCCCGTCGCTGGACGAGATGGTCAACTTCGCCGTCGAGATGGAACGCGAAGGCCTTCAGATCCCGCTGCTGATCGGTGGCGCGACCACCTCGCGGGCCCACACGGCGGTGAAGATCTCGCCGCGCCGCAGCGGTCCGGTGGTCTGGGTCAAGGATGCGTCTCGCTCGGTGCCGGTCGCGGCCGCGCTGCTCGACGACAAGCAGCGCCCGGCGCTGCTGGAGTCCACCGAGGCCGACTACGCGGCCCTGCGGGAACGGCACGCCCAGAAGAACGAGCGGCCGATGGTGCCGTTGGAGAAGGCCCGCGCGAACCGGACACCGATCGAGTGGGACGGCTACACGCCGCCGGTGCCCGCGATCGGCGCGCGAGTACTGGATTTTCATGACTACGACCTCGCCGAGTTGCGCGAGTTCATCGACTGGCAGCCGTTCTTCAACGCCTGGGAGATGAAGGGGCGCTTCCCCGACATCCTCAACAACCCGGTGTCGGGCGAGGCCGCGCGCAAGCTCTACGACGACGCCCAGGCAATGCTCGACACCCTGATCAAGGAGAAGTGGCTGCGCGCCAACGGGGTCATCGGCTTCTTCCCGGCCAACGCCGTCCCCGGCGGCGACGACGTCGAGATCTACACCGACGAGACCCGTACCGAGGTGCGGGCCACGTTGCACAACCTGCGCCAGCAGGGCGAGCATCGGGCCGGCATCCCGAACCGGTCGCTGGGTGACTACATCGCGCCCAAGGACACCGGTCTGGCTGACTATGTCGGCGCCTTCGCCGTCACCGCGGGGCTGGGCAGCGGCGAGAAGATCGCGGAGTTCAAGGAGGCTCTCGACGACTACAGCGCGATCCTGCTGGAGTCGATCGCCGACCGGTTGGCGGAGGCCTTCGCCGAACGGATGCACCAGCGGGTTCGCAAGGAGTTCTGGGGATTCCAACCCGACGAGCAGTTGGACAACGAGGCACTGATCGCCGAGAAGTACCAGGGCATTCGCCCCGCTCCGGGCTACCCGGCCTGCCCGGAACACACCGAGAAGGCGACGCTGTGGGAGTTGATGGACGTCCACACCCGCACCGGCATCGAGCTGACCGAGTCGATGGCGATGTGGCCCGGCGCCGCCGTCAGCGGCTGGTACTACTCGCACCCGCAGTCGCAGTACTTCGTGGTGGGCCGGATGGCCCAGGACCAGGTTGCCGACTACTCCAAGCGCAAGGGCTGGACCCTGCGGGAAGGTGAGCGCTGGCTGTCCTCCAACCTCGCCTACAACCCGGAGGACTGAGCCCTGGCGCTGCGGGCGGTGCTGTGCGACATGGACGGCACCCTGGTCGATTCCGAGAAGCTGTGGGACGTCGCGATGGACGCGCTCTACGACCGCCTCGGCGGGGTGCTGACCCCGGAGGTCCGGGCGTCCACGGTCGGCGGGTGTGCCGAGGACACCATGCGGATCGTCTACGACGACCTGGGGCTGCCGCTCGATCCGGCGGCCATGGCGGCCTCGGCGCGCTGGCTGCACGACTTCACCGGTGAGCTGTTCGACGCGGGCCTGCCCTGGTGCGACGGCGCCCGGGAGTTGCTCGAGGAGCTGGCCGGCGCGGGGATGCCGACGGCCTTGGTGACCAACACCCCGCGGATGCTGGCCGAGCGGGCGCTGGGCAGCATCGGCCGGCACTATTTCGCGGTCGTGGTCTGCGGTGACGAGGTGCCCGCGGGTAAGCCGGCGCCGGATCCCTACCTGCGTGCCGCCCAGCTGCTGGACACCGATCCGCGCTGGTGTTTGGCCGTGGAGGACTCGCCGACGGGTGCCGCCGCGGCCGAGGCGGCCGGGTGCGCGGTGCTGGTCGTGCCCAACGCGCTACCGGTGCCGGCCGGCGCTCGACGCCACCAGGTGGCGTCCCTGACCGGGCTCGGGTTGGCGGACCTGCACGAAATCTGCGCCCAGCTGGCCGACTCGCAACCGGCCGCCGCCGGAAACCGACGTGACCCGTCCTGATGCCGCATGAAACAATCCCTGCTCGTGAAGACCTTCGAGGAGCTGTTCGCCGAGCTCGGTGAGCGTGCCGCGACCCGGCCGGCCGGCAGCGGCACCGTGGCGGCGCTGGACGCCGGTGTACACACGATCGGCAAGAAGATCCTGGAGGAGGCCGGCGAGGTGTGGCTGGCCGCCGAGCACCAGTCCGACGACGACCTGGCCGAGGAGATCAGCCAGCTGATGTATTGGACCCAGGTGCTGATGATCTCGCGCGGGCTGACGCTGTCCGACGTCTACGGAAAGCTGTGAGCATGTTGCGTGTTGCGGTCCCCAACAAGGGGGCGCTCAGTGAAGCTGCCGCGGCAATGCTGTCGGAGGCCGGCTACCGCAGCCGCACCGACGCCAAGGACCTGACGGTCATCGACCCGGCCAACAAGGTCGAGTTCTTCTTCCTGCGGCCCAAGGACATCGCCATCTACGTCGGGTCCGGCGAGCTGGACTTCGGGATCACCGGACGGGATCTGGCGGCCGAGTCCGGGGCGCCGGTGGCCGAGCGGCTGGCACTGGGCTTCGGCTCTTCGCGATTCCGTTACGCCGCCCCGGCCGGGCGGGACTGGGTCGCCGCGGACCTGGCCGGCAAGCGCATCGCCACCGCTTACCCGAACCTGGTCCGCAAGGACCTGGCCGGAAAGGGCATCGAGGCCACCGTCATCCGGCTCGACGGGGCGGTGGAGATCTCCATCCAGCTGGGGGTGGCCGACGCGATCGCCGACGTGGTGGGCTCCGGGCGCACCCTGCGCCAGCACGGTCTGGTGGCTTTCGGTGAGTCGCTGTGCGACTCCGAAGCGGTGTTGATCGAGGGCGCCACGTCCAATGGCCGCAGCGCCGAGACCGCTGCCGCCCGTGACCAACTCGCCGCCCGGGTGCAGGGCGTGGTGTTCGGTCAGCAGTACCTGATGCTGGACTACGACTGTCCGCGTGGCGTGCTCGAGCAGGCCGTCGCGATCACCCCGGGCCTGGAGTCGCCGACCATCGCGCCGCTGGCCGACCCGGAGTGGGCCGCGGTGCGCGCGCTGGTGCCACGACGCGAGGTCAACGCGATCATGGACGAGTTGGCCGCGATCGGCGCGAAGGCCATCCTCGCCTCGGACATCAGATTCTGCCGATTTTGATCAGTTCCGGTAGCTGAGCCTTTGCCGTGTTAGCGTCCGGTGGTCGGCTCGACTGGCCCGGGAGGTAGTGGTGACGCATTTCATCGTGCTGGTGCTCGCGCTGTTCATCGGTGCCGTTGCCGGGCTGCGCGCGTTTACCGCGCCGGCCGTGATGGCCTGGGCCGCCGTCCTGCAGTGGATCAACTTGAACGGGACGTGGGCCGAGTGGCTGACCCATCCGGCGACCGTCACCATCTTGACGTTGCTGGCGATCGGTGAATTCATCACCGATCAATTGCCCAGCACGCCGGCGCGCACCGTGCCCATGCAGTTCGGCGCGCGGATCGTGCTGGGCGGGTTCGCCGGTGCGGTGCTCGGCACGGCCTGGAACTACACCTGGACGGCACTCGGCGCGGGCATCATCGGTGCGGTGATCGGCACCCTGGTCGGTTTCGCCGTGCGTCAGCGCCTGGTCGCCGCCAACGGCGGTCACGACCTGCCGATCGCACTGGTGGAGGACGTCATCGCGGTGCTGGGTGGGCTGGCGATCGCCGCGTTGACCGCGGTGGTCTGAACCTTCTCAGCGCCGCTGCACCAGCAGCGCCTGCGCTGACGTCCCGAAGAATCCGTCGTCGTCGAACAACTCGGCGGTGGTGGCGCCCACCCCGTCGGGTCCGATGGAGGCGCGGGCTCGCAACCCGAAATCCGCTCCGGTCGGCAGCCGGTGCAGGTGCACCACGGTGTCGGTGTTCATGAACACGTACTCGCCCACATCGAGTGCGGCGCCGACGCCGTTCGCGGAGTCGACCACCATGGCCAACCGCTGCAGGGCGGTGGTCGGCTCGCTGTCCACCAGGTGCACCTGCGGACTCAACCACGCGACCGCGGTGCCGTCAGGCGCATCCGGCTGGACCCGCCAGCGCACCGAATGGGCGTAACCGCTGGCCTGCGCGAACCACTCCGGCGGCGGTAGCGACGGCCCGCTGATCAGGGGCGCGTGCCGGTCGGAGGACACCGCGGTGGTGTCGGAGGTGGCCAGCGCCCAGGCGCTCAGCCGCGCCACCAGCCGGTCGTCGTCGCAGGTGAACATCTCGGCTTCCAGCAGAGCGATCCGCCGGCCGGGCCGCTGCACCCGGGCCGAAACCCGCACTGAGGCCACCGGTATCGCCCCCAGGATGTCCAGGCTCAACCGGGCGATCCGCTGATCCGATCCGTCAAGCAGCTGCTCGATCTCGCGGGTCAGCAGCGCCAGCGGGGGAGAGCCGTGCTGCAGCTGGCCCCAGTTGCTGCGGGTCAGGTCGGTGGATTCATAGATGATGCCGCCGGAACCCTCCGCGCGCCGGTAGTAGCTGCCGGTCATGCCGCGCTGTCGGCCGGCCAGCCGGGGTAGGGCGGCGGGGTCCCCCCGAACGACGGACACAGCGCGCGGTGCGCGCACCAGTCGCACAGGCGTGACGGCTGCGGGCGGAAATCGCCAGTGGCACCGGCGGTTTGGATGGCCTGCCAGATCGCGATCAAGGTCTTCTCAAAACGCAGCAACTCGGCGTGCTCCGGGGAGTAGTCCAGCAGCTGCCCGTCGGCCAGATAGATCAGCCGCAATCGAGCGGGCATCACGCCGCGGGACCGCAGCAGCGCCACCGCATAGAACTTCATCTGGAACAGCGCCTTCGATTCGGCGGCCGCGGACAGCCGCCCGGTCGCCGACGGCGCCCGGCCGGTCTTGTAGTCGACCACCCGCAGCTCACCGGTCGCGGAGACGTCGATGCGGTCGACGAAACCGCGCAGCAGGGTGCCGTCGGCCAGCTCGACCTCGACCCGCTGCTCACAGCTCTGCGGGTCGAAACGGCGGGGATCCTCCAGCCGGTAGTAACCAGCCAGCAGCGTGCGTGCCTCGGCCATGAGCCGCTCGGCGTCCAGCCCCGAGCCCACGTCCGGGGAGGCGCTGATCAGATGCTCCCAGGCCGGGACCACCAGCTCCCGGGCGGTCTCGGGGTCACGCTGGGGCGCGGGCAGCGCGTAGAGCCGCTCCAGTGCGCCGTGGACGACCGAGCCGCGCAGTTGCGCTGCTGACGGCGGTTCCGGGAGCCGGTCAATGGCCCGGAATCGGTACAGCAGCGGACACTGTTTGAAATCGGCCGCCCGCGACGGGGATAACGCGGGCTTGCTCATACTGGGGAACCCTACGGGCATGCACTGACAACCCCGCTCGCACACGCTGCGTAGGGTGGACGGCTGTGTCCGAATCCGGGATTTTTCAGGCGGGCGATCGGGCCCAGTTCACCGACGCCAAGGGGCGCCGCTACACCACGGTGCTGGTCCCCGGCGGTGACTTCCACACCCACCGCGGGGCCATTCCGCATGACGAGGTGATCGGGCTGCCCGACGGCAGCGTGGTCAAGTCCGCCAATGGCGACCCGTTCCTGGTGCTGCGGCCGTTGCTGGTCGACTACGTGATGTCGATGCCGCGCGGCGCCCAGGTGATCTACCCCAAGGACTCCGCACAGATCATCCACGAGGGCGACATCTTCCCCGGGGCGCGGGTGCTCGAGGCCGGCGCCGGGTCGGGGGCCCTGACACTGTCGCTGCTGCGGGCAGTGGGGCCCGAAGGCAAGGTGATCTCCTACGAGCTGCGCGACGACCATGCCGTGCACGCCCGCGCCAACGTCGAGACCTTCCTGGGGGGCCAGCCCGACAACTGGCAGTTGGTGATGGGCGATGTGGCCGACTGCGACCTGCCCGACGGGTCGATCGATCGGGTGGTGCTGGACATGCTGGCGCCCTGGGACGTGCTGGGCACCGTGTCGCGGGTCCTGGTTCCCGGCGGCGTGCTGGTGATCTACGTCGCCACGGTCACTCAGTTGTCCCAGGTGAACGAGGCGCTGCGGGAGCAGCAGTGCTGGACCGAGCCGCGGTCCTGGGAGACCATGCAGCGCGGCTGGAACGTCGTCGGGCTGGCGGTGCGCCCCCAGCACGCGATGCGTGGCCACACCGCATTCCTGGTCTGCGCGCGCCGGCTGGCACCGGACACCGTCACCCCGACTCGGTTGGGCCGCAAACGGGGACCCGCCTAACTGCGAGGTCTCAGTCGTCGCTGCGGCTCAACCCCCGGCGCACCGACAGCAGCTCGATCTCTGGCCGGTCGGCCACCAGTCGCTCGGCCGCGTCCAGGATCTGCACCAGATGCCCGCGGTCGCCGGAGACCGCCGACACCCCAATTCCACTGCGCCGGTGCAGATCCGGCGACCCCGTCTCAGCGGCAGACACATCGAACTTGCGACGTAACTCCGCGACGATCGGTCGCACCGCCGAGCGCTTCTGCTTGAGCGAGTGCACGTCACCGAGCAGCAGATCGAATTCGAGCCAGCCGATCCACATCGTTAGGGCGCCGGTGGTGCCGGCTCAGTGCTGTTGGTCTTGGCGTTGCCGAACGCCAGCAGGCTCCTGGCGGTGGCCTGCGACAGCTGCCAGTCGCCGTGATTGGGGGTGAACTCCATCGGGAAGAAGAACGTGCCGGTGGCGGGATTGGCCGTGTTGACCGTGACGTCGGCGGTCACGTTGCCTGGGGAGCGGTCTGACCAGCCGAGTGCGGCGGCTTCGAGGCTCAACGGCAGATAGCCGCCGTCTTTGAGTGCGGTGGCGAATTTGTCGATGGTTGCGGCGTCGGCGGGTTTGGCGCCCTCGATGAGTGCCAGCTTGTCTGCGCCGGGCACCGCGGGGTCCGACAGCCGGTACAGCACGTCGGTCAATGCCTCGGGAGCCGGCAAGGCCGACGACGGCACCTGGACAGGAACCGTCGTCGACGTCACCGGAACCTCGGCCACCGGCTCCGCCGGCTGGTGGCCGCTACAGCCCGACAGCAGCACCGTTGCCACCGCGAGCGCGGCGGCAACGGTGCTGCGATGCCGGTACATCAGATCTGTGATCAGTTCGACGTCAGCTGCGACAACGACAACAGCGAGGACCGGGAGAGCTTCCAGCCACCCTGGTCGACGAATGTGAGATTCACCGAGTGCGGCTCCAGCTTCGGCCCCGACGCGGTGACGTCGGCGCTGGCCGCTCCGGGTCCGGCCGGTACGACGTTGGACACGCTGATCGACAGCGGGAGGGCGCCCTTCTTGAGCGCCTTCTGCAGCCGGTGGTCGATGGCACCGGTCTCGACCGGCCCTAGGCCGCCCTCGACGAGGTCGGACTTGCCGGCGGCGGGAACACCGGGGTCGGCCAGCGTGTTGAGCACGCTGGCCAGCTGCTCGGGGGCTGGTACGGCGGCAGCCGGGTCCAACGGCAGCGGCGCGAAGAACACCGTCGTGGGTGCCTCGGCGGCGGCAGGCGCCGGCGTTGCCAGGTAGCTCACAGTTGAAACGGCCGCGCTGATGGCCGCGACGGCTGCCATCCCCGTGGCGAGGGATTTCACGTTCATTCGGATCCTTTCTAGGCCCGGTTGGTCACCCGATTTGAGAGCGAGGCTAGCAGCGCAGCCGGTGTGTCGGATTGCCACAGAGCACGCGAATGCACAATGGCCGGTAGCGTTGAGGTATCCGTCGCTTCAACTTCCAGTTCGGGAAAGGAGCGCACCATGAGCAACATGGAAGATTCGCCGCGTCCTGAGACATTCGACGCGTCCGGGGGGCCGGGCACGCCCGGTGATGACTTCGCAGAGTTGGAAGAACTGCGCCGCGAAGCCGCGGTGCTGCGCGCGCAGCTCGACAACACCCCGCAGGACACCACTCGCGTGGGCCGCGACGTGCGCCAGCTCGAAGCGCATATTGACTCGCTGACCGCGCGAAACTCCAAGCTGATGGACACCCTCAAGGAGGCGCGTCAGCAGTTGTTGGCGTTGCGTGAGGAGGTCGATCGACTCGGTCAGCCGCCGAGCGGTTACGGCGTGCTGCTGGGCAGTCACGAGGACGACACCGTCGACGTGTTCACCTCGGGCCGCCGGATGCGGCTGAACATCTCGCCCAACATCGACGTAGCAACCCTTCGGAAGGGCCAGACGGTCCGCCTCAACGAGGCGCTGACGGTCGTCGAGGCCGGCAATTTCGAGTCGGTCGGCGAAATATCCACGTTGCGCGAAATTCTGTCCGACGGGCACCGGGCGTTGGTGGTGGGCCACGCCGATGAGGAGCGCATCGTCTGGCTGGCCGAGCCGCTGGTCGCCGCGGATCTTCCCGAGAGCAACCCCGACGCCCTCTCGGATGACCGGCGTCCCCGCAAGCTGCGCCCCGGTGACTCGCTGCTGGTCGACACCAAGGCCGGCTATGCCTTCGAGCGCATCCCCAAGGCCGAGGTGGAAGACCTGGTGCTCGAGGAGGTGCCCGACGTCAGCTACGGCGACATCGGCGGCCTGACTCGCCAGATCGAGCAGATCCGCGACGCCGTGGAGCTGCCGTTCCTGCACAAGGACCTCTACCGCGAATACGCGCTGCGTCCGCCCAAAGGTGTGCTGCTCTATGGCCCGCCCGGCTGCGGCAAGACGCTGATCGCCAAGGCGGTGGCCAACTCGCTGGCCAAGAAGATGGCCGAGGTGCGCGGCGACGACGCCCATGAGGCCAAGTCGTACTTCCTCAACATCAAGGGCCCTGAGCTGCTGAACAAGTTCGTGGGGGAGACCGAACGCCACATCCGGCTGATCTTCCAGCGGGCGCGGGAGAAGGCCTCCGAGGGCACCCCGGTGATCGTGTTCTTCGACGAGATGGACTCGATCTTCCGCACCCGTGGCACCGGTGTCTCCTCGGATGTGGAGACCACCGTCGTGCCTCAGCTGCTGAGCGAGATCGACGGCGTGGAGGGGCTGGAGAACGTCATCGTGATCGGCGCCTCCAACCGCGAGGACATGATCGACCCGGCGATCCTGCGGCCCGGCCGCCTGGACGTCAAGATCAAGATCGAGCGCCCGGATGCCGAAGCCGCCCAGGACATCTTCTCGAAGTACCTGGTCGAGACGCTGCCGGTGCACGCCGACGACCTCGCCGAGTTCGGCGGGGACCGCGCGGCCTGCATCAAGGCGATGATCGAGAAGGTCGTCGACCGGATGTACGCCGAGATCGACGACAACCGGTTCCTGGAGGTCACCTACGCCAACGGTGACAAAGAGGTCATGTACTTCAAGGACTTCAACTCCGGGGCGATGATCCAGAACGTGGTCGACCGGGCGAAGAAGAACGCCATCAAGTCGGTGCTGGAGACCGGCCAGCCGGGTCTGCGCATCCAGCACCTGCTGGACTCGATCGTCGACGAGTTCGCCGAGAACGAGGACCTGCCCAACACCACCAACCCCGACGACTGGGCGCGGATCTCGGGCAAGAAGGGTGAGCGGATCGTCTACATCCGCACCCTGGTCACCGGCAAGAGCTCCAGCGCCAGCCGTGCTATCGACACCGAGTCCAACCTGGGTCAGTACCTGTAGTCGGAGCTATCCGAACCGTTCGGTGGCGACTTTGGCCGTGCCGATGGCCGCATACGAGCCGGTGAGACCGACCATGGTCACGGCCGCGCGCAGCGGCAGGTCACGGCGTACGAGGTGGCCGACGCCGTTGATGGTGTCGATGGTGTCCACCATCAGCGAGAGCCGCTTCCAGCGGTGGCGTTCCGCAGTGCCGCTGGTGAGATAACCCAGGCCCATCGCACATGCTCGGGCTCCGTAGATCCTGGTCATGTAGGTGAGTTCGGCGGATGGCGTGACCCCGACGAGCTTGGCGAATTGCCTCGGTGCGCCCAGTGAGAGCGCGGCAAGGATCATCCGACCGATGGCCATCGCGTTCAATGCGCTGTTCAGATTCTTCGTCACCGGCAGGTCCACACCGGTAGCCGTGTCGGTTGTTGCCATACGGGCCTCCTCCACGTGTCCGCTTAGATAACTGACTGACCGTCAGTCATATACGGTAGGGTGGAATTTCCGCGGCTGTCAATCGTGTCCGGCACCGTCCACGGCGGTACCTACTCGGGAAAGGACGACGAAGTGGTGCAGCAAGGGTCTGGGCGCCGGCGCACGACGCTGCCGGCGGCGGAACGGGAAAGCCAATTGCTCGAGGTGGCCCGGGATTTGCTCTTGGCAGACGGACCTACCGAGCTGACGGTGGAAAAAGTCACGGCCGCGGCCCAGGTCGCCAAGGGCACCTTCTACCTGTACTTCGAGTCCAAGGATCACCTGCTGGCCCGGTTGTGGGCCGACTACCTCGATACCTTTCTGGACACCGTGCAGGAGCAGCTCGCCGCCGCGCGGCCCTCGGCGCCCGGTTGGCCGGCAGCGCTCGATGCGCTGATCGAGCAGATGATCCGCTATGACATGGCGAATGCCGCCCTACACCGAGCGGTGTTCTCCCAGGCGTCCGGCGACGGGCTGCGCCAATTGCGCCAGTCCGATGTCAAAGTCGTCACGCTGCTCGTCGAGGCCGTCGGCTCGGCCGTGGCCGCCGGAGTGGCCACGGTGGCCGACCCGCCCACCACCGCCGCGCTGTTGTACTACGCCGTGGACGGCCTGTTGAACGCCGCCTACCTGGCGGACGCCGAGCCCGACGAAGCCGCCGTCATCGCCGCGGCCAAGGAGATGGTCCACGGGACCTTGGGTACCGCCAAAGCGACGGTGACGCCGGGGAGTTAGGGCCCTCGCCTAGGCTCTAGCCATGCAGCGGATCATCGGGACCGAAGTCGAATACGGCATCGCTTCGCCATCAGATCCCACCGCCAACCCGATCCTCACCTCCACCCAGGCGGTGCTGGCCTACGCCGCCGCCGCGGGCATTCCGCGCGCCAAGCGCACCCGCTGGGACTACGAGGTGGAATCGCCGTTGCGCGATGCCCGCGGCTTCGACCTGAGCCGCTCAAGCGGCCCGCCGCCGATCATCGACGCCGACGAGGTCGGCGCGGCCAACATGATCCTCACCAACGGGGCACGGCTCTACGTCGATCACGCCCACCCCGAGTACTCCGCGCCCGAGGTCACCGACCCGCTGGACGCGGTCATCTGGGACAAGGCCGGCGAGCGCGTGATGGAGGCCGCGGCGCGCTACGTGGCCAGCGTCCCCGGCGCGGCCAAGCTGCAGCTGTACAAGAACAACATCGACAACAAGGGCGCCTCCTACGGCACCCACGAGAACTACCTGATGAGCCGGCAGACGCCGTTCTCGGCGATCATCGCCGGTCTGACCCCGTTTCTGGTGTCGCGGCAGGTGGTCACCGGTTCCGGGCGCGTCGGGTTGGGCGCCGCGGGCGATGAACCGGGCTTCCAGCTCTCGCAGCGCGCCGACTACATCGAGGTCGAAGTCGGCCTGGAGACCACGCTCAAGCGCGGCATCATCAACACCCGCGACGAGCCGCACGCCGATGCCGACAAGTACCGCCGGCTGCACGTGATCATCGGCGACGCCAACCTCGCCGAGACGTCGACGTATCTGAAAGTGGGCACCACCGCGCTGGTCCTCGACCTGATCGAGGAGGGCCCCGAGCACGGGATCGACCTGAGCGATCTGGTGTTGGCCCGGCCGGTGCGCGCGGTGCACGTCATCAGCCGTGACCCGACCCTGCGGGCCACCGTCGCACTGTCCGACGGCCGCGAGATGACCGGCCTTGCGTTGCAACGGATCTACCTCGAGCGGGTGGCCAAGCTGGTGGAGAGCCGCGATCCGGATCCGCGTGCCACCGACATCATCGAGACCTGGGCCCGGGTGCTCGACCAGCTCGAGCGTGACCCGATGGAGTGCGCCGACCTGCTGGACTGGCCGGCCAAGCTGCGGCTGCTGGAGGGTTTCCGGCAGCGGGAGAACCTGAGCTGGTCGGCGCCCCGGCTGCACCTGATCGATCTGCAGTACTCCGACGTCCGGCTGGACAAGGGCCTGTACAACCGGCTGGTGGCCCGCGGCTCGATGCGCCGTCTGATCACCGAACAGCAGGTGCTGGCCGCAGTCGACAACCCGCCGACCGACACCCGGGCGTACTTCCGCGGCGAGTGCCTGCGCCGGTTCGGGGCCGACATTGCCGCCGCGAGCTGGGACTCGGTCATCTTCGACCTGGGCGGGGACTCGCTGGTGCGGATCCCCACGCTGGAGCCGCTGCGCGGCAGCAAGGCGCACGTCGGAGCCTTGCTGGAGTCGGTGGACAGTGCCGCCGAACTGGTCCAACAACTCACCACCTAAAGCGTGTCGAACAAACTCGGGTGAGCGTTCGGCACCGCCCTTCTCGGGCGTCGTCGGCTCAGGCTGCGGGTGCGGTCTGAACGTCGGTTCCCGCGTCATCCAGGCTGGTTTCGCCGGCACACGCGGGGTGCTGGTCAGAGCCGTCCTGTCGGCGGGCGTTGGTGGCCCGGCCTCCTGCTTGGGGGTCCGGAGTTCGGTAGTGATATTGGCCCCAGTGGGCCAGGTTGATCGCCGCGTTTAGGTCCCGGTCGAGGCGGTGTCCGTTCGGGCAGGTGAATGTTCGCTCGGCCAGGCTCAAGTCGGTGCGGCGGGACCCGCAGGCCGAGCAGACCCGGCTTGAGGGGTACCAGCGGTCGGCGACTGCGATCTGGCCGCCGCGCCATGCCTGCTTGTAGTGCAACTGGCGGGCGAGCTGGGCCCAGCCGGCATCGGAGATGGCGCGGGCCAGTCGGTGGTTGGACAGCATTCCTGCGGTATGCAGGTCTTCGATGACGAGCCGGTCGTGGGTCTTGACGAGCTGGTTGGAGACCTGGTGCAGGAAGTGTTTGCGCCGGTTGACGACGCGGTGGTGATGACGGCCCAGCCGGACGGCGGCATGTCGGCGGTTGTGTGATCCTTTCTTCTTGCGGGACAGCGATTTCGCCAACCGGCGCTGGTGGGGCATGCCGGTGGCGAGTGCTTTGGGAGCATCGGTGATCCGAGAGACTTCGACGCCGTCAGTGGTGGCAGCGACGATGAACGCGGCCAGGCCCCGATCGACCCCGACCCACCCAGTACTGTCTGCGGCGTCTCGGGGCTGGTGATGGCGGGCTGGGTGCAGGTCAGCTGCTTGCACGGTCAACGCAACCCACCACCGGCCCGCATGCTCAGTGACGGTGGCGAACAAGATTGTGGCCCGGTCCCTGGAGAGCATGCGGCGTAGTCGGCGGGTGTCGTCATGCACGGCGATCTGGCCGATGCCGGGCATGGTGACCGACCGCGGCCGGTTACCGTCACCGACCCGGATCGCCGCCCGCCGGCCCTTGGAGTGCTTGTTGCGTAACCGAAACGACGTCACCGACGTGGCTTTCTTCTTGAATCGCGGGAAGCCGACACGCCTGCCGCGGTGCTTCCCGGAGCGGGAGTCCGACCAGGCTTTGAGTCCTTTGCCCAGGTCGACGGCGGCTTCCTCAAACACCTGCTGACACACTTCGGTGCGCCACGCCAGTCCCGTCACGCTCACCTCAGTGTCGCCAGCGGTGTCGACAGTGAACACGCGCCCAGCATCCTCGGTTTTCTTCCAGGCGTTGAACGTGTTGATCAGGTCAAACTCGGTCCACGGCACCTCGATGTCCGGGTTGGCCTTTCGATCAGTGAGTGCGGTCTTGACGATGCGCAGGCACTGGTTGAATGCGAACCGGGCCGCTCCGGCATGCCGAGCCAGCACGTCGTGCTGCTCGACAGTGGGGTCGAGGCACAGCTTGAAGGTCGTGTGCCGGGTCATCACGCGGATCATCACATATGCCACCGACAGCGCGCTGACATGCCAGAATGTGTCGGGCCGCCTACGGGACGATCGGTGGATCCATTTGCGGCCACTTAGCTGGGTCATGGCCTAACTGTTGGATCAATTCCTGAGCCTCAGCCGGATTTCCCTGCTGCGACACCGACTGGACCGCAGCCAGTTGTTCGACACGCTTTAGACCCCGAGCAACATCGGCGCCGACCGGTAGGGTGGAGAAACCGGCCGCGGTGATGCGCGGCCGATGAGATTCAGGAGGCAGCAATGGCTCAGGAGCAGACCAAGCGCGGCGGGGGCGGCGGAGACGACGACGATCTCACCGGCAGCACTGCGGCGGGCCAGGAACGCCGAGAGAAGCTCACCGAGGACACCGATGACCTGCTCGACGAGATCGACGACGTGCTGGAAGAGAACGCCGAGGACTTCGTGCGCGCGTACGTGCAAAAGGGCGGCCAGTGACCTGGTTGTCGCGTGATCGTCTGCCCCTCAACTCAGCAACCCCAGGAATCGCGCTCACCGGCGTAGGCCTGTCATCGTTTTCGGAGTTCCTCCGCCTGCAGGCACCGGAGCTGTTGCCGACCGGCGCGGGCGCCGCGTACACCGGTGGGGTGGGTGACCAACTGCCACACGGCACCACCATCGTCGCGTTGAAGTACCCCGGCGGGGTCCTGATCGCCGGTGACCGCCGTTCGACGCAGGGCAATATGATCGCCGGCCGCGACGTGCAGAAGGTGTACGTCACCGACGAGTACACCGCGACCGGCATTGCCGGCACCGCGGCGATCGCCGTCGAGTTCGCCCGGCTGTACGCGGTGGAACTGGAGCACTACGAGAAGCTCGAAGGCGTGCCGCTGACGTTCGCCGGCAAGGTCAACCGGTTGTCGACGATGGTGCGCGGCAACCTGGGGGCCGCGATGCAGGGCCTGGTGGCGCTGCCCCTGTTGGCCGGCTATGACATCGACGCCGACGACCCGCAGACCGCGGGGCGCATCGTGTCGTTCGACGCCGCCGGCGGCTGGAACGTCGAGAGCGAGGGCTACCAGGCGGTGGGCTCGGGTTCACTGTTCGCCAAGTCGTCGATCAAGAAGCTCTACAACCAGATCAGCGACGCCGACACCGCGCTGCGGGTCGCCATCGAGGCGCTCTATGACGCCGCCGATGACGACTCCGCCACCGGCGGCCCGGATCTGGTCCGGGGCATCTACCCGACCGCGGTCACCATCGACGCCGACGGCGCCGTCGACATCGCCGAGGAGCGGATCGCCGAACTGGCCCGTGTGGTGGTCGAGAGTCGAACTCGTGGTGGGGATTCGGGGTCGGAGACCAAGCGGGGTAAGAAATGAGCTTCCCGTACTTCATCTCGCCCGAGCAGGCGATGCGCGAGCGCAGCGAGCTCGCCCGCAAGGGCATTGCCCGCGGTCGCAGCGTGGTGGCGTTGGCCTATGCCGACGGCGTGTTGTTCGTCGCGGAGAACCCTTCGCGCTCACTGCAGAAGATCAGCGAACTCTATGACCGGGTGGGCTTCGCCGCGGCGGGCCGGATCAACGAGTTCGAGAATCTACGCCGCGGTGGCATTCAGTTCGCCGACACCCGCGGCTACGCCTATGACCGCCGTGACGTCACCGCACGACAGTTGGCCAACGTCTATGCCCAGACCTTGGGCACCATCTTCACCGAGCAGGCCAAGCCCTACGAGGTGGAGCTGTGTGTTGCCGGCGTCGCCTACCAGGGTCAGACGAAGGCACCTGAGCTGTATCGGGTCACCTACGACGGCTCGATCACCGATGAGCCGCACTTCGTGGTGATGGGCGGCACCACCGAGCCGGTCACCAACGCGCTCAAGGAGTCTTACGCGGAGAACGCGGAGCTGGCCGACGCACTGCACATCGCGGTTAACGCGCTGAAACAAACCGATACCGGCAATGGCGCCGAACCACGTGAGCTGGGGCCGGGCACCCTGGAGGTGGCCATTTTGGATGCCAACCGGCCCAAGCGCGCGTTTCGGCGGATCAACCGTGCCGCGCTGGAATCACTGTTACCGCAAGCAGGTTCGTCGGGGGAGGCGTCAGCCGAGGCTTCTGGCTAGGCCCGCCTATGCCCAAGAAATACGGGGTCAAAGAGAAGGACCTGGTCGTCAACCACATTGTCGACCTGGTGCTGGCCGGGGAGCTGCGCACCGGCGACCGCATCAACCGTGACGCGATCGCGGCTGCTCTGGGGGTCAGTCGGCTTCCGGTTCAGCAGGGTATCGACCAACTCGAGCATGACGGATTGTTGGCCAGCCGTTACCACCGCGGTGTCTTTGTTGAGCGGTTCGATGAGGCGGCCGTTCTCGAACAGCACGAGCTGCACGGTGTGCTGAACGGCATCGCCTCAGCACGTGCGGCGACCAATCCGACACCGCGGGTGCTCGCCGAACTCGACGCGGCGTTGCGGACGTTGCGAGCCAGTAAGGAACCCAAGGCGTTTCAAGAGGCGGCGTACGCGTACCGGCGCATCATCGTCGAGGAGTACGCGGGTCCCCGGCTGCAGGCGGCGATCGTCGCGGCACGCGTGTTCGCGCCGCGCGGATTCTGGGGCAGCTATCCCCGCGGCAATGAGGAGTTCGTGCACACCTACGAAGCCGAGACCGCGGCAATCCGCGCCCAAGATCCCGAGGCCGCGCGCGCCGCGAATATGGAGCGGGCGGATTTGCGGGCGAAGGTGGTGATCGCGGAGTTGACCTCGCGAGGGGTGCTGGACGACGCGTCGGCCGGCTGACGCGTGACGTTCGCCGTTACCCGATGTCCTCTCGGGTGAGATCGACAGGCGGGTCGGCGACGTCAGTGCTCACACTGCGACGACGCGGATCAGTGTTTCCAGTCCGGAAAAGTCCTTAGGGTTTCGACTGTAGAGATCCAGACGATTGGCGTGCGCCGTCGCCGCGATCAACAAGTCGGCAAACCTGCTCTGGGGCTGTCGTCCTTGGCGTACCACCGCGGCCACGACGAGTCCGTAACTGCGTACGGCGGCTTCGTCGAACGGGATCGGCTCCAGTCGCGATTCCACCTCCTGCAATCGAGCCTGGCGCTTGGCCGCCTCGATGGGCGTCGCAGCCAACAGGGGGCCGGCGGCCAACTCGGCCGCGGTGATAGCCGAGATCGCCACTTCGTCGGGCAGGACGGCGACGACCGCCGGGTCGTGCCAGTCGATGACGACGGACGTATCCACCAGGCCGGCCGTCACTTCACAGGCCCTGGTCGATCAACCGGTCGAGGTCGGCGCGGAACTGACGATGATCAATGCGGACGGCTGCGGCGGCCAGTGCGGCGACTTCGCTACGAGGGATGAAGGTGCGGCGAACGGCACGCACCGGGCGCAGTTCGGCCACTGGCTCGCCGTTGCGTGTCACCACGAACGTCTCACCGGCCACTACCGCATCGATCACCTTCGCGTTGTCATTGCGCAGCTCCCGCTGAGCGATGGTCCTTGTCATGACTGCAATCGTAGCGAGAGATGCTACACCCCGCTACGCCACGCGGGGAGAGAGCGGACGACTTCGGGACGGCGCCACAACGCGGTCACGGCCGCCGAGCCCTCTGGGCCCGACGGCCGTGACCGATCTCGCTGATGTGTCAGCCCGGCTGCCCGTCGTTGCCGGCGGTGCCGGGCTGTCCCGCGGGATCGCCGTTGCCGCCATTGCCCGCGGCCCCACCGGTACCGGCCGCTCCGCCTGCTCCGGCGGTGCCATTGCTTCCGCCGGTGCTGGTGCCGCCTGCGCCCCCGGCCGCGCCATTGCCGCCGTTGCCGCCATTGCCGCCGTTGCCGCCGGGCAAGGTGTTGCCGTCGGAGTCGGTGCCCCCGCTGCCACCGTTATTGCCGGCGCCGCCGTTGCCGCCCTTTCCACCGGTGCCGCCGTTGCCGCCGTTACCGGAGACTGCGGTGCCACCGGCGCCACCCTTGCCGCCGTTTCCGGCGTCCCCGCCATTGCCGCCGTTGCCGCCCGCAGCGTGCGGGGGGTTGGCGGCGGGTCCGCCGGTGTAGCCGTTACCGCCGGCTCCGCCCGCTCCACCGTTGCCGCCGTTGACGGTGCCTTGAGCGTTGCCACCGCCGCCGCCGGCTCCGCCGTCGCCGCCAGCACCGACGGTGCCGCCGCCGCCGGCTCCGCCGTTGCCGCCATTGCCCGCGTGGCTGGCACCGGCGCCATAGGGATTGCCGCCAGGCATGGCAACACCGCCGCTGTTCCCGCCGGTGCCGCCCGCTCCGCCGTTGCCGGCGGTGCCGCCCGTGCCGCCGGTGAGGGGTACCGCCGCGGTTCCGCCGGCGCCGCCGTTGCCGCCGTTGCCGCCGGTTGCGGTGCCGGAGCCGCCAGCACCGCCGGCTCCACCGTTGCCGGCGGCAATCCCACCGGAGGCACCGCCGCCGTTGCCGCCGTTGCCGCCGTTGCCGCCGATGCTGACCACGCCGGCACCGGTGAGGCCGCCAGCGCCGGCTCCGCCAGCGCCGCCCTGGCCCGCGGCCGTGGTGGCGTCGCCGGCTCCGCCGTTGCCGCCGTTGCCGCCGTTGCCGCCCTTGCTGTAAAGGGTGCCCGTTCCGTCATTCCAGCCCGTGCTGGTGCCGCCGTTGCCGCCGGCCCCGCCGGCCCCACCGGCGTTGCCACTGTTACCGCCGTTGCCGCCGTTGCCACCGGCGTAGGTGCCGGTACCACCGTTGCCGCCGGCCCCACTGCCGCCGCTGCCGAAGGCCGAGCCACCGGCGCCGCCGTTTCCACCGATGGTCTTGACGGTGGCGTCGTTGGTGGCGCCGTTGCCGCCGTTGCCGCCGTTTCCGCTGGCGAGTCCACCCGCATAGGCGCGGCCGCCGTTGCCGCCGTTGCCGGCCTTACCGGCGGTGGCGTCGCCGCCGTTGCCGCCGTTGCCGCCGTTGCCGGGCAGCGCGTCGTTGGTGGAGGCACGACCGCCGTTGCCGCCGGCCCCGCCGTTTCCACCGTTGAGGCCGGTGCCGCCGGCACCGCCGTCGCCGCCGCGACCACCGTCGCCTACCCCGCCCAGGAGGTTCCCGCCGCCGTACCCGCCGGCGCCGCCGTTGCCGCCGTTACCGAGGTAGTCGCCGTTGCCATCTTGGTACGCGTTGCCGCCATCCCCGCCGAGGCCGCCGGCACCGCCGACCCCGACCTGGCCGGCGCTGCCGTACATCGGGCTGGTGTAGATGCTGGAGCCACGCCCGCCGCCGAGACCGCCGGAACCAGTGGAGGACGTCCCAGCGCCGTTGCCACCGTTGCCACCGTTGACGTGGTCAACGGTTCCCGCGGCACCGTCGCCGCCAGCACCGTTGTTGCCGCCGGCACCGCCGTTGCCGCCGTTGCCAAACATGAAGCTGCTGCGTCCGCCGTTGCCACCATTGCCGCCGAGCCCGCCGTTGCCGCCGTTGCCGTTGCCGCCGTTGGCCCAGGTGCCGGCGGCACCGTCGACGCCGTTGCCCCCGGCGCCACCGTTGCCACCGTTGCCGAAGAACCATCCGGACGCGTCGCCGCCGAGTCCGCCATTGCCGCCGATGCTGTCGGTATCCAGTGCAGCGCCGCCATTGCCGCCGTTGCCACCGAAGCCCATCCAGATCCCGCCGGCCCCGCCGTCACCACCGTTGGCTCCGATGCCGCCATCACCGCCGGTCCCACCGTCGCCGAGCCAGCCGGCCGCGTTGCCGCCGTTGCCGCCTGCGACCCCGGCTTCGGTGCTGTCCCAGCCGTCGCCGCCGTCGCCGAACCACAGGCCGCCGTTGCCGCCGTCGGGGTTGGCTTCGGTTCCGTCGACGCCGTTGCCGATCAGGTATTGCCCGGCGGCGGTGTTGATCCAGCCGTTGACCAACTCACCGAAGTCACTGGTGATCCAGGCCTGCAGGCCGTCATGGATGGGGTCGTAGAACCACTGATCGATCGTGGTGGTCCAGTCGAAGGCGCCCACCTCGGCCGGTTCGGGGGTCAGCCATGCCGTGGTATCGAAAAGATCAGTGATCCAATCGAATTCGTCGGCCTGTGCTGGGGGTGCCAGGGTCAGCGGGGCCATGCCGAATGTCAGGAATGCGCCGACCGCGCTGGCGGCGCCGACCGCCCGGGAGGCGCGGGGTGCATTGATGTGGTGACTCATGTGCAGGGATACCTCTCTCAAGGAATGGGGGTAAAGGGTTTTGGGGCTCAGAAGCCGAACAGGTCGCCCAGCCAGCCGAATGCGTCGGTGGCCGCACCGGAGCCGCCGTCATCGAGCGCGTCGGCGGCGATGATGGGCAACTCGGCTCCCGCCAGCGGCGGAGTGACCACCACCGGGCCCTTGCCGTCCCAGCCCGAGCCCAGCAGGGCGCCGACGGTCTGTCCCCAGGCCTGCCAGGCAGCGATCGGCCCGATGGCGGCACTGTTCAGGTCTAGGCTGCCAATCACCGGGACCCCGCTGAATTCGAGGCCCACGCTTTGGAACAGCGAGCCACCGACCGACGGCACTTCGGCCGCGATTTCACCGCCCGGGCCCAGCACCTGGTAGCTCACCGCGGCCGCACCCGTAGAGAGCAAACCAGCGAAGGCAAAGTCCAGATGGTCCATGTTCATGCCGGCCGGGAAATAACCGGAAGCGTTGATCATCGGCAACAGCGCGTCCAGGTTCAGCGTGGCGCCGTTGAAGAACGCGCCGCCCATATTGGCCAGGATGTCGAACGGGTTGTCACCGTCGGTGATGCCGTTGAGCAACGCGATCCACGGGCTGATCATCGGCCCGATCGACGCCATGAGCAGGGCACTGGATGGCGACCCCAGGTAGTCGATGATCGGCATGATCGAGTCCTTGTCCACATTCGGTGGGATGTAGCCGGCGATCTGGCCGAACATCAGTTGGTGCGTGCCGTCCATGGTGTGGTTGAGCACCGTGGCCCGGGTTTCGTCGGTGGCGTTCTGCAGCGCCCAGCCGGAGATCACCGCATTCAAGTGCAGCTGAATCTGCTCGTTTACCCAGTTCGTGGCGCCGGCCGGGTCATTGAGCAGCCGGTCGGCGTAGTCCAGCTGGTTGGCCACGAACTGCTGCATCCCTACCCCGGGGGCCAGGTAGTAATTGTTCAGCATCGCAGTGAGATTGGCCGACGTCGTATTGAAGATGTCCTGCCACGCGCTCGCCAGTTGCACCGAGGAGGACTCGGTCTTGAGCAGAGCGGGCAGTGGTGCGGCCGCCGGTGTTACCGCGACAAGACTGGCCCCCACCAGTGCCACACCTGCGGTGGCGTAGGGGCGAACTGTGGCGTGCAAAGGGGTCTCCTTCAGGTATCTGGGGCACAGCGCGACATGGAACGGGACGACAGTAGCTGAGAGTTGGATGATTTGTATACAAAAAATCAGAACAGGTTTCACCGACGTGAAGTTATCGCTGGTAACGGGTTCATGAGACGGCCTTCCGGGCCCTGGTCCCCTGGGCGAGTAGCCGGTAAAGTCGCAGGTATTACAGGTTTCCTTGCGGTTGTCGGCGGCTTCGTCACATGGCGAGAGGCCGCCCTGCCCGGGTGGGTTTGTTCGCGCCAAAATATGAATGTAAGTAGCAGATTGATGCCTTCTCGTGATGCCGTGCACCCAGAAAAGTTCGATCATGTTGTACTGCTGTCTCAGCTTCTAGACGGGTTTCTATGAACTTGGACTTCGCGCCCAGGTCTGCGGGGTGCGAAATCTCCCAAGACGGCGTCGCGGCAGATAGATTTGGGTTTCATGGCGCTCGTGGACCGCAACACCTTTCCGGGTGCATGAGCGCGGTCATCAAGCGACTGCGTGACATCCGCGCAACCGATATCGCGTTCAGTGGCGGCAAGGGCGCCAACCTCGGCGAACTGCTGGCGGCCGGGCTGCCCGTACCCGACGGATTCGTCATCGGCGTCCCGGGGCATGCGGTCCCAGCGGACGACCTACGCGAGGCGATCGTCGCGAACTACCAAGCCATGGGCGATGACGTCGCCGTAGCGGTGCGCTCCTCGGCTGTGTCCGAGGACGGCGACAGTGCCTCGCATGCGGGAATCTACGAGACGGTCCTCAACGTACGGGGCATGACGCAACTGCTTGCCGCCGTGGACCATTGCTGGACGTCGACCTCGTCTTCGCGGGCTCGCCGATACCGTGAAGCGCGGGGGCTGGAGCTCGATGTCGACATGGCCGTCGTCGTTCAGCAGCAGATCGATCCGGCCTGTGGAGGCGTCGCCTTCACCGCGGACCCGCTGAGCGGCCGTATCGACCGGGTGGTCATCGAGTTTGCGCACGGACATGGCGGGAACGTGACCGATGGCTTGGTGACGCCCGAGCGCACGGTGGTGGACAAGAGCGGCTTGCGTATCGTCGATGCCGGGATATCGGCGCAGAGCTATCCGTTGTCCGACAATCAGATTCGAAACATTGCCGACTGTGCAGTGCGGATTGAGCGGTGGTATGGCGGCCCGCAGGACATCGAGTGGGTCGTTGATGAACAAGGTCAGATCTGGGTTCTGCAGGCGCGGCCGGTCACCGGGGCCGACGTGGTGGCGGCCCAGGCGAGAAGCGTCGAGCTATATGACCCGCCGCGAGCTCCCGAAAGTCGTTGGACCCGAGTGAATATCGCTGAAGCCGTGCCCGGCGTGCCGACGCCGCTCTCCTGGTCGATGTGGAGTGTTGGGCTCACCGAGGCGCAGCGACAAACGCAAACCCGCCTCGGCGTCGTGACACAACGGGAGAGTCGGCAGGGGCAGTTGATGACCCTCGCGCGGGGCTGGCCGGTGCTGTCGGTCGACTTGCTGCTGAGCCAAGTCGCTCGGATCCCCGGAGTGGATCCGAGCGCGTTCGGCCAGCAGCTTCTCGGCGAATCGGTCCACATCGACGCGGCACCGACACGCGCGCGCGTCGCGACGGCATGCCGGATGGCCTTCCGTGCCCCGGTCACCCTTGCGTTGCTGAATCGGCGCCTGCGCGCCGTCAGTGCGACTTCACGGCAAGCGTGGCAGCGGGATGCGTGGCGACCGGCAGAGGATCCTCCGGCACTGCTGGTCGAGGCCGCCACGCGCTTCGGGGAAACCCTGACCATTCACACCATGCAGACTTACCTGTGCCAAAGCCTGTACCAGGCAGTCGAGCGGGTGGCCGGCGACCGGGCGATCGACCTGCTCTCCGGCGATGGTGACCTCCCCGAAGCGCAGCTGGCCAGGGATCTTGGTCTGCTTGCCGGCGGCGCCATCGCGCTGGACCAGTTCCTTCGCGAGCACGGATTCCACGGACCCGACGAGGGCGAGATCGCAGCCGCGTCGTGGCGGCAGAACCCGGAGCCGGTGCTGCGCGCGGCACGCGCGTGGGCCGATGGCGGCGGTGTGCGTGATCCCCGGGTCGCGTTGGACCGCCGTCGCGATGAACGACGTCAGGCAGAGTCGGAGCTGCGCGCACTGCTGCCGCGCGCGCTGCGCGGTCCTGTTGCCCGCGTGATTGCCATGGCGCGCCGAGCCTTGGTCGGTCGGGAGATCGGAAAGACCGCCTTTCTGCAGGATCTAGATGTTGCTCGCCATGCGGTGTCGTTCATGGATGCGGATGCGGTCTGGCGCACTCTCGACGAACTCCGGGGAAGCGCAGCGCTGTCTTCGGCAGATGTCCTTGCCCGCCAACGGGTTCGGTCGCGATTCGCCACGCAGGAGCCCCCGTTGTCGTTTGCCGGCGATCCGGGCAACCCGCTGGCCGCGGTCGGGGGACAGGCACTCGTCACCGGTGCCGCTGCGAGCCCGGGCCGTGCCCGGGGACGGGCGCGAGTGATGACCGATCCCTGCGCGACCGTCGACCTCGGCGCTGACGACGTGCTGATCGCGCGGACCACCGATCCGTCGTGGGTGGTGCGTTTCATGGCGGTGGCCGGCATGGCAATCGATGTGGGCGGGACGTTGTCGCACGCCGCGATCATCGCGCGCGAACTGGGCATACCGTGCGTGATCGGCACGGGCAACGGCACCCAGGTCATCCCCGACGGGGCGTGGGTAGACATCGATGGCTCGCAGGGGACAGTGCGAATCCTCGATAAGCCGCCTACCGATCGATCCGGAAACGCTTGACGCGCGCACCCGCGCCGGACGCGAGTTCGACCCGGCTGCGCGGAACGCCGAAATGCTCGGCCAGAACTCGGATGACGGCGGCGTTGGCCTTGCCGTCGACGGCCTGCTCCCGCACGTAGACCGTGAGTTGCCCGTCGTCGTCGGTCTCCACCAGCGGGCCTTTGCGGCTGCCCGGCTTGACCTTGACGACGACGGTTTCTGCCATCGCGGGGAAACTACCGGGCGACGATCACCGAGGAGCCGTGACCGAACAGGCCCTGGTTGGCGGTGACGCCCACCGTGGCGCCCTCGACCTGCCGGCCGGTGGCCTGACCGCGCAGCTGCCAGGTCAGCTCGCACACCTGGGCAATGGCCTGCGCCGGGATCGCTTCGCCGAAGCAGGCCAGCCCGCCGGACGGGTTCACCGGAACCCGGCCACCGATGGTGGTGGCGCCGCTGCGCAGCAGCTGCTCGCCTTCGCCCTTGGCGCACAGGCCCAGGTGCTCGTACCAGTCGATCTCCAGCGCGGTGGACAGGTCGTAGACCTCGGCCAGGCTGACGTCCTCGGGGCCGATCCCGGCCTCGGCGTAGGCGGCGTCCAGGATCTGGTCCTTGAACACGCGTTCCGGGGCCGCCACCACGGCGGTGGAATCGGTTGCGATGTCCGGCAATTCGGGCAGGTGCTGTGGGTAGCGGGGGGTCACGGTGGACACCGCGCGCACCGATGGCACGCCGTCGAGCGAACCCAGGTGCTTGCGGGCGAATTCCGCGCTGGCCACGATCAGAGCGGCCGCGCCGTCGGAGGTGGCGCAGATGTCGAGCTGGCGCAGCGGGTCGGAGACCACCGGGCTGGCCAGCACGTCTTCGACCGCGGATTCCTTGCGGTAGCGGGCATTCGGGTTGCTTAGGCCGTGCCGAGAGTTCTTCACCTTCACCTGGGCGAAGTCCTCGGAGGTGGCGCCGTAGAGGTCCATCCGGCGGCGCGCCAGCAGTGCGAAGTACACCGGGTTCATCGCGCCGATCAGGTGGAAGCGCTGCCAGTCCGGGTCGTTCTTGCGCTCACCGCCGACCGGGGCGAACGCGCCCTTGGGGGTGGTGTCGGCGCCGATCACCAGCGCCACGTCGCAGAAGCCGGCCAGGATCTGGGCCCGAGCGCTCTGCAGCGCCTGCGAACCGGAGGCGCAGGCGGCGTACGACGACGACACCGGAACGCCGTTCCAGCCCAGCTTCTGGGCGAACGTCGAACCGGCGATGAAGCCCGGGTAGCCGTTGCGGATGGTGTCCGCGCCGGCGATGAACTGGATCTGCTGCGCGTTCAGGCCGGCGTCGGCCAGCGCGGCACGAGCGGCAACCACCCCGTACTCGGTGAAGTCGCGGCCCCACTTGCCCCACGGGTGCATGCCTGCACCCAGGATGTACAGCGGCTCAGGAGCACTCATGCGTCCACCTTCTTCCACGCGTAGACGGTGCGCGTCACGCCGTCCTCGTCGGTGTAGAGCGGCATGGTGGTCAGCTCCATCTCCATGCCGACCTTCAAGTCCGCGGCCAGGGTGCCCTCGACGACCTTGCCCAGCACGATCAGGCCCTCGTCGGCCAGCTCCACCGCGGCGATCGCGAACGGCTCGAACGGGTCGCTCGGCGGGTAGGGAGACGGCGGAAGGTACCGGTTCTCGGTGTAGCTCCAGATCTTGCCGCGCCGCGACAGCGCGACCGGCTCCAACACGTCGCCATCGCAGGCGGGGTTGGGGCAGTTGTTCTCACGCGGCGGGAACACGTAGGTGCCGCACTGCGGACACTTGGCGCCGGTCAGGTGGGGGAGGCCGGCGTCGTCGGTGGCGAACCACCCGTCGATGGCCGGCTGCGAGGCTACATCTGGCACCCGGTCAGCGTACCCAACCGAGACCCCCGAATTGAAACGTGTTCCAGTTACCGGGACGAGGTGACAGTTCAGACCCGCGCCCGATCCGCTCCGGTGTCGCGCCGGTAGGCGGCGGCCACCCGCGCCAGGTTGTCCGACCGCAGGATGGCCCCACGGCGGTGCATCTCCCGATTGGCGGCCACCACCGCTGCGGTCGCTTCCCGGCGGTGCTCTTCATAGACCCGTAGGCCGGTGTCCGGATGCGCTGCCAGGCTGTCTGCCAGGGCGCGTGCGTCCAAGATGGCCTGCGATCCGCCGTTGGCGCCCACCGGATACATCGGGTGGGCCGCGTCGCCCAGCAGCGTCACGCGTCCTCGGCCCCACCACGGCAGCGGATCGCGATCGACCATCGGATACTCCAACGGGTCGGCGGTACGGCTCACCAGGTCGGCGACGTCGAGCCACTCCAGCCGCCAGCCGTCCAGGTAGTCCAACACCTGATCGGCCTGGCATCGCTGATTCCAACGGGCAGCGTCCGGAAGCGGCCCGGGCTGGGCTTCGGGCACCAGCAGCACCCAGTTGATCAGGCCCGAGCCGATCCGATAGATCACCAACTCGATGCCGTCGTCGGCCTTGACGATCGCCATGGTCTGCCCGTCCAGGTACGGCTCTCCGGGCGCTGCCCCGCGCCACATCCGGACTCCCGACCACCGCAGTTCGTCGTCGCCGGGGTGCAACTGGGCGCGCACCGCCGAATGAATGCCGTCGGCACCCACCAGGACAGCGCCCGCGAGTTCGTCATCACCCAGCTGCACCCGCACCGCGTCGCCGTCGTCGACGAACCCGGTTACCCGGGATCCGGTGCGTATCGCGCCCGCCCCCAACCGCTCCCGCACGGCGTCGAGCAACAACAGCTGCAGGCCCCCGCGATGCACCGAGTACTGCGGGAACTCGTAGCCGCCCGCCAAGCCGCGCGGCTCGCGAAACAGTTCTCGGCCGCGAGTGTCGAAGTACGCCAGCGAGATCGGTGCCATGGCCAGCGCCGACAGCCGCTCGCCCAGGCCCAGCGCGAACAGCTCGCGGACGGCGTGGGGCAGCAGGTTGATGCCGACGCCCAGCGGCCGCAGCTCCCGCGCGCCTTCGACGACGGTGGCGGGGATCGCGTGGGCGTGCAGGGTCAGTGCGGTGGTCAATCCGCCGATACCGGCTCCGGCGATCACAACGTCTGAATGGTTCATGACTTCAGCGTCCTGGCCCGGAAACTATAAGTCCAAGATCTGTTTAGTCCAGAAACTATATTCATTGCTTATGGAGTTGCGGCAGCTCGAATATTTCGTGGCGGTGGTCGAGGAAGCCAACTTCACCCGCGCGGCGCAACGGGTGCATGTGGCGCAGCCGGCGGTCAGTGCCCAGATCGGGCGGCTGGAGCGAGAACTCGGTCAACGGCTGCTGGACCGCTCCCGCCGGGAGGTTCGTCCGACGGCGGCCGGCGCGGCGGTGCTGCCGTACGCCAAAGCCGCGTTGGCGGCAGTAGAGGATGTGCGGCTGGCCGTCGACGAGCTCAGTCAGTTGGTGCGCGGCACGGTCACCATCGGCACCGTCACCGCGCATCCCGTCGACGTGCCCGGGCTGCTCGCCGAGTTTCACGCCCAGTATCCGAACGTCGAAATCACCCTCAGCACAGCCAATTCCGATGAGCTGATCGAGGCGGTTCGCGGCGGCGACCTGGATCTGGCGATCGTGTCGGTCGGCCCCGGCGAGCAACCCGCCGGGCTGGACATCGAGGTGGTCACCGACGAGCCCGTCGATGCCGCGGTGAGCCCGGCCGACGAGCTGGCTGGGCATGCCACGGTCAGCCTCGCGCAGTTGGCGCAGCGGCCGCTGATCACCCTGCCGGTCGGCACCGGCATCCGCCGCCAGCTCGACCAGGCCTGCGCGGCGGTCGGCGTCTCGCCCCGGATCGCATTCGAGGCCAGCACCCCGCACGCGCTGGCCGAACTCGCCGAGCGTGGACTCGGGGTCGCAATCCTGCCGCGCTCGATGGCCCGCGGCCGCCCGGGCCTGCGCCCACTGCGGCTGACACCGGAGCTGCGGGGCCGGCTGGTGTTGGCCTGGCGTGCGTCGGGACCGCGCAGTCCCGCCGCCCGGGTGCTCGTCGACCGGGCGCGGGAGTTACTGCGTGTCGGGGCGGGTGCCTAGAGTTGGGGCGGTGAGCCCAGACCAGACCAAACCGACGCTGCTGCTCCTGGACGGAAACTCGCTGGCGTACCGGGCGTTCTATGCCCTGCCCGCGGAGAACTTCAAGACCCGCAGCGGCCTGACCACCAACGCGGTCTACGGGTTCACCGCGATGCTGATCAATCTGCTGCGCGACGAGGCCCCCACCCACGTCGCCGCCGCGTTCGACGTGTCCCGGCAGACCTTCCGCTCCGAGCGTTTCCCGGAGTACAAGGCCACCCGGTCCTCGACACCCGATGAGTTCCGCGGTCAGATCGACATCACCAAGGAGGTGCTGGCGGCGCTGGGTATCACCACGCTGTCTGAGCCCGGCTTTGAGGCCGATGACCTGATCGCCACCCTGGCCACTCAGGCCGACGCCGAGGGCTATCGGGTGCTGGTGGTCACCGGCGACCGCGACGCCCTGCAATTGGTGAACGAGAACGTGACCGTGCTCTACCCCCGCAAGGGCGTCAGCGACCTGACCCGCTTCACCCCCGACGCCGTGGTCGAGAAGTACGGCCTGACTCCGGCGCAGTACCCGGATTTCGCGGCGCTGCGCGGCGACCCCAGCGACAACCTGCCGGGCATCCCCGGGGTGGGGGAGAAGACCGCCTCGAAGTGGATCACCGAATACGGCTCGCTGCAAGGCCTGGTCGACCACGTCGACACCGTCAAGGGCAAGGTCGGAGATGCGTTGCGCGCCAACCTGTCCACCGTGATCCTCAACCGCGAGCTCACGGACTTGGTGCGTAACGTGCCGTTGGCGCAGACCCCGGACACCCTGCGGCTGGTGCCCTGGGACCGCGAGCAGATTCACCAGCTGTTCGATGACCTCGAGTTCCGGGTGCTGCGGGATCGCCTGTTCGAGACACTGTCCACCGCCGGCGGCACAGTGGCCGAAGCCGAAGAGGGCTTCGAGGTGCGCGGCGGCGCCCTGGAACCGGGAACGGTCGCGGGCTGGCTGACCGAGCATGCCTCCGACGGGCGCCGCGCCGGGCTGGCCGTGATCGGCACCCACCGCAGCTTCGACAGCGACGCCACCGCGCTGGCACTGGCCTCGGCGGACGGGGAGGGCGCCTATGTCGATACCGCGGCCCTGACCGCCGACGACGAGGCCGCGCTCGGGGCCTGGCTGGCCGACCCGGATAAGCCGAAGGCGTTGCACGAGGCCAAGCTGGCCATCCATGATCTGGCCGGGCGCGGCTGGGCCCTCGACGGTGTCACCAGCGACACCGCGTTGGCCGCCTACCTGGTGCGGCCCGGGCAGCGCAGCTTCAGCCTCGACGATCTCTCCGTGCGCTACCTGCGCCGGGAACTGCGCGCCGAATCCGCTGAACAACAACAGCTCTCACTGCTCGATGACACCGAAGGCGTCGATGACCAAGCGGTGCAGACGGCGATCCTGCGGGCCAGGGCGGTCAACGATCTGGCCGATGCGCTGGACCTGGAGCTGGACCGGATCGACTCCGCCGGCCTGCTCGCCGACATCGAACTGCCCCTGCAGCGGGTGCTGGCGGAGTTGGAGGATGCCGGGATCGGTGTCGACCTGGCCCACTTGAATCAGCTGCAGAGCCGGTTCGGCGACCAGATCCGGGATGCCGCGGAGGCGGCCTACGCGGTGATCGGCAAGCAGATCAACCTCGGATCGCCCAAGCAGCTGCAGGTGGTGCTCTTCGACGAGCTGGGCATGCCCAAGACCAAGAAGACCAAGACCGGATACACCACCGACGCCGACGCCCTGCAGACGCTGTTCGACAAGACCGGGCATCCGTTCCTGGAGCATCTGTTGACCCACCGCGACGTCACCCGGCTCAAGGTGACGGTCGACGGCCTGCTGAAATCGGTGGCCTCCGACGGGCGTATCCACACCACGCTGAACCAGACCATCGCGGCCACCGGGCGGCTGTCGTCCACCGAGCCCAACCTGCAGAACATCCCGATCCGCACCGACGCCGGCCGCCAGATCCGCGACGCCTTTGTCGTCGGCGAGGGCTTCCCCGAGCTGATGACGGTGGACTACAGCCAGATCGAGATGCGCATCATGGCGCACCTGTCGGCCGACGAGGGCCTCATCGAGGCGTTCAACACCGGCGAAGACCTGCACTCGTTCGTCGGGTCGCGGGCGTTCGGCGTGCCGATCGACGAGGTGACGCCGGACATGCGTCGCCGCGTCAAGGCGATGTCTTACGGCCTTGCCTACGGGTTGAGCGCCTACGGGCTGGCCTCCCAGCTCAAGATCTCCACCGAAGAGGCCAAAGAGCAGATGGACGCCTACTTCGACCGGTTCGGCCGAGTGCGCGATTACCTGCACGAGGTGGTCGAGCAGGCCCGCAAGGACGGCTACACCTCCACGGTGCTGGGCCGGCGGCGCTACCTGCCGGAACTGGACAGCAGCAACCGCCAGGTCCGGGAGTCCGCCGAGCGGGCCGCGCTCAACGCCCCGATCCAGGGCAGCGCGGCCGACATCATCAAGGTCGCGATGATCAACGTCGACCAGGCATTGAAGGCCTCGGGACTGCAGTCACGGATGCTGCTGCAGGTGCACGACGAATTGCTGTTCGAAGTGGCCGACGGCGAACGTGAGCCGCTGGAGGCGCTGGTGCGCGACAAGATGGGCAGCGCCTATCCGCTCAGCGTGCCGCTGGAGGTCGCGGTCGGCTACGGCCGGTCTTGGGACGCCGCCGCGCACTGACCGTCGCTTTGTCGGCGGGGGCCGCTGTCACCTAGTTCCGCTATGCTCGAACGTATGTTCGAGCAGTCGCGGGTTCCGTCTCCGGAGTCGGTCGCGCGGCTCAGTGAGCTGTTTGCGCGGCGGTACCCGTCGGTGACGTCGGAGTCGGCGGTGTTGGTGGATCGGGTTTGTGGGGCGGCGCGGGCGGAGAATCGGGCGGCGGCGGCGCAGTTGGTGGCGATCGGGGAGTTGTTCGCGCTGCGGTTGAGCTCC
>LZME01000150.1 GCA_001673575.1 Mycolicibacter heraklionensis | reverse complement strand
AAGCCTGGGCCCACCGCCAAACCACCAACCCCGACACCCGAGCAGCTTGACGACCTACGCCCCTGGGATGTCTAGCGGGTCGCCGCCATGAACCCCGCGGCGATCGCAAGGCCGGCGGAGCCGCAACTTCAGGTGCCGGGAAGTAGGCTCACCCGGGTGGTCATGAATCTGGACATCGACACCAAGGTGACTTTGTTGTCCGCGGGCCTGATCTTTCTGCTCGCGTTGCTGTTGGGTGCGTGGAAGTACCAACAGATCGCCACATCGGAGAATCGCCAGGCGCACGTCTACGTTGACATCGCGCATCGAGCGGCGTTGATGTACTCCTTCGCGACCATGCTGGTCGCGGTGTTCGTGGAACTCAGCGCCTGGCCGACCTGGGTGAACATGGTCGCGGCGATGGTCATCGTGTTCTTCTTCGTCGTCGCGATCGGCAGCTACATGCTGCACGGCGCGTTGCGCGATACCACTAACCAGTTCGAGCAGCTCGGTTGGCGGCTGCACGCCGGCATGGTGCTGCTGATCATCGGCGAGGTCGGCGGCTTTGCGGTGCTGCTGGCCGGGTTCGGCGTCGGCGGGTTCTGACGGCGTCTGGCTGCGGCCAGCGTCAGGACGCCTGGCCGTAAATGCTGCTGACCCAGACGTGGGTCAGCGTGTCGACCACCTTCTCGTGGGGCACCGAGGGCTGCTCGGCCACCAGCGCCGCCATCATGGTGCGCTCGTTCATCTGATTCAGTGACGTCGCCAGATCCAGGGCGTCGATGGTCGTCGGCGCGGCGCCACGCTCGCGTTCTGCGGTGATCATCGCAGCGGTCTGCTCGATCCACTTCTGCATGAAGCCGTTCCACATCGCCTTGAATTCCGGGCTGGTGGCCAGTGCCTCGGTTCCGGCCCGGGCGATCGCGCGGTGTGAGCTGAACGCGATGAAGAACGCTTTGATGCCACTGCGCCAGATCCGGCGCGGGTCGGTGGGCAGTCGTTGCACCGCTCCGACGAACTCCGAGTCGGCCGCTGCGATCATCGGCTCCAACAGCGAGAGCAGCACCGCGTCTTTGGACTTGAAATAGAAGTAGAAGGTGGGCCGCGAGATCCCGGCGCCCTTGGCCAGGTCGTCGACCGAGATCTCGGCCAACGGGCGCTGCTCGAGCAGTCGTTCGGCGGTGGCCAGGATGGCCAGCTCCCGATCGTCGCCGGATGGCCGCGTTCCTCGGCGTCCATGACGGGTCGCAGTTGGGCTGGTCATGGCGGCTACTTTACACGACGTTGAGTAACTCAACAGGGTGTTGACTCACTCAACACACCGTTGATAACCTGGCGCCATGACTGAACACCTCGATGTTGTGATCGTCGGCGCCGGCATCTCCGGTATCAGCGCGGCCTGGCACCTGCAGGACCGCTGCCCGAACAAGAGCTACGCCATCCTGGAAAGCCGGGACAACCTCGGCGGCACTTGGGACCTGTTCAAATACCCCGGTATCCGCTCGGACTCCGACATGTTCACCCTGGGCTTCCGGTTCAAGCCGTGGCGGTCGGCGCACTCGATCGCCCAAGGCGCCGACATCTGGAACTACATCAATGAGGCCGCCGTCGAGAACGGCATCGACAAGCACATCCGCTACCGGCACCGGGTCGTTTCGGCCGACTGGTCGGACGCCGAGAATCAGTGGACGGTCACCGTCGACAACAACGGCGAGCAAGAGCAGATCACCGCGTCGTTCGTGTTCGCATGCAGCGGCTACTACAACTACGCCGAGGGCTATTCGCCAGAGTTCCCGGGCGCCGAGGACTTCGCCGGGACCATCGTGCACCCGCAGCACTGGCCGGAGGACCTGGACTACGCCGGCAAGAAGATCGTGGTGATCGGCAGCGGCGCCACCGCGGTGACCTTGATTCCCGCGCTGGCCAACTCCGGCGCCGGACACGTGACCATGCTGCAGCGGTCGCCGACCTACATCGGCGCGCTGCCGCTGGTCGACCCGTTCGCGGTGCAGGCAAACCGGTTCCTGCCGACCAAAGCGGCGCATTTCGCCAACCGCTGGAAGGCGATCGGCTTCAGCACCCTGCAGTACCAGCTGGCGCGGAAGTTCCCGAAGTACATGCGCAAGACCCTGATGACGATGGCCAAGCATCGGCTGCCGGAAGGCTTCGATGTGCAGAAGCACTTCGGGCCGCGGTACAACCCGTGGGACGAGCGGTTGTGCTTGGCGCCCAACGGCGACCTGTTCAAGACCATCCGCAGCGGCAAGGCCGACGTCGTCACCGACACGATCGAGACCTTCACCAAGACCGGGATTCGGCTGAACTCCGGCCAGGAACTCGACGCCGACATCATCATCACCGCGACCGGCCTGAACATGCAGCTGCTGGGCGGAGCCTCGCTGTTGCGCAACGGTGAGCCGATCGATCTGCCCAAGGCGATGACCTACAAGGGCTTGATGTTCTCCGGCGTGCCGAACGCCGCGGTGACCTTCGGCTATACCAACGCGTCGTGGACGCTCAAGGCCGACCTGGTCTCGGAGTTCGTCTGCCGGGTGCTCAACTACATGGACGACAACGGCTTCGACCGGGTTGAGCCGCAGCACCCCGGTGCCGCGGTGAAGGAAGAGCCGTTCATGGACTTCAGCCCCGGCTACTTCCGCCGGGCGATGGACGACCTGCCGCGCTCGGGGTCGGAGGCCCCGTGGCGGCTCAAGCAGAACTATCTGCTGGACCTGCGGCTGATCCGGCACGGCAAGGTGGACGAGAAGTCGCTGAAGTTCAGCAAGCACCGGGCGCCGGTGAGCGTCTAACGGGCCGCCGCCCTTCCTTAAGCGCGCTCCGGCCAGTAGTAGGCGTCGGGGTAGGGTCGGGACCCGAACAGCGCGGTCCCGATCCGCACCTCGGTAGCGCCCTCGGCGATCGCCAGTGCGAAGTCGCCGCTCATCCCCATCGACAACCGCGGCACGTCGTGGCCACGTTCGGCGGCGATATCACGTAGCTGGCGCAGCCGGCGGAAACACCCGCGGACGGTGTCGGGGTCGTCAGTGTTGATGGCCAGCGTCATCAGGCCGCGCACCCGCATAGTGGAGTAGCCGGCCAGCTCGTCGAGGAACGGCAGCAGCTGATCGGGATCCAGACCGTACTTGCTGGGCTCGTCGGAGGTCTTGACCTGCACCAGCACGTCGATGACGCGGTTCTCGGCGCGCAGGTGGCGGTCCAGCGCCACTGCCAATTTGGGTCGGTCCAAAGACTGCACCTCGGCGGCCAACCGCGCCACCACGCCGGCCTTGTTGGTCTGCAGGTGTCCGATCATCACCCAGTCGATCCCGCAGTCGGACAGCGGCTCGGTTTTGTCCTTGATCTCTTGGACCTTGTTCTCGCCAAACCGGTGCATGCCCAGATCGACGGCCTCCCGGATCAGCTCGGGACCGAAGGTCTTGCTCACCGGCAGCACTTCGACGTCCGCGGGCGACCGTCCCGCAGCGCGGCACGCGTCGTCGACGCGGGCGCGGAGCTGTTCCCAACGCGCCCGCAAGGTGGCGTCC
The DNA here is from genome assembly GCA_001673575.1 of Mycolicibacter heraklionensis. Taxonomy (GTDB): domain Bacteria; phylum Actinomycetota; class Actinomycetes; order Mycobacteriales; family Mycobacteriaceae; genus Mycobacterium; species Mycobacterium heraklionense_A. Next base: position 7,098 of record LZME01000150.1, on the reverse strand, counting down.
ATCGGTGTGCCCGTCCTAGACGACGACGATGCCGTCGTCGTCGCTGTGGGCGATCGCGCCGGGCACGAACGCGGTGCCGCCGAACTCGACGACGACGTCACGCTCGCCGGCGCCGGTCTTGGTGCTCTTACGGGGATTGGTGCCCAGCGCCTTGATGCCGATGTCGAGGGTGCGCAGGGTCGAGGCGTCGCGCACCGCGCCGTGCACGATCAGCCCTGCCCAGCCGTTGCTGCGCGCCAGCTCGGCGATGACGTCACCGACCAGCGCGGTGTGCAGCGAGCCGCCGCCATCGATCACCAGCACCCCGCCGTCGCCCGGCTCAGAGAGCACCGATTTGAGCAGCGCGTTGTCCTGGAAGCAACGCACCGTGCTGATGCGACCGGCGAACTCCGTGCGGCCGCCGAGTTGGCGGAACTGAACGTCGCAGCTGCGTACGTCGGGGCCGATCTCGTCGACCAGGTCGGCGGTGGGCCGGAAGCGTGCCGTCACGCCGTCAGCCCCGGCGCGCGCGCCGCAGCCGGCGAAGCAGCAGCAGTGCGAACACGCCGAGGACTCCGGCGGCCAACAGCGGGCCGGGCGAACGTCGTGCCGCTGGCACCGGCGTGCTCAACGGGTTGCGGGCCGAGTCCACCGTGGACTTCGCCTGGGCAGCCGTTTCTTTGGCGCCCTCAGCGAGGTGTCCCGAGCCGTTGGCGGCGACCGCGGGCGAGGCGGGCACTGGCGAGGCCGGGGCAGGCGCCGCGGGGGCGCTCTTGGCGGGTGCCTTTTTCGCAGGTGCCTTCTTGGCGGCCTTGGCCGGGGCCTTCTTGGCGACAGCCTTCTTCGCCGGGGCCTTCTTGGCCGGAGCCTTCTTCGCGGGAGTCTTCTGCGGCGCCGGAGCCGGCGGCTCGGCCGGCAGGTCAGCTGCAGCCGGCGCAACCGGCTCAGGCGCAGCGGCGGGTTCGTGGTTGGGCTGGCCTTGCGGTTCGGTCATACGGCAGCTCCTCTGGCGGGTTCTCGTCTGGAGATCAACTCGGCGTCACCGGCAACGTTCCCATCATGCCAGCATCTGCCAGCGGCGACCGCTGACCGAAAGTCAGGATCGAGGCCGGTTGAACCACAGACCAACCCCGACGAGCACCACCGCACCGGCGACGAACGGCCAAATCGGCAGGTCACCCTGGGGGTCGGCGTAGCGGCGCGGAATGGCGGGTGCGGCGTCGGTGCGGTCGGTGACCGCGGGGCCGGGCTCCCCGGTGCCGGCCACCGTCAGCTGGAACGGCCACGAACCGGACACCACATGCCCGTCGGCGGAGGTGACCCGATAGTGGACCGTGTAGGTGCCGGTGGGTCCCAGCGGACGCACCGCGACACTGGCGACCGCGCCGTCCACCCGGGTGTCCCCGGTGGACCACAGGTGCCCGTCGGGGCCCACCACCGTCATGGCCGCGAAGTCGGATTGCAGCTGCTCGTTGAAGGTGGCGCTGACGCGCTCTGGGCCGCGCGCCAGTTCCGCGTCGCGTGCCGGGTCCGACGACACCAGCACGGCGTGCGCGGCGGCCACGCCGGTGGCCGCGAACAGCATCCCCAGCAGGAACAAGCCCGCCAGCGCGCCGCGCAACGCCCGCTTCACGCGCGCCGCCTGCCCAAGGCGATCGTGGCAGCCAGAGCTGCGACCAGCAGTGCGGCGCCGCCGAGCAGCCGCGCCGCATTGTCGCCGTGATGCTCGCCGGCCTCGGAACCCGCCTCGGGCGCCGGGCCGGCGGACACGGCCGGCTCCGGGTGCTGGGCATGGTGTTCGGTCGCCGACGCGGGCCCGGTCCCCAGCTGCAGCGTGGGTACCGGGTGCTGCGCCTCACCGCCGCCGGGTGGGGGAGTCTCGTCCCAGCGCACCTCGGTGCCGTCGGCGTAGCGCTGCGCTGACGGGAAGTTCACCGTTTCCGCGTCAGGCAGTCGCATGGCTATCCGGAACAGTCCGAACTGGTCGGCGCCGATACCGGCGCCGGGAGTGGCGGTCCAGGTCACCGAATGCACCGCCCCGGATTTGGGGTCGCGGTCCAGGCGTGCGGTCCAGCCGGGCTTGGTTTCCGTGCGCGCCGAGGCCACATCGGGCAGCGTCACGGTGAGTTCCGTTGTGGCAGAACCGCTCGGTGACTCGTTGGGAACCTCAAAAGTGACCATCGCAACCCCGCCGCGCACCGCGCCGGGGCTGCTGGCGTGCACATGCGCCCAGGCGGGCGTAGCGCCGACGACGGAAGCTGCGGTGATCGCCGCGCCCAGTGCCAGGGCGCGCATCCGGGCGCTCATGACGGCAGCCCCAGCCGAGCCATCAGATCGGCGTCGATCCCATCGAGCTGGTCGCTGATCGAGGCGGAGGCCACGCGGCGACGATCTCCCGGCATGGTCTCGATGGCGGTCACCGCCGTCGACAGGTCCGACAACCGGTCGGTGATCGCCGCGACGAACTGTCTGGTTTCGGAGTCCTTGGGCTTGCGGTCTTGCACCAGGCGCAGGGTCTTCTCTGCCCCGGCGATTCGCGCCGAGAGCCGGGCGCCATTTCCGGAGAACTCGCCCACGCGGGCCAGCGGCACCCCGAGCCGGGCTGCGCGCTGCTCGTCGATCAGGCCGCGCACGGCCATCGCGGCCCGGTACACCAGCGGCACAACGACCGGCGCCAGCATTCTGGTGACCACCAGCGTGCGGCGGACGCGGGCGGGTGAAAGGATCCGGCCGTCGCGGGCGGCTTTGAGCTGGTTCTCGGCGGCCTTGCGTGCGGTGCGGTCGCGGTTGCGGTCCGACTTGATCTGAGCCTTCAGCGCACGGGCATCCGCGCGCTGGCTGGCCCTGAACCGCTTCGCCTCACCCTTGGCGGCCAAGCGCGCCTCAAGCTTGGCGCCGGCCTTCAGCGCCCGTGCTTCGGCACGCCGGGTCGCGCGGCTCTTGCGTTTTCTGAACAGGCCCATCGCGGCCGCCTCCCCGGTGTCTCGCTGGAACCGATCAAGCCACCCTAATCGCGGCGCCGACGACTCAGGCGCTGAGGTGCTCCTTGCGACGAAGCTCGTCGATGCGGGCCAGGACGTCCTCCTGGGCCTCCGGCGAGAGCCCGACAGCTTGGGTCGCGATGCGCCGTACTCCGGCGTCGCGGACGCTGTCCAGCCATGACAACTCGGCGTCGAGTTTGGCGTAGTAGTCGTCGTCGGTGAAGAACGCCGGCTTGATTCGGAAGAAGTTGGCCAGCGCGGCCATGGTGGCAGTGGACGGGTTCGTCCGATTCCCCGAGCGCAACTGGGAAAGGTAGGGGGCCGACATCGTGACGCCCTCCGCTTTGAGTGCCGCAATTACCTCGGCGGACGTATGCGGTCCGCGGCCGGGTGGATAGACCACATCGAATAGGCGATTCAAGCGGACAGCGAACGTCGCGCTCATCGATAGGACCTCCAGGGGGTAGGCAGGCGGCCGACAGGCGCTCCGCGAGGGGGAAGCGGTAGCGCCTGATGATTTGCTGATCATCGTAGCGATAGTTACCGACACAACCAAGGGTGTTTCCGTAGCGAGTTCGATCTTGAAGCACGAGATTGGGCTTGGTGCAGTTCATTCGGCTCTCCGTAGAGATCCCTGTGGCCCGATTTACGTGTCGTACCAAGCATAATTGCGTCGACAACGACAAACGCGGAGATCCACCAACGTCGGCCCATTGGTCATCGCTGCTGGAAGCCACTCCGGCGAAGTGAAGTTTCCACCGTGTGTCGGGCTGTCGTCTGGATTTGCTACCGAGTGGTGGAATCGTCTCCGGTGGTCTGTCCGGAACAGCGGAGCGAAGCCCGCCACAGCGCTGACCCCAATGCCACCGAGACCAATCCCGCAACCGAGGCGATGGCCACCGGTCGCCAGCCCAGCGCCTCATCGAAGAGAATCCACAAGCCGCACGCGAGGAAGAGCAGTCCGGCCGCGGTGTGGAGCAAGTGTTCGGGCAACCGCCGGTGCAACACCGTCCCGACCGCGATCGCGACAGCGTCGGCGAGCACCATTCCGATCGTCGCGCCCAGCCACACGCCCAGCCAGTTGCGGTCACTGGCCAGCGCAACCGTGGCCAGCATCGTCTTGTCCCCGAGCTCGGCCAACAGCACCGAGGACACCACCGCGAACAGTACGAATCGAGGTTCGCGGGCGGCGGTTTCCCCAGGTGCGGAAGTGGTTCCCTCGCGCCACGTCCACGCCGCGAAACCGATGAAGGCGACACCGGCGATGGCAGCGATCGGGCGGGCGGGCAAGGTCAGCCCGAGAAAGTGCCCCACCGTCACCGAGATGCCGTGGATGGCGAAAGCCGCGATAGCCACTCCGCTGAGAACCACCCACCAGCGGTGCCGCAGCGCGTACGTCATGGTGATCAGTTGCGACTTGTCGCCGAGCTCAGCGAGGAAGACCACACCCAGGCTGATCAGCATGGCGGCAAGCATGCGGGGACGCCCTTTCGTCAGCTGCCGAGGCTAATGACTCCGCGGCCCGGCCGCTAGCCGACAGCGAATTTCGGCGGGCCGAACTCGGCGGTTCGGCATGGCTCGCCGGAGTTGGCACGGAGGGCCGGCGGAGGCGAGGCGAAGCTGGGACTGCCGAATCAACCCCGACGATCCGGCAGCGGGACAATTCGGCGCGAATTGCTTTATGCGGCAAGCAGCATGGCCAGCACCGCGGTATCGGGGTGACTGACCGGGTCAACGCCGACCCGGCTCACCATCGAGGTGACGGTGCCGTCGGATTCGGCTTCGACCCAGGCCGCGCGATGCTCCAGGCCCAGGTAGGGCAGGCCGGGCAGCAAGATGCATCCCGATGCCGCGCCGCGGCATTCGGGCAGCGAGGGAATGGTCTCCGACGGCGGATGCAGCATCAGCAGCGCGGAGGGTTGGCGGCCGGCGAAGTACCCCGGTGCGATCGCCGACTCGCCGGCGACAGTGCCCTCGGCCAGCAACAATCCGACGGTACCCGGACCGGGATTGTCGGGCAGTTCCTCGTGAGTACCGAACACCGTTGTGGTGGGCAGCAATCCGGGCATCGACGCGACTCGGACGGTGATGCTGAGCAGCTGGGCCCATTCCTTGGTTGAATCCGGCCAGCGGCCGAAAACTACGAATCCGCGTAGCTCGCCGCGGGAGTGAAACGGGGCGACTTCGATCGCCCGGCCGGAACCTGTCGTCTCCATCGCGCACCCTCCGCGACATTTTGGCTTGTTGGCTGATTCGCCTGCTCGCATTTCAGCGGGTGGGTTCTTTGGCAGCATGCGGCACCCGCCAAGCGGATTCAAGGAGACACGGCGAGGCAGCGGATAACGATACGGTGAAAATGGCCGGCGGTTCAGCGAGGCTCGACGGAGGGGAGGCGAAGCTGGGACCGCCGCATGAAACCCGGCGGTTCAGCGAGGCTCGACGGAGGAGAGGCGAAGCTGGGACCGCCGCACAAAACCCGGCGGTTCAGCGAGGCTCGACGGAGGAGAGGTGAAGCTGGGACCGCCGCACAAAACGAAGTGGGGCGCCACGCCAACGGCGCGACGCCCCACCCATGCCGGTGGTCCGGCTAGAAGATCAGCCCCGAAGTCTTCGAGGTGGCGGCCGCGAAACGCGACTGCACGTCGGCCCAGTTGACCACGTTCCAGAACGCCTTGACGTAGTCGGCCTTGACGTTCTTGTACTGCAGGTAGAAAGCGTGCTCCCACATGTCGACCTGCAGCAGCGGGATGATGCCCAGCGGCACGTTGGCCTGCTGGTCGTAGAGCTGGAAGGTCAGCAGCTTCCCACCCAGGGTGTCGTAGCCGAGCACCGCCCAGCCCGAGCCCTGCAGGCCGTTGGCGGCCGCGGTGAACTGCGCACGGAACTTGTCGAACGATCCGAACGCGTCGTCGATGGCGGCGGCCAGTTCGCCCGTCGGCTTGTCGCCTCCGTTGGGGGACAAGTTCTTCCACCAGATCGAGTGGTTGACGTGACCGCCGAGGTGGAACGCCAGGTTCTTCTCGTTCAAGAAGATCGCGCCGTGGTCGTCGTTGGCCCGAGCCTCCGCGAGCTTCTCCAGTGCGGAGTTGGCGCCGGAGACGTAGGCGGCGTGGTGCTTGCTGTGGTGCAGTTCGTTGATCTGGCCCGAGATGTGCGGCTCAAGGGCTCCGTAATCCCAGTCCAAGTCCGGCAAGGTGTAGTCGGCCACGGGGTTCCTTCCTTCGGTACTGATCCGGTGTCAATCACCGTTGATCATTGTCGACAGGCGTTGATGGTCTGGCGGCACCCCACTTCACCGCGGTCGCGGTGCGGTGGTGCCACCTTCACCCACATTGCTCCAACACCCGGTGTACCGCAACAAACAGGTGGAGCTGACGCACCACGTCAGCCGATCGCAATGCTCAGGCTGGGGTTCAGGTCAGGACGAGCACAACCAGGAAAGACAGCAGCACGAGGGCGATTACTCCGGCGCGCAGCGACGCCAGCAGATAGGCGCGCTTGTAAGTGGACGATCCCGCATGCCAGCCCGACGCCGCTGCGACGGGACCGGGTCCGATCCGCCGTGCCGTCATCTGTCTTGCCCCCAACTTCACCGTGCGCCCACCCCCGTGAGGCGCATCACATCCGTTCTGTGACGGCGATCATAGCGCTTTGCCCGCCCAGTGGAAAAATTCACCTGGATAACCCGACTTATCTGCACTGATGCGTTCCGATCCCTCCTGGTCGTCTGATGCGGGCGGTAGGCGGCTGCTTAGCCGATCAAGCGATTTCGCTCGACGCTGTTAGTCGGTTCGCTTCGACGACGCTGCGTTATCCACAACCGATGCGTCTGTCGGCATGTAACAAGCACATCACGCCCCTTCGGCTGTCGATCGGTGTGTGGATAAACCTGTGGAAACTGTGGATAGCCGGTGGTAGCTGCCGAGTCGTGAGCGGGCCGCACAAGGTGTCTGCGGCGCCGATTACCGATGGCTCTGGCCGCGACCCCGCCGACCTTGCGGTCGCCGCTGTGTTGATGGCGTCGACCCGCCTGCGGTCGGCTTCGCCGACCTTGCGGTCGCCGCTAGACATCCCAGGGGCGTAGGTCGTCAAGCTGCTCGGGTGTCGGGGTTGGTGGTTTGGCGGTGGGCCCAGGCTT
>LZME01000149.1 GCA_001673575.1 Mycolicibacter heraklionensis | reverse complement strand
GATCAACTGGGTCACCGTGTCCTGGGTGGCCACCGCATCATCGAGGATCGTGGAATCCAACGCCCGCCGGGTCCGCCCGGACAGGGCGCCGGTGGCTGCCACGACCGCTTTGACCGCCTCGAAGATCCGGTTCGGCCGGTCCGAGGCCGCCAGTCGGCGCCGCCAGTACGTCAGCGTCGTGGAGTGGAATGACCCGGCGGTGATCGGCAGCCCGCAGGCGGCTTTCCACCGCAGGTCGAAGGTCACGGCATCGACGGTTTCGTTGTCGGATAAGCCGTGCAGGGCCTGCAACGTGATCACCGACGCCATCACCTCGGCCGGCACGCTCGGGCGTCCCCGCCGCGACGGAAACAGATCGGCGAACATCTCCTCGGGAAACAACTCACCCCGATGCACGGCCAGGAACGCAAACACGCTCTCGGACTTCAGAAGATGCCCGGCCACCGATTCGGCATCCAACAACTCACGCTGATCATCAGAGCGACCCTGCACCCACCAATCATCCCCAAAACCCCAGGACAACCCCGCCCGGCACGCCGGATTAATTCAGCAGACTCCTAGTCACTGTCGTGCCAGCAGCTTGGCCAACACCGCCGCCTGACTGCCGTCGACGTCCCGGCTCGCCGTCACCAACGTGACGGTCTTCTTGCCGCGGGCCAGCGCGCGCAGGCCGGCGAACCCCGCGGCGCCCTTCTCGGTCTGCAGTTCGTCTTCATAACGACGGACGAACTCGTCGAAACGCTCGGGCTGATGGTTGTACCAACGGCGCAGCTCGCTCGAGGGCGCGGCGTCCTTGTACCAGTGGCCCACCCGGGGATCGTCCTTGCGGAAGCCCCGCGGCCACACCCGATCGACGAGGATCCGCTCACCGTCCTGCGCACCGGGTTCGTCGTAGACGCGGGCGACCCGGAACGTGGTTGTGGGACTCATACCCCAGGCTATCGCCGGCCGGCGGCGCACGTCAGCCGCCGTTCACCCACGAGCGACCCCGTCAAAGTTAGCTTAGGCAATGCTATCTTGACGTTATTTACAGTTTCGTTCGTAGAAATTGGTGTGTGGCGTGAACGGTGGTTGGATCGCATCTCCTCCGGAGGTGCATTCCGCGTTGTTGAGCAGCGGGCCCGGCCCCGGCGCCCTGCTGGCCTCCGCCGGCGCATGGTCGGCGCTGAGCACCGAATACTCTGCCGCGGCCGCCGAACTGATCACCGTGCTGGGCGCCGTCTCGGCGGCCTGGCATGGCCCGAGCGCCGCCAGCTACACCGCGGCGCACGCGCCCTACCTGCAGTGGCTGACGCGCGCCAGCATCGACAGCGCCCGCACCGGCACCGAACACGAAGTCGCCGCGGCCGCCTACAGCACCGCCCTGGCCGCCATGCCGACGCTGGCCGAGCTGGCGCTCAACCACACCATTCACAGCGTGCTGACCGCCACGAATTTCTTTGGTATCAACACCATCCCGATCGCACTCAATGAGGCCGACTACGCCCGCATGTGGGTGCAGGCGGCCACCGTTATGGCGACCTACGAGGCGATGTCCGGTGCTGCCCTGGCATCGCTGCCCGGCGCGGACCCCGCGCCGCCGATCCTGGTCGCCGACAACGGAATCGGTGGCAACGACGAGGCGCCGACGGATCCGGTCGAGGAGGCCAACCGCTGGTTCTGGTTCATCTTCTGGAACATCGTGTTCTGGTCGACGTTCCTGTTCATCGTGACGATTCCGGTTCGGATACCGATCGTGCTGCCGCTGCTGATCAACGCCATCAACGACTTCATCGCATCGATGCAGGTGCCACCGCCGGAGCCGGTCATCGAACAGCCCGCGCCACAGCCCGTCCCGATACGGCACCCGGTCGTGGCTCGACCGGCCCACGAGCCGGTCGCCGTCGCCGTCGGGGTCGTGGGCGGTATCGCCGGTTCGGCGGGGACCTCCGCGGGCCCGGCCGCTGCGACGACCACCGGACCGGCACTACCGGCGGGGGGCGCCGAAGCGTTGGCCTATCTGGTGACCGGGGGCCACGCCGAAGGTTTCGGGCCCACCCTGACCGGCCGCGACCAGTCCAGGGCTCCGGGCGCAGGCGTTTCCGCGGCGGTCTCGGCTCGCGCGCCGGCAGCTCGCGCACCGCTGCGGTCCCGGCGGCGGCGTCGTGCCCAGATGAAGGAATACGCCGACGCCACTATGACGCTGGGGGCCGGCTCGCCCGATGCGACAACCACATCCACCGGCTCGGAGTCCGGCGCGGGAGCACTGGGATTCACCGGGACAACGCAGCGAAGCGACGCGGGAGCAGCAGGATTGGCCCGGTTGCGTGGCAACGTATTCGGCGCCGGCCCGGTAGTACCCCTGTTGCCCGAGACCTGGGATCACGACTCGGACGAGCGGTCGCCTTCCTAATTGCTTGGCCGCGAACCGAACCGGCGCCGGCCCCGTGCCCCGAAGGCACGCATGGCCCCGAGCGCCACCGCCATCCGACGCTTCGACGACGGGTACCACAGCAATTCGGACTTACTCGTGGGCAGCCGCGGAGACGTAATAGCCTGCTGGCGACAGTATTTGATGATTCCGGAGGCGCCCCCGGCGCGGTAGCCGATGCCGGACTCTTTCCAGCCGCCCATCGGCAGCCCGGGGCAGAAGACATTGACCAAAGCGTCGTTAACGTTCACCGCGCCCACTTCCAGCCGACGCGCCAGCCGCTCGCCGCGGCGATTGTTACCTGTCCAGACCGTGGCCGACAATCCGTACGGTGAGTCGTTGGCCAGCCTGATGGCCTCGTTCTCGTCGGCGACTTTGATGACGGGCAGGGTCGGCCCGAAGGTCTCTTCGGTCATGCACGTCATGGACGGGTTCACGTCAGCGATCACGGTCGGGGCGAAGTAGGTCCCCACACCGGTCGCCTTGCCGCCCGCGAGCACCCGGGCACCGGCGGCCGTCGCGTCGTCGACGTGGCGCGCCACGATGTCACGTTGCGCCGCGGTCGCCATGGCGCCGGTGTCACCGTCCTGGCCCTGTTGCACCTCACCGACCCGGGCCGCCAGCTTCGCGACGAATTCGTCATAGACCGGCGCCTCGACGTAGACCCGCTCCACCGACACACAGACCTGTCCGGAGTTGAACATCCCGCCCCACGCAATGCCGTTGGCGGCGCGGTCGAGGTCGGCGTCGGCCAACACGATCGCCGGGTCCTTCCCGCCGAGCTCCAGGCCGTAGGGAATCAATCGCTGCGCGCAGGCCACCGCAACCTTGCGCCCGGTGGCCGCCGACCCGGTGAACTGCAGGAAGTCGGCGTGTTCGATCAGCGCCCGGCCGGTGTCGCCGTAGCCGGTGGTCAGGCCGAGCACTGGAGGTGCGCCGATCTCGGCCCAGCCGCGCACGAACTCGACCGCCGACAGCGGCGTCACTTCGGAAGGCTTGAGCAGCACGGCCGCGCCGGCCGCCAAGGCCGGCGGCACGTCCAGGCCGGGCATCGCGAACGGAAAGTTCCACGGTGTGATGATCCCGACCAGCGGGTAGGGGCGATAGGCGGTGGTGAACCGCTTGACGCGATAGAGCGGGCTGTGCGCCTTGGGATGCCGGTCGGCGAGAAACTCCTTGGCGTTCTTGGCCCAGTAGCCGATGGCGTCTGCCGTGGCGACCGCCTCCAGGCTGGCGTCGACGTGCGACTTTCCGGTCTCGGAGATCAACACCTCGGTGATGTGATCGGCGTGGTCCAGAATCCAGTCCTGCCACGCCAACAACCACCGTTTGCGGCCGCTCGGCCCGAGCGCCTCCCATTCCGGTTGGGCTGAAATGAGTTGGGCTGCCTTGGCGGCCACCGTCTGAGGGTCGTCGATCGGCACGGTGCCCGACACGGCCCCGGTCGCGGGGTTGTGCACGGTGATCATCGACTCGGCCCTGGATTGCACTGCGGTCATGTTGCGCTCCCGATCTAGAACCTGCGGGGAGGCTGTGACCTCGCCGTATGTGATCGTCAGTCGCTGCGCGGGAGTTGTCAAGGGTCCTGAACCGGCCGCTATTGCGCCAGGTACCCCCCGTCGACGGGCAGCACAGCGCCGGTGATGAAGGAGGCATCGTCGGAAGCGAGGAAGACGATGGCGCTGGCAACTTCGGCCGGCTCGCCGATACGGCCCATCGGATGCATGCGTTCGACCGCCGCCAAATACTCAGAGCCACCCGGCTCCTCCGGAAGCCGTTCGACTCGCTCGGTGCGAATCGTTCCGGGGGCAACGGCGTTGACTCTGATCCCCCGGTCGGCCCACTCGACCGCCAAGTGCTTGGTCAAACCGGTGGCGATGAACTTAGCGGGCCCGTAGGCCGCCTGCCGCTTCTGCCCTGCCAGTCCCGAGATCGACGAGAGGCACACGATCGCGCCGCCGCCAGTTGGCAGCATTGCCTCGATTGCGAATCTGCACGTGAGGAACATGCCGCGGCCATCGATGGCCATCACGTTGTCCCAGTCGGTGGCGGTCACCTCTTGCACATCGCCGAGCGGGATGATGCCGGCGTTGGCGACCAGCACATCGAGCCGTCCGAAGCGGTCGACCGCCGCGCGGATCATTCGTTCCGCGTCATTCTGGACCGAGACGTCGCCGACGACGGTCTCAACCTGCGCCCCGGAGTGCCGCAGTTCCTCGGCGAGCGCCAACAACGGCTCGCCTTGAATGTCGGTCACCACCAGACGCGCACCTTCGCGGGCGAAGAGCACGGCGGTGGCCCGACCGATGCCAAAGGCTGCCCCGGTGATCACCGCCGACTTTCCCAGGAGGCGTCCTCGTCCTTCGGTTGCGGCGCCCGTCATCTCGGTCAACACTGCCCCTACTTCCTTGCGCCGAGCTTTTCAACGCGATAGATGGCCACTCGATTTCGCGTGAGGGCATGGAGATGCGCAGCTCTGGTAAACACCGCGATCGAGGCCTCGCCACAGGGCGGGACGCGAACAGGATAAGTCCGAGCGGATGATCCCCGGCGCAATCGCCACCGAGAGTCAGGTGCCTCGGTTGAGGTTGAGCTGAAACGGAGGCGGGCCAGGACTTTCGTCCTGGCCCGTCCCGCTTCGGTGGAGCTGCCGGGAATCGAACCCGGGTCCTACGGCATTCCCTCAAGACTTCTCCGTGCGCAGTTCGCTATGTCTCTACTTGGATCTCCCGGTCACGCGAACAAGCCGAGATGACGATCCCAGTCGCTGTTGGTGTCCCGATACATCCCGCGACCGGACGTATCGGTGGATCCCTCTAGTCGATGCCAGGGTCCGGGCCGAGGGAGCTCCCGGTCTGACAGGCCCGCCTCGCTTAGGCAGCGAGGGCGAAGTCGCTCTGAAGAGCGACCTTAGCCGGCGTAAGTGCCTTGGCGCTTACTTGTTTACAGCGACGCTTACGGTGGTCTCCTGCCTGCACCGGCACGCTTCCCTTGATTCGACACACGCAGTCGAAACCTTTCAGCCCCCTGTCTTGGGTAATTGCCACCGAACCTCGGCGGACACTTCATGGTACGCGGTTTCAACGACAGACCCACGCCCGTTCATTCCTTCGGCGTCGCACCGTCACCGCGCGGTGATCATCGCCACCGCGACCGCTGCCAGCACCATGCCGAGTACCTGTCCGCGGTGGACCCGTTCGCGCAGCACCACGATGGCCAGCACCACCGTGACCGCGGGGAACAGCGAGATCAGCACGCTGGCCAACGACAGGTCCGATCCGCGCAGCGCAAGCAGCATCGCGACATTGGCTGCGGTGTCCGACAGCCCCGCCACCAGCGCCAGCTTCAACGGCCTGCCGGTGGGCACGCGCAATTCACGCGCCCCGGTCGCCGCACTGAACACCAGCACGGCGGCGGCCACCCGCGCGAACGCCAACGGCCACAGCCCGGAGTCGTCGGGCGCCTCGTGGATGAACACGAAGTCCAACCCGAACGCCACGCCGGCTCCCACGGTCAGCCAGGCCACCTTGCGGGTGAAGCGGTGCGGCCGGATGTCTTCGTCGGTGGCTTGGCGGCTCACCAGGACCACCGCCAACAGGGCCAGCACGATCCCGCCGTCGGCCACCGTCCCGGGCCGCTCCCCCATGACGAAACCGACCGCTACCGGGACCCCGGCCGTCAGCACCGCCGAAATCGGCGACACCACCGAGATGGGCCCGGCACCCAGCGCGGCGTAGAACCACCAGCCGCCCAGCCCCAGCGCAACACCGGAGGCAAGGCCCCAACCGACGGCACCCACGGGAATCGGTCCGCCCACCGCGATAGCGAGCGTGCCCAGCAACACCAGCGCCACCGGGTAAGAGACCAACACCACCCGCAGTGCGGGTACGCGGCGTGCAGCCAGGCCCCCAGCGAAATCGCTGACCCCGAAACCGGCCGCTGACAACAGCGCCAGGACGGCGCCGGTCACATGCCCTTGGCGCGCCGGCCCAGCGCCCGAGTGACTTCCCGTTGCGCGTCGCGCTTGGCGAGATCCTGCCGCTTGTCGTGGGCCTGCTTACCGCGCGCCAGCGCCAATTCGACCTTCACCTTGCCTTCGGTGAAATACACCGACAACGGCACCAGGGTGAGGTTGCCGTCGCGGATTTTGCCGATCAGCATGTCGATCTGGCGTCGATGCAACAGCAGCTTGCGGGTACGGCGCGGCTCGTGATTGGTCCAGGTCCCGTGGTGGTACTCGGGAATGTGCATGTTGCGCAGCCACACTTCGCCGTCGTCGACGGTAGCGAACGCATCGACCAGTGAGGCCTGCCCGGCCCGCAGGCTCTTCACCTCGGTGCCCACCAGCGACACCCCAGCCTCGTACACGTCCAGAATCGAGTAGTTGTGGCGCGCTTTGCGATTCGACGCAACGATCTGTTTGTCCGGCTTCTTCTTGCTGCCCTTGTCCGCCGCTTTCTTAGCCATCGCTACCGCCGCACATAGAGCCGAAGCGTCACGTACGCGGTCGCTCCGGCCATCGCCGCCCCCAACAGCAGCAGGATCGGCGAGATGTAGAGGATGTCGGCATAGTCGATCCGCGCGATCAGATGCGCTTGATAGAACTGGCTGAGCGCATTGTCGAGGAACGCCGCTCGCACTACCAGGAGCCCGATGATCGCGATGATCACGCCCACCGTCGCGGCCAGCACCGCCTCCACCAGGAACGGCAGCTGGGTATACCAGCGACTGGCGCCCACCAGACGCATGATCGAGACCTCAGTGCGCCGCGTATAGGCGGCGACCTGAACCATGTTGGCGATCAACAGCACCGCACCGACGGCCTGCACCAGCGCGACCGCGAACGCGGCACTGCTCAGGCCGTCGAGCACGGCGAACAATCGGTCGATCAATTTCTTCTGGTTGAGCACGCTGAGCACGCCCGGCTGGCCCTGCATCGCGGCGTCGAAATCCTTGCTCCGCTCCGGATTCTCCAGCTTGACGATGAACGACGCCGGGAAGGAGTCCTTGCTCGCCACGTCCTTGAACTCGGGGAACTTGCGGATGGCGTCGGCGTACGCGTCATCAGAGTTGAGGTAGCGCACCGACTTCACGTCGTCGCGCGTCTCGATCTGTTCGCGCAGCGCCTTGCACGCCTGGCCCTCGCAGTTCGGGTCATCGGCGGCGACGTCGGGGTTCAGGAACACCTGCGACTCCACCCGGTCCAGGTAGATGCTGCGGGACTGGTCGGCCAGGCGCACCACCAGCAGGCCACCACCGAACAGCCCGATCGAGATGGCCGTGGTGAGGATCATCGCCACGGTCATGGTGACGTTGCGGCGCAGGCCGGTCAGAACCTCGTTGAACAGGAATCCAAAGCGCACGTCAGCGGTCCATTCCGTAGACGCCGCGCTGTTCGTCGCGCACCAGCCGTCCCAGTGACAGTTCGACGACGCGCTGGCGCATCGAGTCGACGATGTGGTGGTCGTGGGTCGCCATCAGCACCGTGGTTCCGGTGCGGTTGATCCGCTCCAGCAGATCCATGATGTCCTCACTCGTCTCCGGGTCCAGGTTTCCGGTCGGCTCGTCGGCCAGCAGCACCAGGGGCCGGTTGACGAAGGCCCGGGCGATCGCCACCCGCTGTTGCTCACCACCGGACAGCTCGCCCGGCAGCCGGTTCGCTTTGCCGGACAACCCGACCATCTCCAGAACCTCGGGGACAACTCGGTTGATCATCTCCGGCTTCTTGCCGATTACCTCGAGGGCGAACGCGACGTTTTCGAACACGGTCTTCTGTTGCAACAACCGGAAGTCCTGGAACACGCATCCGAGCACTTGCCGAAGGCTGGGGATGTGGCGGCCGGCCAGCTTGTTGACGTGAAATTTCGACACCTGAATGTCACC
The DNA here is from genome assembly GCA_001673575.1 of Mycolicibacter heraklionensis. GTDB lineage: Bacteria > Actinomycetota > Actinomycetes > Mycobacteriales > Mycobacteriaceae > Mycobacterium > Mycobacterium heraklionense_A. The sequence goes on along the minus strand of LZME01000149.1, from coordinate 7,165 downwards.
CGAGGTGGGCGTCTCCTCGGCCAGCAGCAGCCGCATGAACGTCGACTTGCCCGAGCCGGACGGGCCGATCAGGAACACGAACTCGCCCTTGTCGATCTTGACGTTGACATTGTCCAGGGCCGGACGGGCCGACGATTTGTACTGCTTGGTGACATGGTCGAGCGTGATCATCACGGCACGCAGTTTAGCCGTGCGAGGCGCCCGGACCGGGCGGGGACGCGGGTGTAGGCGGCCCAGGAACGGGCTGGCGAGCATCCGGTGGTGCCGCAGCGGGCGCCTCGGGCGCCGGTGGGATCGGTCCGGGTTCCTCCGGCGGAGCCGGGGCCGGCGGCGGACACAGCGGCGGGCAGAACGGGAATCCCGGCACCGGTGTTGGGGTCGGCGGTTCACTGACCGGCGGCTCCGTCGGGGCGGGGGGCTCGGTGGTGGTCGGTGTGGGTGTGACGGTCTCGGTGATGGTCACCGGCGGCTGTTGCAGCTTGGTGCGCGGCACCCAGGTATAGGCCGGATCGGGGATAAATCCGGGCGGCACCACCTGCGGGGCCGGCGGCGGTGTCGGCTCCTGCCGGTAGGTGTCGTAGACCCACCACACCGCCACAAAGGCGATGATCAGCGCCACCGTCGAGGTGCGGACCCGGCCGCCGAACAGGTGCGCCGGCAGTTTCCATCGCTTGCCGTCTGCCGGCTCTGCCTTCGCCGGGGCGTCATCGGGCTTTCTGATGCTGAGTCTCACAGCGTCTCCACCGGCTTCACATCGCCGGCGGTGACCACGCCGGCCGACGCCAGTGCCCGCACCACCTGGATGCGCAGCCGGCGTCCCACCTCGAATTGCTTGCCGGGCAGGGTGCGGGCCACCATCCGCAGGTTGACGACACCGAGCTCGATGCTCTCCACCCCCATGATCGACGGCTGGTCCAGCAGCAGATCCCGCAGCGGGGCGTCGGCCTCGCGGGCGTTCTCACACACCTGGTGCAGCACCTCGTTGACCCGGGTCAGGTCGGCGCTGGTGGGCACCGGGATGTCGACGACGGCGCGTGCCCAGTCCTTGGACAGGTTCAACGACCGGACGATGTTGCCGTTCGGCACGTTGTAGACCTCGCCGTTGGGGGTGCGCAGCTTCGTCACCCGCAGCGTGACCTCCTCGACGGTCCCGAGTGCCTCGGTCGGCGCGCCCGCCATCGACAGCTGCACCAGATCACCGAAGCCGTACTGCTTTTCGGTGATGATGAAGAACCCGCTCAGCAGGTCCTGAACCAGCTTTTGGGCGCCGAAACCGATCGCGCCACCCAGCACCGCGGCCGGCCCCACCAGAGAGCCGACCGGAATATCGAGGATGCTGGTGATCTGGACGGCGACCATCACGCACAACAGCACCACCGAGACCCACGAGATCACCGAGGCGACAGCCTGACGGTGCTTGGAGGCTTCGGACCGCACCAGGGCGTCGCTGGCTTGGAAGCCGCGCTCCAGCCGCCGGGTGACGCGACGTGCCGCCCAGGTGATGAACCGCGATGCCAGTGCTGCTCCGATCAGCAGCAGGACGATCCGCAAGCCCTTGGTGATGACCCACTCGCCGATCTGACCGCGCCACAAGTCATGCCAGCGCTGTCCCGGGGAGAAGGCCAAGACCATGCGCTCAGTCGCCTTCGGGCCTGTTGCGCCACCGGATTCCGGCCTCGAGGAATCCGTCGATGTCGCCGTCGAGCACCGCGGCCGGGTTGCCGACTTCGTATTCCGTACGCAGGTCCTTGACCATCTGGTACGGGTGCAGCACATAGGAGCGCATCTGGTTGCCCCACGAACTGCCGCCGTCGCCCTTGAGCGCGTCCATCTCGGCTCGCTCCTCGGACCGCTTGCGTTCCATGAGCTTGGCCTGCAGCACCCGCATCGCTGAAACCTTGTTCTGCAGCTGCGATTTTTCGTTCTGGCAGGTGACGACGATCCCGGTGGGGATGTGGGTGAGCCGCACCGCGGAGTCGGTGGTGTTCACCGACTGCCCGCCCGGCCCGCTGGAGCGGTACACGTCGACGCGGACATCGCCCTCGGGGATGTCGATGTGGTCGGTGGTCTCCACCACCGGCAGCACCTCGACCTCGGCGAACGACGTCTGCCGGCGCCCCTGGTTGTCGAACGGGCTGATTCGCACCAGCCGGTGGGTGCCTTGTTCCACCGAGAGGGTGCCGTAGGCGAAGGGCGCGTGCACCGCGAACGTGGCGCTCTTGATCCCGGCCTCTTCGGCGTAGGAGGTGTCGAACACCTCGACGCCGTACTTGTGCTGCTCGGCCCAGCGGATGTACATCCGCATCAGCATCTCGGCCCAGTCCGCGGCGTCCACACCGCCCGCACCGGAGCGGATCGTGACCAGCGCCTCGCGCTCGTCGTACTCACCCGAGAGCAGGGTGCGGACTTCCATGGCGTCGATGTCCTCGCGCAGCTTGGCCAGTTCAGCGTCGGCATCGGCGACCGCTTCAGTCTGGCTGGCGCCGGTTTCTTCAGCCGCCAACTCGTAGAGCACGGGGAGGTCGTCGACGCGTTGGCGCAGCTCCTCTACGCGGCGCAGCTCGGCCTGCGCGTGTGACAGCTCGCTGGTGACCTTCTGGGCGCGCGTCTGGTCATCCCACAGATTCGGGTCGGACGCGTCGCGTTCGAGATCGGTGATACGGCTGCGCAGTCCGTCGACATCCAACACCCGCTCCACCGTGGTCAAAGTGGTGTTGAGGGCGTCGATGTCGGGCTGGCGGTCTGGTTCCACGTTTATCGAGGTTACCGGCGGCCGTCGGCGAGCTACCTCTAGCATCGGGGTTACGCGGGTGCATGAACGACTTCCGACTCCGAAAGAAGGTTCGAGGATGCGGCCCTACCACGTCGCGATCGTCGGCTCCGGTCCCTCCGGCTACTTCGCTGCGGCATCGCTGCTCAAGCTGGCCGCCGGCGGTGAGGTCGACGTGCGCGTCGACATGCTGGAGATGCTGCCGACGCCGTGGGGCCTGGTGCGCTCGGGAGTGGCGCCGGATCACCCGAAGATCAAGTCGATCAGTGCGCAGTTCGAGAAGACCGCGGCCGATCCTCGGTTCCGGTTCTACGGCAACATCACCGTCGGCGAGCACGTCATGCCCGAGGAACTGGCCGAGCGCTACGACGCGGTGATCTACGCGATCGGCGCGCAGTCGAATCGGCAGCTGGGTATTCCCGGGGAGGACCTGCCCGGCAGCGTCGCCGCAGTGGACTTCGTCGGCTGGTACAACGCCCACCCGCACTTCACCGACCATGCACCGGATCTGACCTGCAAGCGCGCCATCGTGGTCGGCAACGGCAACGTGGCCCTGGATGTGGCCCGCATCCTGGTCAGCCAGCCCGACGAGCTGCGCCGCACCGACATCGCCGACCACGCGCTGGATCTGCTGGGTCCGCGCGGCGTCGAAGAGGTGGTGATCATCGGTCGGCGCGGCCCGCTGCAGGCCACGTTCACCAGCCCCGAGCTACGCGAACTCGGCGACCTCAAGGGCCTCGACGATGTCGACGTGGTGATCGACGCCGCTGAGTTCGCCGGCATCACCGACGAGGACATCGAGGCGGCCGCCAAGCATCCCAAGCAGAACGTCAAGGTGTTGCGCACCTATGTCGGACGCGATTTGCGCCCGGGCCATCGCCGGATCGTGTTCCGGTTCTGCACATCTCCGATCGAGATTCGCGGCGACGGCCGAGTCGAGGAAATCGTGTTGGGACGCAACGAGCTGACGACCGACGAGAACGGTCGGGTCAGCGCCAACGACACCGGTGAGCGTGAGGTACTGCCGGCCCAGTTGGTGGTGCGCTCGGTCGGATATCGCGGCGTGCCGATGCCGGGCTTGCCGTTCGACGAACGCAGCTGCACCATTCCGCACACCGACGGGCGCATCGAAGGCACCAGCAATCAATACGTGGTCGGATGGATCAAGCGTGGGCCATCCGGGGTGATCGGTTCCAACAAGAGCGACTCGCAGGCCACCGTCGACACCCTCGCCGCCGATCTGGCCGCCCGGGCAGCGCAAGCCGGGCTTCCCGACGTCGACGACGACTACGAGGCGCAATTACACCGTTGGTTGCTGTCTCGCCAACCGGACTTGGTCACCGCCGAGCACTGGCAGCTGATCGACGCCCACGAGCGCTCCACCGGTGAACCGCACGGCCGGCCCCGGGTCAAGCTGGCAAACGTCGCCGAGATGCTGCGGATCGGGCATGGGCCGGGCACGAACGACTCCTGCCCTGACTGTGATGACCCGGGCCTGACGTCCTACCCGGTGCCGCTGCCGGAGTCGCAGTCGCACTGACCGGGATCGTCAGTCTCCTAGCGACCCGGTCAGATTCCAGTTGTCCGGATTGCGCGGTGAATACCGCACCGGCAGCAGGTCACCCACGCTCGGCCATTTGCTGACGTCGATCGCATAGCGCTGGTAGACCTCGTGCTCATCGACCGTGGGTCCATGCAGGACACCGGTGATGGTGACGTATTGCGCGCCGGTCGCCTCGGGCCGCGGGCTGACGCCGGTGACCAGCACGGTGCCGTCCTGGGCGCCCGCACCCGGCCCCGAGCGCAGGAACCGCGGCGCGAGGAACACCGCCAGAACCGCCAACAGCAACAGCAGTGCCCCGAACTCCCACATGCGGCCATGGTAGGACTTTCGCCATGGCGCAGATCAACGACAATCTCGACTCGCAGCTTCACCAAGACCTCACACTGGCCCTGGCTCTGGCCGACCGGGCGGACGAAATCACGCTGGCGCGGTTCGGCGCACTCGACCTGCGGGTCGACACCAAGCCCGACCTGACGCCGGTGACCGACGCCGACCAGGCGGTCGAAACCGCCCTGCGTGAAGTGCTGGTCGCCGAGCGTGCCGACGACCAGATCCTCGGTGAGGAGTTCGGTGGCACCGCCACTTTCACTGGGCGCCAATGGATCATCGACCCGATCGACGGCACGAAGAACTTCGTGCGGGGGGTGCCGGTGTGGGCCACCCTGATCGCGTTGCTCGAGGACGGCGTGCCGATCCTCGGGGTGGTCAGCGCCCCGGCATTGCACCGGCGCTGGTGGGCGACGCGCGGCCAGGGTGCGTTCGGGTCGCACGCCGGCGCGCCGGCCCGACCGCTGTCGGTGTCCTCGGTGGCCGACGTGGGCTCGTCGAGCCTGACGTTCGCCGGGCTGAACTACTGGGCCGCGCGCGGGCTGCGGGAGCAGTTCCTCGGGCTGACCGAGGCGGTGTGGCGGGCACGGTCCTACGGCGACTTCTGGGCGTACTGCTTGGTCGCCGAGGGCGCTGTGGACGCCGCCATCGAGCCGGCGGTGTCGGTCTGGGATCTGGCCGCCGTCGACATCCTGGTGCGCGAAGCGGGCGGGGTGTTCACCGACCTGTCCGGTAACCCGGGCCCGCACGGCAACTGCGCCGTGGCCGCCAACCCCGCCCTGCACCGGCAGGTGCTGGCGGCGTTGACGCCGGAGTAAGCGGGCGTCCGGCGGGGGCCGCTGACGACTTCGTCACACCTTACTTCTGAGTCATCTTACTTCGGAGTAAGGTGGCCTCATCGATACCTTCCATCGAGTGAGGCTCTGACATGACTGATATCGCCCCCGCCACCAACGGCTCAAAGGTCCGGCTCAACAGCCGCGCCAGCGGCGTCGGGTCGGTTCCGCACAAGCGCAGCCCGATCGCGGCCGCACTGTCGTTCGTCACGCCGCTGGTCAGCCAGGACTTTCTGGACCGCTACGGATTGCGGCAACCGCTCAACCGAGGGCTGAACTACGGCGTCAAGACGGTGTTCTCCGTCGCCGGAGCCTCCACCCGCCAGTTCAAGAAGGTCCAGGGCCTGGGCAAGGCCCCGGCGCGGCTCAGCGCCCCCGCCCGCAGCAAAGGTGGCGACTACTTCGACCTGACCCCCGATGATGACCAGCAGATGATCATCGACACGGTCGAGGAGTTCGCGGCCGAGTTGCTGCGCCCGGCCGCCCACGACGCCGACGAAGCCCTCGCCTACCCGCGCGAGTTGCTCGGCAAGGCCGCCGAGTTGGGCATCACGGCGATCAACATCCCGGAGGACTTCGACGGGATCGCCGCACACCGCTCCGCGGTCACCAACGTGCTGGTCGCCGAGGCGCTGGGCTACGGCGACATGGGCCTGGCGCTGCCGATCCTGGCCCCCGGCGGGGTGGCTTCGGCGTTGACCCACTGGGGCAGCGCGGACCAGCAGGCCACCTACCTGCCCGAGTTCGCCGGCGAGAAGGTCCCCCAGGCCTGCGTCGCGATCGTCGAGCCGCAGCCGTTGTTCGACCCGACCAACCTCAAGACGACCGCCGTGCGCACGCCCAGCGGCTACCGGCTCGACGGCGTGAAGTCGTTGGTGGTGGCCGCCGCCGACGCTGAGCTGTTCATCGTGGCCGCCCAGCTCAACGGCAAGCCCGCGCTGTTCATCGTCGAGTCCTCGACGCCGGGCCTGACGGTGAAGGCCGACCCCAGCATGGGTCTGCGCGCCGCCGCCCTGGGCCAGCTCGAGCTGAACCAGGTTTCGGTGCCGCTGAGCGCCCGCCTCGGCGAGGAAGCCGCGACCGACTCCGACTACTCGCAGGCCATCGCGCTGTCCCGGCTGGGCTGGGCGGCGCTGGCGGTCGGCACCAGCCACGCGGTGCTCGACCACGTGATGCCCTACATCAAGGAGCGCGAGGCATTCGGCGAGCCGATCGCCAACCGCCAGTCGGTGGCGTTCATGTGCGCCAACATCGCCATCGAGCTCGATGGCCTGCGGCTGCTGACCTGGCGCGGCGCCTCGCGCTGCGAGCAGGGCCTGCCCTTCATCCGGGAGGCCGCGCTGGCCAAGCGGATCGCAACCGACAAGGGCATGCAGATCGGTCTGGACGGGGTGCAGCTACTCGGCGGCCACGGCTACACCAAGGAACACCCGGTCGAGCGCTGGTACCGCGATCTGCGGGCACTCGGTGTCGCCGAGGGCGTCCTGGTCATCTCAATGACTTCCTGCAGCTTGCGGGGCAGTTCCAGATTGATTGCCATGATCAGACTTTCGTGTTCGCAGCGGAGTTTGCTTGATGTCGTGGATGACTCAGATGACCAGGACGCCCTCGGCGACACCGAGTGCCCGCAGATCGCGGTACCAGCGCTCGACCGGGTGTTCCTTGGTG
>LZME01000148.1 GCA_001673575.1 Mycolicibacter heraklionensis | reverse complement strand
TCCTGCGCCTCCCGGCTGCCCCGATTGGTGCAGAACGCGCGCCGCACGCTGCGCCCGCCCCGGTCGGCGAGCCGGCGCCGCCGCGAGCTCCCGCTCCGGCCCCGGAGGCACCAGCCCCGCGGGCGCCGGCACCGGCGCCGGCACCCCTGCCAGTGGCACCGCCTCCACCGCCACCGGCGCTGCCGCCGCCCCCGCTGCCCAACCTGGGCATTCCGGGCCTGCCCGGCGGTCCGCCGCTGTTCGGCCCGCCCCGCGGCGGCTGGGGAGACGACGACTGGGGTCCCGGCGGTGGTCATGGTCGCGGGGGCGGTCACGGTGGCGGTCACGGCCGCGGTGGTGGCGGGTTCCCGTTCAAGATCCCCGGCCTTCATTTCTGAGTGGGCACGCGCATCCAACAGTCGTAAGATGGGCTAATAATTCGCCGGCCCTAGTGGAGGAGGTGCGGTGGACATCGTTCTGGGGGTCTCGATGGCACCGCCATCGGTACGCATGGTGCTTGTCGAAGGAGAGCGCGCCGGTGGCGTGACCGTCGACGAAGACGGATTCGAGGTGGACGCCGACGAGATGGCGTTTCCCGACCAGGTTGTGTCGGCCATCCTGGGCACCCAGGAAAGTGCCCGCGAGAGCGGCTACCGGCTGGCCTCAACCGGGGTGACCGTCGCCAACCAGCTGCAAGCGGGCCAGCTGCGCGACGCGCTGGCCGGTCACCGGGTCGAGAACGTGATGTTGGTGTCGGCGTTCCTGGCCGCGGCCGCACTGGCGCAGACGGTGGGCGGGTCGGTCGGCTACGAGCGGACCGCGCTGATGTTTGTCGAGCCGGAAGGGGCGACCCTGGCCGTCGTCGACTCGTCGGATGGCTCGATCGCTGAGGTGCAGCGGGTGGCCCTGCCTTCCGATGACGCCGCCGCGATGGGCGCGCTGACCCGGCTGGCCGCCGAGGCCGGCCGGCTGTCGTCGCGACCCGACGGCTTGTTCGTGGTCGGTTCCGGCGTCAACGTCGGCATGGTCAAGCCCGAGCTGGACGCGGCGAGTGCCATCCCGGTCAGCGTGCCCGAGGAGCCCGAGACCGCGCTGGCGCGGGGCGCGGCGCTGGCCAGTGCCCACGCGCCGCTGTTCGACTCCTCGACGTCGGCGCTGGCGTGGGCCCGCGACCCGGGTACCGGCGTGATCGACCCGGATCTGGTCGCGCTTGGCTACGCTTACCAAGCCGACTATGACGCCACCATCGGCGAGTACGCGCTGGCCTACAGTGCGGTTTCCGACGACAGCACCGACAGCGGCTACCTGAACCTGGTCGCCGCCGACGGCTATGACGGCACCGTCATCGAGGACGACAACGGCTACGCACCGAGTTCCGGTGCGCACCAATTCGACGAAAGCGAGCCTGCGCGGCGCCGTAGGCCCTTCCTGCTGGCCGGCAGCGGGCTGGCCGCGTTCTTCGTCGTCGGGGTCTCCAGCCTGGTGGTGGCGCTGGCGGTCAGCATCCGGCCCACCGCCGCAGATCGCCCGCCGCCCACCGGGCACATCGTGGTCCCCACCCAGCAGGCGCCGGCTCCGGCGCCCGTCCCCGAAGCGGCGCCTCCCCCTGCGCCCGCGCCGCCGCCGGCGGCCCCGCCCGTCACCGAGGTCCCGGTTGCGCGGCCGGTGCCGGCCGCGCCTGCTCCTGCGCCGGCGGCTCCGGCTCCCGCCCCGGCGGCTCCAGCTCCCGCACCCGCGGCTCCGGCTCCCGCGCCGGTGGCCCCGGTGCCGATACCGATTCCGGTGCCCATCCAGGTGCCCGCGCCGGTCGAGGCACCGGCTCCGGCTGCACCGGTTCCCGCGCCACCTCCGATCCAGCAACCCGAGCTACCGCCGATCTTCCGGCCGCCGTCCAACAACGGCGGCAACCCGTCCTGGCTGCCGGGCAACAACAACGGCGGCGGCAATAAGGGTGGCAATCCGTCTTGGCTGCCCGACAACGATGGCGGTGGCAAGAAGGGCGGGAACCCGTCTTGGCTGCCTGACAACGATGGCGGTGGCAAGAAGGGCGGGAACCCGTCTTGGCTGCCCGATAACGATGGCGGTGGCAAGAAGGGCGGCAACCCCTCACCCTGGCTGCCCGGTGTCGGCAGCAACGGCGGCGGCGGAAACCCGTGGTTCCCGGGCCTCGGCGGCGGTGGCGGCGGCAAAGGCAACGGCGGCGGTTCCTGGTTCCCGGGCCTCGGCGGCGGCGGTGGCGGCGGCCATGGCGGTGGTGGAGGCAAGGGTGGCTGGCCCTTCTGAGCCCGCCCAGAATCCACTAGCCTGACGGCGTGGACTACGCCGCAGCATTGCTCGATGAGACGCGCGCGTTCGGGGAGCTGATCCGCACTGGCGATCCGCAGTTGACGATCCCCACCTGCCCGGAGTGGAATCTCACCCAACTGTTCCGGCACTTCGGGCGCGGAAACCGTTGGGCCGCACAAATCATCGCCGATCGTATGGACGGGCCCCTGGACCCGCGCGAGGTCGTCGACGGCAAACCGCCTACCGAGCCGGATGCAGCCATCGACTGGCTGCACGACGGCGCGCAACGGGTGTTGGACGCGGTCGCGCTCATAGGGCCGGACACGCCGGCGTGGACGTTCATGGGTCCCCGCCCGGCGTCCTGGTGGGTGCGCCGCCGGCTGCACGAGGCGACCGTGCACCGCGCCGATGCCGCGCTGGCGCTCGGCGCCGACTTCGCGCTGTCACCGGAGCTGGCCGCCGACGGGATCGGTGAGTTGCTGGACCTGATCCCCGCACTGATCGCGCGCAACGATCACGCGTTGCCGCTGGCCGACGGCCACAGCGTGCACCTGCACGCCACCGATGACGGCCTTGGGTCGGCCGGGGAGTGGACCATCAGCAGGCCGACCGGGACCGACACGGTGAGCTGGTCGCACGAGCATGGCAAAGGCTCCGTGGCCCTGCGTGGTCCGGCGCGTGACTTGTTCTTGGCGGTGATGCGCCGGGTACCGGTGGCCGATACCGACATCGCGGTCTTCGGAGACGCCGCGGTGTGGCAGAACTGGGTCGACCACACCGCCTTCTGATCGAGCGGTAGTTTTGGCGACCATGAGCACATCGGAGATCGCAACGGTCCTCGCCTGGCACGACGCCCTGGCCGCCGGTGATCTGGACACCCTGGAACAGCTGTCCAGCGACGACATCGAGGTGGCCGACGCAAGCGGAGCCGGGCAGGGTCATCAGGCGTTGCGCCAGTGGGCCGCGTCGGCACAGGTGAGCGCCGGAATCGGCCGGATGTATGTGCACGACGGTGTGGTGGTGGCCGAGCTGACCCCGGTGGGGGCGGGTGCAGCCCAGGCTGTCGCCTTCCGGGTGGTGCGCGACCACGTCACCGCGGTGTTCCGCCACGACGATCTGGACCACGCCCTGGCCGCCACCGACCTCTCCGAAGCCGATCAGGTCGACTAGCCCGCTGTGTTGAAGACGGCGACCCGCTGCGCCCGGCTCCGCCGCGCTTGCGATCGCCGTTAGGCTAAGCGGCATGCGCGGGATCATCCTGGCCGGTGGCTCCGGCACCCGCCTGCATCCGATCACCATGGGCGTGAGCAAGCAGCTGCTGCCGGTGTACGACAAGCCGCTGGTCTACTACCCACTGTGCACGCTGATGCTGGCGGGGATTCGGGACATTCAGGTGATCACCACCGGTCATGACGCGCCTGCCTTCCGGCGTCTGCTGGGCGACGGCAGCGCATTCGGAGTCGACATCAGCTACGCCATCCAAGAACAGCCGGATGGTTTGGCTCGCGCTTTCGTGATCGGCGCCGACCACATCGGCACCGACTCCGTCGCGCTGGTGTTGGGGGACAACATCTTCTACGGCGCCGGATTGGGAACCAGCCTGCGGCGTCACCAATCCCTTTCCGGTGGGGTTATTTTCGCGTACTGGATGGCCGACCCCTCGGCCTACGGTGTGGTCGAGTTCGATGCGAACGGGTCTGCGGTATCGGTGGTGGAGAAGCCGAGCGCACCCAGCTCGCACTATGCGATACCGGGGCTGTATTTCTACGACAACGACGTCGTGGAGATCGCCAAGGGCCTCAAGCCTTCCGCGCGCGGCGAGTACGAGATCACCGACATCAACCAGACCTACCTCGATCAGGGCCGGCTCACGGTCGAGACACTGGCTCGGGGCACCGCGTGGCTGGACACCGGGACTTTTGACTCGCTGCTGGACGCCGGCGATTACGTCCGCACCGTCGAACGCCGCCAGGGCCTCAAGATCGGCGTCCCCGAAGAGGTGGCCTGGCGGATGGGTTTCATCGACGACGCCGCACTGGCCGACCGCGCCGCGGCGCTGTGCAAGTCCGGCTACGGCGACTACCTGATGGGGTTGTTGGATCGTCGGTGACGGGCGGCTCACTGACGAATCGCGTCGGCAGCCCGCCGCAGCGACAACTCGGCGTTTTCCCGACTGTCGCCCATCCCGACGAACATGTCGATGGTCATCGGGCTGAGGATGCGGGTCAGGGCCCGGCCGTCCTGCTCGAACGTGCCGACAAGTTCCAGCAGCACCACACCGTGGATCATGCTCCAGATTCGCCCGGCCAGCTCGACGGTGTCGTCCGCGCGGATCCGGCCGGTGGAGACGATCCGCTCGACGGCGGTGACGAGTTGGTTGAATGTCGCCGTCGCCACGGGCATCTCGGGAGCGTGAAACTTCTGCGGTGCGGCGAGGCCGAACATCAGCCGATAGCGCTGCGGACTGGCTAGCGCGAACTGCCGATAGGTGTAACCCATCACGAAGAAGTCGGCCATCGGATCGTCGGTCTTAGGGGCAGATGCCAGAGCGGCGCCGAAACGCTCGAACGCGGCGGAGACGATCGCCTCCAGCAGGCCGTTCATCCCACCGAAGTGGGTGTAGACGGCCATGGTGGAGGCCCCGATCTCGGCGGCGACCTTGCGGGCCTGCAATGACTCGGGTCCGGCACTGTCCAGCAGGCGAGTACCGGCCTCGATCAGACGGTCACGCGGGCTCAAGTTCACCCTTGCCATAGTGCCATAACAGTGTTATACATGGTCCATAACATCGTTATGGACCGGAGGTGTCCGATGACTAATCCCTACCTGCAGGGCGGATTCGCGCCGATCGCACAGGAGTACACCCTCACCGAGCTGGCGGTGAGCGGGACCATCCCGGATTACCTGGACGGGCGCTACCTGCGTAACGGGCCCAACCCGGTCGGCGAGATCGATCCGGCTTTCTATCACTGGTTTATCGGTGACGGCATGGTCCACGGCGTGCGCCTTCGCGACGGCAAGGCCGAGTGGTACCGCAACCGCTACGTGCGGGGCCCGCAGACCGCAGCCGCGCTCGGCGAACCGTCGCGCCCCGGTCGACACGGCGGAGCCTCCGGAATCGGCGCCAACACCAACGTGATCGGCCACGCCGGGCGAACCCTCGCGCTGATCGAGGGTGGCATCTCCTGCTACGAACTGACCGACGAGCTGGACACCGTCGGCACCTGCGACTTCGACGGCACCCTGTCGGGCGGGTACACCGCGCATCCCAAGCGCGACCCCGATACCGGAGAGCTGCACGCCGTTTCGTACGCGTTCAACCGCGGAAACAGCGTCCAGTACTCGGTGATCGGCACCGATGGTCGGGCGCGGCGCACCGTGGATGTCCAGGTCACCGGATCGCCGATGATGCACGACTTCTCGCTGACCGAGAACCACGTCGTCTTCTATGACCTGCCGGTCACCTTCGACACCCGCCAGGTCGCCCAGGGCACGGCGCCGCCGGGTCTGCGGCTACCGGTGCGGCTGATCATGTCGGCTCTGATCGGGCGGGTGCGCATCCCGGACCCGATCATGGCCCGGTTGCCGATGCCCAAGAACAGCGTGCGCACCATGCCCTATCGGTGGAACCCGAAATACCCGGCGCGAGTGGGCGTTATGCCGCGCGAGGGGGGCAATGCGGATGTTCGGTGGTTCGAGGTGGAGCCCTGCTACGTGTTCCATCCGATGAATGCCTACGACGATGGTGACACCGTCGTACTCGACGTGGTCCGGCATCCCAAGATGTTCGACACCGAGATGCGTGGCCCCGCCGAGGGACTGCCCACGCTGGAGCGGTGGACCGTCGATCTGGCCGACGGCAAGGTTCGCGAATCCCGGGTGGACGACCGTGGTCAGGAGTTCCCGCGCGTTGACGAACGACTGGTCGGCAAGCGGCACCGGTTCGGCTATGCGGTCAGTATCGGCAACGGCGTGGTGCCCGACGCGACGCTGCTCAAGCATGACCTGGTCGGCGGGTCGACAGCGACTCGGTCATTCGGCGATGGAAAACAGTTAGGCGAGTTCGTCTTTCACCCGAAGACAGCGGGCGCGGCCGAAGATGACGGCGTCCTGATGGGCTTCGTCTATGACAGCGCGACCGACACCACCGAACTGGCGATCCTGGATGCGGCCACGCTGGCAGACGTCGCGAGCATCCACCTACCGCACCGTGTTCCCGCCGGATTCCACGGCAACTGGGTGCCTACCGGTCAATAGGGGGCCGACATGACCACGAGATTCGTTACGCCATCGGATTCTGCGGTACGAGTCGGTGACGCGGAGCGGGGGGATACCGCCGATCATCTCGGTCAGGCGTTCACCCAGGGATACCTGTCGCTGGAGGAATACGAGACGCGACTGGCCCGGGCCTTTGAGGCTCAAACCGCCGGAGCGCTCAGGGATCTCCTCGCCGATCTGCCTGTCGCGCAGATCGTCAGGCGAGACCCGCGCCGTCGTGCGCAACGCAGTGCCGCCGCGCGACGGGGCGTGCGGATTCACCTGGGCGCTTACCTGGCGGCGTCGGTGTTGATGATCGGCATCTGGCTGCTGACCGCGGTGTTCGCCGGCGCGTGGTACTTCTGGCCCGTCTGGCCGATCCTCGGGTGGGGCATCGGCATGGTCTCGCACGCGATCCCGGTGGGGGCATGTGCGCGAAGAACTACGGCCGGTAGCTGACCAGGAAGTTGCCCAGTCGCTCGATGGCGCTGGACAGGTCACGGGCCCACGGCAGGGTGACGATCCGCAGATGGTCCGGCGCCGGCCAGTTGAACCCGGTGCCCTGGGTGACCAGGATCTTCTCCTGCAGCAACAGGTCCAGCACCAACTGCTCGTCGTTGTCGATCGGGTAGACCTCGGGGTCCAGGCGAGGGAACGCATAGAGCGCGCCGCGGGGCTTTACGCAAGAGACGCCGGGAATCTCGTTGAGCTTGCTCCAGGCGACGTCACGCTGTTCGAGCAGCCGCCCACCCGGTAGCACCAGATCATCGATGCTCTGGTGGCCGCCCAACGCCACCTGAATGGCGTGCTGCGCGGGCACATTCGGGCACAACCGCATGTTGGCGAGCAGGTTGATGCCCTCCAGGAAGCTGGTCGCATGCTCCTTGGGGCCGGTGATCGCCAGCCAGCCGGAGCGGTAGCCCGCCACCCGGTAGGCCTTCGACAGGCCATTGAAGGTCAAACACAACAGATCCGGCGCCAGGGTGGCCAGGCTGGTGTGCTCGGCGTCGTCGTAGAGGATCTTGTCGTAGATCTCGTCGGCCAGCAGCAACAGCTGGTGCTTGCGGGCCAACTCGGCGATCTGGTTGAGCACCTCGCGGCTGTAGACCGCACCGGTCGGGTTGTTGGGGTTGATCACCACCAACGCCTTGGTGCGTTCGGTGATCTTCGATTCCATGTCGGCGATGTCGGGCTGCCAGCCCTGGGTCTCGTCGCACAGGTAGTGCACCGGCGTGCCACCGGCCAGTGAGGTCGACGCCGTCCATAGCGGGTAGTCCGGGGCGGGGATCAGCACTTGGTCGCCGTTGTCCAACAGCGCCTGCAGCACCAGCGAAATCAGCTCGGATACGCCGTTACCGAGGTAGACGTCGTCGACGTCGAAGCGGGGGAATCCCTCAACCAGCTCGTAGCGGGTGACCACCGCGCGCCGGGCCGGCAGGATGCCCTGGGAGTCCGAGTAACCCTGCGCATACGGCAGCGCCTGGATCATGTCCCGCATGATCACGTCGGGCGCGTCGAACCCGAACGGCGCCGGGTTGCCGATGTTGAGCTTGAGGATGCGGTGCCCTTCGGCCTCCATCCGGGCGGCCTGAGCGTGGATCGGACCGCGGATCTCGTAGAGGACGTCCTGCAGTTTGGTCGACTGCGCGAACGTACGCTGCCGTGGCTGACTGCCGGTGGCAGGCCAGGGCATCTGATGCGGCAACGAATGAGCGGTCACGTTGACAATGGTCCCATAGCTGTCCAATCAAAATTTGCTCGAGAAACAAGTTGGGGCCGTATGTGCACCCATACGGCCCCAACCTGTTATCTCAGCGTTTGCCCGGCGGGCGTGCCCCGCGCTGGATGCCCAGCCCCTTGACCGGCGGCTGTTCCTTGGGCGCCTCCGCTGCCGGAGCAGCCTCGGGAGCCGCCTGCGGCGCATCCGGTTCGGAAACCGGTTCCGAGGCAGCTTGCGCCGGCTCGGCAGCCGGAGCGGCCGGAGCAGCCTTCTTAGCGCCCGGCTTGCGGGCGCCCGCTGCCATGCCCAGGCCCTTGACCGGAGCGGCCGGAGCCGCCGGTGCGGCCGGCTCTGCGGGTGCCGCGGGTGCGGCAGCGCTGGCCTCAGCGGCGGGGGCGGCGGCCGGAGCCGCCTTCTTGGCGCCCGGGCGCTTGGCGCCACCGGCCATCCCCAGGCCCGTCACCGGGGCCGCGGTCTTGGCCTCGGCGGCCGGCTTCTCGGCCGTCGCGGTGGCCACCGCAGCCGGTGCCGGTGCCTTCTCCTCGACTTTCTTCGGACCGGCCTTGGCGGCGGCCTCGGCGGCAGTGCCCTTGGCCGGCAACGTCACCGTGGACATGTCGAGGGATTCCAGCAGCAGCTGGGCGATGTCACGCACATCCACGTCGGAACGCCCGGAGGCCTCGATGCGGTCGTCGATGCCGTCGCTGACCATCACCCGGCAGAACGGGCAGCCGGTGGCGATAGTGGTGGCACCGGTGGCCAGCGCCTCGTCGACGCGGTCGTGGTTCACCCGCTTACCGATGTGCTCTTCCATCCACATCCGGGCGCCACCGGCGCCGCAGCAGAACGAGCGGTCGCGGTTACGCGGCATCTCGACCAGGTTGGCACCCGAGGCCTCGACCAGCTCACGCGGCGGCTCGTAGACCTTGTTGTGGCGGCCCAGGAAGCACGGGTCGTGGTAGGTGACTTCGCGTGACACCGGAGCGACCGGAATCAGTCGCTTGTCCCGCACCAACCGGTTGAGCACCTGGGTGTGGTGCAGCACCGTGTATTCGCTGCCCAGCTGCGGGTATTCGCGAGAGATCGTGTTGAAGCAGTGCGGGCAGCTCGCGATGATCTTGCGGTCCGGCTTGTCCAGGCCGTCGAACACCTCGTTGAGCATCTCGACGTTCTGCGAGGCCAACTGCTGGAACAGGAACTCGTTGCCGGCACGCCGGGCGGGGTCACCGGTACAGGTCTCCCCGGTGCCCAGCACCAGGAATTTCACGCCGGCGGCGGCCAGCAGCTCCGCGGTCGCCTTGGTGGTCTTCTTGGCGCGGTCCTCATAGGCGCCCGCGCAGCCCACCCAGAACAGGTACTCGAACCCGTCGAAGCTGTCGACGTCCTGGCCGTAGACCGGGATGTCGAAGTTGAGCTCGTCGATCCAGGAGGTGCGCTCCTTGGCGTTCTGCCCCCACGGGTTGCCCTTGTTCTCCAGGTTCTTGAACAGCACACCCAACTCGGAGGGGAACTCCGACTCCACCAGCACCTGGTAGCGGCGCATGTCGACGATGTGGTCGATGTGCTCGATGTCCACCGGGCACTGCTCGACGCAGGCGCCGCAGTTGGTGCACGACCACAGCACGTCGGGGTCGATCACGCCGCCTTCTTCGGCGGTGCCCACCAGCGGGCGCACGGCCTGCTCCGGGCCGGAGCCGCCGATACGCTCGAAGCCCTTCTCGGGCACGTGGTGGCCGGCCAGCGGCTTGGCGTCGGTCAGGTCGATTTCCATGTCCGGCACCTTGGAGGTGCCGAGCAGGTAGGGCGCCTTGGCCATCCAGTGGTCACGCAGGTCCATGATGAGCAGCTTGGGGCTCAGCGGTTTGCCGGTGTTCCAGGCCGGACACTGCGACTGGCAGCGGCCACACTCGGTACAGGTGGCGAAGTCGAGCATGCCCTTCCAGCTGAAGTCATCGATCTTGCCGCGCCCGAACACCGCGTCTTCCGGCGGGTTGTCGAAGTCCAGCGGCTCGCCCTGGTACTCGATCGGCAGCAGCGGGCCCAAGGCGTTGGGCAGTCGCTTGAAGGTGACGTTGATCGGGGCCAAGAAGATGTGCAGGTGCTTGGAGTTCAGCACGATCAGCAGGAAGCCCAGCGCCACCGCAACGTGCAGCAGCAGGGCGGCGGTCTCGATGTTCTCGTTGGCTGCGAGCCCCAGCGGCGCCATGAGCTTGCCCATGAGATGCGAGAGGTAGGCGCCCTTGCCGTACGGCAGGGTGCCGGTGTTGGCCGCGGCCCCGCGCAGCAGCAGGAAGGTCCAGACCACGTTGAGGATCATCACGAGGATCAGCCACGCACCGCCGTTGTGCGAGCCGTAGAACCGGGAGGATCGGCCGTGCTCGGTCGGGTTGCGCAGGACCCGGATGACCATGAACACGAAGATCGACAAGGTGACCGCGGTGATGAAGAAGTCCTGCATGAAGCCCAGGAAGTCCCAGTGCCCGACGAGCGGGATCGCGAAGTGGGGGTTGAACATCTGGCCATAGGCCTCGATGTAGACCGTGATCAGGACGAAGAACGCCCACATGGTGAAGAAGTGGGCGATCCCGGGGATGTTCCACTTCAGCAGTTTGGCCTGGCCGGCGACCTCGCGGATCTGGGTCTCGATCCGGGTCTTGATGTCGTTCGTCCGCTCGGCGCCGACCTTCTGACCAGACATGACCAGTCGGAAGAGCCAGAACACCCGGCGCGCGGCCAGCAGGCCAACAAGCCCCGTCATGGACAGGCCGACCACCAGCCTGATCAGCATCTGGGTATTTTCGGTCACGGAGAGCCTCTCCCATCCACAAGTTACCGCTCAGTAACTTAGCTATGGTTACTGACTGGTAACTTACCGCCAATCTTGCGCAGCACCAGTTCAAGCCCTACTCGGTGCTCGCTCATAGTGCCACCCGGAGGCGGTTGAGCGCGACAAAGGCTGGCCTAACTGTATCGGCGAGCGACCGTTCGAGCGGGCTTTCGCGCGCGGTGAGGCAATGCCGAACTCAGAGCCCGGGCAGCGGGATGACGATCTCCGGCGGCCGGCGTTCCGGCGTAGGTGTGGCGGGGGCGGCCGTGGTGCTCGGTGCAGTCGTTGTGGGGGCCTCGGTCGTGGTCGGTGGCGCCGTGGTGGTGGTAGGCGGCTCAGTGGTCGTGGTGGTGCTCGGTGCCTCGGTCGTGGAAGGGGGCGGCTCGGATTCCGTCGTCGGCGGCGGGTTTTCGTCGGTGTCGGCGTGGGAAGGTGCCTGTCGCGGGGCCGGGGCGAGGGGCTCCTCGACGGGTGCGGTGGACGTCACCGAACTGGTCGCCGGGGCGGTGGGGATCGGTTCCTTGTTCACCAGCCGGACCATGCCCCACACCAACAGGGCGATCAGGATTGCGGTCAGCACTCCCAGGCCGACCAGCGCGACTGGTCGCAGATACCAGGGGGTTGGTGGCGGCGGCGGGTCGGTCCACTCGGGCTGGCGGCCGGTGGGCTCGCGGTATTCGCTGTAGTAGGCCGGCTCGCCGTAGTTACCGTTGCCGCCGTAGTCGTAGCCGGCCATCTGGGTCGGCTCGTTGTTGGGGTCATCCGGCGAGCGGTTCACACGCACCAAGGGTACGTGCCGCGCCTGACGAGACCCCGCGACGACGCTGGCTGAAACCCGTCAGCTGTCCAAATGGCGGCGGGCGACAAGCTCCGCGACAGCTCGCCAGCCGAGCAGAAACACCGCGGTGACCGTCGAAGCGACCAGGATGAAGCTCGTCGCCACGCCGGCGGAGGTCGCCTCGCGCAAGAGCATGCCGACCAGCACTGTCGAGATCCAGACCACCAACCCGGTGGGCCAAAGCGCCGTGGGCCTGCGCCAGCCGCGCGACAACAGCCAGCCCAGCACCGTGCCGCTCAGAAACGGCCAGGCGGTGGTCGCCAATCCGCTGAGACTGATGCCCTCATCGTGGCTGCGCCGGCCGAGAGCGCAGAAGACCAGCACGGCCACCACATCAATGCCTAGCCAACCCGGCTTGCGCGGTGATTGCATGCGGCGAGAGTACCGGGCCGGTGATCTACCGCCTTGGCGGCAGTGTGATGACCGTCGGCAGCTCGGGCACCCTGGGAATCGGCGGGATGGTGATCACCGACGGCAGATGCGGTAGGTGACGATGGGGAGGCTCGCTCGCGGGCGGTGCCTGCTGTGCCGGCGGCTGCTGCGGCGGGGCCTGCCGGGGCGGGGCCGCCGTCGGCGCGGTGGTGCTGGGCGCACTCGAGGAGCTGGTCGTGCTGCTGCTGGTGGTGGTGGTGCTCGTAGTGCTGGTGGTGCTCGACGAGCTGGTTGCCGGGGTGGTGCCGCCGCCGGGTCCGCGGCTGGTGAGCTGGATGATTCCCCAGACCACCAGCGCGAGCATCACCACGATAAGTCCGAACCACGCGATCAGCACCGATCGGCGGCGGAACCACGGCGTGCCCGACAATGCAGCGAAATCGGTGCCCTGCGGGTCGGTCGGCTCGTCGAAAGCGTTGTACGAGGCGTATTGGGTCGGGGCGTTGCCGGGTTGGTAGCCGGGGTTGTGTCCCGGATTGGCAGGCCCGAACGGGGCCGGAGGAGGGCCGGGTGGCTGCGGGCCGCGTTGGCCGTAGGGCATGGACCGTGTTTGGTCCTGGCTGGGTTTGCCGGAGCCGTCCGAAGATCCGAAGCGCGCCATTTCACCGATCGTATCGGAAAGTACTGGCCGGCGACTGGGGCGAAAAATCAGAAGGTATCGACGTTGTCGATGCTGACTAGCATGCCGTGGCCGGTGCGGTCGTTGGTGAACCGTGTGCCGTTGATATCGGCGTTGATCGTCCAGCCTTGCGCCTGGTAGGTGAGGTAGTCGATGGTGACGACCGGGATATCGCCCAGGTTGCCCAACACCCACTGCACGGTGCCCTCGGCGCTGACACTAACGCCGTTGGCGTGCTGTCCGTCCTTGAGGGGCGTGTTGGTGAACTGCGCTTCACAGTCGACCTGTGGTGACGAGATCTGGCAGCGCGTCCGGCCGGATTTCGTCTCGATGAAGACATAGCCGTTGTCGTCGGGCGGCAGCGGGATGGCGTCGGCAGGCCGGTTCGGTGTGGCTGGTGTGGTCGGGCTGGTCGGACTCGGTGGACTCGGCGGCGCGGTACTGGTGCGTGGTGGCCGGAAGGACGGCTCCGGCGGTCCTCCGCCGGGTGCGGCGGTCGGGTGGCCGTCGACGGTGGTGCTGCAACCTGTCAGCAACAGCCCGGCCGCCAGCGTCAGCTTTCCTGCCGTCCTGCGCTTCGACTGGTCTGGCACCCGCACCGATTCCCCCGCTGACCTATGTTGCGGCCCAGCGTACGCATGCGGTGACATCAGTGGCTGTAGTGACGCGCGGTACTGCCGATGCGACGCCCGCCGCTCCGGGAGGGGCCTGCGGTCAGGACAGATCCCGGAAGGCCAGCGCCGTACCGGCGACCGCCGTCACCGCGGCGAGCGCATAACCCACCATCGACCACCAGCCGGCGTGCAGGTAGGCGGTGACGGCCACGATCGCGATGGCGCAGAAGACCAGCGCCATTCCATACAGCGGGGGCTTGGCTGCGTAACGGTTGCGGGCCATAGGTTTTCGGGCCTTCTACTCGTCTCGGTCCGGCTGCAAGGCCACAGCCGATGTCTGTTCGGGAGGCGTCTCGGCGAGCGCGGCCGCGGCCTGCACTCGTCCGCGCACCAGATACCAGCCGATGATCAGTGCCGGCGTACCGATGAGCAGCACTCCCCGCACGAACGGGCCGCTGCGGTGATCGAACAGCATCAGGACCAGCACGCCGGCCAGGAACGTCAAGGTCACGTATCCGCTGTAGGGAGCCAGCGGCATCCGGAAAGACGGCCGTTTCAGCACGCCCGCGTTGGCCAGCCGGAGCAACCGCAGCTGGCAGGCCACGATCGTCGCCCACGCCGCCATGACTCCGACCGCGGCGATGTTGAGCACGATCTCGAAGGCTTGTCCGGGGCGCAGCGCGTTGAGGAGGACGCCCAGCAGGCCGACGCCGCTGGTCAGCAGGATGCCGCCGTAAGGCACCCCGTTCTTGGAGATCTTGGCGGTGAACGCCGGGCCGCTGCCGTTGACCGCCATCGAGCGCAGGATCCGCCCGGTGGAGTAGAGCCCGGCGTTGAGGCTGGAAAACGCCGCGGTCAGCACCACCAGGTTCATCAGACTGCCTGCACCGGTGAAACCGACCTTGGAGAAGAACGTGACGAAGGGGCTCTGGTGTTCTTTGAAAGCGGTGTAGGGCAGCAGCAGCGCCAGGAGGACCACCGATCCCACGTAGAAGATCGCGATGCGGGCCACCACCGAGTTGATCGCCCGCGGCATGACCTTCTCGGGGTTCGGGGTCTCGCCGGCGGCGGTGCCGACCAGTTCGACCCCGGCATAGGAGAACACCACTCCGGAGGTCACCAACACCAGCGGGAGCAGGCCGGTCGGCAGGAGTCCACCGTTCTCGGTCAAGAGGTGCAGGCCGGTCTCCTGGCCGTCGACCCGGTACCGGCCACCCAGGAAGATGGTGCCGACCACCAGGAACGTCAGCAGCGCGAGAACCTTGATCAGCGCGGCCCAGAACTCCAGCTCCCCGAAGAGCTTCACCGAGATCAGGTTCATCGACAGCACCGCCAACAGGGCGATCAGGGCCAGCGTCCACTGTGGGATCACCTCGAACAGGTGCCAGTAGTGGAAGTAGCTGGCGATCGCGGTGGTGTCGACGATGCCGGTCATCGACCAGTTCAGGAAGTACAGCCACCCCGCGACGTAGGCGGTTTTCTCGCCGAAGAATTCGCGAGCGTACGAGACGAACGATCCCGGCGACGGCCGGTGCAGCACCAGCTCGCCGAGTGCGCGCAGGATGAGGAAGGCAAAGGCGCCGCAGATCGCGTAGACGATGAACAGGGCCGGCCCGGCCGAGGCGAGCCGGCCGCCGGCGCCGAGGAACAGTCCCGTCCCGATGGCTCCGCCCAGGGCAATCATCTGCAGCTGCCGCGGGGCTAGGTCCTTGTGGTAGCCCTCATTCTCACGGGTCAGTGCAGCGGGGGGAGCAAGGTGGGAATTGGGGGCGTGTGCCATCGCGCTATTTACCGTGCCTGTCGTCGTGAGGTTCGTGCCATGGTGTCAGAGGCTGGCACGCGTAGGCCAGCTTTGATGCTCGCGTCGCTCAGACGTCTCACAGCTTATTTCCTAAAGTGGCACGCTGTCCCCGAGTGGGTGGCGATATTGGCGAAATGTCCGGTCTAATTCCGGATAGCACGGGCAATTTCCGCGATGATCCGCCAACCGCCGAGGCGTTATGCCGCTGTTCCGCAACGCTAGTCGCCGTGGGACCAAATTCCGTGTAAGCAACCATCGCTTCAAGGGAGGGCGACCGCATTTGCCCTATTGATTAGCTGTTGATTGCCTGTGTGATACCTAATTCGTCCGTCGGTATGTGAGTCAGATCAACATTGCTCCCCGCCGCAGGAGGTGCGTCGGTCACCGTCGTCGGTCGCGGATCCGGACGTCCACTCAGGCCGGTGCAGGCGCCGGCGGGTGTGGCGGCGCCGATGGCACGCCAGGGACCCCGGCCTCCTAGCTCAGGCCGGTTCGTCGACGCCGCTTCGCCGAGCCGATGGGCACGGTCGAGCGGATCGCGCTCCCGTTGTTCGACGGGTGACTACGGTTGCGGTATGGCCGATCGACCCGCGCAAGTCGCAGACGTGCACGAGATTGCCGCGTCGATGCCCCATGTCACCAGAATCGAAGGGCCGAAAGGCAATTCGATCTATCAGGTGGGCGGCAAGTCGTTCGTGTTCTTCCGTACCCCGCGGCCCGACGCCAAGGATCCCGCTACGGGTGAGTCCTACCCCGATGTCATCGTGATCTGGGTCGAATCCGACGCCGACAAACAGGCCCTCATCCAAGACCCCGCAACACCGTTTTTCAGCACGGATCATTTCAACGGTCATCTGTCCGTTCTGGTTCGGGAGGCAGACCTGCACGCGATCAGCAAGAGCGAACTGGCCGAAGTGGTCCAGGATGCCTGGCTGTCTCGAGCCTCGAATAGACGGCGGGCGGCCTGGCTGGCTGCCCACGGCGCCGACGGTCCGGCCCGATGAGCAAGCGAATCGGCGTGGTGGGGGCGGGCATCGCCGGGCTGGCGACCGCGATCGGGCTGCAGCGTCGCGGTCACGAGGTCACCGTTGTCGAACAACGGACCGACACCTCATCGGGCGCCGGCATCAGCATCTGGCCTAATGCCCTGGCCGCCCTGGATCGCCTCGGTCTGGGCGATGAGGTCCGTGCGGCGGGCGGTCGGATCACCGCGGGCGCGGCGCGCTGGTACGACGGGTCGTGGCTGCGGCGTCCCGCGGCCGAACGGATGGTCCGGGCCCTGGGTGAACCGCTGGTGGTGGTACAACGCTCGGTGCTTCGCGACATCCTCGCCGAAGCGCTGACGGCGGGCAGCCTGCACCACGGGCTGGCCGCCACGGACGTGACGATGGTCGGAGACGGTGTAGCACTGCAACTCTCGGATGACACGGTCAGTACGTTCGATGCGCTCGTCGGCGCCGACGGCATCCATTCGGTTGTAGCTCGCCACCTCAACGGCCCACTGCGCCGGCGCTACGTCGGCTACACCGCATGGCGTGGAATCGCAGCCTACGCCCTGGATCCCGACCTGGCGGGCGAGACGATGGGGCCCGGAATCGAAACCGGGCACGTGCCGATGGGGCCGGATCTGACCTACTGGTTTGCCACCGAGCGGGTCCCCGAGGGGCAACGAGCGCCCGAGGGGGAACTGGCCTACCTCCGTGCCAAGTTCGCCCATTGGTGTGAGCCCATCCCGAGCATGCTGGCCGCGACCTCACCCGCCGACGTGTTGCGCGACGACCTCTACGACCGCGGACCGGCCCGGCACTGGGCGCGCGGCCCGATCGTGCTGGTCGGCGACGCGGCCCACCCCATGCGTCCGCATCTGGGCCAGGGCGGCTGCCAGGGCCTGGAAGACGCCGCCATCCTGGCTGAATTCGTCGACCACGCACCCGATCTGCCCACCGCCTTCGCCCGGTTCGTCGCGTTCCGTCGGCCGCGGGTGGCCCCGCTGGTCCGGGAGTCGGCGTGGTTCGGGAAAGTCGTCAACGCGCGGCCCGGCTTCCTCAGCGCCGCCGCCAGCCGCGCCACCGGTCTGATTCCAGAAACACTGCTGATGCGGCACCTCGCAACGATCGCCGCAGGGTCGGCGTTTGTGCTGCCGGCGGCGGGAGTGTCGCGATGAGACCAGGGTTGTGGCTTCGGTGGGCACTGCTGCAGGGATTTCCACGCGCTTTTCTTGCAGTGCAGGCGCGGCGCGGCGACCCGATGGCACGCTTGCTCATCGGCCCAGTGCGTGGCGGCGACCCGGAACCGCTGACCGAACAGATCCGTGCGCGTGGCCGATTGACGCGCACGCCGTTCGTCTCGGTGACGGCCGACCATGAGCTGTGCCGGACAATCCTGCGTGACGACAGGTTCGGAGCGAGCAACCCGGCCAACATCAATCTGCCCAAAACGACTCGCTGGTTGATCGCCCGAACGGACCCGGGGCTGCCGAATCCCGCTGAGCCGCCCTCGATGCTGGTAGTCGATCCGCCCGATCACACGCGTTACCGGCGTGCGGTGGTGCGCGCGTTTACGCCTCGTGCGATCGACAAGTTGCGGAGCCGGATCGTCGAGATCACCCATGAGCTGCTGGATCGTCTGGAATCGTCAGCGCGCCCGGATCTGATCGCCGACTTCGCGGGACCCTTACCTGCGTTGATCATCGCCGAGATTCTCGGAATCCCCGACGAGCAGCGGTCACAGATGCTCGACCGGGGTGATCGTGGCGCGCCATTGCTCGATATCGGGGTGTCGTGGAGCACCTTTCGATGTGCCATGCAGTCCCTGCGGGAAAACGATCAGGAGTTCAGCGACCACATCGAACGGTTACGCACCAACCCCGGTGACGACATCTACAGCCAGATCATCCGCGACGGGGACCTTGACCGACGCGAACTGGGGGTGACGGCACTGCTGCTCGCCGGCGCGGGCTTCGAGACCACCATCAACCTGATCGGCAACGCGATCGTGCTGCTGCTGCGCCACCGAGAACAGTTGGCGAAACTACGCGAGGACCCCCAGTTGTGGCCGGGGGCGGTCGAGGAAGTCCTGCGCTTCGACAGCCCCGTGCAGATGACGTCGCGTAACGCCCTCTGCGACCTCGAGCTTGCGGGATACGACGTCGCCGCGGGCGAAACGGTGGCACTTCTACTGGCTGGCGCCAACCGCGACCCCGGCGTCTTCGATGATCCCGGCCGATTCGACGTCACCCGGGCCAACGCCAAAGAACATCTGTCCTTCAGCAGCGGGATCCACGCCTGCCTCGGCGCCAACCTGGCCCGCATGGAAGCCACCATCGCGCTGCAAGCGCTGTTCGAACGGTTCCCCGACCTGCAGCTCGACGGCCCCCCGACGCCACGCGGGCTGGCCACCCTGCATGGCTTCCGCCGCATCCCGGCCACCACCTGAGCACGGCCGGTCTGCCGCCGGCCGGCGCAGGATGTCGGCGCGGGAACAAACCGCGGACCCGGCCCGTTGACCCCTTCGACAAGTTGAGTCGCAAGCACTCAAGTCTGGGTTGACAGCCAAGCTGCCTAAGGAGCATCCTTGAGCGCAGTCCGCTCAGACTAGGGATATCGTCTACCAGGGAGGAACCACAATGGCTCGTGCGGTCGGAATCGACCTCGGGACCACCAACTCGTGCGTCGCAGTGCTGGAGGGCGGCGACCCCGTCGTCGTAGCCAACTCGGAGGGTTCGCGCACCACCCCATCGGTCGTCGCGTTCGCCCGCAACGGCGAAGTGCTGGTCGGCCAGCCCGCCAAGAACCAGGCGGTCACCAACGTCGACCGCACCATCCGCTCGGTCAAGCGCCACATCGGCAGCGACTGGAAAGTCGAGATCGACGGCAAGGACTACACCGCGCAGGAGATCAGCGCCCGCGTGCTGATGAAGCTTAAGCGCGACGCCGAGGCCTACCTCGGTGAGGACATCACCGACGCGGTGATCACCGTGCCCGCCTACTTCAACGACGCCCAGCGTCAGGCCACCAAGGAAGCCGGCCAGATCGCCGGTCTGAACGTGCTGCGCATCGTCAACGAGCCGACCGCGGCCGCGCTGGCCTACGGCCTGGACAAGGGCCACAAGGAGCAGACCATCCTGGTGTTCGACCTCGGTGGCGGCACCTTCGACGTCTCCCTGCTGGAGATCGGCGAGGGCGTGGTCGAGGTCCGTGCCACCTCCGGTGACAACCACCTCGGTGGCGACGACTGGGACGACCGGGTCGTCGACTGGCTGGTCGACAAGTTCAAGGGCACGTCGGGCATCGACCTGACCAAGGACAAGATGGCCATGCAGCGGCTGCGTGAAGCCGCCGAGAAGGCCAAGATCGAGCTGTCGAGCTCGCAGAGCACCTCGATCAACCTGCCCTACATCACCGTCGACGCCGACAAGAACCCGCTGTTCCTCGACGAGCAGCTGACTCGTTCGGAGTTCCAGAAGATCACCCAGGATCTGCTGGACCGCACCCGCAAGCCGTTCCAGTCGGTGATCAAGGACGCCGGTATCTCGGTGTCGGAGATCGACCACGTGGTGCTCGTCGGTGGTTCCACCCGGATGCCCGCGGTGACCGAGCTGGTCAAGGAACTGACCGGTGGCCAGGAGCCCAACAAGGGCGTCAACCCCGATGAGGTTGTCGCCGTGGGCGCCGCGCTACAGGCCGGCGTGCTCAAGGGCGAGGTGAAAGACGTTCTGCTGCTTGACGTCACCCCGCTGTCGCTTGGTATCGAGACCAAGGGCGGCGTGATGACCAAGCTGATCGAGCGCAACACCACCATCCCGACCAAGCGCAGCGAGACCTTCACCACCGCCGACGACAACCAGCCGTCGGTGCAGATCCAGGTCTTCCAGGGTGAGCGCGAGATCGCCTCGCACAACAAGCTGCTCGGCTCGTTCGAACTCACCGGCATCCCGCCGGCCCCGCGCGGTGTCCCGCAGATCGAGGTCACCTTCGACATCGACGCCAACGGCATCGTGCACGTCACCGCCAAGGACAAGGGCACCGGCAAGGAGAACACGATCAAGATCCAGGAGGGCTCCGGCCTGTCCCAGGAGGAGATCGACCGGATGATCAAGGACGCCGAGGCACACGCCGAGGAGGACCGCAAGCGGCGCGAAGAGGCCGACGTGCGCAACCAGGCCGAGTCGCTGGTCTACCAGACGGAGAAGTTCGTCAAGGAGCAGCGCGAAGCCGAAGGTGGCTCGAAGGTCCCCGAGGACACCCTGGGCAAGGTCGACGCAGCCATCGGCGACGCCAAGAAGGCGTTGGAGGGCACCGACATCGGCGCCATCAAGACCGCGATGGAGAAGCTCGGCGTCGAGTCGCAAGCGCTGGGTCAGGCGATCTACGAGGCCACTCAGGCTGAGCAGGCCGCTAGTGACGCAGGCGGGCCGTCCGGTGGCGACGACGACGTCGTGGACGCAGAGGTGGTCGACGACGGAGACACCAAGTGAGCGAAGAAAACTCACGCGAACAGTCTCCGGAAACCGTCACCGTCACCGACAAGCGGCGCATCGACCCGGAAACCGGTGAAGTGCGGGAGAGTTCCTCCGGGCCGGCCCCTAGTGGGCCGGCGCCGGAGGAGCCGGCCGCCGACGAGGGGCAGGCCGCTCAAGCCGCCGAGGCCGACCAGGTGGCCGAGCTGACCGCCGACCTGCAGCGAGTACAGGCGGACTTCGCCAACTACCGCAAGCGGGCGCTGCGCGACCAGCAAGGTGTCGCGGACCGGGCCAAGGCCGCAGTGGTGACCGAACTGCTCGGGATCCTCGACGACCTGGACCGCGCTCGCAGCCACGGCGACTTGGAGGCGGGTCCGCTGAAAGCAGTGGCGGACAAGCTGACCGGCGTGCTCACCGGAATGGGCCTGACAGCGTTCGGCGCCGAGGGCGACGAGTTCGACCCGTCGCTGCACGAGGCGGTCCAGCATGAGGGCGACGGCACACACTCGGTGATCGGCACCGTCCTGCGACAGGGTTACAAGCTCGGCGAGCAGGTACTGCGGCACGCGATGGTCGGGGTGGTGGACACCGTCCCGGACGCCGGTGCCAACGGAGCGGTTGTCGACGGCGACGCTGCTGAAGAGAATTGACAGGTAAGGAGGTGACGCGGCGTGGCTCAGCGCGAATGGGTCGAAAAGGACTTCTATAAGGAGTTGGGCGTCTCCTCCGACGCCAGCGAGAAAGAGATCAAGAGCGCCTACCGCAAGTTGGCCTCCGAGCTGCATCCGGACCGCAACCCCAACAACCCGGCTGCCGCCGACCGCTTCAAGGCGGTCTCCGAGGCTTACAGCGTGTTGTCCGATGAGGCCAAGCGCAAAGAGTACGACGAGACCCGTCGGCTGTTCGCCGGTGGCGGGTTCGGGCGGCGCTTCAACGGTGGCGGCGGATTCGGCGGCGGCAACTTCGATCGGTTCTCCACCGGCGGTGACGGCAACGAATTCAACCTCAACGACCTGTTCGGCGCTGCCGGGCAGACCGGAGGGGCCAACATCGGTGATCTCTTCGGCGGCCTGTTCGGGCGCGGCGCGCAGCAACGGCCCAGCCGGCCGCGGCGCGGTAACGACCTGGAGACCGACTCCGAGCTGAGCTTCCTGGAAGCCACCAAGGGTGTCGAGATGCCGCTGCGGCTGACCAGTGCCGCGCCGTGCACGAACTGTCATGGCAGCGGTGCTCGGCCAGGTACCAGCCCCCGAGTCTGCGTCTCCTGCAACGGATCCGGAGTGATCAGCAGCAACCAGGGCGCCTTCGGGTTCTCGGAGCCGTGTACCGACTGCCGTGGCAGTGGGTCGATCATCGAGCACCCGTGTTCGGAGTGCAAGGGAACCGGGCGGGCAGCCCGAACCCGCACCATCAATGTGCGGATTCCTCCCGGGGTCGAAGACGGTCAGCGGATTCGGCTGGCGGGCCAGGGCGAGGCCGGTTTGCGCGGCGCGCCCTCGGGTGATCTGTACGTGACGGTGCGAGTGCGCCCAGACAAGGTCTTCGGGCGCGACGGCGACGACCTGACGGTCACCATCCCGGTGAGCTTCTCCGAGCTTGCCTTGGGCACCACGCTCTCGGTCCCGACACTGGACGGCAAGGTCGGTGTGCGGGTGCCGAAGGGAACCGCCGACGGCCGGATTCTGCGGGTGCGCGGGCGCGGTGTGCCCAAGCGCGGCGGCGGAAGTGGGGACCTGCTGGTCACCGTCAAGGTCGCGGTCCCACCGAATCTGGAGGGCCAGGCGCAAGAGGCGCTCGAAGCGTATGCGGCAGCCGAGCAGGCCAGCGGGTTCGACCCGCGGGCCGGATGGGCGGGTAATCGCTCATGAGCAAATCGGACAATGCCCGCACCTTCCTGATCTCGGTGGCCGCCGAGCTGGCCGGGATGCACGCGCAGACGCTGCGGACCTATGACCGGATCGGTTTGGTGAGCCCGCAGCGCAGCTCCGGCGGCGGACGCCGCTACTCCGAACGTGACGTCGACATGTTGCGCGAGGTCCAGCGGCTTTCGCACGACGAAGGCGTCAACCTCGCCGGCATCAAGCGGATCATCGACCTGACCAACCAGGTCGAGGCGCTGCAGTCGCGGGTCAAGGAGATGACGGCCGAGTTGGAGATGTTGCGCGCCAACCAGCGTCGCGAGATCGCGGTGGTGCCCAAGAGCACCGCCGTGGTGGTCTGGCAACCGCGCCGCTAGTAGTCCCTTCTGGCGCGAGCAGACATGAAATCCCCCTGTCTGGGCGCCAAATGGGGGCTTTCGTTGGGGGCACCTCCCGCTTGCGGGGGACTGCTCGCCGGAATCTAGTGTCCTGAGTCATTAATTCGGGTGCAGTAGTTCCCGATGCTGGCCAGGATTTGGTCGGCGGTCTTGGTCCAGA
>LZME01000147.1 GCA_001673575.1 Mycolicibacter heraklionensis | reverse complement strand
GTTTCCTGGCTCGGGTTGGAAAGCGTGTACCCGGTCAGCAACGCATCCAGGTTGTGACGCATCTGCTCGGTGACCGCCGTGATATTCGCCGGGTCATCCATCAGCTGCTGGGCGTAGTGCATCTGGTTGGCGATGAACTGCTGAAACTCGACATGCGGCGCCAGGAAGTAGTTGTTCAGAATCTGGGTCAGGTTCTGCGAAGCCGCATTGAACACCTCGTCCCACGCACTCGATGCAGTCAACGCCACATCACGCACCGCCCCGACAGAGGGCAACGGCGCGAGCACCGGAGTGGCCGCGATCAAGCCGGCCCCCACAATCGCGACACCAGCGGCAGTCGCATACGGACGAATAGTTGCGCGCAAGGGAAATCTCCTCAAGGTTTCTGCGACTGTCAGGGGTGGTTTTGACACTGGTTTGTGCACGGCAGGTAGGCGAGGCTAACCATAGATTTCTCTCAGGCCACGCACGGTTTTCTCCATGTCGCGCGCACGACGGGATGCGAAAGCAACGCAATGACAGCGCATCTCGGTCAGCACCCCTTAACGCTAACCGTCATTTTTCTGTGAAGTTAGGACGTTCTTCCGCCGGTTTGGATTATCGTCGGCGCATGGTTCCTACGGCTCGATTGGTGCGTCAGCGCGCCGGGGTGAAGGTCTACGACTATCCGACCGACCCACATCTGCCGCCGGTGGTGGTGGCCCGGGTGGGACAGGAACGGCTCTCCCAGCATGGCCAGATCCACAACTTCCCGGCCCTGTGGTGCGACCGGCAAACCGGAATGGTCTACGTGGTCGCGATGGGCGCCACCGTCGGCCCCGAAGCCGTGGAATGCGCCGACGACGGCATCGCGGTGTTCTTCGACCCGACAGCGGTCGGCGACGACGGCGCATCGCCATGGCTCTCCTGGCGATCCCATCCTCTGCTCTGCCTGTTCCTGCATGAGCACGAAGACGGTCTGCTGCGCGTGGAGCTACCCCTCGCCGATCGTCCAGCGATCTATAACATCCTCGATGCGATGAAATCCGAACTCGCGCAACGCCAAGACGGAGACCGCGAAGCGATCTCGGCTCTACTGACCCTACTGCTGGTCAAGCTCACCCGACTCGCCGCCGACACCATCGGGGGCCTTCGCAAGGAAGACGAACCGCTGCTGGCCGAGGTGTTCGCCACCATCGACCGGCGCTTCACCGAACCGCTGTCGCTTCGCGAGGTCGCGCGTGAGGTGTCCGTGTCGGCGGGGCACCTGACCACCGTCGTGCGCCGACGTACCGGCCGCACGGTGCTGGAGTGGATCACCCAGCGCCGCATGGGCGAAGCCCGCCGCCTGCTGACCGATACCCGACTATCGATCACCGAAATCGGGCAACGGGTCGGTCTACCGGATGCGGCCTATTTCACCAGGCAGTTCCGCCAGACACACGGTGTTTCACCCAGCCAGTGGCGAAAGTCCCCCCCACCCCCTCTTTGACAGTCGGCGCCTCCCGCCCTCAGCTGACGGCGTGGGCGGAACGCACCGCCTGCTCACACACCGCGCGCAGCGCGTCCTCGCCCACCGTTCGGCTCTGGCACCCGATACCGATGCGCACCGCGTGGTCGACCACGACCGCCCAGTCGACGTGGTGGCCGTCGCGCACCTCCCGATAGGTCACGGCGGGCCGTCCCGCACTGGCGCCGGCCGGATCGAAACCGGTGAACACTCCGGGTGTCTCGGCGTCGGCCCGTTGCAGTGCTCGCTGCAGCGGTTCTGCGATGGCGGCCAGGGTATCGCCGGCAGCCGGCGCTTGGGTGACGTGCAACACCAGCTGCGGGTCGCCGGGCGACACCACCTCCACCCGCGCCGATCCTGGCCCGTCAGTCACCCGTCGGGTTACCCAACCCGCCGGAACCTGCACCGCCGCATGGCCTTCCACTAGGTAGGTCAAGGGATTATCGGTGTCCGACCGAGCGTCGTGCCGTGCCAGGAGGGCCAGCGCGACCACACCGCCGACTAGGGCGGCCGGGGCCAGTCGCCGGCGACGAGCGTTGGGGGCCGGTTCGGCGGCCGGTGCATCGACCGTGCGGCGGATCGACGGCAGCCGATCGGCCACGGTCGCCCGCACCTCGGGCCCCAGCCGCTCCACGATCAGAGCGGAGAGGACCCCCGCCCCGCCGATCCCGGCCGGTGCGTCAATCACGACCGCTCCGGGATGACTCCGAATCGCCGCACTTATCCGGCGCGCGACCGCGTCGGCGACCTCATCGGGGGAACCGATGCGCGGCTCGGCGACCATGTCAGCGCTATCGGCGCCGGTGACGGCCACCAGGCCAGCGGCGATCTCCACGACGACCGCGGCGCCGTGCACTGTTGCTCGCGATCGGGTGACCACCTCGCCGGCCAGCTCTCGCGCCGCCGCAACCAGCAGCTGCACCCTTCGAACCGGCCACCACGACGGGTGAATGAGCTCGACCGACTCACCAGGCAACGCGCAGTTCAGCACCTCGCGCAGTAGCTCGGGCACCGCGACCGGTTGACCATCGACCAGTCCGACCGGGTCATCGATCCACTCCAGGGCCACTGCGGCATCGACCGATTCAGCCCCGCCGCAACACAATCGGCGGATGGTCGCGGGACCCGCCTCGATCACCGACCGATGCCCGACGCTCATGGCTCCCAAGCCACCTGAATAAGCCGCTCGCCGCCGGACCGGGTGGCCAGGATGCCGCGGCCGGGCGGCAGCGGTGTCGGGCGAACCGAACCCCACGGGGTATCGGCGGCGCTGCCGGCCGAGCCGCTCATCATCAGCGTCATCGCGCCCATGTCGGTCAGCGCGGTCAGCAGCGGTTCGTACATTGACCGGCCCGCTCCCCCGCCGCGGCACGCGACGATCAGGTGCAGCCCGAGATCCGCGGCGTGCGGGAGGTATTCCAGCAGTGGTGTCAGCGGGCCTCCGGTGCCGGCGGCCACCAGGTCGTGGTCATCGACCACCACGTACAACTGCGGGCCAGTCCACCACGCCCCGGCGCGCAGCTGCTGCGGGGCAAGGTCGGCACCGGGCATCCGTCTCGCCAGGTGGTCAATCAGGCCCGGCAGCAGCGTTGTCAGCGCGGGTCTCGACATCGCGTAACCGGCCAAGTGCCCGGTCGGTACGACGTCCAGCAGGCCGCGCCGGTAGTCGACCACCAGCAGCTGAGCCTGCCCGCCGGGGTGGCACCGGACCAGCTCCCGGCACAAGGTTCGCAGCACGGAGGTCTTGCCGCACTCGCCGCCGCCCACGATGAGCAGGTGCGGTTGCCGCCCGAAATCGATGGCGACAGTGGCGAGTTCACGTTCGTCGATGCCCAGAACCGGCAGGCCGGCGGCGGTGACGGGCAGGTCGGCCCGGGCGACGAGGGTCGGCAGCAGCCGGATCGGTGGTGCGACGGCACCGTCGGGGTGGTGCATCGGTTCCCAGCCTTGTGGGCGGGCCAGCAGCATGTGCATGCCGTCGTGGGTCAGGCCGCGTCCGGGCCGGCCCTGCGGCACCCGCTGGGCCTGGCGGCGGTCCAGTTCGGATTCGGCCGGATCGCCCAGCCTCAGCTCGATACGGGTGCCGATCAGGTCCCGCAAGGCGGGCCGCACCTCGGCCCACCGCGACGCTGCCAGCATCACGTGCACGCCGGAGGACAGGCCGCGGGCGGCCAGCGCGACAATTCTGGACTCCACCTCGAATTCCCGGCACAGGGCGGACCATCCGTCGATCACCAGGAAGACGTCCGGTACCACGCGTTCGCCGTCCGCGATGTAGCCGGCACGCTGAGACTCGCGCCGCGCCACAATGGCCTCCATCTCGGCGACCACCCGCTGCACCAGGTCTGGTTGCCCAACGCCGGCGACCGCGCCGACGTGCGGCAGGGTTCGGGTCGCGGAGAGCTCTCCGCCGCCGAAATCCAAGCAGTAGAACGCGACCCGGGTCGCATTATGGGTGGCGCACAGCGCGGCGATCAGGGTGCACAGCGCGGTCGATTTGCCCGATTGCGGGGCGCCCACGACGGCGACATGGCCAGCCGCACCGTCCAACCGAATCGACAGGGTGGTCCGACGCTGCTCGAAGGGCCGATCGACGACGCCGATCGGGACCGTCAGATCCGCGTAGTCGGCGTCAAGGAGTGCTCCCAGCATCGGGGAATCCCCCAGGGGCGCCAGCCATATCTGCCGCGCCGCCGGGCCGTGCCCGGACAATCGCTGCAGCATTGCCTGCAGCACGGTGCGCCCGCCCACATCGGCCGCTTCCCGAGCCGGACCGAGTGGCATTGCGGTGAACGGGAGTACCGCGACGGGGTCCGCCCGGGCTGGCGGGCAGATCCCGGAGACGTAGGCGGTCTGGAATCGCCGCACCGCGCCGTCGGCGGTGCGCAAGAACCCAACCCCGGGGATATTGGGCAGCTCGTGGGCGTCGGCGGTGCCCAGCACGATCCGGGATTCGGCGGCCGACATCGTCTTGAGACACACCCGGTAGGACAGGTGCGATTCCAGACCCCGGAGCCTGCCCTCATCGAGCCGCTGGCTGGCCAGTAACAGATGCATTCCCAGCGAACGGCCTAACCGGCCGATGGCGACGAAGGTGTCGAGGAGATCGGGGTGCTGGTGGAGCAGTTCGGAGAATTCGTCGATGATGACCAGCAGCGCCGGCAGGGACGGTAGCTGCGGACGCGTGGTTCGTGCCAGCCGATACGCGGCGATGCCGGGCGCCCCGACGGCGCGCAGCTGTTGCTGGCGGCGCTGCATCTCGCCGGACAGCGCGTCACGCATCCGTTCCACCAGCGACGCCTCCTCGGCGAGGTTGGTGATGACAGCACAGACATGCCTGGTCCGCTCGAAACCGAGAAAGGTTGCACCGCCTTTGAAGTCGACCAATACCACGTTGAGTTCCGCTGGTGAATGCCGCGCTGTCATGCCCAGCACCAGGGTGCGCAGGAACTCCGATTTGCCCGAGCCGGTGGCGCCGACACACAGGCCGTGCGGCCCGCTGCCCCGCTCGGCAGCCTCTTTGATGTCCAGCCGTACCGGCTCTCCGCTCGAGTCCGTGCCGATCGGGACGCACAGTGACTGCGCCGATGCGCGTGCCCATTCCGCCGGGGCATCGAAGCGGTCGATGTCGTCGATGCCCAGCAGATGAGCCCACGCCACGCTCCCGGAGCCGACGGGCCGGTGCCCGGCCAGGCGCCGGGCGCACACCGCCGCGTCGGCGAGGGGCAGAAAGTCCGGCCGGCCAAGGTGGTCACCGGCGTCACGCAGCACCGTCGCGGTCACGTGCAGGCGGCGGGCCGCGCCTCGCGCGCCTAACTCGGTCACCTGAAGACCGCCCGCGTCGTCGCTGACCACCACGGCCCTGCAGCCGGCAAGGCTGGTTTCGGCGGCAGCCAGGTCGGGGTAGGCCAGGCGCAATGGTCCGCCGGCATCGACGGCCGACGGATGCTGATGGTGCGGCAGCCATTTCAGCCAATCCCAGTCGCCGCGATGCCGACCGTCCACGGCCGCGATCCGCAGCGCATCCGGTCCGTGCAGCACGGCGAGCTGACAGATCAGCGCACGCAGCAGACCGCGAGCCCGCTCGATGTCGCCGTCCAGCAGCAGCGGCGACGGTCCCAGCACCGTCAGCACGACAGGCACGTCGGGTACCACTGCGTGGGTGTCCAGGAAGCGGCGCAGCGCTGCGTCGGTGACCGGATCGACCCGTCGCACCGGATCGCGCGACGGCGCCACCAGTCGACGGGCCGGTGCGGCCGGGCCGATCCCGACTCGCACAGAGCCGAAGTCGGGGTCGGCAAGTCGGCGCTCCCACATTCGGGCTCCACCGGCCAACAGCCAGAGTGCGTCCGGCTCTGGGTGCGACCACAGCGCCCAGGCACGCTGCGCCGCAGCGTTATCCGCCACGGACTTCCGCAATCCCGCGAGGTAAGCCAGGTAGTTCTCGCGGTCGTCGTCGATGTCGTTGCCACGCCCATGGTTTCGCCCGGCGAAAACGGCTGCCACCGCCGAGGTGAGCATCATCAGCGGGAACAGTGCGAACACGGGGCTGCGTGCGGCCGGGGAGCCCGATCGGTAGGCGACGGCGGTCACGCCGAGCATCCCCACCGCCATAACGGCGGGCAGCAACCGCGTCAGAATCATTCGCGACTCGGACTCCGGAACCGCCGGCGGTACAGCGACGGCGACTTCGCCCCGTGATGGCGACGGGGGTGGGAGGGCGGTCGGCGCGGGACCGGTCATCGGCACACCGTAGGCAGCGCCTACTCCACCGACAAGTCAGCTGTGGATAGCCGAAAACGTCTCGGCTACCGGCTCAGTAGCGTGCGGGCAACGAAGCCGAAAGGAGAACGGGACGTGTCGAATCCAGATTCGGGCCTGCGCCGGGTCGCAGTACACGCCGATAACGCGCACGCTGATCTGACGCTACCGTCCGGCGTGCCGGTGGCGACCCTGATCCCGGCTGTCGTAGAGCTGATGCCGCACCGGGCCAGCCCGGACTCGCTGCGACCCTATCGGCTTTCCGAACCAGGACGAGCTGCACTCGACGGCACGAAAACTCTGTCCCAGCAAGGCATCCGCGACGGTTCCACCTTGGTGTTGACTCGTGCCGAATGCCCGGCCCCGCAGGTGTCGTTCGACGATCCCGCCGAACAGGTGGCGGCCACGGTACGGACCATCGAGCACCCGTGGAATCCGGCGGCGCGCCGGCTCGGCGCCGCGCTGACCGCGTCCGGGCTGGCCGGGGTGGCCGGCTTCGTGGCGATTCCCGGCGGCCCCGGCGCCCCGAACGCGCTGTTGGCGGTCGCGGCCACCGGCGCGGTCGCGCTGATGACCGTCCCACCGAGTAGCTGCAACGGGTTGGTGCGCACGACGTTGTGCTGCCTGGCCGGGCTGGCGGTATTGGTCGCGGTCGCGGGAATGGCCGTCGCGGTGACCGGGATTGACCTGCCCCGGGTGGGAGCCGCGGCGGTTGTCACCGGAGTCGGCATGATCCGCGGCGCCGGCCGAGTGGCGGCCGCGGCCACCGGGTTGTTCCGCCGAGGACAATCGGTGCCGTCGCAGGTAGGCGAGACGCACGACCTGCTGACCGGATTGGTTGCGGCAGCCGGGACGTTGGCGGCTCTGGGTGCCGCCGCGGTGGTCGTCGGGACGCCGGTTGCCGAAACGCACCACTTGGTCGGCGCAATGTTCGCGGCGGCGGCTGGCCTGGCGCTGGCACTGCGCGCCCGCTCGCACACCGATGGCGTGCAGATCGCGGCGCTGATCGCCGGCGGTACCGCCACATTGGCGATCGGCCTGCTCGGCGCGGCGCGCAATACAACGGCGCAATGGCCGGCGGTGCTGGCCGTGGTGCTGGTCGCGGCGGCGCTCGGCCTGGGTTTCGCCGCTCCGCCCACATCCCCACTGATCCGGCGTGGCGCCGAAGTCGTGGAGGGCCTGGCCCTCGGCTCGTTGGCGCCGCTGGCGTGCTGGCTGTGCGGGTTCTACAGCGCTGCCCGCGGATGGAATCTGGGCTGACCCGTGCCGCGTACCCGGATCGCTCGGATGGCGGCGGTCGCCATG
Organism: Mycolicibacter heraklionensis; assembly: GCA_001673575.1. Taxonomy (GTDB): domain Bacteria; phylum Actinomycetota; class Actinomycetes; order Mycobacteriales; family Mycobacteriaceae; genus Mycobacterium; species Mycobacterium heraklionense_A. The sequence goes on along the minus strand of LZME01000147.1, from coordinate 17,189 downwards.
ATCGCGGCGACACGGTGCGCACCGCCGGCGAACGCGGTCGCTCCGCCCCCGGTCGACCCCACCCGATTGCCCGCGGCTGCCCCGGCCGCGCCGGCACACCCCACGGTGCAGCGCGAGGTGTGCACGGTGGGCGCACTTGGGCCCGGTGGGACCCCTACTCAGCTCGACGGGCTGGACCTGGCCGCGGCCTGGGCGCTCACTCGGGGCGCCGGCCAACGGGTTGCGGTGATCGACACCGGTGTCGCGCCGCACCGGCGGTTGCCCGGATTGATCGCCGGCGGCGACTACGTCTCCACCGGCGACGGCACCCGGGATTGCGACGGGCACGGCACGCTGGTCGCCGGAATCATCGCGGCCGCATCGGATCCCGTGGCCGACCGGTTCAGCGGGGTGGCGCCGTCGGCCACCGTGATCGGTATCCGGGCCTCCAGCGCACGGTTCGCCGCCATCGGCGACGCTGCCGGTATCGGCGATGTCGATACCCTGGCCAAGGCGGTGCGTACCGCCGCCGACCTGGGCGCGTCGGTGATCAACATCTCCACGGTGGCGTGCCGACCCGCACGTACCGGACTCGACGACCGAGCGCTGGGCGCCGCCCTGGCGTATGCGGTCGAGGTGAAGAACAGCGTCGTGGTCGCGGCAGCGGGCAACACCGACGAGGGTTGCGGCGCCGAGGGACCCATGATCGTCACGCCCGCCTGGTACGACGACTACGTGCTGACCGTCGGCTCCGTGGATGGCCGCGGCGTCGCCTCGGCGTTCACCTTGGCCGGTCCGTGGGTGGATGTGGCAGCGCCCGGCGAAGCGGTGTTCTCGTTGAGCACCGTGGGCGATGCGATGGCCGACACTCTCGACGGCTCGCCGGTGCGCGGCACCAGCTTCGCCGCGCCGGTGGTCAGCGGGCTGGCGGCGCTGATCCGCTCGCGGTTTCCGCAATGGACGCCGCGCCAGGTGATGGACCGGATCAAGGCCACCGCCCACCACCCACCGGGCGGGCGTGACGATCTCGTCGGCGCCGGTGTGGTGGACGTGTTGGCGGCGCTGACCTTTGATGTGGCCGCCTCGGCCGAGCCGTCGCGGCCTGCCCCTCCGCCGCTGCCCCACCCGGATGCAGACCTGGAACCCGCGCCCGCCGGATTGCGCACCGCGATCGTCGGCACCGCGGTCCTAGTGGCGTTGCTCCTGTCAGCCGTCACCGGTCGGGCACTGTCGCGCCGGGCGCCGCGTCACGGCCCAGCAGCGCTTGATCCCGACTGAGCCGGGGACCGGCCGGCAACCCAGCCAACAGCGGCCACGGCACCCCGGTGGCCGCCGCGGGCAGCCCCAACCTGCGCGCCGCATCGTCGTCGTCAACGGTGAACCGCACCCCACTCTCGGCGATCAGATAACCGACACCGCCGGCGTGACCGGAGGTGTCGGCCGCGCGCACATAGGCACTGTGGCCCGGCGGCAGATAGACCCCGTCCAAGGCGGGGCCCGGCCCGTCGGCCTGGGCCAGCACCGTCGGCGACTCCCCCGCTGGTAGAGGCACCCCGCTCGACAGAGTGACCCCGGACGGATCGTCGGCGCGCCAGTGCACGCACAGCGTGGCCGGGGCTAAGCCCACCGTGGAGCCCACCCGGCGAAGGTCGGCCGGCGGGGCTTCGGGGATCGCGTTGAGCAGCAACGCCGAAACCCGGCTCGGCACGGCGGCGCCCAGCAGGGGGTCGGCCGGGTCGACCGCAACCCGCCGTCCGTCGATGAGCAGAAAGGTTGCCCCGGACTCGGAGCTGACCGGTAGCGCCTGCCGCGGGTCGAGGCTGCCGGACTGCAGCGGGTCGGCACCGACCATGAGGACGGTGCCGGCGGAGTCCTCGCACAACGACCACGTCGCTGCGTCCGGCAGTGGCGCCCCAAGCACGCCCGGTGCGGCAGGGATGCCCAGCGGCGGCCCGCGCCGAGCCCGGCCGAGCGCATTGCCGTCCACCGGTCGTGGATCGGCCGCACCGGTGATCAGCCGCGCCGAGGCGAGGTTGTACACCGGATGCACCGTGTCGCCGATCTGGACATAGAGCGCCCCGGCCGCGCGGTCCAGCAGGATCGGCGCATCACCCAGGACCGGCTGTGGCCGTAGGACGGCCAGCATCACCGCGCCGACGGCCACGACCATGCTCAATAACCAGCCCAGGGCCAGGGCGCTTCGACCGGGGACGGGGCCGCCCGTGACCTGTCCGCACCGCAGCGCCCGTTCCATCCGGCGGGACAGGAAGCGGTGTGCGCTGAGTTGAAGCTGTGTCGTCGATCGCCCGGCCATATCGGCCACAGGCTATTCGTGAGACCGGTGCGGCCGCACTCGCCCATCCACAGTCCCGTCGGTATCGAATTCGGGCTTCGGTACCATCTCGGGTATGCGTTTTGTTCAGCTGAGCAGCATTTTCTCCGCGATATTGATGGCAGGCGCACTGCTGACGCTTCCGGCCGTAGCGCCGAGCGTCGCCCCGGTGGCGACCGCCTACGACTGCCCGGACGCGGAGGTCATCTTCGCCCGCGGCACCAGCGAGCCCCCGGGTGTCGGCCGGGTCGGCCGGGCCCTGATCGACTCGCTGCGCCAGCAGACGTCCAAGAAGATCGACGAGTACGCGGTCAACTACCCCGCCGGCCGACTGCAGCTGGGTGGCGGCGACGGCGCCAATGACGTCATCCGTCGCGTCAAGGACGCCGCCAACGTGTGCCCCAACACCCAGCTGGTGCTGGGCGGTTACTCGCAGGGCGCCTCGGTCATCGACATCGTCACCGGTACGCAGGTCGGCGGCATCACCTGGGGCAACCAGTTGCCCGCGGATCTGGCCAACCAGGTGGTGGCCGTGGTGGCGTTCGGCAACCCGGCTGTGCGCGCTGGCGGCCCGATCAGCGTGCAGAGCGCCCTGTTCGGTTCCAAGGCTCTCGACCTGTGCAACCCGGGTGACCCGATCTGCCACGAGGGCCCCGGCAACGAATGGACCGATCACACCGACGGCTACATCCCGGCGCTGACCAGCCAAGCGGCGAACTTCATCGCCGGCCGGCTGCGGGCTGCGGGTCCGGCGCCCACACTGGAGCCGTGATCGGGCCCACCCCGTTTTAGTTAGCTCGTCAAGGCTTATTTTCGCTACTATCGTTCACTATGAAGGCATTCCGCATCCTGGCGGCAGGAGCCGCTGCCGCAGCGCTGCTGATGGACCCCACCGCGTCGTCGATGCCGACAGCCTCGGCTGACGGTTGCCCAGACGTCGAGGTGGTGTTCGCCCGCGGGACCAGCGAGCCACCGGGCCTGGGTCGGGTCGGCGACGGCCTGGTCAACGCCCTGCGGAACCAGACGTCCCGCTCGGTGGGTGCCTATGCGGTCAACTACCCGGCCAGCTATGACTTCGGCCGGGCAGCCGACGGCGCCAACGACGCCAGCGGCCACATCATGTGGATGGTGGAGAACTGCCCGGGCACCCGCCTGGTCCTCGGCGGCTACTCGCAGGGCGCGGCGATCATCGACATCGTGGCGGCGGCACCCGTGCCGGGCTTCGGCTTCACCGCGCCGCTGCCGCCCGAGGCCGCCGACCACGTCGCGGCCATCGCGGTGTTCGGCAACCCGTCGACCAAGATCGGGCAGCCGCTGACCAACAGTCCGGTCTACGGATTCAAGACCATCGACCTGTGCACCGATGGCGACCCGGTCTGCTCCCCCGGGCGCATCTTCTCCGCGCACTCCGGCTACACACCCGGCATGACCAATCAGGCCGCGTCCTTCGTCGCCGGCCTGCTGTAGTCCCCCTTCCCCCGCGAGCGTGCGTGTCTGTACAACGACACGCCGCCGCTACGCGCGGACAACTACGCACGCTCGTGCCCAAGGCAATCAGCGGGTGCGGATATCCCGGGTGATGATGGCGCGCGCCCCCAGCTGATCGTCGGGCGGGTAATCCACCCCGACCAACGTCAGCCCGCGTGCGGGTGCGGCGGTGAAATCACTGGATCGGCGTTCGGCAGTCAGCAGATCCGCGCACCACGCGGCGTCGCGTCGATGCTCGCCGACCGCCAGCACCGCCCCGACCAGGGAGCGCACCATCGACCAGCAGAATGCGTCGGCGCTGACGTGTGCGGTCACCAGATCACCGTCACGCACCCAGTCCAAGCGCTGCAGGTCGCGAATGGTGGTCGCACCCTCGCGGTGCCGGCAGAAGGCCGCAAAGTCGTGCAGCCCCACCAGATTTCGGGAGGCTTCGGCCATCGCGTCGACGTCCAGCGGCCGCGACCACGCGGTGATGTAGCGGGCCTGCTGAGGCACCACCCCGTAGGGCGCGGTCGACAACCGGTAGGCGTAGTGGCGGCGCAGCGCCGAGAATCGGGCGTCGAAGTCAGCGACAGTGCGCTGCACCCGCAGCACCCGCACGTCGGTCGGTAAGAAGCGCGCCAATCGCCGGGTCAGCGCCAAAAACTCCGGCTCGCCGTCACGCCGGGTCCGCGAATAGGCATGCTGTAGCGCCGAATCCGGAACATCGATATGGGCCACCTGCCCGGTGGCGTGCACGCCGGTGTCGGTGCGTCCCGCCGCGAACAACCGCACCGGAGTGCGGAACACGGTCGTCAGAGCCTCGTCGAGAACTCCGGCGACCGTGCGCTGTCCCGCTTGAACCGCCCAGCCGGCGAATTCCGTGCCGTCGTAGGCGATATCGAGCCGAAGCCGGACGACTTCGGCCGTACCATCAGGACTCGTCGGTACCCTCGGCCGCATCGGTGGCCTCAGCGGCGTCGGTGGCATCCGCAGCCTCGGTCGCCTCGGCGGCCGGCTCTTCGACCTTCTCCTCGACCTTGGCGGGCTTCTCGGCCTTAGCAGCCTTCTCCGCCTTGGCTTCAGTCTTAGCGGCCCTACGTGCCTTCTCAGCCTCCGAGGTCACGGTCTTCTCCCGGACCAGCTCGATCACGGCCATCGGGGCGTTGTCACCCTGACGCGGCTCGACCTTGATAATCCGGGTGTAGCCACCGCTGCGGTCCGCGAAGTGCGGGGCGATCTCGGCGAACAGCGAGTGCACCACGTCCTTGTCGCGGATCTTCTTGAGCACCTCACGCCGGTTGTGCAGCGTGCCCTTCTTGGCGTGGGTGATCAGCTTCTCGGCGTACGGCCGCAATGCCCGCGCCTTCGGCTCGGTCGTCTTGATCCGGCCGTGGGTGAACAGCGACGTGGCCAGGTTGGCCAGCAGCGCCTTCTGGTGCGAGGACTTTCCGCCGAGGCGGGGACCCTTAGTGGGCTTGGGCATTGCGACTTCTCCTAAATGGGGCCGACCCCCGTATCAGGTAGGGCCGGGACGGCTCTCTTTTCGAGAGGTTGGGGGTTAAAGCTGCTCGGTTTCGGCGTAGTCCTGCTCGTCATAACCGGCGTCGGCCGACCAGGTGCCGGTGGCCACGTCGTAGCCCGCCACCTGCGACGGGTCGAAGCTGGCCGGGCTGTCCTTGAGCGACAGGCCGAGCTGGTGCAGCTTGACCTTGACCTCGTCGATGGACTTCTGACCGAAGTTGCGGATGTCGAGCAGGTCGGACTCGGTGCGAGCGACCAACTCCCCGACCGTGTGCACACCCTCGCGCTTGAGGCAGTTGTAGGACCGCACGGTCAGGTCCAGGTCGTCGATCGGCAGCGCGAACGAGGCGATGTGGTCTGCCTCGGCCGGCGACGGGCCGATCTCGATGCCCTCGGCCTCGACGTTGAGTTCCCGTGCCAGACCGAACAGCTCAACCAGGGTCTTACCGGCCGAGGCCAGCGCGTCCCGCGGGCTGATGGAGTTCTTGGTCTCCACGTCCAGCACCAGCTTGTCGAAGTCGGTGCGCTGCTCGACACGGGTCGCCTCGACCTTGTAGGTCACCTTGAGCACCGGCGAGTAGATCGAGTCAACCGGGATGCGGCCGATCTCGGCGCCCGACACCTTGTTCTGCACGGCCGGGACGTAACCGCGGCCGCGCTCGACGATCAGCTCGACCTCGAGCTTGCCCTTGTCGTTCAGGGTCGCGATGTGCATGTCGGGGTTGTGCACCGTGACGCCGGCCGGCGGAACGATGTCACCCGCGGTGACCGCGCCCGGGCCCTGCTTGCGCAGGTACATGGTGACCGGCTCGTCCTCTTCGGACGAGACCACCAGGCCCTTGAGGTTCAGGATGATGTCGGTGACATCTTCCTTGACGCCGGGGACCGTGGTGAACTCGTGCAGCACACCGTCGATGCGGATGCTGGTGACCGCCGCGCCGGGGATCGACGACAGCAGGGTGCGACGAAGCGAGTTGCCCAGGGTGTAACCGAATCCCGGCTCCAGCGGTTCGATGACGAACTGCGACCGGTTCTCGGCCACGACCTCTTCGGACAGGGTCGGACGCTGCGAGATCAGCATGGTTTTCTTTCTCCTTCTGGCACCCGCTATTTGATGCCGGTTGGGGGACTCGGGGTGGGACCCCGAGCTGTATTACTTCGAGTAGAACTCGACGATCAGCTGCTCGGTGAGCGGCACGTCGATCTGGGCACGCTCCGGCAGCTGGTGGACCAGGATGCGCTGACGCTCCCCGACCACCTGCAGCCAACCCGGGATCGGGCGGTCGCCGGCGACCTCACGGGAGATCTGGAACGGCACCGTGTTGATCGACTTGTCCTTGACGTCGATGATGTCGTACTGCGACACCTGGTAGCTGGGCACGTCGACCTTCACACCGTTGACGGTGAAGTGGCCGTGGCTGACCAGCTGACGGGCCATCCGGCGGGTGCGGGCCAGGCCAGCGCGGTAAACCACGTTGTCCAGCCGGCTCTCCAGGATGCGCAGCAGTTCCTCGCCGGTCTTGCCGCCACGACGGACGGCTTCCTCGTAGTAGCGACGGAACTGCTTCTCCATCACGCCGTAGGTGAAGCGCGCCTTCTGCTTCTCCTGCAGCTGCAGCCGGTATTCGCTCTCCTTGATCCGCGCGCGACCGTGCTGGCCGGGCGGGTAGGGGCGCTTCTCGAATGCCTGGTCGCCGCCGACGAGGTCAACACCCAGCCGGCGGGACTTGCGGGTGGCGGGTCCGGTGTAACGAGCCATTTTGTTTCAGTCCTCCTAGACCCGACGCCGCTTGGGCGGACGGCAGCCGTTGTGCGGCTGCGGGGTGACATCGGAAATCGCACCGACCTCGAGGCCGGCGGCCTGCAGCGAGCGGATCGCGGTCTCACGACCCGAACCCGGGCCCTTGACGAACACGTCGACCTTCTTCACGCCGTGCTCCTGCGCCTTGCGGGCAGCGTTCTCGGCGGCCAGCTGCGCAGCGAACGGAGTGGACTTACGCGAGCCCTTGAAGCCCACGTGACCAGACGATGCCCACGCGATCACGTTGCCCTGCGGGTCGGTGATCGTCACGATCGTGTTGTTGAAGGTGCTCTTGATGTGAGCGGCACCGTGCGGGATGTTCTTCTTTTCCCGACGCCGAGTCTTCTGGCCCTTCTTGGGCCCGGTCGCTTTCTTGGTTGCCATGGGTCTTACCTGGCCTTCTTCTTACCGGCGATGGTGCGCTTCGGGCCCTTACGGGTGCGCGCGTTGGTCTTGGTCCGCTGGCCGCGCACCGGCAGGCCGCGACGGTGCCGCAGACCCTGGTAGCAGCCGATCTCAATCTTGCGACGGATGTCCGCCTGCACCTCGCGGCGCAGGTCGCCCTCAACCTTCAGGTTGCGCTCGATGTAGTCACGCAACTGGGTGAGCTGGTCGTCGGTCAGGTCCTTGCTGCGCTGGTCCTTGTCGATACCGGTCGCGGCCAGGATTTCGTTGGAGCGAGTACGGCCGATGCCGTAAATGTAGGTCAGCGCGATCTCCATGCGCTTATCGCGCGGCAGGTCGACGCCCACAAGTCGAGCCATGGGGGCATGCCCCTTTCATCTTCGTTACGGAGGTTGTGATCCCAGCCCGTTCCCGGCCTACTGCTCCGGGGCCCGGCCTCCGATCCGGGCGTGTGTGGGCGGCCTATCCGCTCACTGGTACTGGGAGGTCTGCATTCAGTTGTGGCTGGTGCCCGGCTACGCCGGGCCGGCGATCTGTGTCTAGCCCTGGCGCTGCTTGTGGCGCGGGTCCGAGCAGATCACCATGACCCGGCCGTGCCGACGGATCACCCTGCACTTGTCGCAGATCGGCTTGACGCTGGGGTTCACCTTCACGGCTGCTGTGGTCCTGTTCTAATCGCTGGTTGACGTACTTCGGGCGGTCGGGAGTTACTTGTACCGGTAGACGATGCGTCCGCGGGACAGGTCGTAGGGAGACAACTCCACGACCACCCGGTCTTCCGGCAGGATACGGATGTAGTGCTGCCGCATCTTGCCGCTGATGTGGGCGAGCACCTTGTGACCGTTCTCCAGCTCAATGCGAAACATCGCATTGGGCAGGGGTTCGACCACTCGACCCTCGACCTCGATTGCACCGTCTTTTTTGGCCATTACTCTCCGGCGATCCTCCGTGTCTGACTTACTTGTCGCGTGTGCATGCGCCCGCCACGGCGCAGCATCGACTACGACTGCAAAACGTGGGCCGGTGACAGGAAATTCCAGGTAGAACCCCAAGAATCTCAGACTGGACACGCAAGAGTCGACGCGGACGCCGCACCGTCGACCTACGATACCCGCATCCGCCCCCCACGCCAAAAACGGCGGGTTCGCACACGGCGCCGGCATGCGAGGATGACCTGACAATCGGCGAACCGGCGGCGTTCGACCTACAGGAGGCGTGGTGACGATTGTGTACCTGGCGGCGTTCGCCGTCGGTGCGATCGCCCTGCTCACCGCCTTGCTGCTGACCGATATCGGCCACGACGGGATGCCGTTCCTGAGCCTGACCGGAATGTCCGCCGCGCTGGTCGGAACGGGCGCCGGCGGACTCGTGGCGACCTGGGCCGGGTTCAGCGCTTTGCCCGCGGGCGCGCTGGGTCTCGGCACTGGAGTCACGCTGGCCTTCATCCTGCACGGTGTGGTGCTGCCCTACCTGCGGCGACAGGAATCGAACTCTCAGCACGGGCGGTCGGCCTATATCGGCCTGTTGGGCACGGTGACGATCGACGTGCCGCCCGGCGGGTGGGGTGAGATCGCCTTCGTCGACCCCGACGGCAACCGGGTCCGGTCGCGGGCCATCAGCCCGGAACCGCAGACTCTGACCAAGGCCACCCGCGTCTACATCGCCGATGTCGACGCTGATTACCTGCACGTCGTCGCAGTACCCGCTCAGTAACCGGCTAGAGAGGCAGTAATCGTGTCGCTTGTCTTGATCGTGACCATCGGCACCATCGCAGCACTGTTGTTGCTGGTCGTGTTGCCGATGATCTACGTGAAGAACTACATCAAGGTCCCACCGAACGAGGTCGCGGTCTTCACCGGGCGGGGTACGCCGAAGGTGGTGCGCGGCGGGGCCAGGTTCCGGATGCCGGGCATCGAACGGGTCGACATCATGTCGCTGGAGCCGTTCAACGTCAGCATCAATCTGCAGAACGCACTGTCCAACAACGGCGTGCCGGTCAACGTCGAAGCCGTCGGCCTGGTCCGCATCGGCTCTGCCGACGAAGCCGTGCAGACCGCGGTGCAACGCTTCCTGACGTCGGACCTCGATGATCTGCAGCGCCAGATCAACGACATCTTGGCCGGGAGCCTGCGTGGCATCACCGCCACGATGACCGTCGAGGACCTCAACTCCAACCGCGACACGCTGGCCCGCAGCGTGGTCGAGGAAGCCGGCACCGACTTGGCCCGCATCGGCATGGAAGTCGACGTTCTCAAGATCGCCGGCATCTCCGACCGCAATGGTTATCTCGAATCGCTGGGTCAGCGCCGCATCGCCGAGGTGAAACGCGACGCCACGGTCGGCACCGCCGAGGCTGAGCGGGACGCCCAGATCCAGTCGGCCAAGGCGCGCCAGGCCGGTGCGGTCGCCCAGGCCGAAGCCGACACTGCCATCGCTACCGCCAATCAGAAGCGCGATGTCGAGCTGGCCCGGTTGCGTGCCCAGACCGAGGCCGAGAACGCCCAAGCCGACCAGGCTGGTCCGCTGGCGCACGCTCGCGCCGAGAAGGACGTCGGGATCGCCGTCGAACAGGCCGAGGCCGCCCGTGTGCAGGCCCGCATTGAAGTGGAACAGCGTCGCGCCGAGCAGGCCCAGGCCGCGCTGCAAGCCGATGTGATCGCCCCCGCCGAGGCGCAGCGGCAGGCCGATGTGGCCCGGGCCGAGGGGCAGCGCCAGGCCGCGATCCTGGCGGCACAGGCCCAGGCGGAAGCGGCCCGACAGGCCGGTGAAGCCCAAGCCGACGCGCGCAAGGCGGCCGCCGACGCGCTGCGGGTGGAACGCCAGGCCGAAGCCGACGGCGCCAGGGCGTCCCTGGTCGCTGAGGCGGAGGGCACCAAGGCCAAGCTGCTTGCCGAAGCCGAGGGTAAGAAGGAGATCGCCAACGCCCTCAACAGCTACAGCGCGGAGGCGGCCCGAATGCTGATGCTCCCCGACGTGCTGGCTTCGGTGGTTCAGGCCACCCAGGCGGCAGCCGCGCCGCTGTCGGACATCGAGCGACTGTCGATTGTCGGCGGTGCCGGCGATGCGCAGGATGCGATCGGCGGCCTGTTGGGTATCAGTCCATTAGGCATTGCCAAGGTGCTGGAGACGCTGAAGGCATCCGGGGTGGACGTGGCGGCCATGCTGCGTCCGAAGGCCACCGAGGCCCCACCGGTCGCCAACTCCTATCCGCTGCCCACCGAGTAACTGCGACGAGCACAGGAGCCACGATGTCGGACACGTTCGCACTCAAGCCCGACCTGGGCCGCTACGCGGTGTGGACCTTCGGATCCCCCACTCCTGAGCAGGCCACCGAGATCGAGCGTCTGGGCTACGGCGCGATCTGGGTGGGCGGCTCGCCGCCGGCTGACCTGGCGTTTGTCGAGCCGCTGCTGGCGGCGACCTCGACCCTGCAGGTGGCCACCGGGATCGTCAACATCTGGTCCGCGCCGGCCGAGCAGGTCGCCGAGTCCTACCACCGCATCGAATCCACCTACCCGGACCGGTTCCTGCTCGGCATCGGCGTCGGCCACTCCGAGGCCACCGCCGAGTACCGCAGCCCGTATGCCGCCCTGACCGACTACCTGGACGCCCTCGATGAGGCCGGCGTGCCGACCAGCCGCCGAGTGCTGGCCGCACTGGGCCCCAAGGTGCTGCAGTTGGCGGCGCAGCGAAGCGCCGGGGCGCACCCCTACCTGACCACGCCCGAGCACACGGCGAGCGCGCGCGAGCTGGTCGGCCCGTCGGTGTTCCTGGCGCCCGAGCACAAGGTGGTGCTCTCCACGGATGCCACCGCGGCCCGCGAGGCCGGACGCGAGGCGGTCGGCTTCTACCTGCGGCTGTCCAACTACGTCAACAACTGGCGGCGGCTGGGGTTCACCGACCGCGACGTGCGCCCGCCGGGCAGCGACCGGTTGATCGACGCGGTGGTGGCGCACGGCACCGCCGACGAGATCGCCGCCCGCCTGCGCGAGCACCTGGACGCCGGTGCGGATCAGGTGACCATCCAGGTGCTGGGCGGCTGGAAGAACCTGCTGCCGACCCTGACCGAGCTGGCGGGGCCGCTGGGCTTGTGATTTCGGCGCGATTGTGCCCGCTGAGCGAGAGAAATCGCGCCGAAATCGCCCGGAGAACCCGGCTAAGGTTGCCCCATGCATCTGCTGGTCACCGGTGGCGCCGGGTTCATCGGCGCCAACTTTGTGCGCACGACCCTCGCGCAGCGCCCCGGAACCAGGATCACCGTGTTGGACGCGTTGACCTACGCCGGCAGCCGCGAATCGCTGGCCGGCTTGGATTCCCAGGCCGGCCGGTTCCGGCTGGTGCAGGGCGACATCACCGATGCCGCGCTGGTCGCCGCCCTGGTCGCCGATCTGAATTCCGAGACCGACGCCGTGGTGCACTTCGCCGCCGAAACCCATGTGGACAACGCACTGGCCGACCCGGAGCCGTTCCTGCGATCCAACGTGGTCGGCACCTTCACCGTGCTGGAGGCGGTACGCACCCACGGAATACGGCTGCACCACATCTCCACCGACGAGGTCTACGGCGATCTGGCCCTCGACGACCCGCGCCGGTTCACCGAAACAACGCCGTATCGCCCGTCGAGCCCGTACTCGTCGACCAAGGCCGCCGCCGATCTGCTGGTGCACTCCTGGGTGCGCTCCTATGGGGTGCGCGCGACGATCTCGAACTGCTCCAACAACTACGGGCCCTATCAGCACGTAGAGAAGTTCATCCCGCGCCAGATCACCAACCTGCTCACCGGGCGCCGGGCCAAGCTGTATGGCAGCGGCGCCAACGTCCGCGACTGGATCCACGTTGACGACCACAACAGTGCCGTCTGGCAGATCATGACCGGCGGCCACCTTGGGCGCACCTACCTGATCGGCGCGGATGGGGAGCGTGACAACCGCAGCGTGCTGCAGACGATCCTGCGGCTGATGGGCCACGACCCCGACGACTTCGACCACGTCTCCGACCGGCCGGGTCACGACCTTCGTTACGCGATCGACCCGTCGGCGCTGCGCGACGAATTGGGCTGGAAGCCGGAGCACACCGACTTTGAGGCCGGCCTGCGCGAGACCATCGAGTGGTATCGGGCCAACGAATCCTGGTGGGCCCCACTGAAAGAGGTCGCCGAGGCCCGTTACGCGAAGCTGGGGCGCTGACGTGGAGGCGCGTGAGCTGACTATCCCGGGGGCCTGGGAGCTCACCCCGACTCAGCACGCCGATTCCCGCGGCGTGTTCTTCGAGTGGTTCACCGACCACGAGTTCACCGCGTTCGCCGGGCACCGTTTCGACCTGCGCCAGGCCAACTGCTCGGTGTCGAGCGCGGGGGTACTGCGCGGGCTGCACTTTGCCCAACTGCCGCCCGGCCAGGCCAAATACGTCACGTGCGTGTCGGGTTCGGTCTTCGACGTCGTCGTCGACATCCGGGTGGGCTCCCCGACCTACGGCCGCTGGGACGCGGTACTGCTGGACGCCACCGATCGCCGGTCAGTGTATCTCGCCGCTGGCTTGGCGCATGGATTCCTTGCGCTGCAAGATAATTCGACGGTGATGTATCTGTGCTCAGCCGAATACGATCCGCAGCGCGAGCACACCATCTGCGCCACCGACCCGGCGATCGGGATCGACTGGCCGGCCGATCACCCGTTGGTGCTCTCCGACCGGGATGCGGGCGCCTCGTCGCTGGAGCAGGTCCGCGCCGCCGGGCTGCTGCCCCCCTGGGACCCGAGTTAGAACGTCACCTCGCCGACCGTGCGGATTGCTTGAGCTGAACAGATCAGACCCCTCGCATTTACTAGGATGTCCTAGTAATCTGGCCACCATGACTCGCCAGATTCCGCATTTCATCGATGGCCATCGAAACGCCGGCTCGTCACAGCGCACCACCGATGTCTTCGACCCCAACACCGGAAAGGTGCAGGCCACCCTGCCGCTGGCCAACACCGCCGACGTCGACGCCGCGGTAACCTCCGCGGCAGCGGCTCAGCGCGACTGGGCCGCCTACAACCCGCAGCGCCGGGCCCGGGTGATGATGCGTTTCATCGATCTGGTCAACACCCATGTCGACGAGCTGGCCGAGCTGCTCTCCCGCGAGCACGGCAAGACCCTCGAGGATGCCCGCGGCGACATCCAGCGCGGCATCGAGGTGATCGAGTTCTGCGTCGGCATCCCGCACCTGCTCAAGGGCGAGCACACCGAGGGCGCCGGACCCGGCATCGACGTGTTCTCGCTGCGCCAGCCGCTGGGCGTGGTCGCCGGGATCACCCCGTTCAACTTCCCGGCGATGATCCCGCTGTGGCAGGCCGGACCGGCCCTGGCATGCGGGAACGCATTCATCCTCAAGCCGTCCGAGCGTGACCCGTCGGTGCCGGTGCGCCTGGCCGAGCTGTTCGTCGAGGCCGGGTTGCCGCCGGGCGTGCTGCAGGTGGTGCACGGCGACAAGGAAGCCGTCGACGCCCTGCTGCACCACCCGCAAGTCGCCGCGATCGGTTTCGTCGGCAGCTCCGACATCGCGCAGTACATCTACTCCACGGCCACCGCCAACGGCAAGCGCGCGCAGTGCTTCGGCGGGGCCAAGAACCACATGATCGTGATGCCCGACGCCGACCTGGACCAGGCCGTCGACGCGCTGATCGGCGCCGGCTACGGCAGTGCGGGCGAGCGCTGCATGGCGATCTCGGTGGCGGTGCCCGTCGGCGAGGCGACTGCCGAGCGGTTGCGGTCCCGGCTGGTGGAGCGCATCAACGGCCTGCGGGTCGGCCACAGCCTGGACCCCAAGGCCGACTACGGCCCCCTGGTCACCCGGGCCGCTCTGGACCGGGTCAACGACTACATCGGCCAAGGCGTGACCGCCGGCGCCGAGCTGGTGATCGACGGCCGCGAACGGGCCAGCGACGACACCCAATTCGGGGACGCCGATCTGAGCGGCGGCTTCTTCGCCGGCCCGACGCTGTTCGACCGTGTCACCACCGACATGTCGATCTACACCGACGAGATCTTCGGCCCGGTGCTGTGCATCGTCCGCGCCCACGACTACGAAGAAGCCCTGCGGCTACCGAGCGAGCACGAGTACGGCAACGGGGTGGCGATCTTCACCCGCGATGGCGACACCGCCCGCGACTTCACCTCCCGGGTGCAGGTCGGCATGGTCGGTGTGAACGTGCCGATTCCGGTGCCGGTGGCCTATCACACTTTCGGCGGCTGGAAGCGGTCCGGATTCGGCGACCTCAACCAGCACGGGACGGCGTCCATCACCTTCTACACGAAGGTGAAGACCGTCACGCAGCGTTGGCCCTCGGGGATCAAGGATGGCGCTGAATTCCACATCCCCACAATGGAATAGGACAATGAACACCATCTTGGATGACGAAGAACGGGTGATCGTCGACACCGCGGCAGCGTTCGCCGACAAACGCCTGGCCCCTTACGCCCTGGAATGGGATGCCACCCACCACTTTCCGGTCGACGTGATGCGGGAGGCGGCCCAGTTGGGGATGGCGGCCATCTACTGCCGCGACGACGTGGGCGGCTCCGGGCTGCGCCGCCTGGACGGGGTGCGGATCTTCGAGCAGCTCTCGATCGCCGACCCGGTGATCGCGGCCTACCTGTCGATCCACAACATGTGCGCCTGGATGATCGACAGCTACGGCACCGAAGACCAGCGCAAGAGCTGGGTGCCCCGACTGGCGTCGATGGACGCGGTGGCCAGTTACTGCCTCACCGAGCCCGGCGCGGGCTCGGATGCCAGCGCATTGAGCACGCGCGCGGTGCGCTCGGGTGACGACTACGTGCTCGACGGGGTCAAACAGTTCATCTCCGGCGCCGGGGTCTCCGACGTCTACGTGGTGATGGCCCGCACCGGCAGCGACGGCCCCCGTGGTATTTCCACGTTCATCGTCGAAAAGGACACGCCGGGGCTGAGTTTCGGCGCTGCCGAGCAGAAGATGGGCTGGAACTCCCAGCCGACCGCGCAGGTGATCTTCGAGGGCGTGCGGGTGCCGGCCGAGGCGATGCTCGGCGGTCCCGACGGAGAGGGCAATGGTTTTGCCATCGCGATGAACGGCCTCAACGGCGGCCGGATCAACATCGCCGCCTGCTCGATGGGCGGCGGGCAGGCAGCCTTCGACAAGACCGGCAGCTATCTGGCCGACCGGACGGCATTCGGCAAGGCACTGCTGGACGAACCGACGATCCGGTTCACCCTGGCCGACATGGCCACCGCACTGGAGACCTCACGACTGCTGCTGTGGCGCGCGGCGACCGCGCTCGACAACAACTCCCCCGACAAGGTCCAGCTGTGCGCGATGGCCAAGCGCTACGTCACCGACGCGTGCTTCGATGTCGCCGACAAGGCACTGCAACTGCACGGCGGGTATGGATATCTGCGCGAATACGGTCTGGAGAAAATCGTCCGCGATCTTCGGGTGCACCGCATTCTGGAGGGCACCAACGAGATCATGCGGCTGGTGATCGGCCGGGCCGAGGCGGCCCGCGTCCGGTCCGGCCAGTAACCCCCGGAACGGTACCTAGGAGCACATATGGCAATCGTCGCGTTTCTCGGTCTGGGCCACATGGGTGGGCCGATGTCGGCGAACCTGGTTGCCGCCGGGCACACCGTGCGCGGCTTCGACCCGGTGCCGGCTGCCACCGCGGCCGCCGAGCAACACGGCGTGAGCGTCCACGCCAGCGCCGCCGAGGCGGTGGCCGGTGCCGACACGGTTGTGACGATGCTTCCCCACGGGGACGCGGTGAGGCGCTGCTACGCCGACATCCTGGCCGCGGCTTCCCCCGACACCCTGTTCATCGACAGCTCCACCATCTCGGTCGCCGACGCCCGCGAAGTGCACGCACTGGCCGGCTCGCACGGGTTCGCCCAATTGGATGCACCGGTGTCCGGTGGAGTGACCGGTGCGGTCGCCGGGCGGCTGGCGTTCATGGTCGGTGGCGAGGACGCCGCCGTGGCACGGGCCACCCCGGTACTGGAACCGATGGCCGCCAAGATCATCCACTGCGGTGCGGCGGGCGCCGGCCAGGCCGCCAAGGTCTGCAACAACATGGTGCTGGCCGTGCAGCAGGTGGCGGTCGCCGAGGCGTTCGTGCTGGCCGAAAAGCTGGGCCTGGCCGACCAAGCCCTCTTCGACGTGATGACCGGCGCTACCGGAAACTGCTGGGCGCTGCACACCAACTGCCCGGTCCCGGGCCCGGTGCCGACCTCCCCGGCGAACCGGAACTTCGAGCCGGGTTTTGCCGCCGCGCTGATGAACAAGGACCTGGGCCTGGCCATGGATGCGGTCGCCTCGACCGGGTCGGCTGCCCCGCTCGGCAGCCACGCCGCCCAGATCTACCGCGACTTCGCCGCCGAACACGGCGCGCAGGACTTCAGCGCGGTGATCAACCTGCTGCGCGGCAGCTGAGCGCGCCGCCGGCCTGAACGATCACGATCGGGCCGCCCAAACTTGTCAGACCCTCCTGCCATGCTGATGCCATGTCCGCGACCGCGACCTCAACGGGCGCCAAAGCACGTCCTGACCAGCGTCTCGAGGCGCTCTTCGGCGAACTTGCCGAGTTGACCGGACAACGCAACGCCATCGATGGCCGCATCGTGGACATCATCGCCGAAATCGACCACGATCAACTGTGGGGCGCTACCGGGGC
>LZME01000146.1 GCA_001673575.1 Mycolicibacter heraklionensis | reverse complement strand
GGGCTGCGCCGGTTTCTTGATCGCGATTGGCTTGGGTCAGGCCCAGCTGGAGCCGACCGACGCGTCGGTGTTGGCCATGTTGTTACCGGCCGACTGCACCTTCTGACCGTGGCTGTTGGCCTGCTCGTAGATCACCGCGAAGTTGCGACCCAACTGCGCCACAAACTCCTGGCACGCCACCGAACCCGCACCACCCCAGAAATCACCGGCAGCCAGCACATCGTGCACGATCGCCTGGTGCTCAGCCTCCAACGACGCCGCCTGAGCACGAATCAACGCACCGTGCGCATCCACATCACCGAACTGGTAATTGATCGACATGTTCGTGGTTCTCCTTCTAGCTCGACAGGATCTGCTGCGAAGCAGCTTCCTGCTGCTCGTAGTGGTTAGCGTCGCGAATCAGACCATCACGCACACCGTGCAGCATGTTCACGATGTTGCGAAACGCCGTCTGCATCTGACCCATGGTGTCCATCGACGTCCGCTCCGCCAGACCACCCCAACCAGCACCGGAGATGTTGGTCGACGACGCCCACATCCGACGAGCCTCGTCCTCCACCGTCTGCGCGTGCACATCAAAACGGCCCGCCATCGAACGCATCGCGTCCGGATCAGTCATAAAACGTGTTGCCATGGTT
>LZME01000145.1 GCA_001673575.1 Mycolicibacter heraklionensis | reverse complement strand
GCGTGACCACGTCACGATGCGCAGCGGCTGCGTGGACTTCGACTATCCGGCCAAAAGCGGCGTACGGCGGACGGTTTCGGTCGACGATCCGCTGGTGGTCCGTGCGGTGCGGGCCCTGTTACGCGCGCCGACCGACCTGCCCCGGCTGCTGGTGTACCGCACCTCCGACGGCTGGTGCGAAGTGCGCGCCGACGACCTCAACGAGCGGTTCCGGGAGCTGACCGATGAGCAGTTCAGCGTCAAAGACCTGCGAACCTGGCATGGCACCGTGCTGGCAGCCGAGAGCTTCGCCGCCGCACGGGAGCCGACCTCCAAAACCGTCCGCCGTCGCGAGATCGCTGCCGTAATGCGGTACGTCGCCGAGGAACTGGGTAACACGCCGGCGGTCGCCCGCAGTTCCTACGTCGACCCACGCGTCGTGGAGGCATATGAACAGGGCATCACTATCCGCTCGGCGCTGGACCGGGCCCGGGGCCGTCGCAGGGAGGCAGCGCGCCGACTCGCGGCGGAAGCCGCCACCGCTCGAATGATCAGACGAATCGACCGAGCGGGGCGTTAGCGTCGGACCCGGCTGACCGCCGGTGCGGGGCGCCGAAGCGTTCTATTGTGCGACGAAGGCAGCGGCAGTTTCGTCGGCCGGGATGCGAGGTGACACGGTGACCGATCAACGACCGCAACGCCGCGGCCAGGCGCTGCTGTTCGATCCACTGACCACCAAGGGCACCGCCTTCAGCCAAGACGAGCGCCGCGAGTTCGGACTGCTGGGTCTGCTGCCGGTCGCGGTGAAAACCATCACCGACCAAGTCGCCCACACCTATGCCGAGTTCTCCGCGCGCCATGACGACCTGGACAAGCACATCTATCTGCGGGCGCTGCAGGACCGCAACGAGACGTTGTTCTACCGGCTGCTGAGCGCACATATCGAGGAGATGCTGCCGATCGTCTACACGCCGACGGTCGGGGACGCGTGCCGGCGCTTCAGCGAGATCTACCGGCGCCCGCGCGGATTGTTCATCTCCTACCCGGACCGCGATCGGCTGCGGGAGGCGCTGCGCAACCGACCGGAAGAACAGGTCGACGTCATCGTCGTCACCGACGGACAGCGCATCCTGGGCCTGGGCGACCAGGGCATCGGCGGCATGGGCATCCCGATCGGAAAGCTGTCGCTGTACACGCTGATCGGGGGTATCGATCCGGCTCGCACGCTACCGATCATCCTCGACGTGGGCACCGACAATGTCGATCTGCTGCACGATCCGCAGTACCTCGGCTGGCGCCATCGCCGGATCGGCGACGAGGACTACGACTCCTTTGTCGACCACTTCGTGAACGCCGTGCATGAGGAACTTCCCGACGTACTGCTGCAGTGGGAGGACTTCGCCACCACACATGCACTGCCGCTGTTGATGCGGTACCGCGATCGGCTGCTGACGTTCAACGACGACATTCAGGGCACGGCGGCGGTCGCGCTTGGCGCGCTGCATGGCGCCGTCCGCGCTGCCGGGCGTCCGCTGGCGCAGCAGCAGGTGGTGATGCTCGGTGCCGGTTCGGCCGGCATCGGGGTGCTGGAGATGATCCGCCAGCAGATGGTCGCCGAAGGGCTCTCCGAAACCGAGGCCGCCGAACGGATTTGGGCGATTGACATCAACGGGCTGCTGACCGATGACCGCGAGGATCTCTCGGACAGTCAGCGCCGCTTCGCTCAATCCGCAGCTCGGGTGGCCGGTTGGGGCGGTCGGGGCCTGGCGGATGTGGTGCACCACGTCGATGTGGGCATCCTGCTGGGCCTGTCGACGGTAGCCGGTGCGTTCACCGAGCAAATCGTCCGGCAGCTGGCGGCCAAGACGGACCGTCCGATCATCTTTCCGCTGTCCAACCCCACCAGCCGGGCCGAGGCGCACCCGGTCGAACTCGACGAATGGACCGATGGGCGCGCGCTGATCGCCACGGGCTCGCCTTTCGCCCCGATACGACGCGGCGAGCGCACCCGCCCCATCGCGCAGTGCAACAACGTCTATATCTTCCCGGCGATCGGACTTGCGGTCACCGCCGCACGCGCCTCGCGGGTCACCGACGCGATGATGCGGGCCGCTGCCGAGACGCTGGGCGACGCGTCCCCCGCCCTGCTCGACGCCGACCAACCGCTGCTGCCCGCGTTCGAGGATCTGCCCGAGATCACCACCCGTATCGCTACCGCGGTGGCCATCCAGGCGGTGCGCGACGGCGTCGCTCCGGCCGCCTCCGATGAGGCGATTGCCGAAGCGGTCCGGCGGTCTCGCTGGACGCCCGACTATCCGACTCGGTGGCCGCACGAAACCACCGATCCGGCGCTATCCAAGCTCAAGTAACTAAAGTGCTCTGGGTGGACGGACGAAAGATTGCCAGGTTCTGCGGTCGCAGCCTGGCCATTCTGACGTCGCTGGCGGTCTCGGCCGCCCTCATCCACGCCCAGAGCAGCCACGATGCGGCGCCCAAGCCCACCGAGACTGCCGTGGCGGCCCCGTCGAACCCGTCGAACCCACCCCCGCCGACCGCCGGGGGGATGCGCATCGCCAACCCCGCCGAGGCCGCGGCGCTGGCGGCCAGCGTGCCGATGCCCACCGAAGGCCAGCAATTCACCTTCCCGCTGCCCCCCGGGGCGGCACCGGAGAACGGGCTCCAGGTCAAGACCATTTGGGCGGCCCGCACCATCGGCGTGTTGTTTCAGGAGATCAAGACCATCTACGGGTATCGCCAAGACCCGTTGAAGTGGCATCCCGACGGATTGGCCATCGACGTGATGATCCCGGACTACCACAGCGAGGCAGGCATCCTGCTCGGCGACCAGATCGCCGGCTACGCGCTGGCCAACGCCCAACGGTGGGGTGTCAACCACGTGATCTGGCGGCAGAAGATCTACCCCGGCGTCGGTGGCGGCAACTGGACGTCGGATTACGGCAACGAGACCGCCAACCACTACGACCACGTCCACATCGCCACCGATGGCGGCGGCTACCCCACCGGGCAGGAGACCTACTACATCTCCTCGATGACGCCGGCGCCCACGGATTGACAGATGGCGTCGACGATGACCCTGTCGCAGTCCCCGGGCGCAGCTCCGCGGAAGGGCCACTAGATGCCCAGGGGCATGGGCCCGGCGATTCGCGCCGGTCTGGCCGGTACCGTCATCGCCGCGGGGATCGGGCTCGGTGCCTTCAATGCCTGGTGGATGGCCGCGTTCATCGGGATTCCGCTGATCCTTGCCGGATTGCTGATCGCGCCGCGGCCCTCACGTATCTCGGGGCTCACCACCTTCCAGGCCGGGGTATCTGATCGCTTCGTGCCGGCACGGGTCGAAGCGCTCACCCGCAGCACCCTGGCCAACGAGGATCAGCAACCCACCTTGGTGACCGCCACCATCAGCCCCGCCAATGACACCTCATATCGGGCACGCTGGGTGACAGCGATGTCACGCAAGGACTTTCAGGCGCTCGCCGATAATCCCCTCACGTCCCTGCCCCCGGACCGGCTGCCGCCGCGCGAGCCGAGGCGCTCCCCCGATTTCGGCGATCACCCCGGAATGCGGGCCGTGATGTATCCGGCGATCACGGTGGTGGCCGCGCTGGCGGTACTGTTCGCGGCCGGTGATGTGTGGCGTGTCTCGGTCAGGCTGCCATCGATTCCGGTCACCGCGTCGCAGACAACCGCCAAAGCCGCCAATCTGGATGCACGCCGGGACAATATGCTTCGCGCGATCATCGAAAAGCTGGGATCTGGTGCTGCCGACAATCTGCTTGATCTTCGCTTCTCCGACGGCGGATCCGATTATGGCTCGGTGCTCAATCCGACCAACGGCGAGTCGACGACGGTATACATCAACAACGGCCGCGACACGTACACCATCGCAACGCCGAACACGCTACGCAAAACCAGCACCTTCACCGCTGGCGACGTGGCGTCGATCGAATTGACCACGATCGCCGAGCGGATGGCGCAGCAGTTCCGCGCAGTGGGCAACGACGGCAAGCTGGAGGACTTCCAGATCAAACGGTCGGGTCCCGCAAAGCCGATCATTCTCACCGGTAAATTCAACGGTCCCAACACATTCCCGTTTCCCACCACCATCCAGGCGCGGCCCGACGGGACGGTTGCCGAGTTGTTCGACCCGGCCGATTTCGCCGAAGCCTTCAAACGCGCGCACCAGGCGTTAGAGCTGGCCGGCATCGCGGCATCCGAGCCCGTGTTGACCAGCTTTCAGATTCGCGGAATCGTGCGCAACACCCCGCATCTGCACGCCAGCACCATTCAGAACAGCGGAGGGGTGCTCATCGAGTTCCGCTCCGATCACCGCAAGGGCGAGGCCGTCGTGGTTCCCGGGGAGCTCCCCGAGGTCGTCGATCGCTCCTGGGGATCGAGCACGCCGGGATTCAGCTTCGACGAGGTCTCACTGACGGCGTTCGAATCGGTTCGCAGGCAGGCGATGCACCGCGGATCCCTTGAACCCTATGAAAGCCGCGCCGTCGATATCGAGATGTCCCATGAGACCAGCGATGGACGCGGACTGGCGATACGCATTCAGCTCGCCAACGTGGACGCTGCGGCGGGCACCTACTCGCCCACCGGCGAGTTCCTCCAACCGGGAACCCGCTGACGGTTACCGCGCCGACTCGATGGCCCGGCGGGTCACGCCTTCCAGTTGTGCGAGCTGAACTTTCGGCGGGCGGATCGCGCCGCGCTCGGCGAGCTTGCCGACGATCGCGCGGACGCGCCCGTAGTAGGTGGCCTGTTCGGCGGGCATGGTGCTGGCCGCCGCGTGATTGTAGAGCTTGAGTGCGGTGTCGAGTTCGTCTTGGTCGGCTTGATCGAGGTAGCTGGTCCCGACCTTCTTCCCGTGCGCCTCGCAGCCGATCCAGGCGCGGCGCAGCACGACGACCGCCTGCTGGTAGGCGTCGGCCAGTCCGCGATTGCCCGGGTAGGCCTCGGTGCGCAGCGCCTGCGCCTCGTCGAGTGCCTCCTGGAAGGTCTGGGTCTGTTCGACGGTCACATCGGTGACGGCCGGGTAGCGCAGCAGCATCGCCGGGTCGAGTTCGTAGGCGCCGTAGGCACCGAGGATCTCGTTGTGGCGCCGAAGTGCGTCCTCCCACAACCGTTTTGCCGCTTCCTCGGTGCCGGCGTCGGCGATCCGCGGCCCCACCGGCGGCGGGGTCGGTGGAGCCGACGGCGGCCGCGGAGGCGGTGGCGCGGCAGGGCGTGGGCGTGTGGATTTGGCTGCCGGCGCCGGCAGCACCGCCTGCAATCGCCGCAGTATCTCCGCTGCCGCGGGATCGGATTCGATGATCGCGACCCACCATTCGTCGCTCGCCCCGGCGTCGGTGGCGAACGTCAACTTCAAGTATTTCTGGCCCTGCACCGTCAGGTGCCGGCCGTCGGTCGAGGTGACCGCCGCCGGTCCGCCCCGCCGTGCCGCGGTCAGCGAAGACAGTGGGTAACTCACGATCTCGCGGTCCTCGTTACCGAAATACACGGCCTGCGAGTCGAGGGTGATCACAATCGCCGCCCGGTCGCCGAGTCGTCCGTAAGCACCCACACCCAGCGAAGCGGTGATCAACGCCGCCGTCGTCGTCGCGATCGCGAAAGCGGTTGCCCCGGCAAGATTCAGTACCACCAACGCGACCAGACCCGCCCCCAACAGCAGCGCCGCCAGCGTGGCAGCCCCGCAGTGCCGGTCGGACAGGTATTCGGTCCGCGCGGACACCGCGACTGGCGGAGTGTGGGCTCGAGAGTTCAGCGGCACGTCGGGTTCCTCGGCGTCGGGGACGTCGCCCCAGCATAGGGTGTGGCATCGGGCACCGCGGGTGACCGGACGAACCAAACCTCATCGAACATGTGTTCTAATACGTGGTGAGCTTGCCCGCCGCCGCGGGCGACGATTGAACAAGGAGGTCGCCACGATTATGACTGCACCCACGTTCGCCCCTGAAGCCCCGGCCATCACCCCCGACAGCCCTGGGATGGGTTCGCTCGCCGACGCTGTCACCACTGTCCCCGAGGCTCCCGAGACTCCTGAGGTCAAAGAGCCGGTCAAGGAGCCGGTCAAGAAGTCGGCCGGAAAGAAGGCCAAGACGCTCGAGTTGACCCTGACTGTGACCGGTACCGCCGACGGCGAGTGGCACGCCGAGATCAAACAGGGCAGCAGCTACCTGGTGCGCAACCTCGCGGTCGCGGCGGCCGCGGTGTCGCGGGCCGCCAAGGAACTGCACGAGGACCTGTTCGCACCCATCGAGGCGCTGATGGACGAGGCGCGTTCCCAGCATGCCGCCCGGGTGGCCGCGCTCGAAGCCGAGCTCGAGGCCGCGCGGAAAGCCTTGGCGGACTTGGACTGAGTCCTGCCGCTCAGCGGCGCGCGAGCCAATCCAGGAACTCGTCGACGGTGAAGACCGGCTTGCCGTAGTCCTGGGCTTTGCGGGCCTTTCCGGACTGCGTGCCCGCTTCGGCGATGACCAGCACCTCACAGCGCGTCTTGGTCACCGAGCGCACCGGCGCCAGCCCGGCCGCGGCAGCCCGCCGCTCGATTTCGTCACGGTCCAGCACGCGGCCGTTGCCGTCGACGGCGGTTCCCGTGAAGCAGACGCGGGCGCCGGGGACCAGGACCGCGTCGATGTTGTCGGCCATCGACGGCGTCTGCTCCAGCCCGGCCGCCAAGTCATCGGCGCCCAGCGCGCGCAATGCGTCGCGCAGCCGCGCCGACACCGCATCCGGGAGCCGGGTGCGGGTGGCCGCCAGGACCAATTGGTCGGCGGCGGTCTGGCGCGCCGCCTGCTCCCAGTCGGTCTCCCCCGGCACCGACACCTGATCGGCGCGGCTGGTGCCCAGCAGGATCGCTCCGAGAGTTCGGCTGACCCGCAGCAACGCGGACAGCGCCGGAAGGTGTTCTGCCGCCGGAGTTGTGACGTCCGGGTCGCGGCTGAGCAGGATTCCCGAGAGGGCGTCGCTCTCGTCGGGTTCGTCGAAGGGCGATGAACCGCAATCCGCGTCGACGGCATCGAGGCGCTCGAGCGCGGTCCGGGCACGCTGCAGCGCCGTCTCGCCGGTGAGGTTGGTGCCCCGCAGGTCGATCCCCAGCGGCATCGGAGTCACCTGTCCCAGTCGCTTGAGTTCGAAGTCGATCAGCCCCAGGGTCTCGTCGACTTTGACGCCCACCGGCGTGCAGCCGGCCAGCATCGGCGCGATCACCGCCCAGGCCTCCCGCAGCGTGGGCGCCAACAGCACGTCGGCCACGCCGATCCGATACGCCTGGCGGGCG
The DNA here is from genome assembly GCA_001673575.1 of Mycolicibacter heraklionensis. Taxonomy (GTDB): domain Bacteria; phylum Actinomycetota; class Actinomycetes; order Mycobacteriales; family Mycobacteriaceae; genus Mycobacterium; species Mycobacterium heraklionense_A. The sequence continues at coordinate 12,441 of LZME01000145.1, read as the reverse complement.
TCGGCCAGATCCCGCTGCGGATTGATCAGCGTCGACACGGCCGAGCCGTCATCGAACGCGACCGCCAACTCGACCGGCCGCGGCCGCGACATCCGCCCCTCATCGCCCACGGTGAGCAATCCGATCGCGCAGTAGCGGCGCGCGTGGTCGCCGCTGGCCGAAGCACGCAGGAACCGGGCGATCCGGCGATCCACCTTCAGATCCTTCGGCAGCACAGGGCGTTTGAGTACCAGCCCGGCCAGCGAGGTACACCGGCTCAACGCCACATACAGCTGGCCGGTGGAGAACATGCCGCCGGACAGATCCACCACCAGCCGCTCCAATGTCTGGCCTTGGCTCTTGTGAATGGTGATCGCCCAGGCCAGCTTGAACGGCAACTGGGTAAAGGTGCCGACCACGTCGCGGCGCAGGCTTCCGCCCTCGACCACCGGTCTGGTGGCCTCCCAGGTGAACGGGGCGACTTCGGCGATGTCTCCGTTGGGGAACTCGATTTCGACCACGGCACCGTGGCGGTCGTAACCCACCCCCACCACGCGGCCGATCGAGCCATTGACCCAGCGCTCGGCCTGATCGTTGTTGAGCATCATCACCTGGGCGCCGACCTTGAAACGCAACTCGTCGTCCAGCGGCTTGTCGAACAGCGACAGGTCGCCGGATTCGGTGGCGCGGTGCACCATCTCCTCGCCCGGCAACCGCTCCAGCTGCTGGCGATTGCGCGCAGTAACCAGCCTGTTGGTGGGTGCCAAGGTCAGCCATAGTTCGTCGTCCGGTGGCACGAAGTCGGGGTCCACCCGGGCGTCCAGGTGCGCCCTCGCATGGCCGAGCAGCACGCCTTCACGAATCTCGTTGAGGATCGCGGTCATCCGATCATCGCCGAGCTGGCGAAACACCGTCGTCAGCGAAACGCTCGGGAACTCCGCACGGTCGAAGGTGTTCGCCGAAAAGAAGTACGGGGTGTCGTAGGTCGTCGAGAAATAATGCTGCTCGCCGTCGGTGACCACCGGCGGCAGCTGGTAGAGGTCGCCCACCAACACCACCTGGACCCCGCCGAACGCAGTTCCCGGCTCCGGCCCGAAGCGCTGCAGCGCGGCCGCGATCATGTCGAACACGTCGGCCCGCACCATGGACGCCTCGTCGATGATCAGCGTCTGCAGCTTGGCCAGCGTCTTGGTGAAGCGCCCGGGCCGGTAGTCGCCGCCGACGACATCAGACAGTGTTGTGGTGGGCCGGAATCCGAACAGGCGGTGGATGGTGTGGCCGTCGACGTTGAGGGCGGCGATCCCGGTCGGCGCGACCACCACGACGTTGCGGTCGGTGGAGGCCATGAAGTGGCGGATGAGCGTCGACTTGCCCGTGCCGGCCTTGCCGGTCAGGAAGAGGTTCCGGCCCGCAGCCAGCAGCCCCAATGCGGCACGGAACTCCTCGGTCAGCACGAGGGTATTGCTGGCTGCCACCACGGTGGCACCATACTGGCGGGCGCCGGTGGCGGCGGGCGAGGGCGGTCACTTGCCCAGCACGGAGACGATCTTCTTCGCGGTCGCCTTGGCCGATCCCGGATTCTGGCCGGTGACCAGCCGGCCGTCGACGACGACGTGCGAGGCGAACGGGATCAGCCCCTTGCCGTAGTGGGCGCCGCGCTTCTTCATCTCCGCTTCGGCGTTGTAGGGCACCAATTTGTTGACGCGCGCCAGCACCTCTTCCGACCAGGCGAATCCGGTGAGCTTGCGCCCGGCGACCAACAGCGAGCCGTCGGAGAGGGTGGTGTTGAGCAGGCCGCAATAGCCGTGGCAGACCGAGGACACCACTCCCCCGTTCTCGAAGATCTCGCGGGTGATGCGTTGCAGGCCTTCGCTGTTGGGGAAGTCGTACATGACGGCGTGCCCACCGGTGAAGTAGATCGCGTCATAGTCGGCAGCGTTGATCTCCTCGGGTGCGGCGGTGCCGGCCAGCAGCGCCATCTTCGAATTGTCGGCCTTCCACGCCTTGGCGCTCTTGTCGAAGTTGGGGAACTTCAGCGACCGCGGTTCCAGCGGCGATTGTCCGCCTTTCGGGCTGACGATCGTCTGTCGGTAGCCCGCCTCGGCGAAGACGTCATAGGCGTGCGTCAGCTCCGAGAGCCACAACCCGGTCGGCTCGGCGGGGTCGTCGTAGTGGGCGACGTTGGAGACGACGTTGAGGATGCGCTTGGTCATCTCTCCAGGATTCCCCTGGTGCTCGGGCGGCGCCAGCGAACTGGTCAGGTACTGCGTTTGCGTCCTACTGTGACTAGATGGGAGCGATCTCGCCGAAAACGCAGCAGCCGAGTTCCCAGCATCTCGCCGCATTCCTGGTCTCGGTTGGGCTCGTCATCGTCGTCGCCGCCCTCGGCGGCCTCGCCTCGGCCGACGCCGCGGACGACTACGGGAAGCTCGCGCAACCGGGCTGGGCACCACCGAGCTACCTGTTCGGCCCGGTGTGGAGTGCTCTTTATCTACTGATGGCGGTCGCGGCCTGGCTGGTCTGGCGGGCGGATCCGCGGTGGACCAATCCCGCGATCGTCGCCTACGGCGTCCAGCTGGTCTTGAACCTGGTGTGGTCGCCGCTGTTCTTCGGACTGGGCTGGCGCGGCCTGGCGCTGGTCGACATCCTGCTGCTCGACGTCGCCGTGGTGGTCACCATCGCGGCGTTCTGGAAGGTCCAACGCGGTGCGGCATTGCTGATGCTGCCGTATTTCGGATGGATCCTGTTCGCCACCGCGCTGAACTACTCGGTGTGGTCCCTGAACAGCTGAGCCGGACCGCTTGTATAACGCTACTCGCCGTAGTGTAATTGCGGGATGAATCGCACCGCACCACAGGTCACCGACCCGTCGAGCGCAGCCGGCACCGACATCCAACTGAACGAACTCGGCTACTACGCCGTCACCCGGCATCCGGCGGATGCTCGCGTGGTGCTGCCCGAAGCGCGAGAGGCCGATGCGCTCGGCTTGGGGTCGTGCCACATCGGGGAACGTTTCACCGTGAAGGACCCCGCGGTGCTCAGCGGCGCCGTGGCGGGCTGCAGTTCCAGTTTGGGCATCGCCCCGTCGACCAACCACCACACCCGCCACCCCACCGTGACCGCGACCGTGGGATCGACCATGCACGCCCTGACCGAGGGACGCTTCGCGATGGCGTTCGGCCGCGGCATGGCCGGGTACTGGCCGGCGATCGGCCTGCCGGTGGTGACCGCGGCTCGGCTGCGCGACTTCTTTTCCATCCTGCGGCGACTGTGGGCCGGCGAGACGATCTTCAATCACGACGGCCCGGCCGGGAAGTGGCCGATGCTGCGCCATGCGAACGGCTTGGGCGAGGGGCCGCCGATCGGCTTGGTCGCCGTCGGCCCCAAGACCATGGAACTGGCCGGTGAGATCGCCGATTTCGTTGTGCTGCACACCTTCTTTTCCGACGAGGCCACCGCGGCATCGGTTGCGGCGGTGCGACGCGGCGCCGAACGTGCGGGCCGTGATCCCGACAGCATCCGCATCTGGGCCTGCCTGGCGACGGTGTGCGACTCGTTGTCGCAGGACGACCAGCTGCGCCGCGGGGTCGGCCGCTTGGCGACCTATCTGCAGGCCTATCCCGACGTGCTGGTCTCCGCCAACGGCTGGGATCCGCAGGTGTGGGAGCGGATCCGGCAGTCCGAGCTGTTCACCGATGCGGCCACCGCCGGGCCGATCGACGCCAGCGCCTCATACGAGACGCTGCAGCGGATCGCCGAGCTGATTCCCGCCGAATGGCTGGCAGCGGTGGCAGCCGGTTCGGCCCGCGACTGCGCGAGCACCATCGCCCGCCAATTCGACCTGGGTGTGCACTCGGTGATCATGCACGGGGCCAGCCCGCACGAGCTCGCGCCCGTGGTGCAGGCCTACCGGGCTGACCGGCCGACGCTGCACCGGGCCGTCACGGCGAACCCGGGCAGATTCGCCTGAGCCCGGGCAACTTCGACGCCGGTCAGTCGACCTTCGGGCAGTAGAAGTGCGGGTCGTTGCGGTATTCCACCGGCGGCAGGTTGCGTGCCGGGGTCTGCACCAGGGGCGCATCCACCGGAAGGCGGCCCGACGCCCGATCCAACGCCGACCGCTTGCGCGGATGCATCAGGGCACGCTTGGGGCCGTACTTGGAGACGAAGGTGATGGCCTTGCAGACATACCCGTGCAGACGCTCCTGGCGCGCAGACCAGGTGTAGCCCATGAGTTCGCGCACCGGCGGGTCATACAGCGCCACGGTCATGAACGTCAGGAAGCGCTGGCCGACCTTGAGGTTCAGCGCCCACAGCCAGTCCGGAATCCATTCCAGCGACGGGTGTTTGGGCATGGTCGACAGGTCCATGACCTCGCGGGCCGCCCAGTTGTTCTCCAAGACGTTGTTGCACATGTGATCCCAGTACTCTTGGAACTCTTCCCAGGACTTGGGCACCGGGCGCATGCTCATGCCGTACATCCGGTACCACTGCACGTGCTCGTCGAACAGCTGACGCTTGTCGGCCTCGGTCAGTCCCCCGGCGAACTTCTCGGCGGCCAGCAGGGTCGACTTGAAGAAAGTCGCGTGCGCCCAGTAGAAGACGTCGGGATTCAGCGCGCTGTAGCGGCGCCCCTGCTCGTCCACACCCTTGATACCGATGTGGTAGTCGCGGACCTCGGCGCCGGTCTGGGGTGCGCGGTAGCCGTCGAACACCACGCCACCGATCGGGTAGATCGACCGCATCAGGCGTGGGATGCGCTCGATGAAGAAGATCGAGTGGTCTTTGACCGCGGCACCGAGCTGCGGGTGCATGTTCTGCATGGACCCGGCCCAGGTTCCCTGGAACAGACCGGTCCATTGGCCGAAGTACTTCCAGGTCAGCGAGTCGGGGCCCAGCGGGACCGGGGGCGCGTCGTAGCCATTGCCGCTCACGGGACAGCCGGCAGCGATCGGCGTTTCGCTGGCCGCGGGGCAGGTTTCCGACATGTCTTGACTCACGCGCGCGCACTCCCAGTCATCGTCGACCACTTCTGACAACATGCGTTATCAGTATCGGAAAGTCTAGGGGGACTCTGGGCTCGGGTCAATGAGGGGGTTGTTCACCGGCGGCCGGAATCCTCGACGAAGTGGGCAGCCGGGATGCCAGAATCCTCCTCGGTGCGCACACGGCAGCAGCGCGAGTCGGGGGATCGTGATTCACGCCAAGGCGCGATAACTGCCGCGGATGGAGACACCAATGACGACCCTCGACCTGCCCCTGTCGGATTCTCGGGGCGCGAGCACCACGCATACCAGTCAGTGCACGCTGTGCGAGGCGCACTGCGGCATTCGGATCACGGTGACCGACGCCGAAGTCAGTCGTATCCAGGGCAACCCCGACGACGTCTTCTCGCACGGGTATATCTGCCCGAAGGCGACCGCGATGGGCGGATTGCACGACGATCCCGACCGCTTGCGTACGCCGGTTCGGCGCGTTGGCGACACGTTCGAACCCGTGAGCTGGCAACAAGCCCTCGCCGACATCGGCACTCGGTTGCGCCGGGTCCGCAAGGCCCACGGCAACCGGGCTATCGGGATGTACCTGGGCAACCCTGCTGCGCACAGCTCGGCAGCGATCTACGGCCTGCTGCTGCGCGCGGCCCTGATGACGCCGAACTTCTTCTCCGCATCGAGCATCGATCAGATGCCGCATGAGTACGCGGCGTGGAAAGTGTTCGGCTCCAACGTGCTCATCCCGATCACCGACATCGACCGGACGCAGCGCTTGGTGATCCTCGGCGCCAACCCGGCCGTGTCCAATGGATCGCTGTCGATCATGCCCGGCGCCAAACGACGCATCAAAGCGCTGCGCGATCGCGGTGGCACCGTCGTCGTGATCGACCCGCGACGCACCGAAACGGCCAAGCTCGCCGACGCGCATATCGCGGTGCGTCCCGGTGGCGACCCGTACCTACTGCTAGGCATGCTGCATGTGCTCATCAACGAAAATCTCTGCGACACAGCGGCGATTGCCCGCCAATCGGTAGGACTGCCGCAGCTGCGCCGCCTGGTTGCCGACGCCAGTCCCGAGGCGGTCGCCGCCCGCGCCGGCGTCGCCCCAGAGGCGATCTACGCCCTGGCCCGTGACCATGCGGCGGCGGAATCGGCGGCGCTGTACTGCCGTATCGGGGTCTGCCAGCAAGAGACCGGGACACTGGTGAGTTGGCTGGTGATGGTCATCAACGCCGTCACCGGGAACCTGGACCGAGCCGGCGGGACCTTGTTCTCCACGCCGGTCATGGATGTGCCGCGCCTCGCCAAGTACATTCCGGCTGGCCACGGCGCGTGGACGGATCGGTCGGGACGCCACAAATCGTTCCGCGGTGAGCTTCCCGCGGTCATCATGGCCGACGAGATTCTCACCGACGGTGAAGGCCAGATCAAAGCGATGATCACCTGCGCCGGGAACCCGGTGTCCTCGATTCCGCAGAAGGGCCGCCTGGACCAGGCCCTGGCATCGCTGGATCTCTATGTGGCGGTGGATATGTACATCACCGAGACCAGCCGGCACGCGGACTACATCCTGCCGCCGGTCTCACCGCTGGAACGCGAAGACGTCGGATTGCTGCTGCCAGTCTTCAATGTGCGCAACAACATCCGGTATCAGCATCGAACCTTCGAGCCGCCGACCGACGGCAAAGACGACTGGGAGATCCTGAGTCTGCTGATGCTGGAGCTGCTGCCGGCGCCGCTGCGGCAGATCCTCTCCCCAGTGCGCAAGCCGCTGATCGCCGCGATCAGTCCGCTGCGGATGGCCGGCATCGCGCTTGCCGCTGGACCATACGGTTGGATCCGGAAGGGCCGCAAGGGCATATCGATGCGACGCCTTCGAAACAGTGCCGGCGGACTGGACCTCGGCCCGCTGCGTCCCCGGTTGCGCGAGGTGATCGCCACCCGCGATCGCAAGGTTCAGCTCGCGCCGGACGAGTTCATCGCGGCCGCGGCCGCCTTGCTCGACGGCCCAGCCGGCCCGGAAAGCGCCTACGACCTTCAGCTCATCGGACGACGCCAGCTGCGCAGCAACAACTCGTGGCTGCACAATGTGCCGTCGATGACCAGCGGCTCGAACCAGTGCACGCTGCACATGCATCCCGACGACGCCAAGAACCGCGGACTTGCCGAGGGCGACACGGTGCAGGTCACTTCCGACATCGGCAAGATCGAAGTTCCGCTGCACATCAGCGACGACATGCGGCCCGGCACCGTCTCGGTCCCCCATGGCTGGGGGCACCGCAACACGGGCTGGCGCCACGCGGACTCCCTGCCCGGTGCCAACGTGAACGACCTGCACGATCCGGCGCGGGTGGACACGTTCACCGGGACCGCTGCCGTCAACAACACCTGGGTCGCTGTCGCCGCTACCACGACGGTTGCGGGCAAGGGCAATTCGCTTCAGCGGTAGGCGTTCTCGATCAGCTTCCGATCGGGACAAAGCCGCTGCCGGGCCCGTCACCAGCGTTGACGTCGTCGAGGATCGCGTTGAATTTCGTCACGTATGTGACCTCCATTGGTGGGCTGTATCTGCCGCGATAGATGAGGTTGCCGCCGTAGACCAGGCCGACCAGCCGACCGTCCATCGTTACCGGGGCACCCACATCGCCCACCTCAAACTGGCCAACCATCGGCACATCCGGCCAACCGTCGCGCCAAACGGAATAGCAGATACCAGGGGTTGCAGGTCCCCACTTACACACCAGCGAACCGGCCACCGGGTCTGCACCGACGCCGTTGATCACGGTGCCGGCGTAGTCAGACACCGGAATCAGGTCGGGCGCATCGAATTTGATCACCGCGTAGCGAAGGTTGCCGTTGACGGCCACTACGGTGCCCACGGTGGTGTCGGTTCCCGCGATCGTCACCACCGCCCCTGGCCCACCGCACTGCGATCCGGTGAAGCCCACCACGTCGCCGGCCCGATCACGCCCGATCGTGGTCAAGGTGCAATAGCTGTTTCCGTCAACGACGATGACGGCCCCACCGCCCAAGATCACCATCGCAGCCGCGGGCGGGGCGGCGGGAAGGCACGCGCCGACAAGCAGCGCGAAAATGAGGATTACCCGCCAACGAGCGAGTTGCAAGGTCGACTCCGTTCGATTCAGCTGTCGCCGTAGCTCACCTCACCCGTCACCTTGATGGGTTCTCCCCGGAGGCACCATCGGCCCCCGGCGTTCCTGGTGTTCCGTCAGCACCGCCGTTGCCGCCGTTGCCTCCTGGGTTCTCGGAACTCCCGCCGCCGTTGCCGCCGTTGCCGCCGGCACCGTTGCCGTTGGGGCCGACCTGTCCGCCGTTTCCACCGTTGCCGCCGCTGCCGCCTGCGGTAAGCCCGGTGCCGACGCCGCCGTTGCCACCGTCGCCGCCCTTGCCACCGGTGCCACCGTTGGCGGCTCCGCCCGTGCCGCCATTCCCGCCGTTGCCGTGTTGCAGGCTGTTGCCGTCTGAGCCTTGAGGTCCTAGGCCGCTGCCGCCGTCTCCGCCGTTGCCGCCGTTGCCGCCGTGACCTCCTGTGCCGGCTCCGCCGCCGCCGCCCCCGCCGCCACCGGCACGGGTGAACGTGCTGTCGCTGTTGCCGGCTCCGCCGTTGCCGCCCGCACCGCCGACTCCACCGTCACTGACGCCGCCGCGGCCCCCGACACCACCGTTGCCGCCATGACCGCTGGAACTCAGACCAGTGCCGCCACCTATGCCGCCTGCACCACCGTGGCTCGCTGACCCGCCATCAATACCATCACCGCCGTTACCACCGTTGCCCCCATTGCCACCGTTGCGGCCGCCGCTCATGGGGCTGGTAATGCCCCCAGCGCCGCCGTTGCCACCGGCCCCAGCGACGCTGCCGGCTCCGCTGGCCTGACCGCCATCGCCACCGTTGCCGCCCGCGCCGCCGTCACGCGGGCTGCCCACGGCGCTGCCGACACCGCCGACGCCACCATTACCGCCATTACCAGCGGTACTGCCGACACCCTGCGCCGCGCCGCCGGTGCCGCCGTTACCACCGGCACCACCATCGCGGCCGCTACCCAGACCGGCGCCGCCGCCGCCAGTACCGCCGTCGCCACCATTACCAGCGGTACTGCCGCCCCCCTGGGCCGAGCCGCCATTGCCGCCGTCGCCACCAACACCACCATCGCGGCCGCCGCCCAGACCGGCAGCGCCGCCACCTCGACCACCGGTGCCGCCATTGCCAGCGGTGCTGTCGTCACCGATAGCCGCGCCGCCATTGCCCCCCTTGCCGCCGGGGCCGCCGTCACTACTGGCTAGACCGCTGCCAGTACCGCCGCCATCCCCGCCGTTTCCGCCGTTACCAGCAGTGCTGCCGGCACCGGTAGCGGCACCGCCATCGCCGCCATTGCCGCCGGGGCCGCCGTCTCGGCCCATCCACACGCTCGACTGTCTGCTGGCACCACCGTCACCGCCGGCACCGCCGGTGCTGCCGGCCCCGTCAGCACCGCCGCCGGCACCGCCGTTGCCGCCGGCGCCACCGGCATTACCGGTGGCGTAATAGCCCGGGGTGCGGCCGCTGGCACCACCGTTGCCGCCGGCACCACCGTTGCCGCCGGCGCCGCTCGAGTTGCCGCCGTTGCCTCCGTTACCACCGTCACCGTTGGTGCTGAACAGATATCCGCTGCTGCCACCGGCGCCGCCGTTGCCACCGTCGCCCGCATGTAGCCCATCGAGGCCGGCGCCGCCGTTGCCTCCGGTACCGCCGTTGCCGATCCAGCCACCGGCGCCGCCGGCACCGCCATCGGCGCCGGCGCCACCATTACCGCCAAAGCCGCCGTTGCCCCAACCGCCGCCGTCACCACCGGCGCCGCCGGCCACGCCGTCTTCGGTACTGCTCCAACCGGTGCCGCCGTCACCGAAGATCCAACCCCCGTTACCGCCATCGACATTGGTCTCGGTGCCGTCGACACCGTTGCAGACCAGGCCGCAGGCGCCGCCGAAAGCAAAGAGCGGGTTGATGAAGTCGGTGACCGTTGAGCCGAAAGGACTCTCAATCCAGTCCTGCATCGCAGCATGCAGTGGCAGATAGATGTCGTTCTGGAACCAGTCGGCAAAGTCAGTACCGACAGCCGCACCCGCTACATCATCGCCATTGAACAACGTCGCAAGGTCGAGCGTCCAAGCCGAGTCCGAGCTGTCCCAATAGCCGGGCTCGAATACCGCACCCCACGCGGCCGGGTCCAGCAGGTCGGCGAAGAAGTCCTCGAAGTCGGCGTGCGCCGCCGGAGCCAAACCGAACGCGGCCAAAGCTCCAACAGACGCGCCTGCAGCGGCCACCCGTCGCGCCGACACGGAACCATTTTCCTTAAGCCAACCTGAGATCTTCGCGGCAACTGCCTATCACGGAAGGGAGTGAACCGCCATTCGAACGCAGCCCGAGAGAACGCAACCGGGACGAGAAACACCGGACCACCAGCAAGAACATTGAATTCCGCAAATCGTCGTTCGCGAATACAGTTACCTCATGACCGCCCCCGTCCTGCGGTGCTGAGACGAGCAGAGACCACGCGGCCGTCTACGTGCAAGCCGTGTAGCTGGATGCCCGACTCCGCCGAGTACACGCACGCCCACGCACAAGTCGAGTTCGTTCATCTCAAGTACCCAGGAGACTGCAGCAGTGTCGATTCGGTTCGGTGCATATCGTCGGGCATTGATAATTTTGGTAGCGGTGACCGCTGCCATCGCCACCGCCGCTGCGATCTGGTTCTACCTGTCGACGTCGAAATTCGATAGCGGATCTATGGGCGACTACGGCCCGCAAAAACAACAGGACTGGGCCGAGCGATTGGTGACTGGGTTGAACACCCGTGATGTGAACCAGGTTCCAGTCCTGCGCGCCAACGGCCAGCTATCAGACGCGCAGAGAAAAACTGTCGAGTCCGCCATGCCAGCTTCAGGCTGCCACTATGAATTGCTGGCAGTGGCCGATCGCGGCGAGCAGGGGCGCAGGACAATCCCGGGACTAAGCACTGAGAACTCGGCCTACAGATTCGACATGAATCTGAACGAACGGTGCTCAGGAGTGACCCGAACTCGGGTCCTGGGCGTCATGTCCATCGCCGAAATGGGCTACTGGGAACCGTTTTACTTCACGGCCTAGGAGCATGCCAGCCAAACCGGATAGGACGACCCGCGAACAACGTGCCGGCGCGCCACCATTATCCGTTCCAGTAGTTCTCTAATGCGCGCGGTCCTCTACCGCGCCGGCACCTGTTCCCCGGCGGATGCACCCGCCACTGCGTCCAGTACCCGATCGATGAACCGGTCGGCATGACCGCGAAGACTGTCGTTCGTGTGTTGGGTGGTGTCGACCTCGATCGGATCCCCCGCTGCGAAGTGCACCCGCATTGCACGCCGGTACGTCCGCTCCCCGAAACCGTCCGCCGAACCAAAGGCTTTGACGTCGACCCCAGCGACCTGGCTCAGCGGCCGGATCACCGCAGCCAGATCCTGCTCCTCCGCAGCGTCGGCGATGTAGACCAACTGTCCGATCGCCTGCCTGTCGATCCACACCAGACGGCACCGCTGATCTGGCAGCTTCTCGCGGGCGAAGCCTTCAACCGGCCATCGCCTAACCAGCTCGCCGATCTGCTCAACCACGATCCTGGGCGGCCGCGACCAGTCCGGGAATACGTCCCTGGCTATCTGCCGCAGTTGCTCCTCATTGGTCATGGACGTCCGAGTAGCCCCCATCGAACGACGGTCGCCGGCTGGCGCGGTTACCGTCGCCCTACCCTTTGACCTCTGTCGCGCTTACAGGATTTGAACCTGCGACCATCGCGGAGTTGATCGGCACCGAACCCATGCCAGAAAAGTTAACAGCACTTCTGGGCAGCCGCCACTCATCCCAAGGAGGCCGCGCGGACCCAATTTCGGTAGGCGTCCACGTCGACGTTGTTGCCACACACGATGGTGCTCACGTGTCGGCCGGCGAAGCGGTCGCGGTCCTCGATGATCGCCGCGAGGCCGAGTGCGGCCGCCGGCTCAACTACCAGACCGGCGTGCTCGAGGAGCATCCGCATCCCAGCGATGATCGAGTCCTCGCGGACCAGAACCGCGTCGTCAGCGACCAGCAGCAGATCAGACAGGACGGCCGGGATGGGAAAGCGGCCGGCGACGGCGTCGGCGATCGTATCGGTCGAGTCGGTGGTCACCACGCGGCGTTGGTGCCACGACTGTGTCATCGCCGGTGCCCCAGCCGGCTGAACGCAGATCACCTCGACGTCGGGCGCGAAAGTCTTCACGATGTGGCCCCCGCCCGCAAGATCGTGGTTGATATCCGCACTGGGCCCTTGCCCTTGTGCCGCTTGCGCATGACTAGAAGCTATCTACGCATTCAGACGCTTGGGTCTGCTGCACGGATAGGTGACAGTTTCGGTCACGCGGCCTGACTGGCCGGTGTGGTCATGATTGCTTCGTATTC
>LZME01000144.1 GCA_001673575.1 Mycolicibacter heraklionensis | reverse complement strand
GATCGCCGCTGATATGGGAGACATGTTGTCAAGTGGGCAGGGGGAAGCGGTGGCCGCAACCGTCGCTGCGGCCACCGCTTCGTTGACCAGATGGGTCAGGTTGTGGGTGTCGAGCGTGTCGTATCGACGCGTGTCAGTCTGATATACGCGGGTTGGCTACCGCAGGACGGGACTTTCGAGTCGGAGCGGGCCGCCTGTCTAGGATCGAGCGTGATCCGTTGCGTTGCAACGTAATCGCTCATAGCGGCGACGCGAGTCACTCCAAGACGCTTGCCGACACCCGGTGACTCACCTGGACATTTGTGGGGTACTCAGTCGTCGAGAACGGCCAGCGACCAGCACCATCCGGCCAGCTCACGTGCGATCGCAGCGTTGGCTACCACCGAACGCTTCTTGCGCTCATCAAAACGCACCCAGCGCTCATGCAGACGCCGGTTACCGGCCTGGCCACGAGCTCGAGCCGCTGGTGATGCGGCATCCCAGCGTCGCCGCATCACAGCACCGGGCCGATACGGGGCGCGGTGATGCCAGGCGGCTTCGACCAGTAGCCGGCGGGCATGGCTATTGCCGGTCTTGGTCACCCCGCCCTGGGTTCGTGTCGCCCCGGAGGAGTACTCGCTGGGTACGAGTCCGAGGTAGGCGCCGATACTGCGGCCAGTCAGCCGAGACCAGTCACCGATCTCGGTGGCCAGCCCAAACGCGGTCAGCGTCGACACCCCGCGCAGACACCCCAGCCTGCTCACCACGGGGGTGAACTGCGAATCAGCAGCCATCGCGGCGATCGCGGCATCGAGGCGGTCCCGGCGGTCGACGGTGGCCAACATCGCGTCGAAAGCACTGTCGTAGGTCAGCTGTAGGGCCGGGTTGTCGAACCGCTGCCGGCGCAACCACCGCTCATGCTCACGAATCCAGGTCCTCCCGCCGCGGTAGACGATCCCC
>LZME01000143.1 GCA_001673575.1 Mycolicibacter heraklionensis | reverse complement strand
AAAAACCCCGGCAAAAGCCGGGGCAATCTGTAACCGATGACGCGACTCATGTGTAACCCATGACCCGACTCATCACAAATGTGCGCCCGAAGGGATTCGAACCCCCAACCTTCTGATCCGTAGTCAGATGCTCTATCCGTTGAGCTACGGGCGCCGGTCTTCAGTTGTCGGTCGAGCAAGCCCGGCCGTTGCGGAGGCGAGAGGATTTGAACCTCCGGTCCCCCGTAAAGGGGACAACTCATTAGCAGTGAGTCCCATTCGGCCGCTCTGGCACGCCTCCTCGAACTCGTTGAGGGTACCGGATCACTCCCCCAGTTCTGAAACCGCGGGGTTGATGCGGGCAACAAGACCACCAACGACACACATATGCTGTGGTCCGTGACCGCCCGACTGCGCCCGGAGATCGCCGCGCTGCCAGCCTACGTCGAGGGCAAGACGGTCCCCGGATCGATCAAACTCGCCAGCAACGAGACGGTGTTCCCCCCGCTGCCCAGCGTGGCCAAAGCCGTCGAAGCCGCTCTGGCCACCACCAACCGCTACCCGGACAACGGCTACGCCGCGCTGCGCGACCGGCTGGCCGAGCATGTCGGGTTCGTCCGAGAGCACGTGGCGGCCGGCTGCGGATCGGTGAGCCTGTGCCAGCAGCTCATCCAGATCAGTGCCGGCGCCGGCGACGAGGTGGTGTTCGGCTGGCGCAGCTTCGAGATCTACCCGCTGCAGGTACGCACCGCCGGCGCCGTTCCGGTGCAGGTGCCGCTGCGCGAGCACACCTACGACCTGGACGCGATGCTGGCCGCCATCACCGAGCGCACCCGGCTGATCTTCGTCTGCAACCCGAACAATCCGACCTCCACCGTCGTCGACCCCGACGCGCTGGAGCGGTTCGTCGCCGCGGTGCCGCCGCACATTCTGGTCGCCATCGACGAGGCCTACGTGGAGTACATCCGCGACGGCCTGCTCCCCGACAGCCTGGGACTGGTGCGCCGCCACGCGAATGTGGTTGTGCTGCGCACGTTTTCAAAAGCGTACGGGTTGGCCGGTCTGCGGCTGGGCTACGCGGTCGGCGATCCGGAGATCATCACCGCACTGGGCAAGGTCTACGTGCCGTTCACGGTGTCCAGCGTGGCGCAGGTCGCCGGGATCGCCTCCCTGGACGCCGCCGAAGAGCTGATGGCTCGCACCGACGCGGTGGTCGCCGAGCGGGCCCGGGTGTCGGCAGCGCTGCGCGAAGCCGGGTTCGAGCTGCCGGATTCGCAGTCCAACTTCGTGTGGCTGCCGCTGGCCGAGCGCACCGCCGACTTCGTAGCCGCTGCCGCGGCGGCCCGCATCGTCGTCCGCCCCTACGGGCAAGACGGAGTCCGGGTGACCATCGGCGCGCCGGAGGAGAACGACGCGCTGTTACGGTTCGCACAGACGTACCGCTGAGGAGGAACGAAATGCACGCGACCGCGACCGCCACCGTCGCCGCATCCACCGCTCAGGTGTGGGCGGTGCTCTCCGACTACGAGGGCATGTCCAGCTGGGCCCCCGGACTGAAGATCACCGTGATCCGGCCGGGCACACCCGAGCCCAACGGCGTCGGCGCCCAGCGTCGCATCCAGGCGGTGCCGGGCATGGCGCCGCTGGTGGAGGAGATCATTGCGTTCGAGCCGGATCAGCGGCTGAGCTACCGGGGCGTCTCGGGCATCCCGTTCCGCAACTACGTCGGCAACGTGGCCCTGCGGTCGACCGGCTCCGGCACCGAGATCAGCTACACCGTCAGCGCCGACAACCGGCTGCCCGGGGTCGCCGCGGTGTTGGCGCAGGGCCTGCTTTTCGGCCTCAAGCGGGCCGTGAACAAGGCCGCCTGAGTCCATACCACCGCCGAGCGTGAAGGTGGCTTCACGTTCGACCGCCGAGAGTGAAGCCACCTTCACGCTCGGCAGAGAAAGGTAGCCCCATGAATGACGAGCTGGCCCGCAAGACGTTCAATGCGCTCAAGGAGCGCACCGGGCAGATCCCCGACGCCGAGATCGACGAATTCTGGGCGGCGCTGCCACCGGCCACCGTCGAGCAGATGATCGGCGAGTGGCGCGGCGGGGAGTTCATCACCGGCCACAAGATGAACGGCCTGTTGGAGAAGGCCCGCTGGTTCGGCAAGACGTTCAACTCGATCACCGACGTGCAGCCGCTGGTGTGCCTGGACGAGGACGGCAACAAGTTCTCCAACACCCAACTCGGCAAGGGTGAGGCGAGCCTGTGGGCCGAGGAGTTCCGTGGCGAGGTGGTAGCGACCATGGTCTATGACGGTCAGCCCACCCATGACCACTTCAAGCGGGTCGACGACAACACCGTGCTGGGCATCATGAACGGCAAAGCAGGAGTGTTGGATAACGGCCGGTATTTCTACTTCTATCTCGAGCGGGTGTAGCGCCGCGCCCTGAGCGGGATTGAGGCGGATCGCCACGATTCGCCGTGCCGGTGGGCGGGAACCCCCTAAGGCATGTCTACCTACCGAGTGCTGGACCCACGGGGCGAAGTCGTGGACACCAAAGACATCGCCAGTGCCGAAGACGCGCACGCCTGGCTCGTCGACGTCAAAGCTGACAACACCGAGCTGGGGTGGCGGATGGAGGTCGATCTCGACGGCCAATGGCGGTTCTTCGACGACACCGAAGGCGACCGCCGGTAAGCCAACCCGCTACGCCGTCAACGGCGCAGCACCAGTCCGGGATCGGTGTCGCTCCGGGTTGCGTCCGGCGCTTTCCGGCGGTGGCGCAGCGAGGCGATGACGGTGCCCGTGAGCACACCGACGATCACCAGCAGCGACGGTCCGGTGCCGATCTCGATGCCGCCGGCGCCCTGTTCGTGCATCGCGTGCATGATCAGCTTCACGCCGATGAACCCGAGGATCAGCGCCAATCCGTAGGACAGGTACACCAGCCGGTCGAGCAGTTGGTCGATCAGGAAGTAGAGCTGCCGCAGGCCCAGCAGGGAGAAAGCCGTCGCGGTGAACACGAGGTAGCTGTTCTGGGTCAGGCCGAAGATCGCCGGGATCGAGTCGAGCGCGAAGAGCACATCGGTGCCGGCGATCGCCAGCATCACCAACACCATCGGGGTGATCGCCCAGCGCCCGTCGATGCGGGTGAACAGTCGGTCGCCGTCATAGCGCTCGGTGGTGGACACCACTTTCTTCACCAGCCCGACGATGACATCGGGAGCTCGGTGGGCCTCCTCTGCGCTGCCCGACCTGAGCATGTTGCCCGCCGCCAGCAGCAGGAGCAGGCCGAAGAAGTAGAAAACCCAGGAGAAACGGTTGATCAGCGCGGCGCCGAGCAAGATGAAGCCGGTGCGGGCGGCCAACGCCATGACAATCCCGAACAGCAGGACCTTCTGCTGGTCGGCGCGCGGCACTCGGAAGCTGGCCATGATGACCAGGAATACGAACAGGTTGTCGACCGAAAGCGCCTTCTCCGTGACGTAGCCGGCGAAGTACTCCGAGCCCGGATCAGCTCCACCGAAGACAAACACGCCAACCCCGAAGTGCACGGCGACACCGACGTAGCCGGCGGACCAGAGCGCGGATTCCTTCAACGTCGGAATGTGTGCCTTGCGTACATGCATGAAGAAGTCGAACGCCAGGAGCCCTAGTAGGCCGACGATCGTCAATGCCCATAACCATCCGGCAATGTCCATGTCCTACCCACGCTAGGCACCTTGAACGACGCTGGACTGGACAGCAGGTTGCGAGGCTATGACCGTCCGGTAAAGGCGATCAGCTTCTGCAGGCTAGACGCCGAATCGGGGACGTCGACCGGGTCATCGAACCCCGCTCGCACCCGGCCCGCCGGGGTGATGATCGCGTGCGCCAGGCTCAATACGTACTCGGCCAGCGGTTCGGCCACCTGCACCGTGCGGCCCGTGGCCGTCGCGTAGTCCCACGCGTGCACCAGGAACTCGAGCGACAGAATGCCCACCACCATCGTCGCAGGCAACTCGTTGGGGCCGATCGCGACGGAGCCCTGCAGGCCACGGCCGTGCCAGGCGTCCAAAGCGGGCCGGGCCGCGGCGATGACCTGCCGTTCCGGCGACTCGGCGGTGTCGCTGTCGGCAAACACAGCGCCGGCCGCGCCACCCAGGACGCGGATGGAGTTCAGCAGATGCTCGGTCAGCTGCGCGACGTCGAATTCCGAGCACGGCGTCGGCTTGGTCAATTCGTCGCTGCTGATGTGATGCAGCACCTGCGCCAACACCGCGAGGGCGGCTTCGGCGCCGGCCAGCTCGTCGGCAGGGGGTGCGTCGGGACCGGGTCGCAGATCGGAGGCCATAGGTCCACGCTACGGTCTGGAGTATGGCCGAGACCTATGAATCCCTCACCGTCGAGATCAAAGACCACGTTGCCCAGGTCACGCTGATCGGGCCGGGCAAGGGCAATGCGATGGGCCCGGCGTTCTGGGCGGAGCTTCCGGGGGTCTTCGCCGAGTTGGACGCCGACCGCGACGTGCGGGCGATCGTGCTGACCGGCTCCGGCAAGAACTTCAGCTACGGGCTTGATCTGGCCGCGATGGGCGGCACCATGACACCGATGCTGGCCGAGGGGGCGCTGGCCCGGCCGCGGGCGGACTTCCACCGCGAGCTGCAGCGTATGCAGGGTGCGATCACCGCGGTGGCCGACTGCCGCACCCCGACCATCGCCGCGATCCAGGGCTGGTGCATCGGCGGCGGGGTCGACCTGATCTCGGCGGTCGACATCCGCTACGCCGCGGCCGACGCCAAGTTCAGCGTGCGCGAGGTCAAGCTGGCGATCGTCGCCGATGTGGGCAGCCTGGCCCGGCTTCCGCTGATCCTGTCCGACGGTCACCTGCGTGAACTCGCGCTGACCGGCAAGGACATCGACGCCGCCCGGGCCGAGAAGATCGGCCTGGTCAACGACGTCTATGCCGACGCCGAGGCCTGCCTGGCCGCCGCCCACGCCACCGCGACCGAGATCGCCGCCAACCCGCCGCTGACCGTGGCCGGGGTCAAAGACGTTCTGGACGAGCAGCGCACCGACCGGGTGGCGGCCAGCCTGCGCTATGTCGCGGCGTGGAACTCGGCGTTCTTGGCGTCCAAAGACCTGATGGAGGGTATCGGCGCCATCATGGGCAAACGCAAGCCCGAGTTCACCGGCGAGTGATGGCCTGGCTGCTGCTGCTGGGAGCGATCGGTTTCGAGGTCGCCGGAACGCTGTCGATGCGCGCCTCCGACGGCTTCTCCCGCTGGCAGTGGGCGATCCCGGTGGCCGTCGGCTATGTGGTGTCGTTCGTGTTGCTGGCGATGGTGCTCAAGCGCGGGATTCCGGTCGGGGTGGCCTACGGGGTCTGGTCGGGCATCGGCGTGGCGGCCACGGCGGTGCTGGCCCGGTTCTTGTTCGACGATCCGTTCACCCCGGTGATGGCCGGTGGCGTGGTGCTGATCGGCGCGGGCGTGTACCTCATGGAGATGGGGGCGCACGCATGAGCGCCGACGTGCCGCACCGCCAGCCGGCCCTGGCCGACATCATCGCCACCCTCGACGTCGACCGCGTCGACGACGAGCACTTCGTGGCCACCCAGCTGGACAACCGGATCCACCACATCGTCGGCGGGCATATCGCCGGCCAGGCGCTGATCGCCGCCAGCCGCACCGCGCCGGGGCGGGTGCCGCACAGCGTGCACGTCTACTATCTGCGGGCCGGGGACGCCCGCCGCCCGGTCGACCTGCACGTGGAGGTGGCCCGCGACGGCGGCACGCTGTCGACGCGCCAGGTCACCGCCCGCCAGGACGGCCAGATCCTACTCGAGGTGCTGTCGTCGTTCACCACCGCCGTGGACGCACCGGAATACCAGCAGCCGATACCGGATGTCCCCGACCCGGATTCGCTGCCGTCGTCGCAGGAACAACTGTCCGCCTACGCCGATGAACTCGGTGGCTACTGGGTCCAGCCGCACCCCTTCGACCTGCGCTACGTGGACGCACCGCCGCGGATCGCCATGGAGCGCGCCGAGCCATCGCCGCGGTTGCGGTTGTGGTGGAAACCCGCCGAGGCGGTGCCCGCTGATCCCGCGATGCACAGTGCCCTGCTGACCTACCTGTCCGGCACCACCATGGTGGAGGCCGCGCTGGCCATGCGGCGCACCAACCAGGCCAGCACCTTCAACGCGCTGATCGACCATGCGCTGTGGTTCCAGCGCCCCGTCGACCTCTCGGACTGGGTGCTCTCGGACCAGTTCACGCCCAGCGGCATCGCCGGACGCGGCCTGACGACCTCGACGATGTACAACCGGGCGGGGCAGCTGGTCTGCCTGGCGACCCAGGAGCTCTATTTCGGCCGGGGCGGAGCTCGGCGTCCCACGTAACCTGGCGGGCATGACTCCTGACGGCACCGTCCGTATCCCCGCCGACCTCGACGCCGTGACCGTGATCGGCGACGAGGACCACTCCGGTATCGACCCGGCGGCCGTGGAACGGATCTGGCAGGCCGCCCGGCACTGGTATTCCGCCGGCCTGCACCCGGCCATCCAGTTGTGCCTGCGCCACAACGGTCGCGTGGTGCTCAACCGGGCGATCGGGCACGGCTGGGGCAACGGTCCCGAAGATCCCGAGGACGCCGAGCTGGTCCCGGTGAGCGTGGACACGCCGTTCTGTGTGTACTCGACCGCCAAGGCCATCACCAGCACCGTGATGCACATGCTGGCCGAGCGCGGCGCCTTCTCCCTGGATGATCGCGTCAGCGACTACCTGCCCGACTACGGCCGACACGGCAAGCACCGCACCACTATTCGGCACGTGATGACACACAGCGCCGGGGTGCCGTTCGCCACCGGGCCCAAGCCCGACCTCAACCGCGCCGACGACCCGGAGTACGCCCAGGCGCAGCTGGCCAACCTGCGGTTGGTGTACCCGCCCGGGCTGATGCACATGTACCACGCCCTGACCTGGGGGCCGCTGACCCGGGAGATCGTGCGGGCGGCCACCGGCAAAGACATCCGCGACGTGCTGGCCACCGAGATCCTGGACCCGTTGGGCTTCCGGTGGACCAATTATGGCGTTGCCCCACAAGACATTCCGCTGGTGGCGCCCAGCCATGCCACCGGTAAGCAGCCGACCGGCGCGGCGGTCGCGGTGTTCCGCAAAGCGATCGGCGGGTCGGTGTACGAGATCATCCCGGTCACCAACAGCCCGTTCTTCCTAACCACGGTGGTGCCGTCGTCGAACACCATCTCCACCGCGTTCGAGCTGTCGCGATTCGCCGAGATCTGGCGTCGCGGAGGCGAACTCGACGGGGTGCGGGTGCTGTCGCCGGAGACTCTGCGGGGTGCGACGGCGCAGTGCCGCCGGTTGCGGCCCGATGTCGCCACCGGGCTGGCGCCGCTGCGTTGGGGCACCGGTTACATGCTGGGGTCCAAGCGGTTCGGGCCGTTCGGCCGCGGCGCGCCCGCCGCGTTCGGGCATTTGGGCCTGGTCAACTGCGCTATCTGGACCGACCCCGAGCGAGGGCTTTCGGCCGGGCTGATCTCCAGCGGCAAGCCGGGCCAGGATCCGGAGGCCAAGCGCTACACCGCGCTGATGAACACCATCGCGGCGGAGATCCCGCGCGCGTAACAGGCGCCACATCCGTCACCGCCCGGGGTCATGTGGGTTAGCGCCCGCCTCTGAGCGACAGCCCGGATTATGTCAACCGGATTGAGCCCCTACCGCGGCACTCCACCTTGTTGATGACTCTGCGCTCAGGGCGGGAAGGCGCGAGCGGGGTGCGCCGTGAGCGCAGAGTGAACAGTTAGGCCCGCAAACGCGACCGCGGCCGCCGAGTCCGGTGAGGGACCCGACGGCCGCGATACGCGATCTGCTGGCCTTACCCGGGTGTGCCGGGGTTGCCGTTGGCGCCGGCGTTGCCGTCGGAGCCGGGGTTGCCACCCGGGCCACCACTACCGCCAGTGCCGCCACCTCCGCCGGTGCCGGCCTGGCCGCCCGCACCACCGGTGCCGCCGCCGGTCGGGGCGCCGCCGTTACCGCCATTGCCGCCCTTGCCACCATTCGGACCGGCGCCGCCGTTGCCGCCGGTGCCATCCGTGCCGCTGGTGCTGGTGCCGCCAGTGCCGCCAGTACCGCCGTTACCACTCTTGCCACCGTTGCCGCCGTCACCGCCGGCCAGGCCGTTGCCGGCGGAGTCGACGCCGCCCTTGCCGCCACTACCACCGGTGCCGCCAATGCCGCCGGCACCACCGGTGCCGCCCTTACCGCCGTCGCCGGTGCTGGAGGTGCCACCGGCGCCACCCTTACCGCCGTTGCCGCCGGCAGTGCCGTCGGTTCCATCGCCGCCAGCGCCCTTGGCCGGACTGTCTCCGGCAACGCCCGCGGCGCCGGCCCCGCCAGCGCCACCGCTACCGCCGACCCCGCCGGTACCGGACCCGGAGGTGCCACCGGTACCGCCGTTGCCGCCGTTACCGGCCGAGCCGCCGTTGACTCCGCTGCCGCCCGCGCCACCGGTACCGCCGGCGCCGCCGTTGCCGTCGAGGGCATCAGTGCCGGCGGTTCCGTTGGAACCACTGGTGCTGACGCCGCCCTTGCCGCCGACTCCGCCGGTGCCGCCGGCGCCACCCTTGCCGCCGTCGCCGCCGTTAAAGCCGTTGCCGTTGGCGTCGACACCGCCCTTACCGCCGACGCCGCCGGCGCCGCCATTGCCGCCGACGCTGCCGTTGCCGCCGGCGCCACCGTTACCGGAGACCGCGCTGCCGCCGTCACCGCCGTTGCCGCCGGCGCCGCCATTCCCGGCATCGTAGCCATCGCCGCCATCGGCGCGCGGGTGCGGAACTCCCTTGGTCCCGGCAGTCGCGGTGCCTCCCCAGAGGCCGGCGTTGCCGCCGTTTCCGCCGTTGCCGGTGCCCGTCGCCGCACCGCCGTCGCCGCCGTCGCCGGCATTGCCGCCGGTGGAGCCGCCGCCGCCGTAGCCGCCAGTGCCACCGTTGCCACCATTGACCGCCCCGGCCCCGGTGCCGCCGTTGCCGCCGGTACCGCCGTTGCCACCGGGGCCAGGCGCGAAGTTACCGGCCGGGGCGTTGCCCCCGTTTCCGGCGTTACCGCCGTTACCGGCGTGGCTGGCGCCGAAGGGGTTGTTCGGGTTAGTGGCGCCGGCGCTATCGCCACCGGCACCACCGTCACCACCGGTACCGCCCTGGAGCTGCGCGGCACCGCCGTTCCCGGCGTTGCCACCGTTACCACCGGACGCGGTGCCGTCACCGCCGTCACCGCCGGCCCCGCCGGCCCCGCCGGTACCACCGCCGGCCGACAAACCGGCCGAGGCGGCGCCACCGTTACCACCGGTACCACCGTTACCACCGGTACTGATCACGCCGGCACCGGTCACTCCGGCTGCGCCCACGCCGCCGTCACCGCCATCACCGGCGAAGGCGTTGGCTGAGGCGGCGCCACCGGTGCCGCCGTTACCGCCATTGCCGCCCTTGCTGAAGATGGTTCCATCGCCGGACTTCCACCCGGTGCTAGCCGCGCCGTCGCCTCCATGACCGGCGTCACCACCACCACCAAGTGTGCCGTTGCCGCCGTTACCGCCGTTACCGCCGTTACCGCCTATGTAGGTACCGGTGCCGGCCGCGCCGCCGTCACCGCCCTGACCTCCCCAGCCGTTGACGGCGCCCAGGATCGAGACGACACCGCCCTGACCACCGTTCCCCCCGGTACCGCCGTTACCTCCGACGGTTTGCACAGTGTTGTCATCGGTAGCCGCGTCACCGGCGGCGCCACCGTTACCGCCATTGCCGCCATGGCCGTCCTTGAGGGTGTTGCCACCGCCGGCGCCGCCATTGCCGCCGTTACCGCCGTGCAGCGCGCCGAATCCACCGGCGCCACCGTCGCTGCCGTTGCCACCGACGCCGCCAATGCCGGCTCCGGCTCCGCCTGCCCCGCCGGTACCACCGGTGCCACCGGTCAGGCCGTCACCGCCGTTGCCGGCGACCCCGCCGTTGCCGCCGAGGGGCCCGGCACCGCCGGTACCGCCCTTGCCGCCGGCGCCGCCGTTTCCGAGGTAGTCACCATTGGAGTCCTTGTAGGCGTCACCACCGTCGGTTCCGGCACCACCCTGAGCAGCGGTGCCGACTTGGCCGGCGCTGCCGTACGAGCCGTCGAATTTCACGCCGGCGGCGCCACCGGCACCACCGTTGCCACCGGCGCCACCAGCGGCCCCGTTCAGGTGAGCTGCAACGCCGTCGTCGACGCCGTTGGCAGAGGTGCCGGCGTTTCCGGCAGCGCCACCGGCACCACCGTTGCCGCCGTTGCCGAAGAGGTACCCGCTGCGGCCACCCGTACCGCCGGCACCACCGTTGCCGCCGGTACCGCCGATGCCGGTACCGCCATTGGCGTAGCTGCCATTGGCACCCGCGGTGCCATTGCCGCCGGCACCACCAGCGCCGCCATTGCCGAAGAACCAACCGACCGCGTCACCGCCGTTGCCGCCGGCCCCGCCGTTGCCGCCGTCGCTGACGCCCATACCGCCAGCACCACCGTCGCCGCCGAGGCCCATGAAGGACCCGCCGGCACCGCCATTACCGCCGGCGCCGGTCTCGAAGCCGGCACCACCATCGCCGCCGTCACCGAACCACCCTGCGGCACCACCGTTTCCGCCGACCAGCGTCGCGTCATCGCTGTCCCAGCCGGCCCCGCCGTCACCGAACCACAGTCCGCCGTCACCGCCATCGGGGTTCTCGGCGGTCCCATCGGCGCCGTCGCCGATCAGGAACAGACCGGAGGATTCGTTGATCCAACCGTTGACCAGTTCACCGAAGTCGCTGTTGATCCAGGCCTCCACACCGAAGTGGATGGGGTCATAGATCCACTGTTCGATGATGGTGCTCATGTCGAAGAAGCCACCGGCAGCGGACAGCGGCGCATCGGCCACCGACTCCGCAGGGTCGAACCAGTCCCACGAGAAGTCCAGACCGTCAGCCTGGGCCGCCGGGGAGGCGACCAGCGGCGCCATGCCGAACGACAAGAATGCGGCGGCAGCACCGCCGGCACCGATCGCCCGCTTGCGGCGCGCCTGGCCAGCCTCCTGCTGACCACGACGCCGATTGCTGCTGTGTCGACGACTCATTGAGGAACACCTTTCGTCAGATATAAAGCTCTGGGGTAGTTGAAGTTTGGGGTTATCGGATTAGCCGAAGATGTTGTCAAGCAAGCCGTCCAGCACGCCGAATATGTTGGTGGCTTCGGCGCTGGAGCCGCCGTCATCGATGAAGTCGTCCGGGATGGTGGGCCACTCGACTCCGGCCGCTGGCGGCGTCACGACGACGGCGCCGCTCTTAGCGTCCCAACCCGAGCCCAGCAACGCCCCGACGGTCTGTCCCCATGCCTCCAAGGCGGCGATCGGGCCGATCCCGTGGCCCTCGACATTGATCGAATTCAGGATCGGGACGCCGACCATCTCCAGACCGAGAGAGTTGAAGAGGGAACCGCCGACCACCGGAACCGAGGCCTCCACTGCACCGCCGGCGCCCATCACCTGATACGTGGTGAGCGACACCGCCCCGGTGCTGAGCAGGCCGCCGAAGGCGAACTCCAAGTGATCGAGGCTCATGCCATCCGGAAGGAATCCGGCGTCGTTGATCGTCGGCAGCAGCGAGTCGAGGTTGAGGGTGGCGCCGTTGAGGAAGCCGCCCCAGGTGTTGGCGATAATCTCCTGCAGGCTGTCCCCGTCGGTGACGCTGTTCAGCAGGGCGACCCAGGGGCTGATCCCCGGGGCCAGCAGGCCCATGATGACACCCGACAGCGGTGAGGTCATGAAGTTGAGCACCGAGTTCACCATGTCGACATCCGTACCGGGCGGCAAGAAGCTCGGAACCTGACTGATCAGCACACTATGGCCGGTAGTGGGCCCGCCGTCGATGGTGTGGTGTAGCACCATGGTCTTGGTCGCGTCCGAAGTGTCCAACGGCAGCGCCCAGCCGTCGCGCACCGCCACCCAGTGCTCCTGAAGCTGGGTGTTGATGTCAGCCAAAGTGCTGCTGCTCGGGTCGTCGAGGAACTGCTGCATGTAGCCCATGACGTTGGCGTACACCTGCTGCCAGGCCACCCCGGGGGCGATCATGTAGTTGTTCACCAGCGTCGAAATGTTGGCATTCGTCGTGTTGATGACGTCCTGCCAGGTGTCGAGGAAGCCGGACAGGCCCGTGAGCGCGACATCAACGACCGAGGCGACCGCGGGTGCAGGCGCCGGTGCCACCACCGGTGTGGCAGCGATCAGGCCGGTCCCGGCGATGACGACACCGGCCGTTGCGTAGGGGCGAAGAATGGCGTGCAAGGGAGCTCCTTCAGGTCATGTGACTCAGCACACGGAACGTAACTGAGTGAGACCTGAAAATCAGCAGTCAGGAAGGGCCTCTCCGCAAAGGGTCCGATCCAATACCGGTCCCGCAATCTGATCGTTCGACAAATCCCCTGGTATCGGCGTTAACATCTGGCATCAGCAAATCTTTATCACCCGCCAAATGGTTCAACTGGAAATTACCGACGGGTAAGAATTGAAACACGTTCATCCTCACCATTTCCGCGCCTTGCCGACGCGTAATAGCCGTTGACCTGGACGGGGGTAGCCAGACGACAAGGTGCGGAACTGCCCTGTAGAAACACGTGTCAAATCAATTTGCGGCTGCACGGATACCTATTAGACGAGCTTTAGCTAACATGCGCTCGACACGTGTCTCCGCAGGCAGCGGGCCTTTACGTCGAGTGAGCAGTCAGACACGACGCCTTAACTGCCCAAGTTCATGGGACCATAATCCTGAGAATCTTCTCGCGCAGCCTCGATCACTCCCAGCGCGTGAAGCGGGCCAGTATGTCCCTCAGGGAAGGCCGGTTCGCCGGCAGACGTCACCGAGCGCGATTGCCTGCTGTCGCGACAGCTGAGCGAGGTAGTACGCACGAATCCCGCGCGCATAGGTCACGCCCGCCGCTGCCGACCGCTTCCGACCCTCGGCAGTGATGTGTGCAAGCACCGCGCGGCGGTCATCCGGGTGCGGACGCCTATAGACCAATGCCTCGGCTACCAGGCGATCGATCAGCGACGTCACCCGACTCGGCGCTAGCGCGAAAGCCTTGGCCAGGTCCCTCATTTGGGCCGACCCGGTGTCTGCGCTGGCGAGGCGGGCCAGGACCAGAACTTCAAAGAGAGTCAATCCGTGGGCATGGACCAGGCTTTCATTCAACGCCGCCAGCAGGCGTTCGGAGGTATCGACAAATTGGTGGACGCAGGCACTTTCAGCGGCGTCAAGCGCCGGCAATTCCCACACTGGCCGCTCAAGAGCCCGCAGGTGCCCCATGCCGGGCGATCGTATCCACGACACGCGACGCCCGGAGCCTAATTCGGCAACTTTGTACTCCGGATTGCGCAAGAGGCGAGCGACTCAGTCCATCGTCGACTTTTTCGGAAGGTCTGCGCCGTCCAGCGACGCGCTGATCTGATGACAGCTGGCACCCAGTGCAAGCATTTGCTGGCGTGACATCTGGTTCACGTAGAGCCGGCGGATCTGTTCGGCGTAGGTCTTGCGGGCCTCCGTCAGCCTCATTCGGCCCTCGGGCGTGAGCTCGGCCCGCACTCCCCGACCATCACCGGGAATAGGTATCCGGCGAACCAGACCGCGGCTTTCCAGCCGCCGGGTCAGCCAAGTCACCCGGCTGCGGAGCAGCATCAGCGCCGCGGCCAGTTCGCTCATTCGGACAGATCCGCTGTCGGACTTGGCAAGAAGATCCAGCAGTCGAAGCTCGGACAGATCCAGTCGGTGCCGGCCCAGCAGGCTTCGGTTGAGCGCGCCCAACAGATTGGTCGACGACTCGACGAACTCTTGCCAAGAACTCTGCTCGATGTCTTCGAGCCCCGGCAGCCGCATCGCCGGCGCTTGGCCCCCTGTGTCCTCCACGGCGGGCGACGGTACCGAAACCCTTCCCACAATGACCACGAAAATCGGGGGCGTTTGCATCCTTCTACATACATCAGTATTGCGCGGGCGCCAGCCCGCAACGCTGCCAGCCAAGGCATCGAGGCCTTTCACACGCCCTTTTGAGGCATCCCCAGCAAATATACAAACCGGGACGGTTGATTCAACCGGCAACTAACTCGCCGGTAGCAATCAGAACGTGTTCTAACAGGGGGTCCAGGCAGCGGCGAAGCCCCGCGCCAGGACGGTAACCGCAGGACGCATGCGATGCCCGAGCCCAACAAGCATTGGCCCAGAACCTCAATGATGAACGCTCTTAATACGTTTAACAGCTACTTCACAGCGAGCGAAGAACGGCATATGAGCAAACCGCGGGGCGCTGCGCGCCGGCGCAGATCAGAGCGGTGGCTTGACTGCGAGTTCGCCGCCGGGGGCCCGGGAGACATACAAAGTCGAGTCGGCCTGCCGCAGACCGGAATTGATCCGTCGGCAATTCTCCTCGAGCGTGGCGAGCTGGCGCCGCGACAGGCTACCGATCAGGTGGGTCTTGACCCCTTGGGCGTAGTTGTGGCTGGCATGCCGCGCCACCCGCCGACCGTCGTCGGTGATCCGGGCGACCACCCCTCGCCGGTCATCGGAATTCTGTTCGCGCTGAACCAAACCCCGCTCTTCGAGGCGACGGATCCGTTTGGTCATGTGGTGCGGGTTTGCGCCCAGCGCGTCGGCCAAGTCGCCCATCCGTACCGCGCCGTCGTCAGACTTGCTCAGGATGTCGAGCACCCGCAAGTCAATGACGGAGAGATTGTGGGCTTCGGTCAGCCAGCGGTCCATTGTGGCGTGAAAGCGCAGCGCGGCGTGCAGAAAGTTCTGCCACGACTTCTGCTCGGCGATGTCCAATCCGGGGAGATCACTGGGGGTGCGGCGACGAGCCGGACGTTGCATAGCGTCATGGTAGCCACGCTTAGCTCCAGTGCGCCAACGTCATTCCGCATCCGAGTAGCGCGTAGCTGTTCCCCAGCGACGTATCCGGTCGATCGTTGAATACATTTAATGCCGGCGAGCCAGTCGGTACAAATCCCGACCAAGGTCAAGGGATGGACGGTATGCGCTCGTTGGGTCAGTACTGCTAGAAGTTCAACGACTGACCGCTCGTCCGCATTTTGTATACAACTTGATCGGCTGGCGATGTACAAGACGCATTGGCACCGCAGCGACGGCGTCCGAATTTGCTGCGGAATCTCCACGCGCTGAATGCCTGGGTCATGGGCTGAATACGGCGGGGTGGCAACCACCGGCGGTGAGCGGCCCGCGGAAGGAATGCGCCGAACCCGATGTGCATCGGGTGCGAAAAAGGGCGGTGGCGGAGGGATTTGAACCCCCGGACGGTGTTAGCCGTCTCTCGCTTTCAAGGCGAGTGCATTAGGCCGCTCTGCCACGCCACCGCGGGAAATCGTACCTTGGCCGGGTCAGTGCTCCCGCGGGGTCAGCCGGGTTGGCCGCTGCCGCCGGTGGTGCCAGGCTGGCCCGGCGGGGTACCGGTACCGGCCACGCCTCCGGCGCCACCGGAGCCGGCCGCCCCGGCTGTTCCGTGGGCACCGTTGGACCCATTGGTGCTGGTGCCACCGGCGCCTCCGGCCGCCCCGTTGCCGCCGGTTCCCCCGTCACCGCCGTTGCCGCCGGGCAGGGTGTTGCCGCCCGCGTCGGTGCCGCCGTTGCCGCCGCGGCTGCCAGCTCCACCGGTGCCGCCCGCTCCGCCGGTACCGCCGTTGCCACCGTTGCCGTCCACCGCAGCGCCACCTGCGCCGCCGACGCCGCCGTTGCCGGCGGTGCCACCGTCGTGGCCGTTACCGCCTGGTTCATGCGCGGGGTTGGTGGCCGGCGCGCCCGTGTAGCCGGTTCCGCCGACGCCGCCGGTACCGCCATTGCCACCATCGACGCTGCCTTGCGCACTCCCACCTGTCCCGCCCACGCCGCCGTCACCGCCGACGCCGACCGTGCCGGTGCCGCCCATGCCGCCGTCGCCGCCGTTGCCGGCGTGGCTGGGGCCAGCACCGTAGGGGTTATCGGTGGGCATGGCGACTCCGCCACTGGTGCCGCCGGCCCCACCGGCACCGCCGTCACCGGCGGTGCCGCCTGACCCACTACCGCCGAGTAAGACCATGCCCGCGCCGCCACTGCCACCGGTGCCGCCATTGCCGCCCGATGCCGTGCCGCTTCCGCCGTTGCCGCCTACACCGCCGGTACCGGCATTGCCGCCGCCGTACGCGGTGCCGCCGGTGCCGCCGCTGCCGCCATTGCCACCCACGCTGATGACACCCGGCCCGGTCGCCCCGGCACCACCGTTTCCGCCGGTGCCGCCGACCGCTCCTCCGCCGATGTAGCCACCACCGCCGGAGGAGCCGCTACCGCCGTTACCGCCGTGGCTCCAGATGGTGCCGGCTCCGTCGTCCCACCCGGTGCTGTCGCCGCCGTTTCCGCCGCGGCCGCCGGCCCCGCCGGTGGCACCAGATCCGGCACCGAAGAAGCTGTCACCACCGTTGCCACCGGCATAGGTTCCGGCACCGCCGTCCCCACTGTCGCCGCTGGCCCCACCGACGCCGGTTTGGCTGCTTCCGCCCATGCCGCCACCGCCGCCGTCGCCGCCGATGGTCTTGACGGTGCTGTCGCCGGTAGCCCCATTGCCTCCGGCGCCTCCGTTACCACCCACACCACCGGCACCGCTTTGGGATGGAGCGCCCCAACCTCCCCAGCCGCCGTTTCCGCCAGTGCCCGCGGTGGCGTCTCCGCCGGCGCCGGCATTTCCGCCGGCGCCGCCGGTGTTGTTGCCGGCGGACTGGCCGCCGTTTCCGCCCCAGCCGCCGGCTCCACCGTTGAGGCCGTTGCCGCCGTGGCCACCAAGGCCGCCGTTGCCACCGACGTTGCCGTTGCCGGCGATCCCGCCGTCACTGCCGGAACCACCGTTGCCCAGGTAGTGGCCATTCACGTCTTGGTAGGCGTCGCCGCCGTTACCAGCGTCGCCGCCGTCGCCGCCGTTGCCGAGCTGCCCGACGTGTCCGAACATGGGGCTGGTGTAAATGGAGGATCCGCGCCCGCCGGCCGCACCGCCGGCGCCACCACCCCAGGACCAGCCACCGTTCCCGCCGTCTACGTGATCGACAGTGCCGGTGGCGCCGTCGCCCCCCTTACCGCCGGCTCCCGCGTTGCCACCGTTGCCGCCGTTGCCGAACATGAAGCTGCTGCGCCCACCGGCACCGCCGTTGCCGCCGTAACCGCCGGCTATGCCGTTGCCGTCGCCGCCGTTGGCGAATGTGCCTGCGGCGCCGGCCAGCCCATTGGCCCCGTTACCGCCTACACCACCGTTGCCGAAGAACCACCCCGACGCGTTGCCGCCGGCTCCACCGTTGCCTCCGGCGACGCTGGGATCCAGGGCTATCCCACCGTTGCCGCCGGCGCCGCCGTTGCCCATCCAGGTCCCGCCGGCCCCGCCGTCACCACCATTGGCGCCCGCGCCACCGTCACCACCGACACCGCCATCGCCGAGCCAGCCCGCAGCATTGCCGCCAGCGCCGCCGGCCACGCCGGCTTCAGTACTGTCCCAGCCGTTTCCACCGTCGCCGAACCACAAGCCGCCGTTGCCGCCGTCGGGATTCTCGGCGGTGCCATCGGCCCCGTCACCGATCAGGAACTGTCCGGCGGCGGTGTTGATCCAACCGTTGACCATCGACCCGAAATCACTGTTGATCCAGGCCTCCATCGAGGTATGGATCGGGTCGTAGAACCACTGGTCGATCATGGAGGTCCAGTCGAAGGCGGCTACGTCGGCCGGCTCGGGAGTCAGCCAAAACGAAGTGTCGAAAAGATCGGCAATCCAATCCAATTCATCGGCCTGAGCCGGCGGCGCCACGCTCAGCGGAACCATCCCGAACGCTAAGAACGCACAAACGGTACTGGCGGAACCGATCGCCTTGAAGCGGCGGCGCTGGTTGATGTGGTTACGGCTCATCTTGGATCAGGCCTCTCTAAGTGGTTGGGAGGATCTCGACCTTGTCGACCGGTTGTGCATCCGCTGCCGAGGCGGGGGCGGCGACAACAAGCTGCCGGCTAACCGGCTGGCCCGCTGCCACCGCCGTTCTCGTGTCGCCCTACCCTGCGGGCGCCGGGTGGGCGCCGGCGCCGCCGCTGCCTCCAGTTCCGCCGGTCGTCCCGCTCGGCGCGGTGCCAGGCTGCCCCGACCCGCCGGCGGTATCGCCGACCGCGCCTCCGGTTCCGCCGGCGCCACCGTTGCCGCCGTTGACGGTCCCTGCGCCGTTGCCTCCGTTGCCCCCGGCACCGCCGTTGCCGCCGATGGGATCGGGGGCGAGAGCACCGCCTTCGACGTAACCGCCGCCGGCTCCGCCGTTGCCGCCAGCCCCGCCGTTGCCGGCATGGCTGGGCCCCCAGCCGAGATCGTTGGTGGGGGTGGCGACGCCGCCGCTGGCTCCGCCGACGCCGCCGGCGCCACCGTTGCCGCCTGATGTCGCACCGGCGGTGCCGTTTCCGCCGGCCCCGCCATCGCCGCCCGACGCGGTGCCGGACCCTCCGGCACCACCGGCCCCGCCGTTGCCGCCCGCCCCACCGCCAGCCAGGACGCTGCCGGTGTTGGGACCGCCGGCCCCGCCGGCCCCGCCGTTGCCGCCGATACTGACCACGCCTGCTCCGGTGGCTCCGTTACCGCCGGCCCCGCCGGCCCCACCGTCGCCTCCGGCCACTGTGCTGTCGCCGCTGCCGCCGCTGCCGCCGTTGCCGCCGTTGCCGCCAACGCTGTAGATGGTGCCGTCGTGTAGCCAGCCGGTGCTGTTGCCGCCGGCACCGCCGTTACCTCCCGCCTGGCCTCCGGCGCCGTTGCCGCCCCATCCGCCGTTACCGCCGGCATAGGTGCCGGTGCCGCCCCGGCCGCCGGCCTCCCCGGGCGCGTTGCCAAAGCCGAAGCCGCCGTTGCCGCCGTTACCGCCGATGGTCTTGACGTTTG
This sequence comes from Mycolicibacter heraklionensis, assembly GCA_001673575.1. Taxonomy (GTDB): domain Bacteria; phylum Actinomycetota; class Actinomycetes; order Mycobacteriales; family Mycobacteriaceae; genus Mycobacterium; species Mycobacterium heraklionense_A. The sequence continues at coordinate 14,096 of LZME01000143.1, read as the reverse complement.
CGTCGTCGGTGGCGCCATCGCCGCCGTTACCGCCCAGTCCGGCGCCGCTGCCGCGGTCGGAACCGCCGTTGCCGCCGTTGCCGCCGGTGCCGGCACTGGCGAACCCACCGTCGCCGCCGTTGCCGCCCTTGCCGCCAGGAAGGCCGGAGGCGGCGACGCTACCGCTGGCGCCACCTCCGGAGCCGCCGTGGCCGCCGTTGATACCGGCACCGCCGTTGCCACCGTCGCCGCCGTCGCCGCCGATACCGGTTCCGCGGCTGTAACCGCCGGCGTAGCCGCCTTCGCCGCCGTTGCCGCCGTTGCCGAGGTAGTTGCCGTTGCCGTCTTGGTAGGCGGCGCCGCCGTCCCCGCCGTTGCCCCCGTCAGTGCTGGCACCGTACTGCCCGTCACGCCCGAAGAACGGGTCGTCGAAGATGGTGGATCCGCGGCCGCCGGCCGCGCCTCCCGTGCTGGCCCGCAAGCTGTATCCCGCGTTGCCGCCGTGGCCGCCGTCGGGGTGCTCGGCGGTGCCGGCCGCTCCGTCGCCGCCGTTTGCACTGGTTCCGGAGTTGCCACCGTTGCCGCCGTTGCCGAACATGAAGCTGCTACGCCCGCCAGCCCCGCCGTTGCCGCCGTACCCGCCATTGCCGCCGTTGCCGGTGCCGCCGTTGGCGAAGGTCCCCGCGAGGCCCTCTCGGCCGGCCCCACCGACGCCGCCCGCGCCGCCGTTGCCGAAGAACCAGGCCGAGGCGTTGCCGCCGATGCCGGCGTTGCCGCCGTTGGCGCCCGCCTCCACCCCGGCGCCGCCGTTGCCGCCGGCCCCGCCGTTGCCCATCCAGAGCCCGCCCGAACCACCGTCACCGCCGACCGCACCCGCGCCGCCGGCACCGCCAGCGCCGCCGTCGCCGAGCCAGCCCACCGCATTGCCACCGTCACCGCCGGCCACACCCGCTTGGTCGGAGTCCCAGCCGGCGCCACCGTCGCCGAACCACAGGCCGCCGTTGCCGCCGTCGGGGTTGGCTTCGGTTCCGTCGATACCGTTGCCGATCAGGTACTGCCCGGCCGCGGTGTTGATCCAGCCGTTGACCAGTTCACCGAAGTCGCTGGTGATCCAGGCCTGCAGGCCATCGTGAATCGGGTCGTAGATCCACTGCTCGATCACGGTGGTCCAGTTGATGGGGTCCCCGAGCGCGAGAGCATCCGCGCTGCCGGTGAAGCCGTCGGAGGCCACCCATGCCGAGGGGTCGAACAGGTCTGCGATCCAATCGAATTCATCGGCCTGGGCTGGCGGCGCCGCCACGGGGGCCAAGCCGAAGGCCAGGAACGCACCGACCGCGCTGACGACGCCCACTGCCCGGGAGGCGCGCCAGGTGTTGGCGTGGTGACTCATGTGTAAAGCAAGCCTTTCTAAAAATCGTTGGGAGTTAAGGGTTTAGGGGATCAGAGCCCGAGTAGGTCGCCCAGCCAACCGAACGCATCGGTCGCTGCGGCGCCGCCGTCATCGATGATCGGCAGTTCCGCACCGGCCAACGGCGGAGTGACCACGACCGGCCCCTTGCCGTCCCAACCCGACCCCAGCAAGGCGCCGACCGTTTGCCCCCAGGCCTGCCAGGCTGCGATCGGCCCGATGCCGGCACTGTTCAGATCGAGGGTGCCCAGAACCGGGACGCCGCTGAATTCGATACCCACACTTTGGAAGATCGAGCCGCCGACCGCGGGCACCTCCGCCGCGACGCCACCCCCGGGGCCCAGCGTCTGGTAGCTCACCGCGGCCGCACCCGTGGACAACAGCCCACCGAAGGCGAAGTCGAGGTGGTCCATGTTCATGCCGGCCGGGAAATAGCCCGACGAGTTGATCATCGGCAGCAGCGAATCCAGGTTCAAGGTGGCGCCGTTGAAGAACGCACCACCCATGTTGGCGAGGATGTCGAACGGGTTGTCGCCGTCGGTGATGCCGTTGAGCAACGCGATCCACGGGCTGATCATCGGGCCGATCATCCCCATCAACACCGCGCTGGCAGGCGATCCCAGGTAGTCGATGATCGGCATGATCGACTCTTTGTCCACGTCCGCGGGGATGTAGCCGGCGACTTGGCCGAACATCAACTGATGGGTGCCATCCATGGTGTGGTTGAGCACCGTGGCGTGGGTCGCGTCGGTCTCGTTCTGCAGCGCCCAGCCCGAGATCACCGCGTTCAGGTGCTTCTGGATTTCCTCGTTGACGTCGTTGGTGGATCCCGACGGGTCGTTGAGCAGCCGGTCGGCGTAGTCCATCTGGTTGGCCCAAAACTGTTGCATCCCTGCACCGGGTGCCAGATACCAGTTGTTGAGCATCGTTATGACATTCGCCGACGCGGCATTGAGGACGTCCTGGAACGCCCCCGTCAATGCGACCGCGTGGGATTGGACGTCAGAGAGAACCGGCACCGGCGCAGACAACGGCGTGACCGCGACGAGACTGGCTCCGACCAGTGCCACGCCAGCGGTGGCATAGGGGCGAACGGTGGCGTGCAAGGGAAACTCCTCGGCTGATGGATTGGTGACGCACTGAACAGCGACGAACGTAACTAAGCGAGGGCTGAGTGTCTCTAATCAAACGTTGTTATCCGTGAATACGTTTGCTGTCACACCGCGCCGGTTTGCGACGACGGACTGTGGGTTCCCAGGTCAGCGCCGCAATCGGTGGCTGCAGATCGGCTCGCACAGCGGCCCCAACTGTTTCAATCTGTAACTACCAGCGGGTAACCAGTCCGCTTGCCCCCACGCGGACTGACGACGGCCATCTATCAACAAACTGTGAAAACACTGGGAAGCACAAGGCGCCGGTGGGCCCAGACGCAGTTCGAGCGGCGGATTACCGGCGACCGGCTCCGCCTTCCACCGCGGCTATCGGCGCGCTCCGGCGAACGCTCCGCACCGGCCGATCGGCACGGGTTTTGCGGGGCAACCCGATCCGGCGGCACGCGTCGCCGAGCGCGATCGCCTGCTGGCGCGACATCGGGTCCAAGTAGTTCCTGCGAATTTCCCTGGCGTAGAAGGCATGTGCTGGCCCCAACCGCACGCGACCGTGCAGCGTGATGGTGGCAACCACGCGCCGTCGATCGCTCTGACCGGGGCGACGGCGCACCAGCCCCTCGGACTCCAGACGGCTGATCTGCTGAGTTATCCGGCTAGGCTGCAGAGCAAACGCTTGCCCCAGCGCGCTCAAGGGCGCTGATCCACCCGGCGACTTCGCGATCAGATCCAACAGCAGAATGTCGATCAAGCCGAGCTGAATCGCCTGGGTCAAACGTTCGTTCAATACCGAAAAAAGCGTTGCCGACGATGACATGAACTGGTGCCAACAACGCTTCCCCGCATCATCAACGCCGGGCATATAGCACGTGGGCGCCTCCGGAAACGCTTGGGAGTCAACGCGAACCGAAACGGGCGCGCCAGGTTCGACCAATGCACGCCGCAGTTCGGAAAGCCGCAGCCCCTCGCCGATGCGCCAACAGTTCTCCGCCACGGTGTTGACCTGACGAGTCGATAACGATCCGAGCAAGTAGGTCGAGACAGCTTTCGCGTAGCTGATGATCGCCTGATCGATCATTGTGCGCCCGTCGTCGGTGAGCAGCGCGACCACCCCGCGCTTGTCCTGCGGATCCCGCTCGCGGCGTACCAGCCCACGCTCCCCTAAACGGTCCATCCGGTTCGTCATCTGACGCCGCGTCGCGCCGAGCAGGCCGGCCACATCGCCCATCCGAGCAGATCCGTCCGAGGACTTGACCAGGATGTCGAGAACCCGCAAGTCGATCACCGACAGTTGATGATCGGCGTTGAGCGCCCGGTTCAGCGCCGCGTCGAATCGCAGCACGGCTTCCAAATAGTGTTGCCATGCTTGGCGTTCGGCGAGATCCAAGCCGGGTAAATCACTCCCCGTCCGGCGGCGATCGTTGCGCTGCACTGCCTCATGTTAAGCCCAACACTTAGCTTCCCTCATCGTTTTCGACCGCATCGGGCCGGTAGTAGCGTGTCCGGCATGCACGCCATCATCGCTGAATCCCCCGAAGTCCTCGCTTGGCGCGAGGTAGACGACCTGCAACCGGCTCCGGGCGAGGTGCTGATCCGGGTTGCCGCCGCCGGGGTGAACCGGGCCGATCTGCTGCAGGCGGCAGGCTTGTATCCGCCCCCACCCGGGGCCAGCGACACCCTCGGCCTGGAGGTCTCCGGCGTCATCGCCGCGGTGGGCGGCGAGGTGTCGGATTGGACGGTCGGCCAACAGGTTTGCGCGTTGTTGGCCGGCGGCGGCTACGCCGAGTACGTCGCGGTTCTCGCGCCCCAGGTGCTGCCCATTCCGACCGGGGTGGACCTGGTGGATGCCGCCGGTCTGCCGGAGGTGGCCTGCACCGTCTGGTCGAACCTGGTCTTGACCGCTGGGTTGTCCGAGGGCCAGTTGCTGCTGGTGCACGGCGGGGCCAGCGGCGTGGGCAGCCACGCCATCCAGGTGGCACGTCAGCTCGGGGCGTGGGTGGCCGTCACCGCCGGATCCGAGGCCAAGTTGGCGTTCTGTCGTGAACTGGGCGCCGAGATCACCGTCAATTATCACGACGAGGACTTCGTGGCGCGGGTGCGCGAGGCCGGCGGCGCCGACGTGATCCTCGACATCATGGGGGCGGCCTACCTGGACCGCAATGTCGATGCGCTGGCCAACGACGGACGACTGGTGGTTATCGGGATGCAGGGCGGGGTCAAAGGCGAGCTGAACCTGGGCAAGCTGATCTCCAAACGCGCCCGGGTGATCGGCACCGCGTTGCGCGGCCGGCCGGTGGAAGGGCCGCACAGCAAGGGCACGGTGGTTGCCGCGGTGACTACCGACCTCTGGCCGATGCTCGGCGACGGCAGGATCAAGCCGGTGATCGGTGCGCGGCTGCCCATCACGCAGGCCGCCGAAGCACACCGGATGCTGTCATCAGGCGAAGTGACGGGCAAAGTTGTGCTGACCGTCTGAGCGCCGGGACCGCGGGTGTCCACCGACTGACTTTTGCGGCAGCGAAGGGTATTTCGGCGCTGACACGCGTGCCTCAACGTAGCATCATTCTTGAGAAAGATTGCGACGGCACCGCCGTCAACCGATACCAGGAGGCACTTGCAATGACCACCGAAACCGGCGCGGCTACAACGGATTCGGGTGCGCTATGAGTTCGCGTATGCCGCGGCAACGAATCGACCTGAGCGACTACCTCCTGAGTGTTCCAGCGCCGCCGCTACCGATCCTCGCCGATCCGTACAGTGTCCGTTTCGCAGACCAGCCCGGCGACCCCGAGATGATCTCGGAATGGATGAACCGGCCGCATCTGGCCGAAACCTGGGGCTACGCCTATCCACCCGACGAATGGCGCCGTCACCTGCAAACCCAGTTCGACGGTGCCTACTCACGCCCGTACATCTGGCTCCTCCACGGCGAGCCCCTCGGATATATGGAGCTGTTCCGGGTGGCAAAAGACGACCTGGCAACGGTGTATGACGCCCTTCCCTACGATGTGGGCTTGCACGGAGCCATGGCGGACGCCGCCGCGGTCGAAAAGGGCCACGGCAAGAACATCTTTGGCCCCTTGGTGTCCAGCATTTTCGCGGCCGAACCGGAATGCCGTCGGATCATCGGGGACACCAATGCCGGTGCGGGCTCGTACGGTCGCCGGTTCTGGGAGCGACGCGGCGGGGTCTTCCTGGGTGAGCACTATATGGCCAAGTGGGATCAAAACATCGCCCTGTTCGCCTGGCTGCGGACCCCGGAAGACATGCCGGGCTATCGCAAAGAGTAAGCGTAGCGGCACAGAAGGGCGGTGACAGAGCAGCTGTCGCCGCCCTTTTTGTTGGCGTGAGTTCGCTTGGCCCGCCACGTACGAATCCCCGGACCCGACACCGAAGTGTCGGACCGGGGATTCGTACGTTCGCGCCTTGCCTAGGCGTCTGGCTAGGGCGCGCCCGTGCCACCGGCGCCGCCGGCGCCGCCCACACCGGCCGGGCCCTTGCCAGCACCGGCGGCCGTGCCAGCGACACCATTGGATCCCGCATTACCGGCGACACCGTCACCATTGGTTCCGCCGGCACCACCTTGGCCACCATCACCGCCCCCGCCCGCCCAGTTGGACTTGCTGGGTCGGGAGGCACCGTTGACCCCGTTGCCGCCCTTACCGCCCATGCCACCGGCACCGCCCTGAGCCTGGGTGCCGTCGGCGTTGGCGCCGCCCTGGCCGCCGGTGCCACCGGTACCACCGGCACCGCCACTGCCACCGGTACCGCCACCGCCGGTGCCCTGACCGACGAGGCCGTTGTACCCGGCACCACCGGCACCGCCGGTGCCACCGGTACCCGCCTTTCCGCCGGTGCCGCCCTGACCGCCGAGACCGCCGGCGCCGTGTTCACCGGCATTTCCAACGCCCAGCGCAACACCACCGGCGCCACCTTGACCGGCCGCGCCGCCGACGCCGCCGTCGCCGCCCTGACCGCCGATGCCGCCGGTACCGCCGGTACGCCCGGGCAGGCCGAGGCCACCCGCGCCGCCGGCACCGCCGGTGCCGCCGTTACCACCGGTACCGCCGGTGCCGCCGATCCCGCCGCTGCCGCCGAGGCCGCCCTTGCCCCCGTCACCGGTCACCGTGCCGCCCGCACCACCGACACCGCCGGTGCCACCCGCTCCACCGGCAAACCCGGTGGCGCCCTTGGCGCCGTCGCCGCCGGGGCCACCGGCCATAGCGTTACCGTTCGGGTCCTTGGGCATGGAACCCGTGCCGCCGTTCGCGGCGACCGAGGTGTTGGCTCCGGCATTGCCACCCTTGCCGGCGTTACCACCGGCGCCACCGTCGCCGTGTTGGCCGGCCGCACCGCCGTTGCCACCGTTACCGCCGGCGGCGCCGGCGCCGTTGGCGGCGTTGGTACCCGACGTGCCGTTGGCACCCGTACCACCGTTACCCCCGGCACCACCGTTGCCGTACTCACCGGTGTAGCTACCGCCGGTGCCGCCGTTGCCACCGACCTGCGCCAAGCCGCTGCCCAGCGTCGTGCCATTGCCGCCGTTACCGCCGGTGCCACCAGCGCCGACGGCGCCGTGGTTACCTGCGGCGCCGCTATCGGCTTGGGTCACCCCGTCGCCACCGAGACCGCCGGCGCCGGCCGCGCCGCCGGCGCCGTAAGTGCTGCTGCTGTTACCGCCCTTACCGCCGGTACCGGCTGCGGCATTCGTTCCGCCACCCGCGCCGTCACCACCGCGGCCGCCGACACCGGCGTTACCGCCCTTGCCGCCGTTACCGCCATGGCCGCCTGACCCATCCGCACCGTTGTTGCCAACCGTTGCCGTACCGCCGGCGCCACCTTGGCCACCGGCACCACCGGCCCCGCCAGCCCCGGCCGCGCCGGTGGCGTCACCGCCGACACCACCGTTGCCGCCGGTTCCGGCCGTGGCGTTGGTTCCCGCGGTGCCGTTGGCGGCGTTTCCGCCGGCGCCACCGTCACCACCGATACCACCGTGGCCGCCGGCGCCACCGTCACCGGAGATGGAGCCACCTGCACCACCGACACCACCGTTGCCGCCGGCCGTACCGGCCGTACCGTCGGTGCCATTGACGCCGCTGGTGCCGCCAGCCACACCGTTGGATCCAGCGCCGCCGTCACCGCCGATGCCGCCGTGTCCGATCGTGCCGGCCGCGCCACCGGCACCGCCGTTACCGCCGGTCTGGCCGAGTGCAGCGTTACCGCCGTGGCCACCGTCACCGCCGTTGCCGCCGAGCACCAGGCCGTCCTGGCCGTCGGCAGCAGCCGTGCCGTTTCCGCCGATTCCGCCGGTGCCACCTTGGCCCGCCGTGCCAGCGGTGCCGCCCTGGCCACCGTTACCACCGGAGCCAGCGATCGTGCCGCTGCCACCGCCGGCACCAGCGCCACCGTTACCGCCGTTGGCGCCGTCGCCGGTGTTACCTCCGGCGCCGCCCTTGCCGCCGGCACCGGCAGCGCCAATGTTGCCGTTGGTGGCGTCGCCGCCGATTCCACCGCTGCCGCCGTTACCACCGGCTCCGCCGTCACCGTTGGTGCTGGTGGCGTCGCCACCGTTGCCACCGTTGGCGCCGCTGCCGGCCGCCGCATTGGTCCCGGTGGCACCGTTGTCGCCGGCGCCGCCGTGGCCACCGGTACCGCCGGCACCACCGGCACCACCGGCACCGCCGTTGCCCGCCTCAGTACCACCGGCACCACCCTGGCCGCCGCTGCCGCCGTGGCCGCCGGCCGTGCCGGCCGTGCCGTTCCCGTTGATGTCGGTGCCGCCATCGACGCCAGCCGAGCCGACGCCGCCGTTACCACCGGCGCCACCGGTGCCGATCACGCCGGCGTTGCCGCCCTTACCGCCGGAACCACCGTTCTGCGCCGAGCCGTCGCCCAGGGTCTGGCCGGCACCACCGTTACCGCCGGCCCCGCCGTCGCCGCCGGAGCCGTTGGTGCCGTCCTGGCCGTCGCCAGCCTGAGCGCCACCCTGTCCGATGCCGCCGGCGCCGCCGGCACCACCGAGGCCACGGTTTCCGCCGTCTCCGCCGATGCCACCGTTTCCGGCAGCGGCGTCGATACCGCCGTTGCCGCCGTGGCCGCCCGCACCACCGTTACCGGCGTTACCGGCGTTACCGCCTGCTCCACCGACGCCGCCGGCGCCATTGCTGGCCGCGCCGCCCTGGCCACCGGCACCACCGGAGGCCGCGTTACCGCCCTGGCCGCCGTTGCCGCCAGTGTCGCCGGCCAAGCCGATGACACCGTCGCCACCATTGCCGCCGCTACCGCCCGTACCGCCGGCACCGCCAGCACCTGCGGCGCCCGACGTGGTACCTCCGGCGCCACCGTTACCGCCATGGCCACCGACGCCGCCGTTGCCACCGAGAGTGCCGTTGCCGTCGATGTCGGTGCCACCGGCCAGGCCGCTGCCGCCACGGCCGCCGGCTCCACCGGCACCGCCGGTACCGATCGCACCGGCCGCGCCACCGTTACCGCCGTAGCCACCTGCCTGGCCGGTCACACCGTCGGCGAGCATTGCGCCGTTTCCGCCGGCACCACCGACACCACCGTTGCCGCCGCCGGCGACCACGCCGGCCGCACCGTCGGACCGGTAGGTGACACCGTCACCGTTCAGGCCGCCCTTACCGGCGGAACCAGCCGTACCGCGGTCGCCACCGGCGCCGCCGTTACCACCGTGTCCTGCGGTGTCTTCGATGCCGCCGCCGGCACCGTTGCCGCCGCGGCCACCGTCACCAGCCTGACCGGAGGCGCCGCCGTTACCGCCGATACCACCGCTGCCGTTGAGGCCGGCCGTTCCGTTGGTCGCGCCGCCGCCCTTACCGCCGGCACCGCCAGCGCCACCGTTTCCGCCGTTACCCCCGTTGCCGCCATCGGTGCCGTCGCCGCCGTTGCCGCCACTGCCCGCGGCGGCGTCGGTGCCAGCGAGGCCCTGCACACCTGCGCCGCCGGCGCCACCGTTGCCGCCGGCACCGCCGACACCGCCCTGACCGCCGTTGCCGGAGATCGAGCCGCCCTTACCGCCGTTGCCCGCGTTACCGCCGGCGGCGCCGTTACCACCGGTTCCGCCGTTGGCCAGAGCCGTCGAGCCGGTCGCGCCCGCGGCGCCGGCGCCACCGTTACCGCCGGCGCCACCGTTACCCACGGGTCCGGCATTGCCACCGTCACCGCCCGCGCCACCAAGCTGAGCGGTGCCATCTGCGAGCAGCACGCCGGTGCCGCCCTTGCCGCCTGCCCCGCCGTTGCCGCCGATAGCCGCGGTACCGGCGTTACCTCCGGCTGCCTGGGAGGTGTGGCCGGCGTTCCAGCCGCCCGCACCGGCCGTGCCCGCCGTGCCGCGGACTCCGCCGTTGCCGCCGTCACCGCCCGAGCCCGCCACTGCGCCCGTGCCGCCGCCGGCGCCGTCGGCACCGCGGCCGCCGTTGCCGGCATTGCCGGCATTACCGGCGTTCCCACCGGCGCCACCAGAACCGTCGGCACCACTGGAGCCGTGGTTGGCCGCGCCACCGGCACCGCCGTTTCCACCGATACCGCCGTTACCGCCGACGCCGCCGTTGCCGCCGTTGGTCCCGTCCGCGCCGGAGGCACCACTGCCCGGGGTTACGACCGCGCCACTGACGCCGTTGGCGCCGTGGCCGGCGTTACCGCCGGCGCCACCTACACCACCTTGGCCGCCCGCACCGCCGTTGCCGGCATTCGTTCCGCCGGCACCACCGACACCGCCCGCACCACCGACGCCACCGTGGGTTCCGTTGGTGCCGTTGCCGTCGCTCAGGGTGACGCCGTCTTCACCAGCCGCACCGGCACCGCCGTTGCCGCCGGCACCACCGGTGCCCACCGACGCCGCGTTACCGCCGTGCCCACCTGCGCCGCCACCCTGGCCCGTGTCCGTGCCGCTGATCAGGCCCGCGCCGGTGCCACCCTGGCCACCGGCACCACCGTCGCTGCCGATACCGGCCACGCCACCGCTGCCGTCCGCGCCGTCGCCATCGGTGCCCACACCGCCGGCTCCCGCGGTGCCCGCGGCCGCGCCGTCGGCACCGGCACCGCCCGCGCCGCCCGCGCCTGCGTTGGCAGCGCCGCCGCCACCAAGGCCCTTACCACCAGCACCGGCCGTTCCAGCGTTACCGCCGTCGCCCGCGGCGCCGCCGGCGCCGCCGATACCGGCCAGTGCCTCACCGCCCTGGCCGCCGACACCACCCTGGCCACCAGCACCGGCGTTCCCACCGTTGCCGCCCGCGGCGTCGGCCACTGTTGCGTCCGCGCCCGCGCCACCGGCACCACCGTTGCCGCCCTTGCCGGCGTTGCCGCCAGCACCACCGTTGCCCGACGTGGAGCCACCGATACCACCGGTGCCGCCGTTGCCGCCGACGCCACCGACCGCTCCCGCAGTCCCGTTGCCGTCGCCGCCGGTGATCCCGTCCACGGTCGCACCAACACCACCGGCACCACCGGCACCACCGTTGCCGATCGAAGCCGCGTTACCACCAGCGCCACCATGACCGCCGCCCTGGCCGACTCCGCCGCTCAGACCCACGCCGGCGCCGCCCTGGCCGCCGACGCCGCCATCGCTGGCAATGCCGTCGGGACGAGTGGAGCCATCCGCGCCGTTGGTGGTGCCGGCACCGCCGAGGCCTGCCTGGCCTGCCGCTCCACCGTCGGCCCCGTTGCCGCCGTTACCGCCGTTCCCCGCGGTCGCCGCACCGCCGCCGCCGAGGCCCTTACCGCCGGCGCCGGCGACGCCGCCGTTACCACCGATGCCGGCGTTGCCACCGTTGCCACCAGTGCCATTGGTGGCCGCACCACCCTGGCCACCGTTACCGCCCGCACCGCCGGCCCCGGCGTTGCCGCCGTTACCACCGGCCGCGTCGGCCACCGTGGCGTCTGCGCCCGCGCCACCGGCACCACCCTGGCCACCGACACCGCCGTAACCGCCCGCACCGCCGTTGCCCGAAATGCTGCCGCCGGCGCCACCCAGGCCACCGTCACCACCGATACCACCGACCGCTCCGTCGGTGCCATGCCCGTTGTTACCGGTGACGCCGTCTACGGTCGCGCCGGCTCCGCCGGTGCCACCCATTCCGCCGTTACCGACTGCAGCGGCGTTGCCACCCTGACCGCCGTTGCCGCCGCCCTGGCCGGTGTTCGTCCCGCTGATCAGGCCGTATCCGTCGCCTCCGCGACCGCCATCTGCACCGTCGGCCGCGATGCCGTCCGTGCCGGCGGCCCCGTCCGCGCCTGCGTCGACCCCGGTGCCACCCACGCCGGCCTGGCCGCCTGCGCCGCCGAGGGCGCCGTCACCGCCGTTGCCACCGGCACCGGCGTTCGCGCCGCCACCGCCGCCGCTGCCCTGACCGCCAACGGCCGCCGTTCCCGCGTTGCCGCCGGCACCACCGGCGCCACCCTGGCCGCCGGTTCCTTCGGCCGAGGTACCGCCGGCACCACCGTTGCCGCCCGCGCCACCGACACCGGCGGCTCCACCGTTGCCGCCCGCGAGGTCCAGCAGGTAACCGTCGTCGGCTGCGCCGCCGTTACCACCGTTACCACCGGCGCCACCGTTACCACCGGCGCCACCGTTACCCGAGCCCACGCCAGCGGCGCCGCCAGCGCCGCCGTTGCCGCCTACGGCACCGGTACCACCCGCGGTCCCATCGATGACTACCGTCGTTCCGTTGATTCCCGACGCGCCGTTGCCGCCGTCACCGCCGACGCCCCCGTCGCCGCCGATACCGGCCGTACCACCGGCACCGCCGTTGCCGCCGGCCTGCGGCACAGTTCCACCGAGCAGTTCACCGTCTCCACCGCGGCCGCCGGCACCCCCGTGGCCGCCGCCGCCCTCGGCACCATCAGCACCCTGATCCGCCTGGGCGCTGTTGTCGGCGTTCCAGCCACCGGCACCCCCGGCGCCCGCCGCGCCGCGGTTACCGCCGGTACCGCCCTGGGCACCGGATCCGGCCGTGGCGTTGTTGCCGCCGCCCGCACCGTCACCGCCGCGACCGCCATTGCCGGCATTACCGGCCGCACCGCCGGTACCACCCTGGCCTCCGTCGCCGTCGGCGCCGGCGTTGCCCGCGGTCGCCGTGCCGCCCGCACCGCCCTGACCGCCGACACCACCGGCACCACCGTTGCCGCTGTCACCGCCGTCGATACCGACCGTGCCGTCGCCGCCGCTGCCGGCCGTCGCGTCGACACCGGCCTGGCCGTCGAGCCCGTGGCCACCGGCACCACCGGTGCCACCGACGCCGCCCGCACCACCGGCGCCACCGTTGCCCGCGGTGCTACCGCCGGCACCACCGATGCCGCCCGCACCGCCGGCGCCACCGACAACGCCGTCCGTGCCGTTACCGCTGATGTCCGTGTGTCCGGCCGCGCCGGTCGCACCCTTACCGCCGACGCCACCATTACCGCCGTCGCCGATCGCCCCGGCGTTACCACCGTTGCCGCCCTGGCCACCGGCCTGCACGGTGCCATCGCCAAGGAGCTCGCCGGCACCACCGTTACCACCGTTACCGCCGTTACCGCCGGTGCCATCGGCGCCAGCCGCGCCGGAGGCCGCGTGGTTGCCACCGCCGCTCGAACCACCGGCGCCTCCCGCGCCACCGCTACCGATGGCACCACCGGCGCCACCCTTACCGCCGTTACCGGCCGCTGCCCCGGTACCACCACCGGCACCGTCGCCACCGTTACCACCGACCCCGGTCGCACCCGCGGCGCCGCCGTCGCCACCGATGCCACCGACACCGTGCGCACCGGCGATGCCGTGCGCCGAGGTACCGCCGGCACCGCCGTCGCCACCGACGCCACCAACGCCGCCGTTGCCGGCCGTGCTGGTCGCGTCGCCGCCGTCGCCACCGTTGTCACCGCTACCGGCGGCCGCATTCAGACCCGCGGTGCCGTCGGCACCGGCACCACCGACACCACCGGTGCCACCACGGCCACCGGCACCACCAGCGCCACCATTGCCGGCCTGCGAACCACCGGCACCACCAGCGCCGCCGACACCACCGGCACCACCGGCCAGACCCGTCGTGCCGTCGCCATTGGCATCGGTGTGCCCGGCCACGCCAACCGCGCCGTCGCCACCGGCACCACCGGCACCACCGTTGCCCAGCGAACCACCGTCACCGCCGCGGCCACCGGCACCACCGGCACCACCGGCGACGGTGGCATCGGCACCGTCACCACCACGGCCACCGTTACCACCACCGGTCGCCGCCGCACCCGCAGCACCGGCAGTGCCGCCAGGCGCCGCCGCACCACCGGCACCGGCCACACCCGCGTCACCACCGCGACCACCGGCACCACCGTCGATGTGAGAGCCATCGCCGTCGGCGCCGTCGCCGCCGTTACCACCGGCACCGGCGTTACCACCATCACCAGCAACGCCGCCAACACCCGCGACACCCGACGAGCCCAGCAGACCGCCAGAACCAGCGGCACCACCAAGACCGGCGGCACCACCGGCACCACCATTACCGCCGTTACCGGCCGCGCCACCGTCGGCGCCCGGAGCGGTGGCGTCGATGCCGTCGCCGCCATCGCCACCATTACCACCGTCGGCACCAGCACCACCGGCACCACCCTTACCG
>LZME01000142.1 GCA_001673575.1 Mycolicibacter heraklionensis | reverse complement strand
TCTACAGCCAGGACCCAATTCCTGACCGCAACCCACGTTCACATGTGAGTGAGGCCCCAGCCCCCCATACCGTCTAGAGCTTGCGCAGGCGCAGCCGGTTGATCGAGTGATCGGCGTCCTTACGCAGCACCAGGGTCGCTCGGGGCCGGGTGGGCAGGATGTTCTCGATCAGGTTGGGCCGGTTGATCGAACGCCAGATGTCGCGCGCGGCGGCCACCGCCTGCTGGTCATTCAGGGCCGCGTAGTGATGGAAGTGCGAGTCGGGGTTGGCGAACGAGGTGGAGCGCATCGCCAGGAAGCGCGAGACATACCAGTGCTCGATGTCTTCCACTCGGGCGTCGACGTACAGCGAGAAGTCGAACAGGTCGGAGATCATCAGCGTCGGCCCGGTCTGCAGCACGTTGAGACCTTCGAGGATCAAGATGTCGGGGTGGCGGACCACCTGCTTGGCGCTGGGCACGATGTCGTAGCTCATGTGTGAGTAGACCGGCGCGCATACGTAGTCGGCGCCGGACTTCACCGAGGTGACAAACCGCATCAGCGCGCGGCGGTTGTAGCTTTCCGGGAACCCTTTGCGGTGCATCAGGTTCCGGCGCTGCAACTCGTGATTGGGGTAGAGGAACCCGTCGGTGGTGACCAGGTCCACCCGCGGGTGGTGGTCCCAGCGGGCCAGCAGCGCCTGCAGCACACGGGCCGTCGTCGACTTACCGACTGCCACGCTGCCGGCAACACCGATGACGAACGGCACCGGGCGATCGGGATTCTGGTCGTTCTCGGCACCCAGGAACTCCGCAGTGGCGGCGAAGAGCTGCTGGCGGGCGGCGACCTGCAGGTGCAACAGACGCGCGAGCGGTAGATAGACCTCTTCGACCTCCAACAGGTCGACCTGCTCGCCGAGGCCGCGCAGTGCGACGACTTCTTCTTCGGTGAGCGGCATCGGCGTAGACATACGCAGTGTCCGCCATTGACGTCGGTCGAACTCCACGTAGGGAGTCGGCTCGCTAAGCCGCCGCATGACCATACAGTCTTGCAGTAGCCGCGGCGGTTAGCCTGATCGGGTATGGAGCCCGCCGAATTGATCCGTGAATACCTGTTGCTCGGTCTGCGCTTTGAGCGCATCGAGCAGGGTTACGTCGACGCCTTCACCGGCGACCCCGAGCTGCAGCGGCTTGTCGCGAACGAGCCGATGCCCAACCCGTCCGACCTGGCCCGCCAGGCCGAGAAGCTGGCCGCGGCGCTGCCCGGCGGTCTCGATCCGGCGCGTGCCGAGTACCTGCGGGTGCACCTGCGGGCGCTGGCGTGCGCCGGGCGCAAGTTCGCCGGGGAACAGGTCGGTTTCATCGAGGAGGCAAGCGCCTACTTTGACCTGCCGGTCATTGTCAAAGGCGACACCGACCGCTATCGCCAAGCCCACGCCCGGCTGGACGAAGCGCTGGGCGGCACGGGTCCGCTGGCCGAGCGGATGGCGGCGCACCGGCGGGCCGAGGAGATTCCGCCGGAGCGGTTGGAAGCGGCCATCCACGCGTTCTCCTCGGCACTGCGCGACCGGGTGCGGGTGGACTTCCCGCTGCCGGAGTCGGAAACCATCACCTACGAGGTGGTCACCGACAAGCCGTGGTCGGGATTCAACTACTACCGCGGCGACTGCCAATCCACGGTGGCGGTCAATGCCGACCTCAAACAGCTGATGTCGAACCTGCCGCGGCTGGTGGCCCACGAGTCCTACCCGGGTCATCACACCGAGCACTGCCGCAAGGAGGCCGGGTTGGTCGAAAAGCTCGGCCAGGCCGAGCAGACCATCTTCCTGGTCAACACGCCGCAGTGCCTGATGGCCGAGGGCCTGGCCGACTTGGCGCTGTATGCCGCGGTCGGGCCGGGCTGGGGTGCCTGGGCCGCGGAGATCTACGCCGATCTGGGTCTGCAGTTCGACGGTGTGCGGGCCGAAGCGATCTCCGAGGCGGCCGCCGCGCTGGCCGACGTCCGGCAGGATGCCGCGCTGATGCTGCACGACGAGCATCGCGACGCCGACGAGGTGGCCGACTACCTGCGCCGCTGGCTGTTGGTCACCGATGACCGGGCCCGTCAGTCGCTGCGGTTCCTGTCCTCGCCGCTGTGGCGGGCCTACACCTCGACCTACGTGGAGGGCTACCGGCTGCTGCGCGGCTGGCTGGACGCCGCGCCGCCCGGGGTGAGTCTCACCGAGCGGTTCCGCCGGCTGCTCGACGAACCGTTGACCCCGTCGACGTTGCGGGCCGACTGACGCCCCCCGGACCGGACCGGGCCGGGCCGGTCGGGTGAGTGTGCGGTTTTACACACCGGACCTCGTGATTTGCGGATAAATCCGCATGGTCGGCGTCGGGGGAGCGTTCGCTGGCCTGCGGCAATCGAGCGAAGGTCCGCGTGCCAAACTGGAGGGCGTGACTGCCGCACCGAACACCCGCCCCGCATCCACCATGTCGACGCCGCTGGCCGAACTCGACCCGGACATCGCCGAGCTGCTCGGCAAGGAGCTGGGGCGTCAGCGCGACACGCTGGAGATGATCGCCTCGGAGAACTTCGTGCCGCGGGCGGTGCTGCAGGCGCACGGCAGTGTGCTGACCAACAAGTACGCCGAGGGCCTGCCGGGGCGGCGCTACTACGGCGGGTGCGAGCACGTCGACGTGGTGGAGAACATCGCCCGCGACCGCGCCAAGGAGCTGTTCGGCGCCGAGTTCGCCAACGTCCAGCCGCACTCGGGTGCGCAGGCCAACGCCGCGGTGCTGCAGGCGCTGATGGAGCCCGGCGACCGCCTGCTCGGCCTGGACCTGGCCAACGGGGGACACCTGACCCACGGCATGCGGCTGAACTTCTCCGGCAAGCTCTACGAGAACGCCTTCTACGGCGTCGACCCGGTCAGTCACCGCATCGACATGGACGTCGTCCGGGCGCAGGCGCTGGAGTTCAAACCGAAGGTGCTCATCGCCGGCTGGTCGGCCTACCCGCGCATCCTCGACTTTGAAGCCTTCGCCTCGATCGCCGACGAGGTCGGCGCGACGCTGTGGGTGGACATGGCACACTTCGCCGGCCTGGTGGCCGCCGGGCTGCACCCCTCGCCGGTGCCGCACGCCCACGTCGTCTCGTCCACGGTGCACAAGACCCTCGGCGGCCCGCGGTCCGGCCTGATCATCGGCAAGAAGGAGTTCGCCAAGCAGATCAACTCGGCGGTCTTCCCGGGCCAGCAGGGCGGTCCGTTGATGCACGTCATCGCCGCCAAGGCCGTCGCGCTGAAGATCGCCGGCACGGCCGAGTTCGCCGAGCGGCAGCAGCGGGTGCTGTCCGGCGCGAAGATCCTCGCGGAGCGGCTGCTGGCCGCCGACGTGGCCAAGGCCGGTGTCTCGGTGGTCAGTGGCGGTACCGACGTGCACCTGGTGCTCGTCGACCTGCGGGATTCCCCGCTGGACGGCCAGATGGCCGAGGACCTGCTGCACGAGGTCGGCATCACCGTCAACCGCAACGCCGTTCCGAACGACCCGCGGCCGCCGATGGTCACCTCCGGTCTTCGGGTGGGCACTCCGGCGCTGGCTTCCCGTGGCTTCGGCGACGCCGAGTTCACCGAGGTCGCCGATGTCATCGCCACCGCGCTGGCGGCCGGTTCGGCCGCTGACGTGCCGGCGCTGCGGGCCCGGGTTGCCAAGCTGGCGCAGGACTTCCCGCTGTACGACGGCCTGGAGGACTGGAAGCTCGCCTAGGCAGCGACGGACACGCCGTACCCCGAGTTGACAGGATAGTGTGAATTCGGGTTACAGTTACTTTCATGGCTGAACGTCCCGTTGCTAATGCACTGATCCGCGAGCTGGAGCCGGTGGTCGACGCGAACTTGGTCCGACACATCGACACGGTGGACCCGTGGTACGCGCACGACTTCGTGCCGTTCGAGCAGGGTCAGAACTTCGCGTTTCTGGGCGGCAAAGACTGGGACCCGTCGCAGGTCACGCTGCCCAAGCTGATCACCGACGCCTGCGAGATCCTGCTCGTGGAGAAGGACAGCCTGGCCGGCTACCACCGCGAGCTGGTCGAGCACTTCATCCTCGAGGACAAGTGGGGGCGCTGGATCGGCCGGTGGACCGCCGAAGAGCACCTGCACGCCATCGCGCTGCGCGAGTACCTCATCGTGACGCGGGAGATCGACCCCGACGAGAACGAGCGGGTGCGCATGGAGCACGTGCAGAAGGGTTACCGCGCCGACCGTTACAGCCAGGTCGAGACGCTGGTGTTCATGGCCTTCTACGAGCGTGCCTGCGCCGAGTTCTGCCGCAATCTGGCTGACAAGACCGATGAGCCGGTGCTCAAGGGGCTGATTGGGCGGATCGCCGGCGACGAGGAGCGTCACGAGGAGTTCTTCGCGAACCTCGTCGCGCACTGCCTGGACTTCGTGCACGACGAGACGGTGGCCGCGATCGCGGCCCGGGCCGCCGAGCTCAAGGTCGTCGGCGCCGACATCGACGCCTACGCCGACCGGCAGGCCGCACTTGCCGAGGCCGGCATCTTCGGGCCCGACCAGTTGCGCCGGGTGATCTCCGACCGAATCAGCGCTTGGGGCTTGGCCGCCAACCCCGCCCTGAAGCCGTTCGTCATCGGCTGAAAACTCCGGCGCGCCTGCGCAGCGCCCACGCGCCGACGGGGGTACCGTCGCAATCGATGGCTAGCCACACGCTTCGCTGTCTCATCGGCACCACCGGTCGTGATTGCGACAGGACCGGCCCCGGTTCTGTGCCGTGCCCCCCGTCGAAATGTTCGCGCGGGGTCGCGCGTGCCCTCACCGCTGGAGCGCTTAGTGCCTGAAATCCGGACGTACGTGCTCGACACCTCCGTACTGCTGTCGGACCCGTGGGCTTGCACCCGGTTCGCCGAACACGAGGTTGTCGTCCCACTGGTGGTCATCAGCGAGTTGGAGGCCAAACGCCACCATCATGAGCTCGGCTGGTTCGCCCGCCAGGCGCTACGCATCTTCGACGACATGCGACTAGAGCACGGACGGCTTGACCAGCCCATTCCCGTTGGGACACAGGGCGGTACGCTGCACGTCGAGCTCAACCACAGCGACCCGGCGGTGCTACCGACCGGGTTCCGCACGGACAGCAACGACTCCCGGATTCTGACCTGTGCGGCCAACCTGGCGGCAGAGGGGCGCCGAGTCACGTTGGTGAGCAAGGACATTCCGCTGCGGGTCAAGGCCTCCGCTCTCGGTCTGGCGGCCGACGAATATCACGCCCAGGATGTCATCGTCTCCGGCTGGACCGGGATGGACGAGGTTGAGGCGTCTGTCGAAGACGTCGACGCGCTGTTCGACGAGGGCGAGATCGACCTGGGCGTTGCTCGGGATCTGCCGTGCCACACCGGAATCCGGCTTCTCGCCGGCAGCTCACATGCCTTGGGTCGGGTCAACGCGGCCAAGCGGGTGCAGCTGGTGCGCGGCGACCGGGAGGCGTTCGGCCTGCGTGGACGTTCCGCCGAGCAGCGGGTAGCGCTGGATCTGCTGCTCGACGAATCGGTGGGCATCGTCTCACTCGGCGGCAAGGCCGGCACCGGCAAGTCCGCGCTGGCGCTGTGCGCCGGCCTGGAAGCGGTCTTGGAGCGGCGCACCCAGCGCAAGGTGGTGGTGTTCCGCCCGCTCTACGCCGTCGGCGGCCAGGAGCTGGGCTATCTGCCGGGCAGTGAGAACGAGAAAATGGGGCCCTGGGCCCAGGCGGTGTTCGACACCCTCGAGGGGCTGGCCAGCCCGGCGGTGCTCGAAGAGGTGCTGTCGCGCGGCATGCTCGAAGTCCTGCCGCTGACGCACATCCGGGGCCGCTCGCTGCACGACTCCTTCGTGATCGTCGACGAAGCGCAATCGCTGGAGCGCAACGTGCTGCTGACCGTGCTGTCGCGCCTGGGCACCGGCTCGCGGGTGGTGCTCACCCACGACGTCGCGCAGCGCGACAACCTGCGGGTCGGCCGGCACGACGGCATCGCCGCGGTGATCGAGAAGCTCAAGGGCCACCCGCTGTTCGCGCACATCACCCTGCTGCGCAGCGAACGCTCGCCGATCGCCGCCCTGGTCACCGAGATGCTCGAGGAGATCAGCGGACCCGACCTGGGCTGAGCCCCCGGTAGGCTGCCGGGGTGGCAAAACCCTGGCATGTCGGTGTTGTTGCGATGGCCGTTGCGGTGCTCGGCGCCTGCACCAGCCATGTCCACGAGGCGTCGGCCGAGCCGGTGGACTGCGCCGTGGACAAGTGTGTGGCGCTGACCTTCGACGACGGTCCCTCGCCCTACACCGACCGGCTGTTGGGGATCTTGAACGACGCCGGTGCGCGCTCCACGTTCTTCCTGATCGGAAACAAAGTGGCGGCCGACCCTGCGGGCGCCAAGCGGATCGCCGACGCCGGCATGGAGATCGGCAGTCACACCTGGGAACACCCGAACATGACCACGATCCCGGCCGCGGACGTGCCCGCGCAGTTCGCCAAGGCCACCGAAGCGATCCGCGCCGCCACCGGCATCACACCGACGCTGTGGCGCCCACCCGGCGGGCTCACCGACGCGGCGGTCAATGCGCGGGCCGCCGAGGCCGGACAGGCCGCGATCCTGTGGGACGTCATCCCGTTCGACTGGATCAACGACGCCGACACCAACGCCACCCGCTACATGCTGATGACCCAGATCAAGCCCGGGTCGGTGGTGTTGTTCCACGACACCTACTCGTCCACCGTGGATCTGGTCTACCAGTTCCTGCCGGTGCTCAAAGCCAATGGCTACCACGTGGTTACGGTCAGCCAGCTGCTCGGCTCGCGCGCACCGGGCAGCGTGTACGGCGGCCGGGAGAACGGCCCGCCGGTCAACGAGCTGCATGACATCCCCCCGGCCGACATCCCCGGACTGCCCGCGACGCCGTCGCCGCCGCCGATGCCGAACTTCCCGATCACCGACATCGCCGGAGCGAATTCCGGGGGCCCCAACAACGGGGCGTGACAATCGCCCTGTCAGAAAGTTTGAGTCAGTGGATTCCGCTATAATCGAACGTATGTTCGAACGATCGCGGGTTCCGTCTCCGGAGTCGGTCGCGCGCCTTAGTGAGCTGTTTGCGCGGCGGTATCCGTCGGTGACGTCGGAGTCGGCGGTGTTGGTGGATCGGGTGTGTGTGTCGGCGCGGGCGGAGAATCGGGCGGCGGCGACGGCGTCGCGGGCAGTCCGGGGATGTCGGCCGGGGGGATGTCATGCAGCTCGTTGACCGGCGGGCC
>LZME01000141.1 GCA_001673575.1 Mycolicibacter heraklionensis | reverse complement strand
CGCCCCGGGCGCGTTCCTGCCGCGAGCGTGCGTGTTTGCGCTCGACACGCCGGGCGGTTTCAAGTGGTCGATGCAACACGACCTTCATGAAGGAGTGTTGCGATGGCTTCTGCGACGCCGAAGGCGACTGTTGATCGGTTCTGGCTGTTGGTCCGATCTGGGTTGACGCCGTCACATGCTGGGCTGGCCGCCGGCGTGTCGGAGGCAACTGGCCGCCGACTATTCGATAACGCTGGCGGAGTGAAACCTGCACTCCATCAACCACATAACGCTGGTATTCGACCCCGGTTAACCCTGCCGGAGCGCATTAAGATCCAGGTCGGCGTAGAGCGAGGAGAGTCGTTGCGCTCGATCTCGGCCCGGTTGGGTCGTGCCCCCTCGACCATCAAACGCGAACTCGACAACAACGTGCGCAACCGTTACGACGGCCGTAAATCCGGCTACCGACGCAAGGAAGCGTTCGGCGCCCGCCAATCGGGAAACACCTCCGTGGTGCATTACGACGCGCTAGCCGCCCACGAATCGGCCCACCGACGCGCCCGACGCCCCAAACCGCGCAAGCTGGGCCTAGCCGCAGCCCTGCACCACGAGGTGCAGACTCGGTTACAGCAGCACCACAGCCCGACCCAGATCGCCCGACGGCTGCGGCGCGAGTTCCCCGACCAACCGGAGATGTGGGTGTCACACGAAGCGATCTACCAGTCGATATATGTGCAGGGACGTGGTTGCCTGCGCCGCGAACTGCATCAGTGCCTACGCACCCAGCGCGCTATCCGACGCCCCCAGCACCAACCTGGTGCCCGACGCACCCGCATCCGGGACATGGTCAACATCAGCCAGCGTCCCGCCGAGGTCGCCGACCGGGCCGTACCTGGGCACTGGGAGGGTGATCTGATCCTGGGCAGCACCGCCTCAGCATCGGCGATCGGCACCCTGGTCGAACGCAGCACCAGGTTCGTCATCCTGCTGCACCTGCCGCACAACCACGGCGCACTGGCGGTGCAAGAGGCGATCATCGCCAAGATGGTCGAACTACCCGAGCACCTACGACGGTCGTTGACCTGGGATCAGGGCATCGAGATGGCCAACCACGCGGCCATCGCCGCGGCTACTGACCTCGACATCTACTTCTGCGACCCGCGCTCGCCCTGGCAACGCGGCACCAACGAGAACACCAACGGATTACTGCGCCAGTACTTCCCGAAGGGAACCGACCTATCGCTGTGGGGACCCGGCTACCTCGACCAAGTCGCCGCCGAACTCAACGGCCGACCCCGCCAAACACTGGACTGGAGAACACCCGCCGAAGCACTCAACGAACTACTCTCACAAAACCCACCCGTTGCATCGACCACTTGAAACCGCCCCGCGGTGCGCCGTACATCTACGCCCGCTCGTGGCGGGGGTGGAATGGTCCGATGCTCAGTGCGGCAGGTCGCGAAACGGGGCGTCGCGGTAGGGGTCGGGTTCCTTGGGCAGTCCCAGCACCCGTTCGCCGATGATGTTGCGCTGAATCTGGTCCGTGCCGCCGCCGATCGAGGTGAAGTAGGCGTTGAGCGCCCGGAAGGTCACCGCGTCGCCGACCGGATTGTCCGGACCACTGAGCATCGACTCGACGCCGACGATCTCGGTCTGGACCCGGGCAGTCTCGTGCAGGATGCGCGACATCGCGATCTTGCCCAGCGCCAGCAGGGTGGCCGACTCGGCGCGATCAGTGCTGGTCTTGGCCCGTTGATTGTTCCAGCGGTTCACCGTGGTCAGCGCCTGTATGCGGGCGATCTCCTGGCGAATGTGGGAGTCGGTAAGACACCCGGCCTCGCGGGCCAAATCGACTAGGCCACTGGACTTCTCCTTGCGGCGTGCGGTGCGTGCCACATCACCCATCAGCCGGCGCTCGTAGCCCAGTGCGACCTGCAGCACCGACCATCCTTCGCCCGGTTCGCCGATCCGGTTGGCATCGGGAACGCGGGCGTTGGTCAGAAACACCTCATTGAACTCTGATTCGCCGGTGATCTGGTGGATCGGCCGAACCTCCACACCGGGCTGGCGCATCGGCAGCATGAAAAAGGTGATCCCGTTGTGCTTGGGCACATCCGGGTTGGTGCGTGCCACCAGCATGCCGTAGTCGGCGGTGGTCGCGAACGACGTCCAGACCTTCTGCCCGTTGACGATCCAGTCGTCACCGTCGCGCTCGGCGCGGGTGCGCAGGCCGGCCAGATCCGATCCCGCTCCGGGTTCGCTGTAGAGCAGGCACGACTTGGTCTCGCCGCGCAACGCCGGCGGCAGCAGCCGGTGCTTCTGTTCTTGCGAGCCGCGGTCGTGGATTGTGCAGGCGAACAGGTCGGCCCGGTCGTGGCCGGTTCCTGGAGCGCCGACGGCAGCGAATTCGGCTGCCACCAAGCGCGATTGACGGTCAGTCAGGCCGCGGCCGTAGCAGTCCGGCTCCCAGCTCGGAGCGGTCCAGCCGGCGGCCAGAATCGCCGCGGCGAAGGTGGCCCGGTCGGTACCGGGTGACCAGTTGGCGGCCAGCCAGTCGCGGACTTCCGCGCGAAGTGCATCGTCGTTGCGGTCGGGCAGCGTCATCTCACGCTCCGATCTCGTGCAGGTAGCGCTCTCGGTGCCAGGATGGGCTGCCGAACAGGTAGGCGTCGCTGCGCGCCCGGCGCAGATACCGGTGAGCGGGATGTTCCCAGGTGAACCCGATTCCGCCATGCACCTGAATGTTGGTGGCGCCCACAAAGACAAAGGCATCCGAGCAATACGCTTGCGCCAGTGCGAGGTCCGCGGTCCAGCTGGCAGAACCGTCGGCGCCGGCGGCAGCCACATGGCGAGCGGCCGTCACCGCCGACTCGGCCTCCAACAACATGTCGGCGCACATGTGCTTGACGGCCTGAAAACTGCCGATAGCCCGGCCGAACTGGAAGCGGGTCTTGGCGTAGTCGCGGGCCATCTCCATGGCGAACCGGGCGGCACCCGCCTGCTCACCGAGCAGTGCCACCGCCGAACGGTCCAGCGCGGCGGTCAATATGGTGACACCGGCTCCGGCCGAGCCGACTGCCGTCGCCGGAGCGTCCGCCAACCGGACCAGACACAGCCGTCGGGAGAGATCTACGGTGGTCAGCGGTTCCACCGTCACGCCCGGTCCGGCCGGATCGACAGCGAAGATTCCGGGGCCGTCCTCGGCGTCCGCCAGAACGTAGAGCAGGTCGGCGGTGTCCGCGTCGAGCACGAACCGCTTCTCGCCGCAGACCAGTCCGCCGCGGGCCGTGGTGGCCGGTGTCGCGGGTGGACGGGTCGAAGTGCTCTCGGCGAAGGCAACCGCGACCCGGGTGCGCCCGGCAGCGATCGCCGGCAACACCGCCTCGCGTTGCGACGGGTCATCCACTGCCATAAGAAGATTGACCGCCAGCACCGCAGTCGACAGATACGGGCCGGAGAACAGGACCCGACCCAACTCTTCGGCTACTACGCCTACCTCGACGAATCCGGCACCGGCGCCGCCGTACTGCTCGGGCACCAGCAGGCCGAGCAGGCCCATCGCCGCCAACTCTGACCAGACATCGTCGTCGGGCGAGCGTTTGGCCATTAACTCCGCAACCGCGCCGCGCAGGGCCCGCAGTTCTTCGGGGCTTGAGCCGGCCACCGTCACGCCGTCCGGCCAAAGGCGTTGCGCAGGCTCTCGCACTGGGAGGCGAAGAACGCCCGCGAGACAGCGACTTTGGGCATCAGCAGGTCGAACCCGTGGAATGCCCCGCGAACGGTCTCGACCTTGCAGGGCACACCGGCTTGACGCAGTCGCTGCGCGTAGGCCAGATCCTCGTCGTGAAACAGATCCAAGGTGCCCACCCCGATCCAGGCCGGTGCCAGCCCGCTCAGGTCGGCACGCCGTGCCGGCACCGCCACCTGCGGATCCGCGTCGCCCAGATACGCGGTCCAGCCGAACAGGTTGCTCCGCGGATTCCACAGTCGGTAGCCGCTATTGGCCGGCAGCGCCGCGCTGCGATCATCGAGCATCGGGTACACCAGCAGCTGCAGCACCGGGGAGACCTCGCCGCGGTCGGCGGCCAACTGCGCCAGGGCAGCGGCCAGCCCGCCGCCGGCACTGGCGCCGCCGATCGCGATCCGGGCCGGATCGACCCCGGGCAGCTCGGCGAGCCGGGTCAGCGCCGCCCAGCAGTCCTCCAAGGCGGCGGGGTAGGGATTCTGCGGCGCCAGTCGGTAGTCCACCGACGCAACCGTGGCGCCCAATTCCGCGCTGAACCGGCGGCAGAGGCGGTCATCCTGGGCGGCCGTGCCGATGACGTAGCCGCCACCGTGGATCCACAGCAATGCCGGTCCTGGATCGGCGGCGCGATTTGGCGGCCGAAAGACCCGGACGCCTGCCCCCGAGGGCAGGTCCAAGACCTCGACGTCGCTGGGGATGCGCCGACCCTGCATCGTGGTGAGTGCCTGCAGCACCGGCAGCGTTCGACGCCCGATCCCGCCACGCGGAAGGAACCGGGCAGTTCTGCGCAGATCTGGATGGAACCCGCTGCTTACCATCGGCTCAGTATTACCGGCGCCGGATCGGCGGCGTCGTCAACCCACCCGATTGCGACCGCCTCCGAACCCAAACGCGGTACCCTGCGCCAATGACGGGACGATCGCAGACCCCGGAGACCGGGCTCGACCTGGCCGGCCGGCTGCGTTGGCTGATGCGAGCTCGGCCGAGCGACTACCTGCTGGCGCTCAGCGTCGCCTCAGCGTCCTTGCCGGTGGTCGGGAAGCACCTGGAACCCCTGGGTGGGATGACGGCCATGGGGGTGTGGGGCACCCGCCATATGCCGGAGTTCTTCTCCAGCGCCGCCAAGTCCTGGCTGGGGCCCGGGGCCGCGGCCGCCCGCAAGCAGGAACGCGAGCAGACCCATGTGGTCAGCGAGGCCGCGCTGCGCGGGGTGGTCTCGGCCGCCGACCTCGATATCGACTGGCCCGAGCCGGAGCAGGCGCCGCCGGTGGTGAAGGCATTGCAGCACCGTCGGAACATCTATCGCTCCGGGGTGCAGTACGGCAGTGACCCCACGCAGGTGCTCGATGTGTGGCGGTCCCGCGAGCTGCCGGACGGGCCCGCGCCGGTGCTGATCTACGTCCCCGGTGGTGCCTGGGTGCACGGCAGCCGCATGCTCCAGGGCTATGCGCTGCTGTCCCACCTGGCCGAGCAGGGCTGGGTGTGTCTGTCGATCGACTACCGGGTCGCACCGCACAACCGATGGCCGAGCCACATCGTCGACGTCAAGACCGCGATCGCCTGGGCGCACGCCAACGTCGACAAATTCGGCGGTGACCGCAATTTCGTTGCCGTGGCAGGCGCCTCGGCCGGCGGGCACCTGGCCGCCCTGGCCGGGCTGACCGGCAGCGCGGTCTGCGACGCCGAGTTCGCCGACCAACTGCCGGCCGGTGGGGACACCTCGGTAGACGCCGTGGTGGGGATCTACGGCCGCTACGACTGGGAGGATCGCTCCACCCCCGAACGGGAGGCGTTTGTCGACTTCTTGGAGCGGGTGGTGGTCGGCCGGTCGATGCGGCGCCACCGCGACATTTACCGGCAGGCCTCCCCGATCGCGCGGGTGCATCCGGATGCGCCGCCGTTCCTGGTGGTGCACGGCAGCGCCGACACGGTCATCCCAGTCCAGCAAGCCCGTAGCTTCGCCGACCGATTGCGGGCGGTGTCACGTTCCAAGGTCGGGTACCTGGAGCTGCCGGGAGCCGGGCACGGTTTCGACATGACGGATGGGGCCCGCACCGGTGCGGTGAGCACGGCAATCGGTTTGTTTCTCAACCAGATTCACCGTGACCGCGCCACGGTCGGGAGCAAACAGATCATCTGAAGCCGCGCGCCACGGTATGGTCCCTGCATGGCGAGGGGTGTGGGGTGAAGCGGCTCACCGGGTGGGATGCGGTTCTGCTGTACAGCGAGACGGCGAACGTGCACATGCACACTCTCAAGATCGCGGTGATCGAGTTGGACGCCGATCGGCAGGGGTTCGACGTCGAAGCCTTTCGGCGGGTGATTCATGGTCGGCTCTACAAGTTGGATCCGTTCCGGTACCAGTTGGTGGACATTCCCGGGAAGTTCCACCACCCGATGTGGCGGGAGAACTGCGAAGTCGACCTGGCGTATCACATCAGGCCGTGGTCGCTGCCCGCTCCGGGCGGCCGCCGCGAACTCGATGAGGCCATCGGCGAGATCGGCAGCACGCCACTGGACCGTAGCCGGCCGCTATGGGAGATGTACTTCATCGATGGCCTGGCAAACAATCGGATCGCGGTGGTCGGCAAGATCCACCATGCCCTGGCCGACGGGATCGCGTCGGCGAACCTGATGGCCCGCGGCATGGATCTGGTGGCCGGTGGGCCGAACGAGCGCGACTCCTACGAAACCGATCCCGCCCCCACCGGCGGGCAGTTGGTGCGTTCGGCGTTCCGCGATCATTTCCGGCAGATGGGCAAGATCCCGGCGACCATCGGCTATACCGCAGCCGGCATCGGTCGAGTCCGGCGCAGCACCCGCAAACTCTCTGCCGACCTGACCCGGCCCTTCACCCCACCGCCGAGCTTCATCAACCACGTGCTCACGCCCGAACGCCGCTTCGCCACCGCAACGCTGGCGCTGGCCGATATCAAGGCGACCAGCAAGCAGTTGGGGATCACCATCAACGACCTGGTGCTGGCCATCTCGGCCGGGGCGTTGCGCACGTTGCTGCTGCGCTACGACGGGAAGGCGGATCACCCGCTACTGGCGTCGGTGCCGATGAGCTTCGACTTCTCTGCCGACCGGATCTCCGGCAATCGGTTCTCTGGAGTGCTGGTGGCCTTGCCGGTCGACGTGGCCGACGTGCGGGATCGGATCGTAAAGGCCCGGGAGGCGGCTGATCTGGCCAAAGAGGCCCACCACCTGGTCGGGCCGGAGCTGGTCAGCCGGTGGTCGGCGTATCTGCCGCCGGCGCCCGCGGAGTCGTTGTTCCGGTGGCTGTCGGGCAAGGACGGCCAGAACAAGGTCCTCAACCTCAACATCTCCAATGTCCCCGGTCCGCGAGAGCGCGGCAGGGTCGGCGGTGCGCTGGTCACCGAGATCTACTCGGTGGGGCCGTTGACTGCCGGCAGTGGCCTGAACATCACGGTGTGGAGCTACGTGGACCAGCTCAACATCTCGGTGCTGACTGACGGTGCCACCGTTGAAGATCCGCATGAGGTGACCAACGCTCTGGTCAACGAGTTCGTCGAAATCCGCCGTGCCGCTGGACTTTCCGAGCAGCTGACCGCCGTCGAGACAGCGATGGCGCCGGCCTGAGCTGGTCCGTCAAATCGAGGTCATCCGTCTCACGGGGTG
>LZME01000140.1 GCA_001673575.1 Mycolicibacter heraklionensis | reverse complement strand
GCACCACTCTGGTCGATGTCGGTGCCAAAACCGCGGGTGATATCGGCGGCGGTAGTGACCCGGGGACCATCACGGGCGTGCCCGGTGGCACCCACGGCGGGGCGGCCCCGGCGCCGCCGTCCCCGGCTTTACCGTCCGGCGTTCCGGGGGCTTGGCCATTGGCGCCGCCATTGCCGCCGGCGCCACCGTCGGCTCCCGTCGGGGTACCGCCTGCTGGCGGTGTCTGCCCGGCGCCATCATCGGCGTGACCGTTGGGTGTGCCGTTAGTTGGGCTGGCGGTTCCCGGAGCGCCGTTGCCGGCTGCCGGCTCGCCCTCGGCGTCGAACTTGCGTACCGCGACGTCGGGGTCGTAGCCGTCCTTGACCCGCAGGTTGGTCAGGGCCTGTTTCAGGGTCTTGGAGTAGTCGTTGCGGAAAAAAGTCTCGTTGTGCAGGGCCGTCTCGGTGTCGGCCTTGGCTGCCCGACGAACGTCCTCGATATCGGCGTCGCGATCCAGGCCCTGGCTCTCCAGGTCGAGGTAGTGGCCGATCAGATAGTCGGCGGTCTCCAGGTTCTCATTGAGTGACTTGATGTTGCCCCGCGAGGTTGCGCGGGCCTGAGCCAGGGCGGCGGCGATGGTCTCCAGGTCGGCGGCGATCTGGCCGAGCTGCTCGTTGGTGGCGTGCAGGCTGTCTTTGACGCGTTGCACCTCGGCGCCGTTGTTGATGGGCTGCTCGCCGCTTTCGCGGTTGTACTGCGTGAAGTGTTCTTGGGCGGTGCGGAAGGACTCTTCGGCGGCGGTGGCCGAACCGGCGGCGGAGTGGAAGGCCTGGGCCAAGAAGTTGATCTGGGTGGGGCTGCCGGCCTGCAGACTGTCGTCGATCGCCCACGGATCACCCCCAGCCTGCGCGACGAGGTCGTCGACGTTCAGGTGCTGCAGGTTGGGCCGACTCACTGTTGGGGGCCGGCGACGTCTCGCAACAGTTTGGCGTTGTGGTTGTCCATCTCGGTGAAGCCGGCGGCGGCGGTGCGCACGTTCTCGGCGATGCCGGTGAGGTTCTGGTGGTGGCCCTGCAAGGCGTCGCGATGGCTGTCCTTGGCGCTGCCCAACGCGGCGTGGAAACCGTGCGCGTCATCGAAATCGCCGAACATCTTGGCGGTTACGCCGGCCACGTCGAGGCGCTGAGCACCGTCATTGGCGTGCCCGCCGGCGTCGTCGGACACGTTTGCTCCGGTGCGCAACACATGGGGGTTGACCTGCATCGCCTGCCACCTTCCGTCCGCTTGTGTCGAGGTCAAAGCCTACCGACGCGGGCTCAACCGTCAATTCACCCGCGGCAGATTCGGCCCGAAGCAAGGGAAAACCTTGTCTCAACGATCGCGACAGAAGACTCTGGCCGGCAACCTGGTCACACCAGCGGGCGGCCGGCGCGGATGCGACGGTCGAGGTCCCACAGGATCAGATTGAACGGGAAGCCGCGCAAGAACTGCGGTAGCAGGTTGTTGATCCCCCGAAGAACGCCCATCAACCGGTCGAACCGGCGTTGCTTGTCGGCGTCCCACGGCAGCTGCATTTCGTCGCGGAAGCGCTGCGGCAGGAAACCGGTGGTGATCAGCAGCGCGAGTCGTTCGTTCGCCCGCTGCAACGGGCCGGGCAGGGTCAGGCCCCGCAGCCGGCTCGCCGCGATCGGCTTCAGGTATTCGCGAACGGCGTCGTCGATGTGGACCTTGTCCAGCTGCTCCTGCCAGTACTGGTCAAAGGCGGCCCGATCGGCGGGCCACATGTCCTCGGGCACCTGCAGCATGGTGGCCATCGCCTTGCCCTCGTTGCGGTAATGCCGGTCGGCATGCTCGTCGTCCATCTCACCGAGGAAGATGCGGTGGATGTCGACGTTGCCCTTGTAGAGGCAGGCTCCCACCCACAGCTGCAGGTCACGGTCGAAAGCGTTGTACTTCACCGGGCTGTCGGCGGTCGAGCGAACCTGGCGGTGCGCACTGTTGACCGCTTCGCGGAAGGCGGCCTTCTGCGCGTCGCTGCCCTGGGTGGAAACCACCAGATAGGTGAACGTGGTGCGAGCTCGCTTGATCGGATGCAGGTCCACCCGGCCGCTTTCGACCTTGCTCTCCATCACGCCGTAGCCCACCCCGGGCCGCGCCAGTTGCATGATCACGTTGGCCGGGCCGGCCAACAATGCCACGCCCATCATCATGTTGTCGTCGCAGGTGACCTGTGGCAGCCACGAACGTCGGCGTGGGGCGGGGTGCGCACCCAGCGAGTCGTTCACCGAACGCTCCACCAAGGGAACCGGCTCGCTGATTGTCATTGCTGCACCTCGCTGATTGTGAGAACGTCGGTTTCCTGATATTGCCCAGCTGAGAGCCCGGTGTCAAGATGGTGGACGTGGTTTCCGCCGTTCCCGAGCGTCCCTACCGAGGTGTGCAAGCAGCCGACCGGCTGGCCGAGCGTCGGGAACGCCTGCTAGCCGCCGGTCTCGATGTGCTGGGAGCCCGCGAGTTGGTCGAGTTGACCGTGCGAGGGATCTGCCACCGAGCCGGTGTGGCGTCACGGTATTTCTATGAGAGTTTCGCCGACAAGGACGAGTTCGTGGCCGCGGTGTTCGACCGGGTGGTCGGTGACCTGGCGACCAGCACCCAGGCCGCCGTGGCCGCGGTGCCCTATGCCGAGCAGACCCGGGCCGGCATGGCCCACCTGGTGTCTGCCATTGCCGGGGACGCCCGCGTCGGCCGAATGCTGTTCAGCACGCAGCTGACCAATGCGCTGCTGGTGCGGAAACGCGCTGAATCCAGTGCACTGTTCGCGATGTTGTCCGGCCGCCACGTGCAGAACGTCTTGCGGGTGCCGGGCAACGACCACATCAAGGCGGTCGCGCATTTCGTGGTCGGCGGGGTGGCCCAGACAATCAGTGCCTGGCTGGCCGGCGATATCAACCTGGCGCCGGACCAGCTGGTGGACCAGTTGACCGCGCTGCTGGGCCAACTCGACGACCCGGCGCTGTTCCGGGGCTAGCCGGCGATTCCAGCCAGCTCCTGCGCCATCGCATCGAAGGCGCGCAGGGTGTCGGACAGCATCCGCGAGTCGGCTGCGTAGGACTGGGTGGACACCTTGGCGCCGACCACCTCCGCGGCCCGATCGACGTAGATCAGCTGGCCGCACATGCCTTGGCACAACACCACGGTGTTGCCCGGATAGGGGAACCACACCTGATTGCGGTACATCCCGCCGGGCATTCCGGTGTCGTCCGGGCCGGCGGCGAACGCCTGACGCGAGTCGGGACCGCCGTCGAGTGTGTCGGCGATCCACGCCGCCGGCACCACCTGCCGGCCGGTCAACGAGACACCGTCGCGGGAGAACAGCGACCCGAACCGGATCAGGTCGGTCAGGCAGGCGCTGATGCCGCCGTCGAAGAATCCAGTGCCTTCCGAGTCCACGCCGATGGTGGCGTCACATTGTGCACCGATGCGGCTCCACAACAGTTCCGACATCAGATCGGGCATCCGCTGGCCGCCGGCGACCTCGCAGATCCAGCCCAGCACGTCGGTTTCGCATGACCGGTATTCGAACGGGCCGCCGTGCTCCGACTTCTGCCGCAACGTCAGCAGGAAGTCACGCAGGGTGGCCGGACCGGCCTCGCTGCCTCTGGGGGCCCAACCGACCGCCTCGTCGAGGGCGTGTATCTCCGCCGTCGGGTGCAGGTAATTGTCCGAGAAGGCGATACCCGATCTCATATCCAGCAGGTGGCGCACCGTCGCGCCGGCGTAGCCGCAGTCGGCCAGGGCAGGCAGGTATGTGGTGACCGGTGCGTCGAGCGCGATCGCCCCAGAACCGTGCAGCGCACCGACGACAGCGGCCACCATCGACTTGCTCACCGAGAACAGCAGGTGCCGGGTGTGCGCGCGCATTGCGCCCCGGTACTCCTCGGCCACCAGGGCGCCGCGGTGGGCGATGGCCCACCCGTCGGTCGCGGTGGCGTCCATGACGGCGCCGACGGTGGTGACGGCCCCCTCGGTGGTGGTTACCGGGACCGCGGCCAGCGCGGCGCCGGTCGCGGGCAACGCCGCGACGGGCCCGGTCCCACGCGCAATCACCGCGGTCGCCACGAAGTCTTCGACGTGCTGGAACGACCATTGCGAGTATGGTTCGGACAGCCAGTTCTCCAGGGAGATCCCGGCCGGGACGCTCACGCTCACGCCCGCGCGACGAGCCGGGAGACGATTGGCGTGGCCGGTGTCAGGGGTGTTGAGACAAACTTCGCTCGCATGCCTTTGACCCAACGTTGGCACCGTTCGGTCAGCCGGTAATCGGCGGTCTGCAGATGCCCGCGGGTGACGAGCACGCCGAGTTGGGCGCCTTCGGAGCGCAAATCGCCGGGCGCGGCGACGCGCATGTAGAACGCCTCGGACCCGTCGAGCAAGGTGGCCCAGTCGTTGGCGGACCGCGCAAAGGACACCCGGCCGTCGTCGTCGATGCGCCACACCCCGGTGCGTGGCGTCGCGGTGAAAAGCTCGACATCCGGCGAGATCTCGTTGATGATCACCTGGCCCCAGACCTCGTCCTCGCCATAGCCGCGCTCCCAGCGCGAGTTGATATCGGCGATGTCGAGCTCATACTCCACGTCCATGTACTCCAGCAGATGGAACAGGAACAACGGCATGTCGGCGTACGCCTCGGTGGTCAGGTTCGTCATCGGGCTGGCGCCGGACAGCCGCGGGTTGACCTCGCCGAGGTAGAGCTCGTCGGCGTCCAAGTCGTGCAGCAGGTCCACCTCGAAATAGCCCCGGTAACCCTCCCGGCTCAAGATGTCGCCCAGTTTTCGCACCATTTCTCGCGCGGCGTGGGTCTGTTCTGGCGGGAGCACTTCGCGCCAGATGTCGTTGCCGCACCAGGCGCCGCGATGCGGAGTCAGTTCTGAATAACCGACGAGGCTGGTCATCGCGGGACCGATGACGGTGCCGTGGCGCGTTACCGCACCTTCGATGCACACCTCGACATTGCGGATGCGCTTCATGACCTTGAATTCCTGCTGCGCGATCAGCTCAGCGGCGTGCTGGTCCCAGTCGGCCTGACCGCGCACAAAGAATGTCCCGCTGCCGGCGTTGCCATACGGGATGGAGATGACGAGGTCATCTCCTAAGTCGGCGTCCCGCGCCAGTGCCAGCAGTTCGTCGTAGGAGTTGGCTCGCCCCATCGTGTGCGGCACACTCGGCACGCCGGCCGCGTCGGCCAGGCGCGTCATGATGGTCTTCGAGCCCAGACGATTGCGCAGTTCCACCGAGGGGTGCATGACGGCCAGGCCGGCCTGCCGCGCGAGCGTCTGGGTTTCTTCGTCCATCATCACGAAGCAGGCCCTGCCTCCGGGGCCCCGGCCCGCGATGAACTCGAGTGTCTCGGGATCGGACAGCAGGTGGTTGCACACATCGCCCATAGATTCGAAATCAAGGCGGTCACGTCGCCGGGGCACGAACACCCGCGAGTGGGTCCCCTCAAAGGAGTCGAAGTAGGTCAGGTAGAAGAAGTTTCGAACCCAGCGATCGATACCCAGCAGGTTGAACGGGGTCGGCGAGATGAAATACAGCGGTGCGGTGTTGGTGTGGAAGAACGCGCGCACGTCGGAGATGCCGTTCAGGCAGCGGCCGGGTGCCTCCATGTCCCAAAGTGTGCGCCTGCTCTAGCGCACGTGTCGAGGCCGATGCGGGCCGAGGTCAGCCGCGACGTTTGCGGCTCTTGCGCCGAATGCCGACCCCGCCCCACAGCGAGAAGCCGCGCACCTTCACCGTCGGTGCGCCGGGGGTGCCGGTGCCTTCGACATGCTGGTCGAAGCCGCCCATCACGCCGTAACCGTGGATGTCGACGTTGACCTCGGGCGGCAGCAGGATGGTCTGCCCGCCCATGATGGAGTAGGCGTTGATTTCGACGTCCGGCGAGGTGAAGTCGGCGTAGCGCAGGTCGATCACGCCGCCGCCCCACAGCGAGAAGGTGGTCAGCCGCCTGGGCACGTTCCACCGGCCGCGCCGCTCGAAGGAACTCATGATCGCCAGCAGCAACGTCGACGGCGCCGGTTTGCAGTCACCACCGCGATGCGGGCACACCGAGGAGCCCGGCAGGTCGGCACGCAGGCCGTCGAGCTCGTCGTAGGTCTGCGCCGCGTAGGCCTTGGCGAGCCGCGCCTCGTACTCGCTCATGGGCAACTGACCCTGCGCGACGGCGTCGCCGAGCACCTGCGCCAAC
Source organism: Mycolicibacter heraklionensis (assembly GCA_001673575.1). Taxonomy (GTDB): domain Bacteria; phylum Actinomycetota; class Actinomycetes; order Mycobacteriales; family Mycobacteriaceae; genus Mycobacterium; species Mycobacterium heraklionense_A. The sequence continues at coordinate 14,697 of LZME01000140.1, read as the reverse complement.
TGGATCCGGTCGGTGTCAGCGGCGCGCGACTGGGTGCCGTTTGAGTCGACGCCACGCCGGGTTGAGTTCCTCATCGGATACGTAGCCTACGACTAACCGCGTTTGCCGCAAGCTGGGTTCCCCAAAGTGCGGTTACTGAGCCCAGCTGGGTGGGCGCTTCTGCAGAAACGCCAGCATCCCTTCCCTGGCTTCGTCGGAGACGAACATCCGCGCCGACGCGACGCTGAGCGGCTCGGCGTCCCGGTCGAACCCCGCCAGTACCGCCGCGGTGGTCAGGGCCTTGGAAGCGGCCAGCCCCTGCGGGGACCCCAGCCGCAGGTTGGCCACCAGGTCCGCCACCGCCGCTCCAACGTCTTCAGCCGCCAGGGTGATCAGCCCGATTGCCGCGGCTTCGGCCGCGCCGAACTTCTCGCCGGTCAGGTAGTAGCGGGCCGCGGCCCTCGGGGAGAGCTTGGGCAGCAGTGTCAGCGAGATGATCGACGGCGCCACGCCGATACGGGCCTCGGTCAGGGCGAAGGTGCTGGCCGGCCCGGCGACCGCGAGGTCGCAGGCGCCGACCAGCCCCATGCCGCCGGCCCGCACGTGGCCGTCGACCGCCGCGATCACCGGCCGCGGGCACTCGACGATCGCGCGCAGCAGTGCCGCCATTTCGCGGGCCCGGTCGGCGGCTAGCTCGCCAGGGCTGGCGTCCGGGTCCCCGGAGGCCTCACTGAGGTCCGCACCGGCACAGAACGTGCCGCCGGTGTGCCCGAGCACCACCACCCGCACGTTCGGGTCGGCCGCCGCGTCGCGCAGCGCGGCGTGCAGCTGGGCGACCAGCTTCGACGACAGCGCGTTGCGGTTGTGCGGGGAGTCCAGGGTGAGCCGGGCCGAACCGTCGCCGGTGTCTTCCGGCCCGGAGTAGGAGACCAGCGTGTCCATCAGTACGACCTCAGTAGCTTCGAGGCAGGCCCAGCGAGGTCTGCGCGACGAAGTTGAGGATCATCTCCCGGCTCACCGGTGCGATCCGCGCCAGCCGGGACGAGGTGACCGCCGCGGCGATGCCGTACTCCTTGGTCAGGCCGTTGCCGCCCAGTGACTGCACCGCCTGGTCGACCGCCCGCGTCGATGCCTCGCCGGCGGCGTACTTGGCCATGTTGGCCGCTTCGGCCGCGCCGAAGTCGTCGCCGGCGTCATAGAGCGTCGCAGCCTTCTGCATCATCAGCTTGGCCAGCTGGATCTCGATGTGGTTCTGGGCCAACGGGTGCGACAGGCCCTGGTGCGCGCCGATCGGGGTCTTCCACACCTGGCGGCTGGTGACGTAGTCGACGGCCTTGCCGATCGCGAAGCGGCCCATGCCGACCGCGCTGGCCGCACCCATGATGCGCTCGGGGTTCAGGCCCGCGAACAGCTGCGCGATGGCGGCGTCCTCGGAGCCCACCAGTGCGTCGGCCGGCAGCCGGACGTCGTCGAGGAACACCTGGAACTGGCGCTCGGGGCTGACCAACTCCATCTCGATCGGCGTGTAGGTCAGTCCGGGGGTGTCGGTGGGCACCACGAACAGCGCGGGCCGCAGGTTGCCGGTCTTGGCGTCTTCGCTGCGGCCGACCACCAGCACGGCCTGCGCCTGGTCGATGCCGGAGATGAAAGTCTTCTGGCCCTTGAGGATCCAGTCGGACCCGTCGCGCCGCGCGGTGGTGGTGATCTTGTGCGAGTTCGACCCGGCGTCGGGTTCGGTGATGGCGAACGCCATGGTCAGCGAGCCGTCGGCGATACCGGGGATCCACCGCTTCTTCTGCTCGTCGGTGCCGAACTTGGAGATGATGGTGCCGTTGATGGCCGGTGAGACGACCATCATCAGCAGCGCACAGCCGTTCGCCGACATCTCTTCCATCACCAGCGACAGCTCGTACATGCCGGCGCCGCCGCCGCCGTACTCCTCTGGCAGGTTGACGCCGATGAAGCCGAGTTTGCCTGCCTCGTTCCACAGTTCGTCGGTGTGCTCACCGGCGCGGGCCTTCTCCAGGTAGTAGTCCTGGCCGTAGTTGCGGGCCATCGCCGCGACCGACTCGCGCAGTGCGCGCCGTTCGTCGCTTTCGATGAAGCTGGTGTCGCTCTTGGAATCGGTCACAGTGGATCTCCTTCTGCTTGCGTTGTTTCGGATTGTTCGACACGGGCCAGCACGGCGCCGACCTCTACTTGGTCGCCCGGCTTGACGTCGAGTTGAGTGAGCACGCCGTCGGACGGCGCGCTGATGGTGTGCTCCATCTTCATGGCTTCCAGCCAGATCAGTGGCTGGCCCGCGCTCACCTGGTCGCCAACGGCTGCACCCAGCCGGATCACGTTGCCGGGCATGGGCGCCAGCAGCGATCCCTGCGCGACCGCCGACTCCGGATCTCCGAATCGGGGCAACGCCACCAGGTGGACACCGCCGGCGGGGGAATCGATGTAGACATCCGAGCCGTAGCGGGCGACGGTGAACGTGCGGGCGACGCCGGCCGGATCTGCCAGCACCACTTCATCGGGAGCCGACGAAACCAGGGTGACTTCGGCGCCGTTGACAATCAATCCCGTTCGGGTGAAGCGGTATTCGATACGGTGCTCGGTGCCGGCGTCGTCGAGGTAGCCCTTGGACTGAAAACCCGAGGCCAGGTTGCGCCAACCGCCGGGAATGGAGCCGAACACCTGCGCGGTGGCCCTATTGTGCGCGGCGTCGGCCAGGGCGGCCGCGATCGCACTGGTCTGCACTGTGGCGGCGTCGGCCAGTGGCGCCGACAGTTCCGCCAGACCGTGGGTGTCGAAGAACGCCGTGTCGGTGGCCCCGTCCAGGAAGGCCGGATGGCGCAGCACGTTGACCAGCAGGTCACGGTTGGTGCGAAGGCCGTGCAGCCGGGTTCGCGCCAGGGCGCCGGCGAGCACGGTTGCGGCCTGCCGACGGGTCGGTGCGTAGCTGATCACCTTGGCCAGCATCGGGTCGTAGTGGATGGACACCGTCGACCCGCCGACGATGCCGGAGTCCAGCCGGACGCCGGTGCGCCGGGACAGCGTCTCGAACTGTGCCGCCACGCCCGGGATCTCGAGGGCGTGCACGAGCCCGGCCTGCGGCTGCCACCCGTGGGCGGGGTCTTCGGCGTAGAGGCGAACCTCGATCGAATGCCCCTGCGCGGCCGGCGGTTCGGCGTCCAGCCGGGCCCCGTCGGCCACCGCGATCTGCAGTTCGACCAGATCGACACCGGTGGTCTCCTCGGTGACCGGATGCTCGACCTGCAGTCGGGTGTTCATCTCCAGGAAGTAGAACTCGCCGCGGGAGTCGGCCAGGAACTCCACGGTGCCCGCGCCGGTGTAGCCGATTGCGCTGGCGGCCAACCGGGCGGCCTCGAACAGCTTGGCGCGCATCCCGGGGGTGCGTTCCACCAACGGCGACGGCGCCTCCTCGATGACCTTCTGGTGGCGGCGCTGAATCGAGCATTCCCGCTCACCGACCGCCCACACCGTGCCGTGCTGATCGGCCATCACCTGCACCTCGATGTGGTGCCCGGTCGGCAGATAGCGCTCGCAGAACACCGTCGGGTCGCCGAACGCCGAAGCGGCCTCACGCTGGGCTGCTTCCACTTCGCCTGCCAGGGCAGACAATTCGCTGACCACCCGCATGCCGCGGCCGCCGCCGCCCGCGGAGGCCTTCACCAGCACCGGCAGTTGAGCGGCGGTGACGGTTGCCGGGTCGAGTTCTTCGAGAACCGGCACCCCCGCGGCGGCCATCATCTTCTTCGACTCGATCTTGGAACCCATCGAGGTCACCGCGGCTACCGGCGGTCCGATCCAGGTCAGACCGGCGGCCTGCACGGCGGCGGCGAAGTCGGCGTTCTCGGAAAGGAATCCGTAGCCGGGGTGGATGGCGTCGGCGCCGGCGGCCTGAGCCGCGGCGATGATCGCCTCGGCGGACAGGTAGCTGGTGGTCTCCGGCAGGCGCACCTTCGCGTCGGCTTCGGCCACGTGCGGCATGCCCGCATCGGGGTCGGTGTAGACCGCGACGGTGCCCAGGCCCAGGCGACGGCAGGTGGCGAAGACCCGTCGGGCGATCTCGCCGCGATTGGCCACCAGAACGGTGCTGATCATCGGAGTCCTCACATCCGGAAGACGCCGAAGTTCGACGTCCCCTCGATCGGGCCACTGGCGATGGCGGACAAACACATTCCCAATACCGTGCGGGTATCGCGCGGGTCGATCACGCCGTCGTCGTAGAGCATCCCCGACAGCACCAGCGGCAGCGATTCGGCTTCGATCTGGCCTTCTACCATGGCGCGCATGGCAGCGTCGGCCTGCTCGTCGACCTGTTGCCCGCGGGCCTCGGTGGCCGCCCGGTTCACGATGGACAGCACACCCGCGAGCTGCGCCCCACCCATCACCGAGGACTTGGCCGACGGCCACGCGAACAGAAAGCGGGGATCGTAGGCGCGCCCACACATGCCGTAGTGCCCGGCGCCGTAGGAGGCGCCCAGCAGCAGCGAGATGTGCGGCACCGTGGAATTGGATACGGCGTTGATCATCATCGAGCCGTGCTTGATCATCCCGCCCTCTTCGTAGTCCTTGCCCACCATGTAGCCGGTGGTGTTGTGCAGGAATAACAATGGGGTGTTGGAGCGGTTGGCCAACTGGATGAACTGGGTGGCCTTCTGGGATTCCTCGCTGAACAGCACGCCCCGAGCGTTGGCCAGGATGCCGATCGGATATCCGTGTAGCCGTGCCCACCCGGTTACCAATGACGACCCGTAGAGCGGCTTGAACTCATCGAAGTCGGAGCCGTCGACGATCCGGGCGATCACCTCGCGCGGATCGAACGGGACGCGCAGGTCGGCGGGCACGATGCCGATCAGCTCTTCGGAGTCGAACAGCGGCTCGGTCACCGGCTGTGGTTTCGGGCCCTGCTTGACCCAGTTCAGCCGGGCCACGATCCGTCGACCGATCCGCACCGCGTCAAGCTCGTCGTTGGCGAGGTAATCGCCCAGTCCTGAAGTGCGCGAGTGCATCTCAGCACCGCCGAGTGATTCGTCATCGGACTCTTCACCGGTGGCCATCTTCACCAGCGGCGGTCCGGCCAGGAACACCTTGGATCGTTCCTTGATCATCACCACGTGATCGGACATGCCGGGCACGTACGCCCCGCCCGCGGTGGAGTTGCCGAACACCAGCGCGATGGTCGGGATGCCGGCGGCCGACAGGCGCGTCAGGTCGCGGAACATCTGACCGCCCGGGATGAAGACTTCCTTCTGGGTGGGCAGGTCCGCTCCGCCGGATTCCACCAGCGAAATCACCGGAAGCCGGTTCTCCAACGCGATCTTGTTGGCCCGCAGGATCTTGCGTAGCGTCCACGGATTGGACGTGCCGCCCTTAACCGTCGGGTCGTTGGCGACGATCATGCACTCCACGCCTTCGACCGCGCCGATCCCGGTGACCAGGCTGGCCCCGACCTGGAAGGCGCTGCCCCAGGCAGCCAGTGGGCACAGCTCCAGGAACGGTGAGTCGGCGTCGATCAGCGCCTCGATGCGTTCCCGGGCGGTGAGCTTGCCGCGGGAATGGTGGCGCTCGACGTACTTGGGTCCACCGCCGGCGAGTGCCTTGGCATGCTCGGCGTCGATCTCGGCGAGTTTGTCGGCCAGCGCCTGCGCCGCCTCGTTATAGGCGGGGGAGCTGGGGTCCAGGGTCGACTTCAGCGTGGTCATAGCGACCCCCGACGATGCAGCGCGGAGCTTGCGGAGTGATGAGGAGGAGGGGGAGTAATCATGATTGGTATCCCAGCGTTTTGGCGGCCAGTGAGGTCAGGATCTCGGTGGTTCCACCGCCGATGCCGATGATGCGCATGTCCCGATATTGACGCTCCACCTCGGACTCGGCCATATAGCCCATGCCCCCGAACAGCTGCACCGCCTGGTTGGCCACCCACTCACCGGCCTCCACCGCGGTGTTCTTGGCGAAACACACCTCCGGGATGAGGAAGGCCTCGCCGGCTAGCTGTCGCTCGACGACGTGGCGGGTGTAGACCCGGGCCACATCGATGCGGCGGGCCATCTCGGCCAGGGTGTTCTGTACCGCCTGCCGCGAGATCAGCGGCTTGCCGAACGTCTCCCGGTCCCGGCACCACGTCACGGTCAGGTCCAGGCAGCGCTGCGCGCTGGCATAGGCCTGCGCGGCCAGCCCCACCCGCTCGGAGACAAAAGCCGCGGCGATCTGGGCGAAGCCGGTGTTCTCCACACCGACCAAGTTGGCGACCGGCACCCGGGCGTCGACGTAGGACAGCTCGGCGGTGTCCGAGGAACGCCAGCCCATCTTCTCCAGCTTGCGACTCACCTCAAACCCCGGTGTGCCCTTCTCGACCACCAGCAGCGACACCCCGGCCGCCCCCGGCCCACCGGTGCGCACCGCGGTGACGACATAGTCGCCGCGCACCGCGGAGGTGATGAAGGTCTTGGAGCCGTTGACCACGTAGTGGTCGCCGTCCAGGCGCGCGGTGGTGCGCAAGTGCCCGACATCCGAGCCGCCGCCGGGCTCGGTGATGGCCAGCGAACCGATCTTCTCGCCGGCCAGCGTCGGGCGGACGAACTCCTCGATCAGCCGCGCATCGCCCGAGGCGATCATGTGCGGTACCGCGATACCGCAGGTGAACAGGGAGGCGAACACCCCGCCCGGCGCCCCCGCCTGGTGCATCTCCTCGCAGACGATCACCGCGTCGGCGCCGTCGCCGCCACTGCCGCCGACCTCCTCGGGGAAGCCCGCCCCCAACAAGCCGACTTCGGCAGCCTTGCGGTGCAGGTTGCGCGGCAGTTCGCCGGAGCGTTCCCACTCGTCGACGTGCGGCAGAATCTCGCGCTCGACGAATCCACGCACGGTCTTACGCAGAGCCTGGCGCTCGGCGGTATTCCAGATACTCACAGTTCCCCTTCTGACAGCAGCTGCTCGGGTATCTCGAGATGACGGCTGCGCAGCCATTCGCCCAGCCCCTTGGCCTGCGGGTCGAATCGAGCCTGGTAGGCCACGCCCTGCCCGAGGATGTCCTCGATGACGAAGTTCACCGCGCGCAACTTCGGCAACAGGTGCCGGGTGACCGGCAGCTCGGCGGTCTCCGGCAGCAGTTCGCGCAGCTTCTCCACGGTCAACGTGTGCGCCAGCCAGCGCCACTGCGCGTCGGTGCGCACCCAGACCCCGACGTTGGCCGAGCCGCCCTTGTCGCCGCTGCGGGCGCCGGCGATCGTCCCCAGCGGCACCCGACGGCTCGGTCCGGCCGGCAGCGGCTCGGGGAGCTCCGGCTCGGCGGCCGGGGCGAGTTCCAGGGTCTGCGCGGCGGATGGAATGTCCACCCGGGTGCCGTCGGCGTGCACCGCGACGTGCGGCACCTGCGTGGCATCGACATAGGCGGGGGTGAATACCCCGTAGACCTGGCCGTCACCGGGCGGCGCGGTGACGCAGAACCCGGGATAGCTGGCCAGCGCGAGCTCGATGCCGGCTGCGGAGAACTTGCGGCCCACGTTGGCCGGGTCCGGGTCGCGCACCACACAGTGCAGCAGCGCGCTGGCGGTTTCCTCGGTGTCGGCGTCGGGGTGATCGGTGCGCGACAACGTCCACTCCAGTTCGGCCGGCCGCACGGTCATGGCCGCCTCGAGCTGGGTGCGCAGCAGTGCGGCCTTGGCCTCGATGTCCAGGCCGGTCAGCACGAAGGTGGTGGAGTTGCGGAAGCCGCCGATGCTGTTCAGCGACACCTTGTAGGTGGGTGGGGGCGCCTCGCCGGTCACGCCGGAGATCCGCACCCGGTCCGGGCCGTCGGCCGACAGTTCGATGCTGTCCATCCGGGCGGTGACGTCGGGGTTGGCGTAGCGGGCGCCGGTGACCTCGTAGAGCAGTTGCGCGGTCACGGTGTCGACGCTGACCAGTCCGCCGGTGCCGGCGTGCTTGGTGATCACCGATGAGCCGTCGGCGTGGATCTCGGCGAGCGGGAATCCGGGGTGCAGCATCTGCTCGGTGGGGATCTCGGTAAAGAAGGAGTAATTGCCGCCGCTGGCCTGGATGCCGCACTCGATGACGTGGCCGGCGACCACGGCACCGGCGAGTTGGTTGTAGTCCGTGCGGCTCCAGCCGAAGTGCGCGGCGGCGGGTCCCACGATCACCGACGCGTCGGTGACGCGGCCGGTGATCACCACGTCGGCGCCACCGGTCAGACACTCGGCGATGCCCCAGGCGCCCAGGTAGGCGTTCGCGGTCAGCGGACTGCCTAAACCGAGCTCGGCGGCGCGGGGCAGCAGGTCATCACCTTCGACGTGGGCGACGCGGGCCGGAACGCCCAGGCGCTGCGCCAGCTCGCGCACCGCGTCGGCCAGGCCGGCCGGATTGAGGCCGCCGGCGTTGGCCACGATGCGAACGCCCCGGTCGAGGGCCAGTCCGAGGCACTGCTCGAGCTGGGTCAGGAAGGTCTTGGCGTAACCGCGCTCCGGGTTCTTCATCCGGTCGCGGCCCAGGATCAGCATGGTCAGCTCGGCCAGGTAGTCGCCGGTGAGATAGTCCAGCTCGCCACCGGTGAGCATCTCGTGCATGGCGGCGTGGCGATCGCCGTAGAACCCCGAGCAGTTACCGATTCGAACGGCTGCTGTCATCCCCAAATCCCATCCCTCAACCAACCGGTAGGTTAGCCGGTACCGCCGGTGCCGCGTCAAGGCGCATCGTCACCGATCGGCGCTATTTTGGAGCCGACGCTGGTCACCGGCTATCCTTTCGGATAGTCCCGCCGCTGGTATCGAAGCGGCACTATGCCAACAACAGGAGAGGCTCGACCATGGCCGTGCCGAAACGCAGGATGTCGCGTGCGAACACTCGTAGTCGCCGCGCGCAGTGGAAGGCTGAGGCAACCGGCCTGGTCAACGTGACGGTCGCCGGCCGCGCGCACAAGGTGCCGCGTCGCCTCCTCAAAGCCGCACGCTTGGGCCTCATCGACCTCGATCGCCGCTAATAAGGTACCGACACGACCGGCTCCTGACCCTCCAGATCGCCTTTCGGATGATTGGATAGCACCCATGGCTACCCGGGTACTGGTTGTTGATGACGATCGCGCTGTGCGCGAGTCGTTGCGCAGGTCTCTGTCGTTCAATGGTTACTCGGTCTCGCTGGCCACTGACGGCGTCGAGGCGCTCGAGGCGATCACCAGCGACCGTCCGGACGCGATGATCCTGGACGTCATGATGCCGCGGCTGGACGGACTGGAAGTCTGTCGTCAGCTGCGTAGCACCGGTGACGACCTGCCGATCTTGGTCCTGACGGCCCGAGACTCGGTGTCCGAGCGGGTCGCCGGCCTCGATGCCGGCGCCGACGACTACCTGCCGAAGCCGTTTGCGCTGGAGGAACTGCTGGCGCGGATGCGGGCGCTGCTGCGCCGCACCACCGCCGAGGACCTGTCCGAGTCGGTCGCGATGTCGTTCGAGGACCTGACGCTGGACCCGGTGACCCGCGAGGTCACCCGCGGGGACCGGCAGATCAGCCTGACCCGCACCGAGTTCGCCCTGTTGGAGATGTTGATCGCCAACCCGCGTCGGGTGCTGACCCGCAGCCGGATCCTCGAGGAGGTGTGGGGCTTCGACTTCCCCACCTCGGGCAACGCGCTGGAGGTCTACATCGGGTACCTGCGTCGCAAGACTGAGGCCGAAGGTGAGCCGCGGCTGATCTACACCGTGCGCGGGGTGGGTTACGTGCTGCGCGAGACTCCTCCCTGATGCAATCCTTCCGCCGTCGACAGGGTGAAGAGGCGAAGAAGACATCCCTGTCGCTGCGCTGGCGGGTGATGCTGCTGGCGATGTCGATGGTGGCATTGGTGGTGGTGTTGATGGCGGTGGCCGTCTACGCCGTGATCTCGGCTGCGCTCTACAACGACATCGACAATCAGTTGCAGAGCCGCGCGGAGATGTTGATCGCCAGTGGTTCGCTGGCTGCCGATCCCCGCAAGGCGATCGAGGGCACCGCCTACTCCGACGTCAACGCCATGCTGGTCAACCCGGGCCGGTCGATCTACACGGCCAATCAGCCCGGTCAGCGGCTTCCGGTCGGACAGCAGGAGAAGGCCGTCATCCGCGGCGAGCTGTTCCTGTCGCGCCGCACCGCATCCGGTCAGCGGGTGCTGGCCGTGCACCTGCCCAATGGCAGCACGCTGCTGATCTCCAAGAGCTTGGCGCCCACTCGGGCGGTGACGATGAAGCTGCGGTGGGTGCTGCTGGTCGTCGGCGGGGTGGGTGTCGTGGTGGCCGCGGTGGCCGGCGGCATGGTCACCAGAACCGGGCTGAGACCGGTGGGCCGCCTGACCGAAGCGGCCGAACGCGTGGCGCGCACCGATGACTTGAGACCGATCCCGGTCTACGGCAGCGACGAGTTGGCTCGCCTCACCGAGGCGTTCAACGCCATGTTGCGGGCTCTGGCGGAGTCGCGGGAGCGGCAGGCGCGACTGGTCGCCGACGCCGGACATGAGCTGAAGACGCCGTTGACATCGCTGCGTACCAACGTCGAGCTGTTGATGGCATCCGCCGCTCCGGGCGCCCCGCAGTTGCCGGAGGAGGAGATGGCCGAACTGCGTGCCGACGCGATCGGTCAGATCGAGGAATTGTCCACGCTGGTGGGCGATTTGGTAGATCTCACTCGCGACGACCAGCGTGAGGTCGCCTACGAGCAGGTCGACATCACCGAGGTCGTCGACCGCAGCATGGAGCGGGTCCGGCGGCGCCGCAACGACATCGAGTTCGACATCCAGGTCGTTCCCTGGCACGTGTACGGCGACGCGGCGGGTCTGTCGCGTGCGGTGCTCAACCTGCTCGACAACGCGGCCAAGTGGAGCCCGTCGGGCGGCGTCGTGGGCTTGCGGATGCGGCAGCTCGACCCGACGCACATGGAGATGATCGTGTCGGACGAGGGGCCGGGAATCCCGGAGAACCAACGGGAATTGGTCTTCGAGCGCTTCTACCGGTCGGACTCCGCACGCGCCATGCCCGGATCCGGGCTGGGCCTGGCGATCGTCAAACAGGTGGTGCTCAAACACGGTGGGGCGATCACCATCGGCGAGACCATCCCCGGCGGGCATCCGCCCGGGACGTCGTTTCGGATGGTGCTGCCCGGCGGTCCGACATCGGCGGAAATGCCTGTCGGAGCGGTCACAGGCGCTTCTCAGTCCACGTAGGCATGGTGGTGAGGCAACGTCGCCGCAGTCGTGTCCCTAGGAGTAGGCAACAAACATGACGAATTACCCCGGGTATCTCCCGCCGCCTCAGCAACCGGAACGGTCCAACCCGGCCGGCGCAGCGGCGGGGGACCAACGCGGACAGTCCGGTTACCCGGGTCGGCCCGCGCAGGGTTCGTACCCGCCGCCCTACGACTGGCGTTACGCCCCGCACCAGGGGCAGCAGCAGTCCGCCTATCGCTCCGCCTATGACGCCTCCTACGGCCGTCCCGGCGGTCCGGGTGGTCCGGTTGGGGCACAGCCGAAGCGCTCCCGCACCGGTTTGGTGGTGGGGGCGGTAGCGATCGCGGCGATGTCCGGCGTGATGGGCGGGGTGGTCGGTTCGGCATTGCACTCCGATCACAAGCCGGCCGCCACCGGAAGCCACATGCCGAGCATTCAGGCCCCGGGTGTGCCGGCTGCGGTGAATCTGCCGGACGGCTCGGTGGAGAAGGTCGCGGCGAAGGTGGTGCCCAGCGTCGTCATGCTGGAGACCGATCTGGGCCGGCAGTCCGAGGAGGGCTCGGGCATCATCCTGTCGGCCGACGGGCTGATCCTGACCAACAACCACGTGGTGGCCGCCGCTGCCGCCAGGCCCGACCCGAGCACCAAGCTCGACCCGGGCGGCAGGCCCGACGGAGCCCCCAAGGGCGCGCCGAGGACCACGGTGACCTTCGCCGATGGCCGCACCGCGCCGTTCACCGTGGTGGGCACGGACCCGGCCAGCGACATCGCCGTGGTGCGCGTGCAGGGTGTCTCGGACCTGACCCCGATCACGATCGGCTCCTCAGCGGACCTGCGGGTGGGGCAGAACGTGGTGGCGGTCGGGTCGCCGCTCGGCCTGGAAGGCACCGTGACGACCGGGATCGTCAGTGCCCTCAACCGGCCCGTCTCCACCAGCGGCGAAGCCGGCAACCAGAACACGGTGCTCGACGCGATCCAGACCGATGCCGCCATCAACCCCGGCAACTCGGGTGGTGCGCTGGTCAACATGAACGGTGACCTGGTCGGGATCAACTCCGCGATCGCCACCATGGGCGGGGATTCCGCGGAAGCGCAGAGCGGTTCGATCGGGCTCGGATTCGCGATTCCGGTGGATCAGGCCAAGCGGATCGCCGACGAACTCATCAACTCGCCGGACCACACGGCGTCGCACGCCTCGCTGGGAGTGCGCGTCACCAGCGAGCGCAGCCTGCACGGCGCCAAGGTGGTCGAGGTGGTGCCCGGGGAGGCGGCCGCCAAGGCCGGTCTGCCCGAGGGCGCGACGGTGACGGCGTTCGACAAGCGCCCCATCGGCAGCGCCGACGCGCTAGTGGCGGCGGTGCGCTCCAAGGCGCCCGGCGACCAGGTGACGCTGACCTACCTGGACGCGGGCGGAGCATCCAAGACCGCGCAGGTCACGCTGGGTAAAGCGCAGCAGTGACGGGTTGGTGACTCCGACGGAGTACATGCGGCGGTCCCAACTTCGCCTCTCCTTCGTCGAGCCTCGCTGAACCGCCGGGAACCCGCGATATACGGTTGCACCCATGGAGCAGTCCCCAGAACTCGCCGGCCGCGCCCTCGTCGTCGTTGTTGACGACCGCACCGCCCACGGCGATGAGGACCACAGTGGCCCGTTGGTCACCGAATTGTTGGCCGAAGGCGGATTCATGGTCGACGGTGTCGTTGCCGTCGCCGCCGATGAGGTGGAGATCCGCAACGCGCTGAACACGGCGGTGATCGGCGGGGTCGACCTGGTCGTTTCGGTGGGCGGGACCGGGGTCACCCCGCGCGACGTCACCCCCGAGGCCACCCGCGAGCTGCTGGACCGCGAGATCCTCGGCATCGCCGAGGCGCTGCGGGCCTCGGGGCTGTCCGCCGGCATCGCCGACGCGGGGCTCTCGCGTGGTCTGGCCGGCGTCTCGGGCAGCACCCTGGTGGTCAACCTGGCCGGGTCCCGGGCGGCGGTCCGCGACGGGATGGCGACACTGAACCCGCTGGCCGCGGCGATCATCGGCCAACTGTCCAGCCTGGAGATTTAGGCGACCATGCCCGGACTCGAGGAGCACCAGTCGTCGTCGGACGAGCGCGATCCCGACGACGCTCGCGAGGCCGAAGAACGCGAGCGCTGGTTGCGGGATAACATCCCGCCGCATCACGGTTGAGGTTCGACTTCGCGAAATCCCCCGTACGGACTCCGCAGCGGCTATTACGGTTCGCCGTAGGCGGCGTGGCGCCGCTTCGCAGTGCATCGGTACGGAAGGGGAGTTGCGGTGCTCAAGGGGTTCAAGAATTTCCTGATGCGCGATGACGTCATCACTGTGGCCATCGGTCTGGTGGTGGCGCTGGCGTTTTCCAACCTGGTCAAGGCCTTCACCGACAGCGTGATCAACCCGCTGGTCTCGGCCGCGCAGCCCGACACGTCCGGGCTGGGGCTGGGTTACCAATTGGGAGCCGAAGGCAACGAGGCGACGTTCATCGACCTCGGCGCCTTCATCTCCGCGATCATCTACTTCATCGTGTTCATGGCCACGATCTACTTCCTGATCGTGTTGCCCTACAAGCACATCCAGAAGCGCCGCGGGAACACCGTGTTCGGCGACCCGGCACCGACCAAGACCTGCCCGGAATGCAAGTCCGAAATCGCCGCCGACGCCAACAAGTGCAAGTTCTGCGCCAGCGTGCAGCCCGCCACCGCCGCATAGCGGATTCAGCGCAGGGTCAGGGTGACGGCCTGACCGAGCGTGGCGCCGGCCACCGCCACCGCAGCGGTGGCCGGCAACGCCACCAGGACCACCCGGTCGTCATGATTGTGCTTGTCGGACACCAGCACCACGATCCCGCCGCTGGCCAGCACCCGGGCGGCACCCGGCGGGCCGGCGTCGTCCTCGGTGGCGGCCGTCACGACGTCGACCACGTCGCCGGGGCGCACCAGATCGATCAGTGCGGCATCGGCCGGATGCACGCCCACGATGCGGGCGTCGGGTCCGGCGGCGGCCTCGGTGAGCCGGCGGCCAAGCACGCGGACATCGGTGAGTATCTCGCCGCGGCGGGCCGGAGCCGCCAGCGTGGACTGCAGCACCGCGGCCAGATCGGTGGCGGCACCGTCGGGAACTGTTTGAGGCGAACGGCTTTCGAGGGATACGTCGTCGAGAGTCAGCGTTGAGCCGGGCGCGATGTCGCGGCTTGCCACCACGACGTCGAGCCGGTCGCCTTGCGGGTTGGAGCGCAGCGCCACGACGCCGGCCAACACGACGAGGGCTCCTGCGGTCATTCGCCGCGCCCGCACGGTGCGAGTCCAGTCCGGACGTAGTGCCAGTGAGATCCGGCTGATCAAAGTGGGGTTGAGCGAGTCGCCCATCCCGTCACGTTAAGCGGCCGACGCGCCGCGGTTCGTCGACGCGGTGCGGGGCTGTGGATAACGTCCTAGTGTCCTGAGTCATTAATTCGGGTGCAGTAGTTCCCGATGCTGGCCAGGATTTGGTCGGCGGTCTTGGTCCAGA
>LZME01000139.1 GCA_001673575.1 Mycolicibacter heraklionensis | reverse complement strand
GATGACGTACAGGCCGTAATGGCGACCCCGGCAATGGAGACCGTGCAGGCCGACCTCGAGGCGCTCAAGCCGGCCGCATCGATAACGGCGTCGCAGCCGGATTGCTTGGGTGTTCTCTACCCGGGCTTGGACGACGTTTACCGGGACAGTCAGGTCCAGCGGGCGGCGTGGAAAGTGCTCGAGGAGCCGGGCGGCCTGCAACGCGCCGGCGTCAACGGCCGGCCCTTCGTGGACCAGGACATCGTGGCATTCGCCCCGAACTCCGGGCGGGCTGCGGCGTTCGTCGAGCAGTCGGTGGCGCAGTGGCGGAGTTGTACGGGCCAGGTGGTGACGGTGACTTACCCCGACCACAACACCTACACCTGGAATATCGGGGACATGGTGGGTAGTGCACCGCGGATCTCGCAGACCTACACCCTGGGTTCCGAGGGCTACAGTTGCCAGCGGGTGCTCAATGCGGTCGCCGACACGGTGATCGACGTCAAAGCCTGTGGCGCGCACATCACCGACGAGGCGGGTGCGCTCAACGACATGATCGCCGCCCTGGTGACGCGGGCTCCCGCGTTCTGAGCGAGGTGAGCTGCGGCTACCGGCGCGGCACCAGGCGTTGCAACTGGGTGACGTGCTGCGGCGTCAGTTCGGCGAGTTCGCTGACCCCGAGCAATCGCATGGTGCGCCGAATCTGTTCGGCGAGGATGTCGATCACGCGGTGCACGCCGGCCTGCCCACCGGCCATCAGACCATAGAGGTAGGCCCGGCCGATCAGGGTGCAGCGGGCACCTAGCGCGATCGCCGCGACGATGTCGGCGCCGGACATGATGCCGGTGTCCAGCAGGATCTCGGTGTCCGCCCCTACCTCTCGCGCCACCTCGGGCAGCAGCTGGAACGGCACCGGCGCTCGATCGAGCTGCCGGCCGCCGTGGTTGGAGAGCACGATGCCGTCCACACCCCGATCGACCACCGCGCGGGCATCGGCGAGGCTCTGGATGCCTTTGACGACGAATCGGCCCGGCCATTGCGACTTGACCCAGGCCAGATCGTCGAACGTGAGGCTCGGATCGAACATGGTGTCCATGTACTGCGCGACGGTGCCCGACCATCGGTCCAGCGATGCGAAGGACAACGGTTCTGTGGTGAGCAGGTCGAACCACCAGGCCGGATGTACCGCGGCATCGGCGACCGTGCGCAGCGTCAGCGCCGGTGGGATGGACATGCCGTTGCGGGAATCACGTCGGCGCGCCCCGGCGACCGGACAGTCGACCGTGGCCAGCAGGGTGTCGTAACCGGCTTCGGCGGCGCGGCGCAGCAGCGCCATCGACCGGTCGCGGTCATGCCACATGTACAGCTGAAACCAGCGGCGGGCCCCGGGTGCGGCCGCAGCGACATCTTCGATCGAGGCGGTGCCCAAGGTCGACAGCGCGAACGGGATGCCGGCGTCCTCGGCGGCGCGGGCGCCGGCCAGCTCGCCCGCGGTGTGCATCAGCCGGGTGAAGCCGGTCGGTGCGATCGCGAACGGCAACGCCACCGGCGCGCCGAGCACCTCGCGGCTGGTGTCGACCTTCGAGACATCGCGCAGGATGGCCGGATGAAACTCGATGTCCCGGAAGGCCTGTCGGGCCCGTTCCAGCGAGATCTCGTCTTCGGCGGCGCCGTCGGTGTAGTCGAAGGCGGCTCGGGGGGTGCGTCGTTTGGCAAGCAGGCGCAGGTCTTCGACGGTCAATGCGGACTCAAGGTGGCGCGCGGTGCGGTTCAACCGTGGCCTGCGAAAACGGATCAGTGGCGCAAGTTCACCGATCCTGGGAACCCGCCGTTGCATCGCCGACATCGCTGACTCCTTCCCTGCTGCACGTCGAACTGTGCCACGGTTGATGGCATGGCCGGAACCTCCGACCCATTCGGGCTACAGCGTTTCGTCGACGCACAGGCCGGTGTGTACGACACTGTGGTCGCCGAACTGCGCGCCGGTCGCAAGCGCAGCCACTGGATGTGGTTCGTCTTTCCGCAGCTCTCCGGCTTGGGGGCCAGCGCGATGGCCCAGCGTTACGGCATCGCGTCGCCCGCCGAGGCACGCGCCTATCTGGCTCACGCCGTGCTGGGGCCACGACTGCAAGAGTGCGTGCGCCTGATCAACGCGGTGGGTGGCCGGTCCATCGAGGAGATCCTGGGTTGGCCCGACGACATCAAGCTGCGTTCCTCGATGACGTTGTTCGGGCGGGCGTGTGAAGGTGGTGGCCACGTCGGCCGGTGCTGCTGCCGCGACTTTCGTGAAGTACTGGACCGCTATTACGACGGTCAGGAGGATCCGGTGACCCTGGACCGACTGGCGTGGCTGGCCCGAGGGTGAGGATCACCGATTCTGGTAGCGGGCCCTGAACAGCGCTTTCAAGTCCTGTTCGAACTCCGGCGCCGGTCCGTCGACCACCGCGTGCGGGGCGACTGCGGTGATCGGCAGCGGGGCCACCGGGGCCGCCGGCACCTGCAGCTCGCGCAGCCATTCGGTCAGTTGCGCCGCCGATGAGGCGTAGACGATCCGGCCCAATCCGACCCAGGCGTGGGCCGCTGCGCACATCGCGCAATGTTCGCCGGAGGTGTAGACGGTGGTCTGGATACGTTGCGCTGGAACGAGATTGGCTACCGCCCACTGGGCGATGGTGAACTCGGGATGGCGCGTGGCATCGCCGTCGCCGGCGCGGTTGCGGTCCTCGAAGAGCACCGTGCCGTCGGGGTCGACCAACAGCGATCCGAACGGATCGTCGCCGTGTATCAATGCCTCGCCGGCCAACTCGACGCAGCGGGCCAGATAACCACGGTCGGCATCGCTGAGCGTCACGAGAGCAAAGTCTACGGCGCGCGCCGGGCGATGCCCGGCGCGCGCCGATAGGGACTGGAACGCCTAAGTAGCGGTTGGGTCGGCGCTGGCGGCGAAGACCGCCTGCGCCACCCCAGCCACGATCGAGGCGACCTTGAGCGCTTCCAGCACCGCTTCGCGGCCGACGCCCGCCTCCCGGACGACCTGCTCGTGGGAGGCAACGCACGCCTGGCAGCCGTTGATGGCCGACACTGCGAAGCTCCACAGTTCGAAGTTGGCCTTGTCGACCCCCGGGTTGCCGATGATGTTCATCCGCAACCCGGGCCGCAGGTCGTCGTAGCTGCCGTCCAGGAAGTGCCGACCACGGTAGAACACGTTGTTCATGCCCATGATCGACGCGGCGCCCAGGGCGGCCTGATAGGCCTCCGCCGACAGGTTGTCGGCGGCCTCGGACCCGATCTCGGCCAGCACTGTGGCGTTGCGGGTGGCCGCGGCACTGGCCAGCAGGCTGCCCCAGAGCTGCTCTTCGTTCAGGACCGTGGTGCGGGCGATCGAACCCAGGTTGAGCTTGAGGTCCTTGGCGTACTCCGGGATCGCGTTCTTGAGGTTCTCAATACTCATTGGCGCTGTTCCTCCTCATCCTGGCGCCCGACATCACCGCGAGCGCGATTCATACCGCTGCGACCTACAGGGATTCTTTGAGCAGCTCGCCGACGTTGAGGGTCGCCTCGCCCTTCTTCCAGTTGCAGGCGCACAGCTCGTCGGACTGCAGGGCGTCCAGCACCCGCAGCACCTCGTCGACGTTGCGGCCCACCGAACCCGCCGTCACCGAGACGAACTGAATCTCGTTGTTGGGGTCGATGATGAAGGTGGCCCGGTCGGCGACGCCGTCGGAGTTGAGCACACCGGTCGCGGTCACCAGTTCGCGGTTGAGGTCCGACAACATCGGGAACGGCAGCGTCTTGAGGTCCTCGTGCTGGGCGCGCCAGTTGTAGTGCACGAACTCGTTGTCGGTCGAGGCGCCGAGAATCTGGGCGTCGCGGTCGGCGAACTCGTCGTTCAGCTTGCCGAACGCCGCGATCTCGGTGGGGCAGATGAAGGTGAAGTCCTTGGGCCAGAAGAACACCACGCGCCACTTGCCGGCGTAGTCATCGCTGGTGATGGTGGTGAAGAAGTCGTCGGGCCCGCTCGCGTCGACCTTCGACAGATCGCCCGGGATCAAGGCGGTGAGCCGGTAGGACGGGAACTGCTCGCCGATAGTCAACAGTGCCATGACACTCCTTGTGATGTGAGATTTCTGCATTCGGGGCGCGTTCGACGCCCGCACGCTCCATCGTGCCCTATCCGAATTAAAAATAAAAGGTGATGCCACGCACTATAATTATCGGCATGACCGATGCAAGCTATCAGCCGACGCTCGCCGGCCTGCGGGCATTCACCGCTGTCGCCGAGAAGCACCACTTCAGCCTGGCGGCGGCCGGGCTGGGCCTGAGCCAGTCAACACTGTCCCAGGCGTTGTCGTCGTTGGAGGCCGGGTTGGGCGTCCAGTTGATCGAGCGCTCCACACGGCGGGTTTTCCTGACCGCCGAGGGACAGCAGTTGCTGCCGTACGCCCACGCGGTACTGGATGCGGCGGCGCAGTTCTCGGCGGCCGCCGCCGGGGTGGCCGACCCGCTGCAGGGTGCCATGCGGCTCGGCCTGATCCCGACAGTGGCGCCGTATGTATTGCCCGCCGTGCTGGCCGGATTGTCCGAACAACTACCGGACCTGAATCTGCGAGTGATCGAAGACCAGACCGAACGGCTGCTCACCGGGCTGCGGGAGGGCGCGGTCGACGCGGCCGTGATGGCGTTGCCGGCTGAGGTGCCCGGACTGACCGAAATACCGATCTACGACGAGGATTTCGTGTTGGCTCTGCCGCCCGGCCATGCCCTGGCCGGCAAGCGCCGGGTACCGCCGACCGCGCTGGCCGACCTACCGTTGCTGCTGCTCGACGAGGGGCACTGCCTGCGTGACCAGACTTTGGAGATCTGCCGTAACGCAGGAGTGCGGGCCGAGTTGGCCACCACCCGCGCCGCATCGCTGGCCACCGCGGTCCAGTGCGTCAACGGTGGCCTGGGGGTGACGTTGATTCCGCAGACCGCGGTGGCGGTCGAAGCGGAGCGCAACGGCCTGGCATTGGCCTACTTCGCGCCGCCGGCGCCCGGCCGGCGGATCGGGCTGGTGTTTCGCACCTCCAGTGGACGCGACGAGTCCTATCGGCGGCTGGCGGGCATCATCGGCCGCGTCGTCGCCGCGGGTCACCAGGTCGAGCTGGTCTGAGTAGCGTCGCGGTCGCGGGTCGGTGGGCGGCGTTTAGGCTGCACGGGTGATCCTGACGATCGAAGACGAGAACCGGGTTCGGACTCTCACGCTGAATCGCCCCGATGCCCTCAACGCGTTCAACGAGGCGCTCTACGACGCCACGGCCGAGGCATTGCTCGCCGCGGCCGACGACCCCGACGTCGCGGTGGTCTTGATCACCGGGACCGGGCGGGCGTTCAGCGCCGGCACCGACTTGGCGGAGATGCAGGCCATGGTGACCGACCCGGATTTCGTGCCCGGTAAACACGGCTTCCGGGGTCTTATCGCCGCGCTGGGTCAATTCTCCAAGCCGCTGATCTGCGCGGTCAACGGTCTCGGCCTGGGGATCGGAACGACGATCCTGGGCTTCGCCGACCTGGCGTTCATGTCATCGAGCGCGCGACTGAAGTGCCCGTTCACCAGCCTGGGGGTGGCCCCGGAGGCGGCCTCCTCCTACCTGCTTCCGCGATTGATGGGACGGCAGAACGCGGCCTGGCTCTTGATGTCCTCGGAGTGGATCACCGCTGAGGAGGCGCTACGAATGGGCTTGGTCTTCGCGGTCTGCGAGCCGGAGGAGCTTCTGGGCGAGGCCCGCCGGCACGCCGAAGTTCTTGCATCCCGGCCTATTTCGAGCCTAATGGCGGTCAAGAGTGCGATGGTCGAGCCGACGCGGGCAGAGACCCTGGCTGCGGTCGAGCGGGAGAACGCGTTCTTCGCCGAGCTCTTGGGTGGCCAAGCCAACGCCGCTGCGCTGGCCGAGTTCACCGGCCGGCGCGGCGGCGAATCAGTGTGATCCGACGGGGCTGATGTCCAGCGCGAGATGCCGTAGCGCACCGTTGTCGGCAGTGCGGGGCGTCGCGGCCAGGGTGGCCTCGATGATGCCGCGTACGGTGCAGCGGCACCGGCCGCAGTCGCCACCCGCACCGCACATTGCGGCAACCTCTTTCGACGTCGACGCCCCGGCGGCGACGGCGTCGGACACCATCTGATTGGTGGCTCCGACACACAGGCATACGTACATGCGATACCCCTACCGACCCTCGCCCACGGGCGCCATCAGATCGATCGAGGTGGCGACCTTCCCGACGAACGGCCCGGGGTAACCACCGATTCCGATACCGGACATCCACTCCGCGGCGGTGTCCGGGTGGTCGATCCATCGCTGGGCACTTGCCGCACTGTCGATTTCCAGCAGTGTCATCACCTCATGTCCGTCATCGACCGCTTGATACACCCACACTTTGCGCACTCCCGCGCCGGCGAACCGGTCCAACCCGGCGTGCACCTTGGCCATCAGGTCCGCGGGGTCGGCGACGGTGGCCACCGCGCCGACGATCACCTCCGAACCGTCCTGTTCGTCAACCGACGCGGCCAGGTTGATCTTTTCGATAACCTCGCCGGCAAAGATCGCGGGCAGATCGTTGACCCCGGAGCGGTCGAACCATTCGAAGACCGCGGGGGAGCGCAGGAGCTCCTTGACCGAGACCCGGTGCCGCAGGCCGATCGTGACCAGCACCCGGTCCGGCTCAAACTCCGAGGTGTAGAGCACCGCATGGCGGGCGCCCAGGTCGACGAGCGGGGAATGGCCCTGCTGAATCAGCGACCACGTCCGACCCACGTCGTCGACCCGGTAGTCCAGCGCCAGCACCAGCGAATGCGGATCGTCTCGCCGCGAGATGCCGCTGCCCGAAATGCCGACACGATTGCCGGGCGAAACGAGTCTCATATTAGTAGAGTCTAACCTAAGTAAGGCGCACCTAGCACGGGTCCGGTGACGTACGGCGATCTCACACTCGCCCGAAGACCCCAAGGCGGTGCGGCGATTCGACGCGCCGAGACGCGGGTAAACACCCCTCTGTGGGCGGCGGCCTGCATTAGATTGAATTTGGCGCGTTACGGCGATGATTCAAGCCCCGTCCGTCGCGGCCGGCATGCGAGGTTCTTCACATCAGAGGAGAGATCATGCAAGGCGACCCCGAGGTTCTCAAACTGCTCAACGAGCAGCTGACCAGTGAGCTCACCGCGATCAACCAGTACTTTCTGCACGCGAAGATGCAGGAGAACTGGGGTTTCACCGAATTGGCCGGCCACACCCGCGAAGAGTCGATGGAGGAGATGCGCCACGCCGAAGCGGTCACCGATCGGATTCTGCTGCTCGGCGGCCTGCCGAACTATCAGCGCATCGGGTCGCTGCGCATCGGGCAGAACCTGCGTGAACAGTTCGAGAGCGACCTGGCGCTGGAGATCGAGGTGCTCAACCGGTTGCGGCCGGGCATCGTCATGTGTCGCGAGAAGCAGGACAGCACCACCGCCAAGCTTCTCGAGACCATCCTCGTCGACGAGGAATCCCACATCGACCACCTGGAAACCCAACTGGAGCTGATGGACAAGCTCGGCGACGCGCTGTACTCCGCACAGTGCGTCTCCCGCCCGCCGTCCTGATCGGCGCAGCCGGAGTATGACCACATCGACGCCGGTCGCCGACGATGTGCGACCCGCGCCGGTCAGTCCGCACCGCCGCAACCTGATCTTCTCCGCGATTGTGTTCGGCATGCTGATGGCCGCGCTCGACCAGACCATCGTGGCGACCGCCTTGCCCACGATCGTCTCGGACCTGGGCAACGCGGGGCATCAGTCGTGGGTCGTCACCAGCTACCTGCTGACGTCCACGATCGCGACCATCCTGGCGGGCAAGCTCGGCGACCTGTTCGGCCGCAAGCGGGTGTTCCAGGCCGCCGTGTTGTGCTTCGTCGCCGGATCGGTGCTGTGCGGGTTGTCCGCCTCGATGGGGATGCTGGTCGCGGCGCGGGCGCTGCAGGGCATCGGCGGGGGCGCGGTCACCGTTACCGCCGCGGCACTCATCGGCGAAGTCATTCCGCTGCGTGACCGGGGGCGCTACCAGGGCATGCTGGGCGCGGTCTTCGGAGTTACCACCGTCATCGGTCCGCTGCTGGGCGGCTACGTCACCGACTACCTCACCTGGCGCTGGGCGTTCTGGATCAATCTGCCGATCTCGGTGGTCGTGTTGATCGTGGCCGGCGTCGCGATCCCGTCCTTGGCAGGCCGCGCCAGGCCCGCCATCGACTACGCCGGCATCGTCTTGATCGGGTTGGGTGCCACCGGATTAACACTGGCCACCAGCTGGGGCGGCAGCCGCTATGCCTGGGGTTCATGGGCGATCATCGGAATGTTCGGTGCGTCGGTGGTGGCACTGGCGTTGTTCGTCTGGGTGGAGAACCGGGCCGCGGCGCCCATCCTGCCGACCCGGCTGTTCGCTGACCCGGTATTCGCGGTCTGCTGTGTGCTGGCGTTCGTCGTCGGCTTCGCGATGCTGGGGGCGCTCACCTTCCTGCCCACCTTCATGCAGTACGTCGACGGTGTCTCGGCGATCACCTCGGGCCTGCGCACCCTGCCGATGGTGGTGGGGATGTTGGTGACCTCCACCGGCAGCGGGGCCCTGGTGGGCCGGACCGGCCGGTACAAGATCTTTCCGGTGGTCGGCACCGCACTGATGACGATCGCGTTCGCGCTGATGTCGCAGATGAATGCGGCCACGCCGGCGCTGCTGCAGTCGGTCTACCTGGTGATCCTGGGGGCCGGTATCGGGTTGTCGATGCAGGTGCTGGTGCTCGTCGTGCAGAACACCTCGAGCTTCGCCGACCTCGGGGTCGCCACCTCCGGGGTCACGTTCTTCCGGACCATCGGCAGCTCGTTCGGTGCCGCGGTGTTCGGGTCGCTGTTCGTGAACTTCCTGGGCCACCGGCTCGGGCCGGCGCTCAGCAGCGCCGGGCTGGCAGCCGGTGCGGCCGATTCCCCCGAGGCGGTGCGCCGCCTGTCGCCGCAGCAGGCGGAACCGATTGTGGCGGCCTACGCCGACTCACTCGGACAGGTGTTCTTGTGTGCCGCGCCGGTCGCACTGCTCGGATTCGTACTGGCCCTGTTCCTGCGTGAGGTCCCGCTCAAGGAGCTGCGCGACAGCGCGGTCGACCTGGGCGACGGCTTCGGCATGCCCACCAACGCGTCCTCGGACGATCTGTTGGAGAACGCGATCGGGCGACTGCTGCACAACGAACCCGGGATGCGGCTGCGCTCCATCGCACTGCGGCCGGACTGCCGGCTCGACGTCGCCGGGCTGTGGACGGTGCTGCGAATCTACCGGTATACGCAGGTGTTTCGGACCGCGCGGCTCAGTGACATCGGCAAGCGCCTACGGGTGCCCTACGAGATCCTCGAACCCACCGTCGATCAGCTGGTGTCTCAAGGCTATGTGCTGCGCGAAGGCGATCACCTCGGTCTCACCCGGGCCGGTCTGCGCCAGGTCGGGTTCGTGTCCTCGCTGGTACAGGACTGGGTGGTCGACAAGCTGGCCCGTTCGCCGGGGTTCGAGGGCCGCCCGGATCGCGCCGAGGTGTCGGCCGCGCTACAGCGGATCGCGCGCCGGGCCATCATCGATCCCGACGACGCGGGGGAGTCGGCGGAGTTCAGCAGCACTGCCCACGGTTGACCGCTAGCATCGCTAAGTATGAGCCGAATCGGGACGTTCGCCGCAGATGACGTGATGGGCTGGATGGTCAAATCACCTGACCTGGCAGCGGGAATCGGCGGCTTCAGTACAGCGGTCTACAACAAGGGCCGGTTGCCGATGCGCACCCGCGAGCTGGCCCGGATGGTGATCGCCTTCGACAATGAGTGCACGGTGTGCGTCAACACCCGGGACGCCGACGGCCCGGCGGCCGGGGTCGACGAGGAGCTCTACGAGCACGTGTCGCAGTGGCGCACCTGGCCGGGCTACAGCCCGCAGGAGCGGCTCGCCGCCGAGTTCGCCCATCGCTTCGCCACTGACCACACCGGCCTGCGCGACGACGAGGACTTCTGGTCGCGCTGCGCCGAGCACTTCAGCGACGAACTGCTGGCCGACCTCGCGCTGTCGTGCGTACTCTGGCTCGGTATGGGGCGGCTGCTGCGCACCTTGGACATCGGACAGGCCTGCGCGTTGACCCTGCCCAGCAGGGCTTGATCCCGACTCAGATCAGGCCGGTGGCGTCGAATATCCACGACATGTCGGCCTCGGCAAGATCTTCTAGCCAGGTCGGCGGCGCATGGGCCGTCAGGCCGGCCATGTCCCAATAGTCTTTCCACAGCGTGATCTTGCCGTCGATCACCTGGTGCACCGTCACGAAGCGCAGCAGCGCGGTCTCCCCGGTGGCCCAGTTCCACGTTTCAGAGTGCTCGTAGAGCACGTCGGCGCCTTCGGCGACCAGCAGGCCCGGATGGTTCTCGTATCCGGCCAGTGGCTCCAGACCGATCTTGAGGCGCTTGACGATGTCGTGCGGACCGCGGGCGGCCGCAGCCGGACCCACCGGCATGTCGACATAGATGCAGTCTTCGGCCAGAAAAGGTTTCACCGCATCCCAGTCGCGACGCGAAAGTGCCTGCCACATCTCGGTGACGATGTGTTTGACGTCAGCCGGCATGCCGATGCCCCTTTCCGGAGAAGCACATGACATGCCGGAATATACGCCGCTGCTGGACAGGTGCCCGAGCAGGGCGGGTGCGGAGTTTAGAGTCTGGGCATGGCTGATCGGCGGACGGCGCGACGAATCGGATGGGTGCTGGCGGGAGCCGCTGCGGCCGGGGTGGCAGGTGCCGCACTACGGAAGTACCGGCCGGGGAAATCCCGGCCGGCCGTGCGCGTTCGCCGGAGCAGCCCTTCGCCGCTGAGCCCGGAGTGGACCGCGCCGCCCGCGCGCTACGGCGTCGGGATTAAGCGCAACGTCGCCGTGAAGATGAGCGACGGAGTCGTGCTGCGCGCCAACATCCATTACCCCACCGTCCCCGAAACCGGCGCGCCCGCCGAAGGACCGTTCCCGGTGCTGTTGTCGGTGACCCCCTACGGCAAGTTGGCACCACCGCCGGCGGCGCAGATCGGCGGCGGTCCGTCACCGCATCTGATTCGGCGGGGCTACATCGAGGTGATGGTCGACGTCCGTGGCACCGGGGCGTCCGGTGGCTCGTTCGAGATGTTCGGCGCCGACCAGACGCGCGACGGTGTCGAGCTGGTCACGTGGGCATCCACGCTGCCCAATGCCAATGGGCGCGTCGGCATGTTCGGCATCTCCTACCTGGCCATCAACCAGCTTTTCACCGCTGCCGCGGTCGGCCCGAACTCTCCGCTCAAGGCGATCTTCCCGGTGATGGCCGCCAACGACTTCTACCGGGATGCCGCCGCCATGGGCGGGGTATCGCACCTGCGAACGGTGCGGGCCTACGGCTCGATCTACACGTTGCTCAACGTGATCAACCCGGCGCTGGAGTTCTTCACTCCGGGAAGTCATTCGCGGCCCCGCGCCGGCGGGCTGGCCGCGGTACGCCAGCGCGGCAAAGACCAGCGCGGCTACTTCGGGCCGCTGATCGCCGAGGCGCGCACCGGTGGTGACGCCGCCTACGACGGGCCGTTCTGGGACGACATGCGACCGGACTTGGTGCTGCCGGAGATCGCCGCCAACAACGTGGCTGTCTTCCTCACCGGCGGCTGGCACGATGCCTTTCAACGCGGTGCACCGCTGAACTACGCGGCACTGCAGAACGCCTACACCGGCCGCCCGCCCAGTGCGCCGATGCAGCCCGGGCAGCCGCTGACCGACCGCGTCAAACTGATGATGGGGCCGTGGTACCACGTTTCGGACTACGACGGTCTGTACCTGTTGGATCTGCAGCTGCGCTGGTTCGACTATTGGCTGAAAGATGATGCGGCGGCAGCTATCTCAGGCGCGCCGTTCACCTTCCAGGCGATAGGCGACCGCCGCTGGTTCCACACCAGTGAGTACCCGATTGCCGAGGCGACGCCGACTCGGCTCTACCTGTCACACGCCGGCCGGTTGACTGCCGACGCCCAGGAGGAACAAAGCCTGGCCGCGTTGCCGTACCGCTCGCACGGCCCGGTATCGGGGCGCAGCCTCGAACAGTGGTCGTTGGGGCTGAACAGTTACGCCACCGCCGCAGCGGGCGGCCGTACTCGTCACGACCAGGACAACCGCCGGGTGCAGCGCGGGGCGCTGACCTACACGACCGAGGCATTCGACTCGCCGACACTGATCGCGGGACCGATAACGCTGCGCGTGCAGGCGACCGCCGACACCACCGAGACACTGTGGGTCGCCCACCTCGACGACGTCGCGCCGGAGGGCGTCAATCGGCCGCTGACGCTGGGGGCGCTGCTGGGCTCACATCGCGAGTTGGACCCGGACCGGACCTGGTACCTGCCGGATGGCACCGTGCTGCGCCCGCATCACATCAGCACCCGGTCTGCGATGCGACCGGTGGAGCCGGGAGAGTTGACCACCTACGACATCGAGATCTTCCCGACCGCAGCGCTGATCGCGCCGGGGCACCGGTTGCGACTGACGGTGACCACCTACGATTTCCCGCACCTGGTTCCAACGGCGGCTACCCGACAGGCGTTGGCGGGCGGGCTTTACCAGGTGCATCAGGGCGGTCCCACCCCGTCATTCCTGCTGCTGCCGTTGGCCGACCCGGACAGCCTGGACTGAGCCGCTAGGGCTGTGCGGGCCCCTCTGCGACGTCGCGGATTCGTTCCAGGGTGCGGCGCATATCGCGAATGTTGTTGCGCTGCCGTAGAAAACCGCCGAATACGTAGTAGTACACGGTGGTCAGGAAGGAATTGGCCAGCTGGAACGATTCGGTGACGTCGGTGCCATCCGCAGTGGGGGTCAGCTCGTAACGCCACCGGTTCACCGCGCGGTCACCGGCGAGCACCGCGAAGCCGAAGACCCGGTTCGGTTCGCACTCGGTGACCCGGCACGTGGTCCAGTACACCGGTCCGATCCCGTTGCGCCGCACATGCCCGCGGAATCGTGCGCCCACCGCGGGACCCTCAGCGCCGTCGAGCCATTCGGCCTCAAAGGTCTCCGGAGAAAACTTCCCGATGTTGCGAACGTCGGCCACCAGATCCCAGATCCGATCGGCCGGGGCCGCCATATGAACTGTCGCCGAACCCTGCATGTTCGCCATCCAATCACGTCGGCGACGCCACGGTAACCCCATCGGCGACAAAGCACTGGGCCCCACCCGGATCGGATGGGGCCCAGTGATAAGACCGCTGCGGTCGGTGCAGAACCTAGCTGCCGCCGCCGCTGGCGCCCAGGTGGCTCTGCAGGTCCGGCTTCATGGCCTGCAGCTGCTGGCCCCAGTACTCCCAGCTGTGGGTGCCGTAGTCGGGGAAGTTGAAGATGGCGTTGTTGCCGCCGGCCGCGGTGTAGAGCTCCTGGAACTTCTTGTTCTGGCCGATCATGAAGTTGCCCTCAAGGAACGTCGCGGGGATGTTGTCGCCGCCCAACTCGTTCGGACGACCGTTGCCGCAGTAGACCCACAGGCGGGTGTTGTTGGCCACCAGCTTGCCGACGTTGACCGTCGGGTCGTTGCGCAGCCACGCCGGGTCGTCGTCGGGACCCCACATGTCTTCCTTCTTGTAGCCGCCGGCGTCACCCATGGCCAGGCCGATCCAGCTCTTGCCGTCCGAGGGGTTGATGTAACCCGACAGCGAGCCGGCGTAGGTGAACTGGTTGGGGTGGTAGATCGCCAGCGTCAGGGCCGAGGCACCGGCCATCGACAGGCCGACCGCGGCGTTGCGGCTCTGGCTCACGCCGTACTCCGAGGCCAGGTAGGCCGGCAGCTCGCTGGTGAGGAAGGTCTCCCACTTGTAGGTGGAGCAGCCCGCCTTGCCGCAAGCCGGCTTGTACCAGTCGCTGTAGAAGCTGGACTGGCCGCCGACCGGCATGATCACCGAGATGCCCGACTGGTAGTACCACTCGAACGCCGGGGTGTTGATGTCCCAGCCGTTGTAGTCGTCCTGGGCCCGCATGCCGTCGAGCAGGTACAGGCCCGGGGAACCCTGACCACCGGGCTGGAACTGAACCTTGATGTCACGGCCCATACCCGCCGAAGGCACCTGCAGGTACTCGACCGGCAGACCCGGCCGGGAGAACGCCGATGCGGTCGCCTCGCTACCTGTCAGGCCGATCAGGCCCGGCAGCGCTGCGGCAGCTACCGCGCCGACCAATAGTCGGCGTGCCCAGCGCAATCCCTTGCTCACGTCTGTCATTCCTGCCCCTTGTCGTCGTGCTGTGGACCGTTCAATCTCTCGATCGCGACGCCACTGCGCGCCGCCACTTCGGCATCGGCCCTTACATGCAGCAACGGCCGCAATTTGCAAGCTAAGCGGCCGTCTAGGGATCCGACTCGCGTATAGCATACCCGATTTTCGCCCCGGACCCGGTTAGGACAAGTAGGACGACACGCGTAGGCTCCCCTCCGGTAAGCCGACAAGACCACACAGTCCTGAGCTGTCCCCGGTCTGTTCCGGCGCCCCGCCGAGCCCGTTCACGGGCCCGCGAAGGCCCTGAGCAGACGTGGTGACATCGCAGATCAGGACGATTGGGGCGCGCGATTTTGGACACCGTACTGGGGCTGGCGATCACGCCGTCGACAATCGGCTGGGTCATGGCCGACGCCGGGGGCTCGGACTGCCCGACGGTTATCGGTGACGAGGTGTGTGTCGCCGACGGTGACGCCGGACCCGACGCGGTAGCTCTGGCGGCACAAGCCTCAGCGGTGGCTGACCAGCTACGCACCATGCTGGCCGCGCGCGGCGAACGCCTGCACGGCGTGGCAGTGGCCTGGAGCGATGACGCGGCCGTCGGCGCCGCGCTGCTGCTCGAGACGCTGGCGGACGCCGGCTTCGAGCACGTGGTTCCGGTGCGCTACAGCCAGGCCGCTAGGTGGCTGGCCGCCGGAATCGGCGCACCACACGCACGGGCCGCGGTCTGCGTCGTCGAAGCCGAGGTGGCCACCCTGGTCCTGCCCGACCAGCCGGATTCCGGCGAAGCGATCGTCACCGCCTGCCCGATCAACAGTGTCGACGATGTGACCGGCTGGCTGGCTGGCGTGATGGCCTGGAGAGGCCAGCGGCCGGACGTGCTCCTGGTGGCCGGATCGGTGCGGGGCATGGACCGGCTCGGGCGCCGTTTGGAGTCCAAGCTGTCGATTCCGGTCTTCGTTCAGGGCGGGGCGTTTCAGGAGTTGGCACGGGGCGCGGCCCAGGCCCTGGCCCCGCATGCCGAATTGACTTCGGCGCCGCTCGAGGCGCCGGCGGCCGGCGCGGCGGTCGGCCGGCGTCGGGTGCGGCCCCTGTCCTATGCCGGCGCGCTGCTGATGCTGGCGGCAGGCGCGGTGACATTGGTGGCCTCGGTAGCCGCCGCACTGAGCCTGCAACTCGGCCCGAGCCGGGTAGAGCCGGATGCCACACCACCGCAGCGCGCCACGGTGGCGCGCGTCGCCGTGCCCGCCGCACCACCCCCGGCGGCCGCCCCGGCCCTGCCGCCGCCATCTGCCGCCCCCGCGCCGGCGAGCGAGACCCCGGAAGAGGCGCCCGCCGAGTTCGGTTCGCTATGGGATGCACCGCTGGCCGCCCCGGACCTGCAGGAATCGTCACCGGATGGCGTCCCCTCGCGGCTGGAACGGGTGCGGGACCACATTTTCGGCCCACCCGGCCGCTGAGTCAGGCCGCGACGGTCCCCGAGAAGGACACCGTCACCTCGTCGGCGACCTGCATGGCCCCCATGAGCATCGAATAGCGCCGCACACCGAAGTCGCTGTGGAGCACCCGGCTGTCGCCGCTCAGCTGCCAGGAACCGTCGGGTTGATGCGCCACCCCAAGCTCGACGACATGCGGCTTGCGCCGCCCGTGGATCTCCAGCTCACCGGTGAGCCGATAGCCGCCATCGGTTGGTTCGATGTCGGTGGAACCGAACCGGATGAGTCGGTGCTTGTTGCTGCCGAGGCATTTGAGCGCA
Organism: Mycolicibacter heraklionensis; assembly: GCA_001673575.1. Classification (GTDB taxonomy): domain Bacteria; phylum Actinomycetota; class Actinomycetes; order Mycobacteriales; family Mycobacteriaceae; genus Mycobacterium; species Mycobacterium heraklionense_A. Next base: position 46,613 of record LZME01000139.1, on the reverse strand, counting down.
TTGCTGCGGATCAGCGTCTTCTCCGGTGCGGTCAGCGGAGTCAGCCCGCCGTCGCCCTGTAACACGCGCAGCGAATCGACCTCGACCGTCAGCTCCGCCGACGCTGGCCGGTCGCCGGTCCACGACACGGTTGCTTTCCAGCGTTCCATCACGATGGTCAGTCGATGGCCCATCTTTGCCGCTCGCCCCGCCACATCGGTGCCGACCAGCAGCTGGCCGTGCGATGCGTCGAGCTGCCATTGCTTTCCGGTCATCCGCGGCACTTTAGCGGTCCCGGCCCGCGGGGTTTCGGCGGATTCGCGCTGACGTGCGACGACCACCCGTTAGGCTCTGACGCGTCGCCGATGGGTGGCCTGGATCGACGGACTGAGGGCGAAGAATGATTCGTGAACTAGCTGCAGCTGCTTTCATCGCGGGAGCCGCGGGTGCAGTCGCTATCAGCGCCGCACCGGATGCCGGCGCCTACCCCGGCGACGTGCCGGGGATGGTCGATGGCCAGCGCCAGGGTGACGCCTGCTTCAGCTGGGAGCGCTTCATCTACGGCCACGGCCCCAACGGCCAGGCGCTGGCATGCCACTTCATCGCCAACCAGTTCCCGGCCAAGGACACCGGGTTCTGGCAGATCTCCTACCCGCTCTACGGAGTGCAGGACATCGGTTCGCCGTGCCCGAACCCGCAGTCGGCAGCGCAGTCGCCCGACGGGCTGCCGTTGCTGTGCCTGGGCGCGCGCGGCTGGCAGCCCGGTATCTACACCGGAGGCATCGGTCCCTACTTCCCGCCGGGGATCGCCCAGGTCGGGTAGGCGCACTGCCGCATCCGCCGGTCAGCTTCTGCCCAGACTGGTGCGCTAGCTTCGAGCGGACGATGGCCGCTCACGGTAAGGAGCAGCGCACCATGCAACTGGGGATGATCGGTCTGGGGCGAATGGGCGCCAATCTCGTTCGGCGCATGGTCGACGGCGGTCACGAATGCGTCGTCTACGACCACAATGCCGACGCGGTCAGCGCGTTGACCGACGAGCCCAACACCACCGGGGTGTCGTCGTTGGCCGACCTCGCGGCGCAGTTGTCCGCGCCGCGGGTGGTGTGGGTGATGGTGCCCGCCGGTGCCATCACCACCGGGGTCATCGAAGAACTCGCCGGCACACTGCAATCCGGTGACATCGTGATCGATGGCGGAAACTCCTATTATCGCGACGACATCGCGCACGCAAAGATATTGGCAGACAAAGGTATTCATCTTCTCGACTGCGGCACCAGCGGCGGGGTGTGGGGCCGCGAACGGGGTTACTGCCTCATGGTCGGTGGGGATCGGGCAGCGTTCGACCATGTCGAGCCGATCTTCGCGACCGTGGCTCCGGGGGTGGACGCGGCCCCGCGCACCCCGGGACGCGAAGGCGAGATCGCGCAAGCCGAGAAAGGCTATCTGTACTGCGGCCCATCGGGAGCCGGGCACTTCGTGAAGATGGTGCACAACGGCATCGAGTACGGGATGATGGCCTCGATCGCCGAGGGGCTGAACATCTTGCACCACGCCAACATCGGCAAACAGGATCAACAGGGTGATGCCGAAACCGCGCCGTTGAGCAATCCCGAGTTCTATCGGTACGACATCGACATCGAGCAGGTCACCGAGGTCTGGCGGCGGGGCAGCGTGATCGGTTCCTGGTTGCTGGATCTGACCGCCAGTGCCCTGCAGAAGTCACCGCAACTGGAGGAATTCGCCGGGCGGGTCTCCGATTCCGGCGAAGGCCGGTGGACCGTTATCGCCGCCATCGACGAGGGCGTCCCCGCGCCGGTGCTCACCACCGCGCTGTACGCCCGATTTGCCTCGCGCCAGCTGTTCGAGTTCGGCGCAAAGGTGCTCTCGGCCATGCGCAAGCAGTTCGGCGGGCACGACGAGAAGTCCGGGTGACCGGCCCGGCCTGAACGACGCGGGGCTGTCGGCGCGATCCTGGCCGCTTCCCGCCCTGGCGTGCCAGTATGGGGAATGCCGCGGCGACGGCGGGAAACCCAGGTACCTGGCGTTCCGGTGATGGCCGGTAGCGACAGGGCGACCGTGCGAGTGATCGCCCTGGGCGTGCTGCTGCTGGCGGCCGGCGCCACGACGCGCGGATACCTACCCGGTGCCGCGCCTGAGCCACACCGCACGAGCGCCGCCGGCACCGTGGAACCGGTTGTGTTGGCGGCGTTATTGGCGGTGTCGGGCACGATCATCGCGGTCGCTGTGGTGCATCGGGCGCGGCATCAACGCGCAACGGCCGGCAGCATCGGCCAGTTGTCCCTGACTGCCGGGGCCGGACGAGGACCGGTCTGGCGCGCGGTGCTGATCGTCGCGGCGGCGCTGGCGTTGTGGCTGCTGACCATCCTGATGCTGGCGAAGCTCGGTGGCGGCCTCCGCATCGAGCTGCCGGCGGAGGTGCCCGGAACGGGTGAGACGCCACCGGGTACACCGGGTGCGCCGGCCCCGCCGCCGGCCGCGCCCAGCGGACTGGCCGGTGGCGCGTCCGCCTATCTGCTGGCCGTAGCCACCCTGCTGCTGGCTCTGCTGGCGACCGCGGTACTCGCCGCACGCGCCCGGCGCGAGCATCCCGCGCCGCCCGAGATCATCGTGATCCCGGCGACGGTGGGCGAACCGAGTGCTGGCGAGAACCTGGTTCGGGCAGCGGAACTCGGCCTAGCTCGCATCGTCGATCCCAGTCGCGAGCCACGGGCGGCGATCATCGCCTGCTACGCGGTGATGGAACGCCACCTGGGCGCCGTTCCCGATATCGCACCCCGGGCCTTCGACACCCCCACCGAAGTGCTGGCGCGAGCCGTCGAACACCACGCGTTGCCCGCGCCCAACGCGACCCGGCTGGTGAAACTGTTCACCGAGGCGCGCTTCAGCACCCACCTGATGACCGAGCGTGATCGCGCTGATGCGATCGCGGCACTGCGGCAGGTACTCGAGGAATTGCGGAATCCGCGATGAAAACACTTGTGCTGCAGGGTGTCCTGTTGATCGTTGCCGCTGAGGTCGTGGCGCTGATGACCCACCAGCACCAGCTGTTGTTCGGGGCGGCGGGCCTCGCGGTCGCGCTGCCGGTTCTCGGCCTTCGGCGCCTGCTGGCCACGGGAGGTCCGGGACCGCCCGCAGATCCGGCGGTGACCGATGAGCCCGGTGAGGCGCTGCGCCGGTGGCGCACGGGCACCGAAGCCAGAATCCGCTGGGCGGAATCGACCAGAGCCGACTGGGATCGGCGGTGGCGACCGATCCTGGCACGGCGGTTCGAGGTCTCCGCCGGGCAGGGGAGGGCGAAAGATCCCGCTGCGTTCGCGGCCACCGGGGCGCTGTTGTTCGGCGACGAGCTCTGGCCGTGGGTCGATCCCGGCAATGTCGCGCCCACCGGCGACAGCGGGCCCGGCCCCGGACGTGCTGTGCTGGAAGAGATCCTGTGCCGCCTGGAGCAGCGATGAGCACCGGGCTGTCCGGTGCAGCGGCCACCACCGGGGAACGCTGCACCGCGGTGCTCGACGAGATCGAACGGGCCGTGGTGGGCAAGCGGTCCGCGCTCACCCTGATTCTGACCACGGTGCTCGCCGGAGGACACGTGCTCATCGAGGACTTGCCGGGCCTGGGCAAGACCTTGATCGCGCGGTCGTTCGCGGCCGCGCTCGGCCTGGACTTCATCCGCGTGCAGTTCACGCCCGACCTGCTGCCGGCCGACCTACTCGGCACGACGGTCTACGACATGTCCTCGGGGCGCTTCGAGTTCCGCCGCGGGCCGATCTTCACCAACCTGGTGCTGGCCGACGAGATCAACCGGACGCCGCCCAAGACCCAGGCGGCACTCCTGGAGGCGATGGCCGAAGGCCAGGTCAGCATCGATGGCAACACGCATCGGTTGCCGTCGCCGTTCATCGTGCTGGCCACCGACAACCCGATCGAGTACGAGGGCACCTATCCGCTGCCGGAGGCGCAACTGGACCGGTTCGCGATCAGGCTGCGCCTGGGATATCTCTCGGAGCAGGGCGAGGCGGCCATGTTGCGCCGTCGCCTGGACCGCGGTGCCGCCGTACCGACGGTGCGCAAGGTGGTTGACGCCGATGATCTGGTGGCGATGCGTGAAGCGGTGGAACAGGTCGGTGTCCATGATGACGTGCTGCGCTACGTGGTGTCGCTGGCGACCGGAACCCGGCGCCACCCGCAGGTGGCTGTGGGCGCCAGCCCGCGATCGGAACTCGACCTGGTCCAGCTCGCTCGGGCCCGCGCGCTGCTGCTCGGCCGCGACTATGTGATCCCCGAGGACGTCAAAGCGTTGGCCACGTCGGCGATCGCGCACCGGATCACGCTGCGGCCGGAGATGTGGGTGCGCCGGGTTCAGGGCGCCGATGTGGTGGAGGAGCTGTTGCGGCGGCTGCCGGTGCCGCGAACCCCGGAGGCGACACCGCCGTGACGCAAGACCCCGAGCTGTTGGCGGTGGACGTCGTCATGCATTGGCGGGCATCGCCATTCGCCAAGGCGGTGGCCACCGGTGCCGCGCTGGCCCTGGTGCTGGCCGTGGGTGCATCGCGCTGGCAGCTGATCGCCTTTGCGGCACCGTTGCTTGCCGTCCTGTGCTCGTTGGACAGCCAGCGACCCGTCCCGGGCTTGCGGGTACATGCCACGCCGTCGGAGCAACGCTGCTTCGAGACCGAGTCGGTCGAATTGGCGGTCGGCGCAACGGTATCGGGTCCCGACATGGTTCGCATGAGTCTGGCGGTGTCGGCGCATCCGGCGCTCAGTCTCGAGATCGCGGAGTCCACCGTCGCGGCTGGAAGCCGAAAAGCGGTCACTGCCACCGCCGGACGCTGGGGCCGGTATCCGATCCGTGCCACCGTGAGTGCCGTGGCCCGGGGTGGTCTGCTGGTCGGGACGGGAACTGTCGATGTCGCCGAGGTCACCGTGTTCCCGCTGGCGCCGCCGCAGTCCACCCCGGTACCGCACAGCGACTTGCTCGATCGGGTCGGGACCCACCTGACCCGGCATCCGGGCCGCGGCGTGGAGTACGCCGACATCCGCGCCTACGTTCCCGGCGATCCGCTGCGCTCGGTGAATTGGCCGGTCAGCGCCCGACGGGGGAGCCTGCATATCACCCAGCGCCTGACCGATCGTGGCGCCGACGTCGTGGTGTTGATCGACGCCTACCCGCAGCCTGCCGGCCCGGCGACCGAGGCAACCGAACGGTCGGTACTCGGCGCGGCGCAGGTGGTGCAGACCGCGCTGCGCAATGGCGACCGTGCCGGCATCGTCATTCTCGGTGGCCGCCACCCGCGGTGGGTGGGTGCGGAGATCGGGCAGCGCCAGTTCTATCGCATCGTCGACGCGGTCCTCGGTGCCGGTGATGGAGTCGAGTCGACCACCGGGACGCTGGCACCCCGGGCCGCGGTCCCGGCGGGTGCGTTGATCATTGCGTTCTCCACGCTGCTGGACACCGAATTCGCGCTGGCGCTGACCGATCTGCGAAAACGGGGCCACGTGGTGCTCGCGGTCGACGTGCTGGGTGGCTCGCCATTCGAGAACGACCTGGATCCCTTGGTGGCCCGGATCTGGACGCTGCAGCGCAGCGCCATGTACCGCGACATGGCCACCATCGGCGTCGACGTCGCCTCCTGGCCGTACGAACAGCCGCTGGAGCAGGCGATGCGTGTGGTCACGCAGCGGCGCAGACCGGCGGCGGTGCGGTGATGGCGCTGTCGGCCGGACTCGACACGCACCTGTCGCTGGGGCTGTCCGGCCTGTGCGGTCTGGCCGGCCTGTCGATGGCCGCGGTCGCCGGTTTGGGCGCCTCGGGCATGGCAGGGATCGCGGCGCTGCTGGCCGCCGGTGCGGTGCTACTCGGGCTCCGCTGGAAAGCGGTGGCCACGATGGCGGTGTTGCTCGCGGCAGTCGCCATCGGTCTGGCCGATCCACCTGATGTTTCGGCGGCGGTGGCCGGTCTGGCCGCGGTCGGCTACCTTGCGCTGCGCCACGTCGGCACACTGACTTTGCCGACCGCGATCTTTGCCCTCGGGTTCACCGTCGCGGGGTTAGTCGCGACGGTGTTCCCGTGGCAGCTTCCTTGGCTACCGCTGCTGGCGCCGTTTGCGGTATTCGGCCTTTATGCCGTTGTCGCACAACCGTTTCTGCGCGCGTCTCTGGGCGCCGAGCGGTAATCGATCAGACGCCCGATGCCTCGTTGAGGGCTTCCAGGGTGCCGGTGGCCTCGAGGTACTCCTGAATCCACCGCTCGATGACGGTCGCGGTCTTCTCCACCTTGGTGAACTGGCCGACGACCTGGCCGACCGGGTTGAACGCGACGTCGACGCTCTCGTTCGGGTACTTGTTGGTGGCCCGCACGGCCATGCCGGAGACCATGTACTGCAGCGGCATGCCCAGCGGCTTCGGGTTCTCCGGAGCTTCCCAGGCCTCGGTCCAGTCGTTGCGCAGCATCCGGGCCGGCTTGCCGGTGAAGGAGCGGCTGCGCACGGTGTCGCGGCTGCCGGCCTTGATGTATGCCGCGTGCTGCGCCTCGGTGTTCGAGGACTCCTCGACCATCAGCCACTGCGAACCGGTCCAAGCGCCCTGCGCGCCCAGCGCGAGGGCCGCGGCGATCTGCTGGCCGCTGCCGATGCCGCCCGCCGCCAGCACCGGTACCGGTGCGACCGCCTTGACGACCTCGGGCCACAGCACGATCGAGCCCACGTCGCCGCAGTGCCCACCGGCTTCGCCGCCCTGGGCGATGATGATGTCCACGCCGGCCGCGGCGTGCTTCTGCGCCTGTCGCGCGGAGCCGCACAGCGCGGCGACCTTGCGGCCCGCCTCGTGGATGTGCTTGATCATGTCCGCCGGGGGAGTGCCGAGCGCGTTGGCGATCATCGTCACCTTCGGGTGCTGCAGCGCGACCTCGACCTGCGGGGTGGCGGTCGCCTCGGTCCAGCCGAGCAGCTGCAGGCTGTCGGCGTCGGCGCCCTCAACGGGCACACCGTGGTCGGCGAGGAGCTTCTTGCCGAAGTCGAGGTGCTGCTGGGGGACCAGCTTGCGCAGCGATTCGGCGAGTTCCTCGGCGGACTGCCCGGAGTCCATGCCCTCGTACTTGTTCGGGATGACGATGTCCACGCCGTACGGGTGGTCGCCGATGTTCTCGTCGATCCACTTCAGCTCGATCTCGAGCTGCTCCGGGGTGAAGCCCACCGCGCCCAGCACCCCGAAACCGCCGGCCTTACTCACCGCGACGACAACGTCGCGACAGTGCGTAAAAGCGAAGATCGGGAACTCGATGCCGAGTTCGTCGCAGAGGGGAGTGTGCATGACGGACTCCTTCACAGGGCGTGGGATCGAAGTGAAACGTGTTCTAATTAAGTACCAGACGCAGCATCATGAGGCCAGTCGGGCCTAGGTGTGCTGGTGAAACCTAACACTACCGGCAATCGTGTCTTAGGGCATCGGGTGGCTCAGCGCGTGGAAAAAGCGCGCAGCACCGCCACCCCGAAACCGGCGGCGCGGCGCAACGATCGCCCTGCCGTGCGGTCGGGGCCGGTGATGCGCAGCACCGGCCAACCGTGTTCGGCGGCCAGTGCCGCCAGCCGGGGCCGGGGATTGACCGGCCGGGGGCGGCCTACCAGCGCCATCAGCGCCGCATCCTCGTCGCCGTCGGCATAGAAGAAGCTTTCGGCGAGATCGACCCCGTTGGCCGCGCAGAAATCCTGCACGGCGGCCGCCTTCTGCGCGCCCCACACCACGGGCTTGACGATGTCACCGGTGAGGACGCCCCGCTCGTCGAGTTCGAAGCGGTTGCACAGCACCTGCGGGATACCCAGGAACCGGGCCACCGGTTCGGCGTGGATGGTCAGTGCCGAGGAACTCAGTACGACGGTGTGGCCCCGCTGCTGATGCGCCCGCACGATCTCGTGCATGTGCGGGTAGATCCGGCTGGTGATGTGGTCGGCGAACAGTCGTGCGCCGACGTCGTTGAGTTCGCTGATGGTCTCGCCGCGCAGATAGCCCGCTGCCCGCACCAGCAACCGTTCGAATTGCATCCGCCCCAGGCGATACCGCACGGCGGCCTCGACGACGCCGAACACCTCACCTGCGCGGGCCTGGCGCCGGCGGATCCGGTCGCCGGCATGTGCGGTGGCGGTGAACCCAGAGACCAAGGTGCCGTCGAGGTCGAAGAACGCCCCGATCCGCGCGCCCGATTCGGTCCGGGCGACGTCGGCGATCGGATCACTCGGTACTGCGGTCATCGCCGTCGATGTTACGTCGGTGCCAGGCGTGTTGGGGGTGGTCGCGCGCCGCGCCGCAGGAGGACGTATCTGGGCAGCTGATAGCGTGTTTGGCCTATGCGAAAAGAGGGTCGGCTTCATGACCAGTGAGACCACCGCGACCGACGCGCGGGAAACCTTGTCGGAAAAGGCAGAGCAGCAAGGCTGGGCGCGTACCCAGCGTGAGCGTGTCGATGTCTACAGCCGTGGGATCTTCCAGGTTCACGCGATTTGGCGCGACAGCACCGCCCTCAACGGCGGAGCCCACTACGAGGACGGCGTCCTGCTGGCCTACACCACCGACCTGGCGAAGACTGCGAGCTGGTTGGCCCGCTGAGGCCGGGTCGGTAACTGCTGCGGCTCCGGTTCGCAACGGTTGCATAAACGCCCCTCGTGTCACACTGGCATCAGTTTTCACACGGCTAACTTCGGTCCCGACCTTGTAGTTGTTGGGATTGGGGAGAAGCCATGTCACGAATCCGTAAGTACCTGACCGTCGCGGCCGGCGCCGCTGCGGGTCTGTTCCTCACTGCGCTGGCGTCCAGCGCCACCGCGAACGCCGACACCGCGCCGATCAACCCGGGGTTGTCCGGCGTGGTCGAGCAGATGGTCGCGTCCTCGACGAGCCTGCCGCAGCAGTTGCTGCAGACCACGACGGGGGCGCTGAGCGGCACCACCTTCGCGCCGCCCGCGACACCCGGGCAGGCACCGCTGGCGACCGCGACCTTCAACGTGCCGCCGTCGCCGAGCGCGATGCCCCAGCAGCAGGCCGCCACCGGGCTGCCCGGACTGGGGAACCTTCCGGCCAGCCTGAGCTCGGTGCTGCCGTTCCCGCTGCCGAACTTCGGTGGTTCGGCCCCGGTGCCTGCGGCACCGACGGCGTTCGCTCCCACCGGCTACCTGCCCAGCGTTCCGGTTGCTCCGGTGACGCCGATGGAGGTCATGCTGATTCCGGGCTTGCCCTGACGCTGACTGCGTAATCTCGGACCGGTGAGCGCACGCGCAGGAATCGTCGTCACCGGTACCGAGGTACTCACCGGACGTGTGACCGACCGGAACGGACCGTGGTTGGCCGACCGACTCTTAGAACTGGGAGTCGAGTTGGCGCACATCACGATCTGTGGCGACCGGCCCAGGGACATCGAGAGTCAGCTGCGGTTCCTGGCCGCCGAGGGTGTGGACTTGATCATCACCAGCGGCGGCCTGGGGCCGACGGCTGACGACCTGACGGTCGAGACCGTCGCCAGGTTCTGCGGCCGTGATGTCGTGCTCGACGACGAGCTGGAAGCCCGGATCGCCGAGATCATCAAACCGATGATGGCGCGCTATACGGGCCCGGGCGCGCCGGATTTCGCGACGGTCCGGGCGGCCAACCGCAAGCAGGCGATGGTTCCGGCCGGCGCGACGATCCTGGACCCGGTGGGCACCGCGCCCGGAGTGGTGGTGCCCGGTTCGCCGACGGTCGTGGTGCTGCCGGGGCCGCCTCGTGAGCTGCAACCGATGTGGCACAAGGCAATCGAGACCGCCGCGGTGCAGGAGGCCTTGGCCGGCCGGACGCACTACGAGCAGCAGACGATCCGGATGTTCGGCTTGCCCGAGTCCGGGCTGGCCGACACGCTGCGGCACGCCCAAGATGCCATCGGCGACTTCCACCGGCTGGAGATCACCACCTGCCTGCGTCGCGGTGAACTGGAGATCGTCACGCGCTACGAGCCGGACGCCGCCGGAGCCTATAAGCAGTTACTGGCGTTGCTTCGCGAACGGCATTCCCGGGCGATCTTTTCCGAGGATGGTTCGCAGATCGACGATCTGGTGGCGTCGGCGCTGGCCGGTCGCCAGATCGCGACCGCCGAATCCTGCACCGCGGGCCTACTGGCGGGGCGGCTGGCCGACCCGCCGGGCGCCTCGAACTACTTGGCCGGCGGAGTGGTGTCCTACTCCAACGAGGCGAAGATCGAACTGCTGGGCGTCGACGCGGCATTGATCGCCGAACACGGCGCGGTGTCCGAGCCGGTGGCCGAGGCGATGGCCGCGGGCGCCCTGCGCCGCTTCGGTGCCGACACCGCGGTGGCGATCACGGGCATCGCCGGGCCTGGCGGCGGAACGCCGGACAAACCGGTGGGCACGGTGTGTTTCTGTGTGGCGCTCGGTGATGGCCGGATGACCACCCGGACCACCCGTTTGCCGGGGGAGCGGGCCGATGTCCGGGAGCGCTCGACGACCGTGGCCATGCATCTCCTGTTCCGAGCACTGTCAACCGGCTGACTCCTGCCTCCACCGGTGGTATGAACATCACACCGAGGAGTTGCAGGTGTGAGCACACAGTGGGCGTGGTTGAGCGGTTCTGGGTACTGGCTGGGACGGCTGCTCCTCGAACGCGGGATCGCGGCGGTCTATGTCATCGCGTTTGTCGCGGCTGCCCGGCAGTTCCGCGCCCTGATCGGCGAGCACGGCATGACACCGGTACCGCAGTACGTGCGACGCCGCCCGTTTCGGCTGACGCCGAGCATTTTTCATCTGCACTACTCGGATCGTTTCTTCGCGTTCGTGTGCTGGTTGGGTGCGGGACTGGCCGCGGCTCTGGTGGTGGGCGCCGGAGAGTTGGTGCCGTTGTGGACGGTGATGGCGATCTGGCTGCTCCTGTGGGTGCTGTATCTGTCAATCGTCAACGTCGGCCAGACCTGGTACGCGTTCGGCTGGGAGTCGATTCTGCTGGAAACCGGGTTATTGGCGGTCTTCTTGGGCAACGACCGGGTGGCGCCACCGGTGCTCATCATGTGGCTGGCGCGTTGGCTGCTGTTCCGCATCGAGTTCGGCGCGGGGCTGATCAAGTTGCGCGGCGATTCCTGCTGGCGCGACTTGACCTGCCTGTACTACCACCACGAGACCCAGCCGATGCCCGGCCCGTTGAGCTGGTTCTTCCACCACCTGCCGAAACCGTTGCACCGAATAGAGGCAGCGGGCAACCATGTCGCCCAACTGGTGGTCCCGTTCGGGTTGTTCGCTCCGCAACCCATCGCCGGGGTGGCCGCCGGGATCATCATCATCACCCAGCTGTGGCTGGTCGCCTCCGGCAACTTCGCCTGGCTGAATTGGATCACGATCGTGTTGGCCGCCGGGGCTCTCGACGAATCCTGGTTCACCGGAACGATTTCGGGCCTGCAGGCACCGGACATGCCGCAGGCCCCGATGTGGTTTACCGCGCTGGTGATGGTGTACGCGGCGGCAGTCGTGGTGCTGAGCTACTGGCCGGTGCGCAACCTGGCGTCGCGCAATCAGCGCATGAATGCCAGCTTCAACCCGCTTCATCTGGTCAACAGCTACGGCGCGTTCGGGACTGTTGGCCGCTCCCGGCGGGAGCTGGTGATCGAGGGAACGGCGGCGGCGGAGCTCACCGAGCGAACGCCCTGGAGCGAATATCACTTCAAAGGTAAACCCGGTGCGGTGGACCGACTTCCGCGTCAATGGGCGCCCTATCATCTGCGGCTCGACTGGCTGATGTGGTTCGCCGCGCTCTCGCCGCGGTATGGGGTGCCATGGCGTGATGCGCTGCTGCAGCGGCTACTGAGCAATGACCGCGACACGTTACGTCTGTTGCGCTACAACCCGTTTCCGGACACCCCGCCGCGCTTCGTACGGATACTGCTCTACGAGTACCGCTTCACCACGTGGGCCGAGCGGCGACGCGACGGGGCCTGGTGGCAGCGCAGTCTGATCGGCGTCTATCTGTCGCCGGTCTCGGCTGCCGGGCTGGCCACGCCGCCCGACTTCTGATAGTGCCACGGCGGTCACCCCGCTTCGGGCCAATCGTCGACGGGCGGTGATTGTTCCTCGGGCATATCGTCGACCTTGTCGGGGGTCGGGTTCGGTCGGGTGTGGTAGTCGATGACGGCTTCGATGAAGTGGAACGGGTTCACTCGGGGTTGGCCGCGTTCAAGTTTCGGTGGCGGAATCCATGCGACGCGGCCGTCGTTTCCTAGGGTGGTAGTCCAGCCTTGTTCGGTGGCCATCCGGTTATCGGGTGCACACGCCAACGCCAGGGCGTCGACGTCGGTTCTTCCGTTGTGTGCCCAGTCCTTTTCGAGATGATGCGCCTGGGACAAATACCCCGATACGGTGCAGCCGGGTCTCGTGCAGCCGCGATCTCGGGCATGTAGCACGATGCGTTGATCTGCTGAGGCGAGCCGCTTGCTACGTCCCAGCCAGAGCGCGCGCCCTTTGCCGTCGAACACGCTCAAGTAGTGGTATGCGTGCTCGGCCATCCGCAGTAGGTCGGACATGGGGAGGAACGATCCGCCGGCCGTGTGTGCTTTTCCGGTGATGCGGGAATCGGTCACCGGCGCGTGGCCAGCTGCGACGTGTAGCTCGGCCAGGGTGGTGGTGACGATGACGGTCACCGGTAGGCCGTTGAGTTGGCCGAGATCGCCGCAGGCCAGTAGGGCGCGGGCGGCGGCCAATAGCGCGTCGTGGGTGCGTTGGTCGGGGCGGCGATTGTCGCGCTGGATCTGTTCTTGGCTCGGTGTCCCGCTGATGCACGGGTGCTCGTCCGCGGCGTTGCACATCCCGGGGGCGGCGAGTTTGGCCAGGATCGGCTCGAGGGTGGCGCGCAGTTCTGGGGTGATCTTGCCCGACAGCGTGCTCATCCCGTCGACGTCTTGGCGGCCCAGGCGCAGTCCGCGCTTCGCGAGGCGTTCCCGGTCGGTGAAGTCTCCGTCGGGATCGAGTACGGCTACTAGGTGATCGGCCAGGCGGGCGAAGGTTTCCGGCCCGAATTGTGTTGCCAGTACCGCGAGGTCGCGCTCTGCTCGTTGACGGTAGGCAGCACTGACCGCGGCCGGGATTTTCGTCAAGGCCTTGCGGGCGATCGCCACATGCTCCGGCCCGATGCGACCCAGAGCCTGCGCGGCGGCCAGTTCCGGCAACGCGGGCTCCAGGGGTTCCCCGGTCACCGCGGCGCGTGGCCCGAGCTCGGCGGCCTCGGCCAACCGACGCCGCGCACTGGCGCTGCTGATCCGCAACCGCTCGGCCAATGCCTTGGTCAGCGAGCATGCCCCTAAAGCGCCGGGATCGCCGTCGGTGACCAACCGGGCCAGGATCCGGTGATCGACCACCGGCGCCCGCCACGCCAACGCTTCCCGGCGGGCTAGCACCGCCATCAAGTCGTCGGCGCTGAAGGCATCCAGCGAGCATTCTGCGAGCTGGTCATAGGCGGCCTCGATCGCGTCGAGGCACCCCAGAATGGTGTCCCGATCCGCGATCGCATTCCTGCCCATGTATCGAACAATAGTTCGACCGACCGACAGAAAAGTCGGCTGACCCAAACCTGTTAGCAGGATCGTCAACTGTGGATAACTGTGGCCATGGCTGGAAGGTTCTGGAAACGGCTCGTCCGCGACGGAAGGCGGTTGGTAGACGCCACCGACAAACCGCAAGTAGTAAATGGTGCCGTCGGGTGATACTGGACAATTCAGGGCATCGGCAATGGCCCACATGGCTTTATCGATCGGGTGCGCATCCGGGCCCGGCTCGGGAATCTCAGGAAGGAGGAACCGACCGTGGACGTTGGGTGCCGAGGTCGAACAATTATTGTCATTACCGTAGTCAACGAAAGGAACTTCCATGAGGCGCACTGCGAAGGTACCCAGTACCTGCGTGGCAACGCTGGGATTACTACTCGGAACAGCAGGAATGGCATCCGCAGACGATCGGGGTTACCTGGACTGGCTCGACCGCAACGGATACACCTATGGTCCCCTCACGGGCACTCCTTCGACCGCACTACTCCAAGGGAATCTCGTCTGCAACAACATTCGGTATAGCGGAGATGCCCGGGCTGGATTCAATCCGATCGCGAATTCAATAACACCGGACTATCTTATCGCGGCTGCTCAGCACGAACTCTGCCCGGACACGCTGCCGCACTAGAACAGGTCGGTGCTGCCGAATATGGTGCCGATGGCATTCCACATCGTCTGAGTGGTGCGGACAACTTGCCCGAGGGGGTCTTCCATGTCGCCGCCCGTGCCGATGGTGATGTCGAAGGTTTTCGGTGTCGCCTCGTCGTAGTACATGGGTACCGCGCTGACCGTCGATCTCGAACAGGCAGCGGGTGCCGAGGTCGAAATCGTAGAAGATCGAATACGGCCGCCGATTCCAGATCGACACCTTGAAGGCTTGGTAGGGGCGGGTTTTCCAGTGCCCTGCCGTAGGGATAGGGCTGAGATAACGGGCCGCGAGGCAACGAACCCATACGCGCGCAACGTGATAGGAGGCAACATGCGGGCGCGCACTATCGGGTATCAACCCACAGCGTTGCGCCCACCAGCACCAGCCCGACCACCGCCAGCAGCGCCAGATCGAGGGCGCCCAGTCGGGGCGTCGAGGCGCCCTCGGCGGCCAGCCGCCGTTCCCGGGCGATCAGGAACAGCGGGAAGGTGAAACTGATGGCAGTGAGGAATCCGCCGAGGATGTAGGCCCAGACGAACCGGACATTGTGCTTGCGGGCTTCGGTGACCATCAATACCGTCGCCGCGAGGAACAGCATCAGGATGTCGGCGGTGATCGAGCGGGACGCCGGTGTCACCGCGGTATCCGGCAGCCACCGGGAGAAGAACGAGTCGGTTCCTTCGTAGGCCAGGTTCTGGCTCCAGGTGGCGACGAGCGCGGCGACGGCGATCGCGGCGTACCCGCCGCAACGGACCTTGGCAGCTGTATTCATCGGGCCACGTTAGCGCCCACGGCACTGGGCGTAGCGCGGTTTCGCCTCAGAGTTCGAGCAGCACCGTCACCGGACCGTCATTGACCAGTTCTACCTGCATATGTGCCCCGAACTGCCCGGTCGCCACCTGCGCGCCCAACCCGCGCAGGGCCTCGGCGAACTCGGCGACCAGTGGTTCGGCGACCGGACCCGGCGCGGCGGCATTCCACGACGGCCGCCGGCCCTTGGCGGTGTCGGCGTAGAGCGTGAACTGGCTGACCACCAGAATCGGCGCGCCGACATCGGCTGCCGACTTCTGACCGTCGAGAATGCGTAACTGCCAAAGCTTTTCGGCGAGTCGCTGCGCCTTGGCGGAATCGTCGGCGTGGGTCACACCGACCAGCGCGAGTAGGCCCTGGCCGTCCGGTTCGATCGCGCCGACCGTCTGGCCGTCGACCTTGACGCGGGCCGATGTGACACGTTGGACCAGAACTCGCACGGCCTCGATGCTAGGTACGCTCGCGGTGACGCTGTCGAGAGGGGTGAGTCGCGTGTCGGTCTTGGTTGCGTTCTCGGTAACGCCGCTCGGCGTGGGGGAGGGAGTCGGCGAGATCGTCGCCGAGGCGGTGCGGGTCGTTCGGGAATCGGGACTGCCCAATCGCACCGATGCCATGTTCACCGTGATCGAAAGCGAGAGCTGGGCCGAGGCGATGGCCGTGGTGCAACGGGCGGTGGAAGCGGTAGCGGCCCGCTCACCTCGGGTCAGCACGGTGATCAAAGCCGACTGGCGAGACGGTGCAGTCGACGCTATGAACACCAAAGTCGAATCGGTGGAACGTCACCTGGCGGCGCCGCCACCTAATTGACCGGCACGTCGAGGATCGGGCGCCCCACGTCAGCACCGGGGCCGTTGAAATGCCACCATTCACCCGAATACACGGCCAGGCCACCGGCACTCATCGCATCACGCAGGGCGGCACGCTCGGCTGCGGCACGGGCGCTGATTCCGTCAGCGAATGCCGTTGCAGCCGGCGAGAAGTCATCGAATCCGGTGCCCATCTCCGAGAGCCGCCCATACGCGTCGGCGGTCGTCACGTCGACCGACCGCCCGGTCTCGTGGCTGCGGGCCAGCGAGCCCGGCCGGGCCACCCAGTTCGGGTTCGGCACCACCTGAAACATCCGCACCTGCACGCTGTGTGGCCGGTAGCAGTCCCAGAACACCAGAATCCGGCCTCGGCTGCGCAGTGCGGCGGCCGCCGTCGTCAAACCCGGTGCCAGCGACTCGTGCACCAGACACCGAGCGTTCGACGGGTAGAGCTGTTCGCCGACGAAGTTGTTCGCGGTGGCATATCGCAGGTCGATGATCGCGTCCGGCACCGCGCTGCGCACGTCGACGAACCCGGCCGCGCGGGCCGGCTCCGACAGTGCCGGCACGTCCGATGCCGGCGCGGCGGCCGCGGTGCCGGAGGCGCCGGCGAGCAGCAGCGCAACAACAATCACCATCCGCAGACTCGGCATCTGCCCATTGTCACCCGTCAGGCGGCAACCACGATCGTCAGCCGACGGTCGTCGCGTTCCACCCGCATGCCGGCCCGCCGAGCTATGGCGGCCACCGCGGCGGCATCCTCGGGTTCGGCCCGGGTGGTGGCCAGGACCCGCGCCAATTGCCCCTTGTGCGCTTTGTTGAAGTGACTCACCGAGACTCGTCTCCCATCGGGGTGCTCGGCGACCACATCGACGCGAACGGAGCCCGGAACGGCGGCCAGTGCCGCATAGGAACCGGACCTCAGGTCGACGACCAGCTCGGCCGCGGCGATCTCGGCCAGCACCGGTTCCAGCACCGGCCGCCAGCGCTTGGCCAATCCCGGTTGTCCGGGCAGCTTCGAGGATGCCGAGAGGCGATAGGCCGGTACCGGATCCGTTGCCCGCAGCAGCCCGAACAGGGCGGAGCCGACGGCCAGGCGGGCGCCGGCGCGGGCGGCTGCGGCGCCGCGCAGCGAGTCGACGTCCAGCGCCTCGTACAACACACCGGTGTAGCGGTTGATCGCCGGCGCGGTCGGAGCGGTACGCAGCGCGGCGTTGCGCTCGATCTCAGCGTCCTGCGACGCCGACAATCCCAGTGCGCTGCGGCTGGCCTCCCGATCAGCGGCCAAACCCACCAGCTCATCGACCAGTTCGGCCCTCAGGCCGGTCAATTGTGGGGAGGCCAATGCATCAAGGCACAGCGGTGGTCCGTCGCCGCCGGCGCGTTTGGTCTCCGACGGGGGCAGCAGCACGATCACAGCGCAGACGTTAACCGAGCCGTTCCACACACCAGCGCGGTGGCGAGCATCGCCGCACCGACGGTATCGGTGACGTAGTGGTAGCCGCAGGCCACCAACCCGAGCATGCCCAGCAGGCTCACCAGTGTCGCGGCCGCCAGCGCCCACAGCCGGGCCACCACCACGACCATCATTCCCAGCACCGCGACCAACAGCGCGGTATGGCCGCTGGGGTATTCCAGGTAGGGCCCGTTACGCCGGTCGAAGAGGCGCTTGAGCCCCATGGTGATGGCGGTGACGGCGAACGGGCAGGCCAGCACCGCGGCCGCCAATGCCCACTGCCTGCGACCTAAGGCCACCACCAGGCACGCCACCGTCACCGCCAGCACCAGCCAGCCGCTGGTGAAGATCAACAGCCACCGGGGTTGCTCGCCGATCAGGGTGGAGGTGGCGCGACCGAACCAGTTATCGATCGGTGTCGAGCCGCGGCCCACCGCCCAACCGAGGGCCAATGTCGCCAGCACACCGGCCAGCGGCCACCAGCGCAGCGTGGTGGCGAGGCCCCGACCTATGTCAGGCCGACTTCTGGAACAGCGGCAGCAGCATCTGACGGCGCTGGTCGTTGCCGTCGGCAAGAGCGTGCAGCGCCTGGTCCACCGAGCGCGACGTCGGGAACATGGCCTCCTCGTCGAAGTCGCCGAGCAGTTCGTGCACCGCCGAGCTTTCGATGAGGGTCCACTCCACGCCCGCGGCACGGCAGTCGCCGTCCAGGACGCACAGCAGCCAGATGCCGGCGGCGGCGAACGAGGTGACCCCGCTCAGGTCGAGCACCAGCGGCTCCTTGGCAAGGACGAAGCGCCGGGCGTGTTCGCTGAGCTGGTCCACGTTGGTGGCATCGATCCGGCCCCGGATCGCGATCACCGTCGCGAGGTGACGGTAGTGCGCCCGAATCTGCGCCCCGCCGCATTCAACGACCGGGTTGATCCGAGCAGTGCCTCGTGTGGTGATGTCGATTGCCATGCCAGCCCCCACCTTCCTGTCGATCGCTGCCGGCAGCTGTGCCGACCTCGATGTTTCCCGACGTTATGCGGCGAAGTTAAGGCCTCTTGGGCGGCCGATTAACGCTTTGGTGAGATCTCGAACGGCTCCGTCGCCCCGGTGAACGCGCTGATCCGGCCGTCTCGGTCCCGGGCGTCGCCGTCATAGCGAAGCCGGTATCGCCCGGCCGCGGTGTTTTCGGGGATCGCCCAGGTCACGGTGATCGTCGACCCGCGCCGGCCGGCGCGTCGCCAGCGGAACGTCGTCGACCAGTCGCTGTCGTCGGCCACGGTGCTCCACCCGGCATCGCCTTGGTGCTCCACCCGCACATAGGTGCCGCCGCGGTGCAGGTCATTGTTCGGGTACGCGCCGGCGAACACCGCCGACACCGTGCTGCCCGGCTGATAGGCAGGCTGCGGCGCCTCCAAGACATCACCGAACTGCTGGCCGCCGGCCAGCGCATCCGGCTTCGCCCGGCGGCGTGACCGGCGCCGGCGGGACGGCTCGGCCGGTCGTTGGCCTTGCGGGGCCGGCCGCTGATCGCGCATCGCGGTGGCCAGCTCGGCCACCACCTGCTGCAGCGCCGGCAGCTCCCAGCGCCCGAACAGGGTGCTGCCACCTTCGTAGCGCTGCTCGTCGTATTCCTCCGGCGTCGTCACGTAGTGCAGATAGCCGTTGCTGTAGCCGGCCACCAGCACGTCGCGCAGTTCGGCGCCGACGATCTCAGCGACCGTGCGGCGCAACCGCAGACCCGCCACGATCGTCACTTCGGCCGGAATGCCGATCAGGTACAACTGCCCGATCCGCAGCAGCTGCACCGGGCCGCCCTCGGGCATCAGCATCGACAGCGCCTTGTTGAGCCGGATTCCGGGGCCGACCGCCCCCTTCGGTGCCTGCGCATCGCGCAACCGCGGGGAGAGCCGGAAAACCGTGTTGGCGACCAGGCCGTCGAAGAAGCGGTTACGGCCCTGCTTGAACACGGGGTACAACGGGCCGGCCCCCTCGTCGGTGCCCGCCAGGCACGACGCACCCGCGATCGCGGGGCCGGTGCGATGAGCCCGGCCGTCGCCGGTGAATTCGGGCCGGACCTCGAAATCCGTCAGATCGACATAGGTGGTGCGGGCGTCGAGCCCCCCGGTGACCTCTGTGCCATGCCCCAACGTCAGCTCGGTGGCCGCGGCGGCTTGCCGGGACCCGATGATTCGGGTGTTCTCGAACTCGTCCTCGGTGGGGCCGCTGCCGGGGCGATGGTTCAGATTCGGCGACATGTCCCCGGAGTTGGTCTGGGCGAACGCCGCGATGAAGTCCGGTGGCGTGGCTGCCAGGTAGTCGACGCCGTGGTCCAGGCGCTCGCACTGGTAGGCGGCGTAGCCCTTGTTGTCCCCGCTGATCAGCGTGTTGCGGTTGGTCATGGACGTGCCGTGGGTGGCGAACCAGTTCACCGCGCCGACCAGCCGGCCGTCGCGTTCGATGCGCAGCAAGGTGGTCTGCGGGTCGATCTTGTCCGGGAAGTGCGCCCGCTCGGACTCGGGATTCCGCGCGAACGACGACGGCGAACGGTTACTGCTGGCGTCGTGCAGCCGGCCCACGGCAAGGCTCAAACTGGCGGGAGCCAGGTCGGCATGCGCTCGGTCGACGGCTTCGCAGATGCCGTCGACGATCGCGTTGAACGTCTGATGCCGGAACCCGTTGGTGTTCGAGTTGTAGAGCCGGTGGTCGGAGTAACCGCCAGGGCCGCAATGGGTGTGCGTCGCCGTCAACATCACGTTGTGGAACGTGTACAGCTCGCCGTAGGTCGCGGCCAGACGTCCGAGCACCTCGTGGTGCACGCTTTCCAGCAGTAGCGGTATCTCGCAGACCACCAGCAGCAGCCGGGTTCCGGCGGTCGCGTCGGCGATGACGAATGCCCGCGCGCGCAGCCGATTGTGCAGCCCGTCAGTCTGCTGTGAGGCCACTCCGTAGCCGAGCATTCCGCACTCGGCCGGCTCGCCGGTGATGTCGGCGATTCCGCGCCCAACCTGATAGTCGTCTGGCATCGCTACAGTATTCACAACGGCCGCGTCGGTTTCGGCGCCGACGTGCCCGGCCGACTACTTCACCCGGGCCGGTCCCGCTGCTAGTCTTCGCACCCGAGGCAGCCCGGACATGCGATGCCCACCGGCGAAAGAGTGTTGTGCGCAGCGGAGAGATCAAAGCCCTGACCGGGCTTCGCATCATCGCCGCGGTATGGGTGGTGCTGTTTCACTTCCGGCCCTTGTTGCGGCTGGCATCGCCGGAGCTCAGCGACGCGCTCGCCCCGGTGCTCGACCGCGGCGCCCAGGGCGTCGATCTGTTCTTCATCCTCAGTGGTTTCGTGCTGACCTGGAACTACCTGGAGCGCATGGGGGAGACGTTCTCCGTGCGCGCCACGGTGCACTTCCTGTGGTTGCGTCTGGCTCGGGTCTGGCCGATCTACCTGGTCACGATGCACCTGGCCCTGCTGTGGGTGATCTTCACCCTGCATGTCGGGCACGTCCCGACCGAAGACCTCAGCCGGATCACCGCGATCAGCTACGTGCGGCAGGTCCTGCTGGTGCAGTTGTGGTTCGAGCCGTTCTTCGACGGGTCGAGCTGGGACGGGCCGGCCTGGTCGATCAGCGCCGAGTGGCTGGCCTACCTGTTGTTCGGCGTGCTGGTGCTGGCGGTCTACCGGGTGATGCGGGTGACCTCGGCGCGCGGGCTGGCGACACTGGCGATCATCGCCTCGCTCCCACCGCTGTTGCTGTTGCTGGCGACCGGCCAGTTCTACAGCCCGTGGAGCTGGTTGCCGCGCATCGTCATGCAGTTCACCGCGGGCGCACTGGCCTGCGCCGCGGTGCGCAAGATCAATCCTCCCGATGCGGCCCGCCGTGCCGCGGGCTACTGCTCCGCGCTGCTCATCGCCGCCATGGTCGGTGTCCTGTACTACTTCGACGGCCATCCGATCTCGGGGCTGTACGACAGCGGCGGACTGGTCGATGTGCTGTTCGTGCCGTTGGTGATGGCCCTGGCGATCGGTATCGGCAGCCTTCCTGCGCTGCTGTCCACCCGAGTGATGGTCTACGGCGGGCAGATCTCATTCTGCCTGTATATGGTCCACGAGCTGGTGCACACGTCCTGGAATTGGGCGGCAAAGCAATTCGAGATCGTGCTCGACGAGGGGGCGACCGCGGCCAAGTGGATGGTGTGCGGCCTGCTGGTGGCGGCGACGTTGTTGTCGATGCTGCTGTACCACGCCGTTGAAGAGCCCGGTCGGCACTGGATGCGCAGGATGATCGGCGCCCGGCCCGAGTCTGCCCAGGTGACGCCGACCGAAGATCCCCTGGCGGTCGAGCCGGTGGAGCCGGACCACTCCGATGACGTGATCGTTTCGACCGACTCGGACGACTCGGATGACCAAGTCCTTGAGGAGCCCTCGGTCGCGGTTCCGGCTAGTCTTCGCTGAAGTTGATTGGGGGAGGTAGCCGTGAGTCGGGTGATGACGTTCGCCGTCGTGATGGTGGCCGGGGTCGTCGCGGTGGTCGCAGGAACCGGCTACTTGTCGCGCGACCACGAGTCGCCGCGCCACTACGAGATGGTGCCGCTGAGTGCCTCGCCGAATCGGATTGCGGTGATCGGTGACTCCTACACCGCCGGCTACGAGGACACCGGCCGCGGTGCGGCGAACTGGACCGAGCGGGCATGGCAGAACCTGGCCGGCCGCGGGGTGTACGTCAGCGCCGACGTGGCGGCCGAGGGCGGCGCCGGGTACGGCGTGCGCGGCAACCGCGGCGCCCTGTTCGGCGACTTGACCCGTCGCGCGGTGCAACCCGACGACGCCCTGGTGGTGTTCTTCGGCTCGCGTAACGACCAGGACGTCGAACCGGGCGAGTTGGGCCGGCTGATCGCCGACACCCTGGGCTTGGCCCGCCGCACCGCGCCGGGGGCGCGGATGCTGGTGGTCGGGCCGCCGTGGCCCACCGCCGACGTCCCGGGCAACGTGTGGCGCATCCGCGATGTCCTCAGTACCGAGGCGCGTGTGGTCGGCGCCGAGTTCGTCGACCCGCTAGCCGAGCGGTGGTTCGTCGGCCTGCCCGACCTGATCGGCCCGGACGGCGTACACCCCACCGATGCTGGTCACGCCTACATGGCCGACAAGATCGCACCGCTGATCGCGGGACAGCTTCCGAAGCGGACTTAGCGCAAAACCGGACGGAATCGGGCTGGGCTCAGCAGTATTGGCGAATGGACACCATGCGCGTACTGATCACCGGTGGAACCGGATTCGTCGGAGGCTGGACCGCCAAGGCGATCGCCGATGCCGGGCACCGGCCGCGGTTTCTGGTCCGAAACCCGGCAGGACTGCACAGCAGCGTGGAGCGGCTGGGTGTCGATGTGTCCGACTACGTCGTCGGTGACATCACCGATGCGGACTCGGTGCGCGAAGCTCTGCGCGGCTGCGACGCGGTGGTACACGCTGCCGCGGTGGTGGCCACCGATCCACGCCAGACGGAGCAGATGCTGGCCACGAACTCGGCCGGCGCCCACAACGTGCTCGGCGGCGCGGTCGAGCTGGGACTGGACCCGATCATTCACGTCTCCAGCTTCACCGCCCTGTTTCACCCGGGGCTGACGAAATTGCGAGCGGACCTGCCGGTGGCGGGCGGCGCAGACGGCTACGGACAGTCGAAAGCCCGTGAAGACCTCTACGCGCGCGGCCTGCAGGACGCCGGTGCCCCGGTCAACATCACCTATCCGGGCATGGTGCTGGGACCTCCGGTCGGAGACCGGCTGGGGGAGGCCGGCGAAGGAGTGCGAGCGGCGCTGCAGATGCACGTCATCCCCGGGCGTGGCAGTGCCTGGATGGTGATCGACGTCCGTGACCTCGCGGCCATGCATTTGGCGCTGCTGGAGCCGGGCCGTGGCCCGCGCCGCTACATGGCCGGTGGCCAGCGGGTACCGCCGGGAGAGTTGGCGAGCCTGCTTCAAGAGCTGTCGGGTTCTCCCATGGTGGCGCTGCCGATTCCGGACATCGCCTTGCGCTGGGCGGGCCGCGTCTTGGATCAGGTCGAGCGGGCGCTTCCGATCTCGACTCCGTTCACCGAGGCCGGAATGCAGTACTACACCCAGATGCCCGAATCCGATGACACCCCTGCCGAGCGTGAGCTCGGCATCGTGTTCCGAACCCCCCGGGAAACACTGGCCGACACCGTCGCCGGGATCCGCGGTTAGCCCCCTTCCCGGAATCCGTCTTTCTAGGTAGTCGCGACATAATGGCTGCGTGACTGACGCCGGTGCCGGGGCGCGGCTGGTGGTGATCGTCGTCTTTGACGACGTGACGATGCTCGACGTCGCAGGGGCCGCGGAAGTCTTCGTCGAAGCCAATCGGTTTGGCGCGAACTATGCGGTCACGATCGCCTCGGTGGATGGCCGCGATGTGACGACCTCGATCGGCGCCCGGTTGGGTGTCACCGACAGCCTCGCCGCTATCGCTTCTGCCGACACCGTGTTGGTGGCCGGCGGCGACCATCTGCCCCGGCGCGCCATCGACCCCGCACTCGTCGAAGCAGTCAGGTCAGTGGCCGGTCGGACACGGCGCCTGGCGTCCATCTGCACCGGGTCGTTCATCTTGGCTCAGGCCGGCATGCTCAGCGGCCGTCGTGCCACCACTCACTGGCACGACGCCCGGTTGTTCGCGCGAGCATTTCCCGACATCACGGTCGAACCGGACGCCATCTTCATCCGCGATGGCGACGTCTACACTTCGGCCGGCGTGTCAGCCGGTATCGACCTCGCGTTGGCGTTGGTCGAAATGGATCACGGCAGCAAGCTGGTTCGCGAGGTCGCTCGATGGTTGGTGGTCTATCTCAAACGCGCAGGCGGACAGTCACAATTCTCGGCGCTGGTCGAGGCCGATCCGCCGCCGCAGTCCGCGCTGCGCAAAGTTACCGATGCGATCGTGGCCGACCCGGCCGACGACCACAGCGTGAACGCTCTCGCCCGGCGAGCGGCCTTGAGCAGCCGTCAACTGACCAGGCTGTTTCAGGCCGAGCTCGGGACCACCCCGGCCCGCTACGTCGAAACGGTACGTATCGATGCCGCCCGTGCCGCGCTCGACGCCGGGCACAGCGTCACCGAGTCCGCGCACCGAGCAGGTTTTGGCAGCCCCGAAACCCTCCGTCGGGTATTCACCGAGCACTTAGGCGTGTCGCCGAAGGCCTACCGGGATCGGTTCCGCACGACAATCCGCTGAGACCGTTCGAGCCATGCTGTCACGGTTCTACACCGCCGGAAACCGCTTGCTCAGCTTCTCCAGAGTCAACATTTCGCGCCCCTTGTCATCAAGGTAGGGGATACCGATCCCATACTCTGCCCACCGGGCTGCGATTCGAGATTCCAGTTCGGGAGCGAGCCGATCGGTCGGCGGGAACCGGCGCCCATCCCACACCTCTCGGGGTGCGACCTCCCAGCTGCGGGTGGCGTCGACGAGCACCCGGGTCCATTCCCCGGCGCCGTACTTGTTGGCGTCGTTGCGCTCCGGCGGAGTCGAGGGATCCAGTGATGACCCGAAACCCGGTCCGAAGAAGGCGATGTCGCCCAGACCGGCGTTGACTCGATATGACATGGCCCAGTCCAGCGCCGCCGGGTCATGGAGATCGATGTCTTCCTCGACAACCACGACATTCTTGTGGAACCAGACTGCACCGCCGGTTCCCCATAGCGCCGCGGCGATCTGTTGCGCATGACCCCGGTATCGCTTTTGGATCTGCACCAGGGTGTTCTGACCGTTGGTGACCTCGGTCATCCATAGGTCGGTGATGCCACCGATACCTAGATCGTCGAGCGCGTTCCAGGTGATCGCCGATCGCGCGAAGTTGACGATACTGTCCTCGTTCAACATCCCGGGCCGAATGCCCTCGAGGGTTCCACGCAGCACGGGATCGTTGCGGTGGGTGATGCAGGTGACGCGCAGGACCGGCGCCGGCGCCGCATCGCCGATGAAACCCGGGTACTCCGCGAACGGGCCCTCCATGGCGAAAGTGGCGGGGTCCGGATCGATGAACCCTTCGACCACGATCTCCGCCGACGCCGGTACGTGCAGCGGAACTGACTCGCAGGCGACCAGATCGACCGGGCGATCGAGTAAGGCGCCCATCATGTCCCATTCGCAGATGCTTTTCGGGAAGGGGCTGCCGGCGCAGAACGGCAGCACGTCGTGCCAACCGTAGACGACGGCAACCGGCATCGGCTCCGGCTTGTACTCCGCCATATGACCGCCCCAGCCCTGACTCGGCACCAGGAGTTTGGCGATCTTGTCTCGGTCGATGATCATCCCCCGGTAAAGGCCGATGTTGTCACGGCCCGTCACTTTGTCTTGGGTGACCACACCGCAGTAGGTGTCGATGTAGCGGCCGCCGTCTTCGCCATGCCACTTCGGTACGGGCAGCTCGTTCAGGTCTATTGCGGCGCCCTCGACGACGTTCTCCTTGACCGGACCGGTCTGGACCACGCGCGGCGGAATGGGCTTTTTGAAGGCATCTCGAAGGTGTGCCACGATCTGCGAATCGCTGGTGCCCTCGGGCAGCCCCAACATCAGCAGGATTTGGCGGCGACTCCCGAGTGCCGACGTTACGAGCTTGGTGCATCGGGTGTCGTTGTGGCCGATGATGTTCTCGAACAGCAATGCGGGCCCGCCCAGGGAAAGGTTGGCGCGGGTAATCGCGCCGATCTCTTCATTCCAGTCGACCGGAACGGTGATGCGGCGTAACTGGTCCGCGGCCTCAAGGGTGGCGAGCCAGCTACGCATATCCGGACCGGTATCGACTGGCTCAGTGACGTGGGCGCGGCGGGGAATACCTGTTGCGGAAGTCATTTCGCTCTCCTCACGATCGCCAGCCGAGCTGCAGCATCGTCCTTCCAACGGTTGATCAGCGAGTGTTCGATTCCGAATTGATCGATGACGCGGCCGACCACGTAGTCGGTCACCTCGTCGACGGTGCTGGGCCGGCTGTAGTAGGCGACGGTCGGCGGGAAGATCACCGCGCCGGCACGCGCCAGATAATGCATGTTTTCCAGGTGGATCTCGCTCAGTGGCGCTTCCCGAGCGACCAGAACCAGCTTGCGTCGCTCCTTGAGCGTGACATCGGCGGCGCGGGTGATCAGGTTGTCGCTGAAGCCGATTCGGATGGCGCTCAACGTCTTCATGCTGCACGGGCACACAACCATGCCGTCGGTGCGAAAGGATCCACTGGAAATGGCTGCTGCGAGATCCCTAGCGCTGTAGCTGTGGGTGGCCAGTGCTCGGACATCGGCGACGGTGGCATCGGTCTCGATCTTGATCGTTGCCCGTGCCCACTCGCTGAGGACCAGGTGCGTCTCCACACCCAGCTCTCCGAGCGTTTCCAACAGGCGGATGCCTAAGGTGGCGCCCGTTGCTCCGGTCATCGCGACGACTAGGCGCATCTTCTTCTCCTCTCACCCGATGGTCCGGTTGATCGACGGATCGTTGCCGGGAGCTCTGAATCAGTCTGCGGGGCCGGCTGGCTGGACTAGCGGGTCATTTCCGCCGTCCATCCCACAGAATCCGACACACGTGCAGGGGCTAAAGCCTGTCGCATTCTGTGGGGTTCACGGCCGATCAGCCATGGCTGGTTTGTCAGTTCCACGACCACCATTGGAGACACCACGCCGCGGGCGACTCGGAGCGGGAAGCCGCTGCAGAGCATCCCGATGCGCGGAGACGGAAGGCTACCGGAGATCGCGTACGCGAGCTGTTGTCTGTTGGACGAAGACGCCGGGTACATCACCGGGCAGATCATCCGCGTAGACGGTGGCGGAAGTCTCGCCGGATAAGCACATGTTTTGAACTTGAAAGGAGCCAGACCAATGACCAGAGCAGTTGACACCATTGCAGGCGTTGCGATTCCCGACACCGCGCTGGTGCGAGAGACGACCGAATACATCCGCGACGTCGAAAGCGATTTGCTGTTTCATCATTCCCGCCGGGTTTTCCTCTTCGGAGCGCTGCACGGCCGCCTACGCGGCCTGACACCCGACTTGGAACTGCTGTACGTGGGGGCGATGTTTCACGATCTGGGCTTGACCGAGCGCTATCGCGATTCGCAGCTGCGCTTCGAGGTGGACAGTGCGAACGCTGCCCGCGACTTCCTGCGCCAGGCAGGTATCAACGAATCCGATGCTCGCAAGGTCTGGTTGGGCATCGCGTTGCACACCACCCCGGGTGTTCCGGAGTTTCTGGACCCGGAGATCGCTCTGGTCACCGCCGGCGTCGAAACCGATGTACTCGGCATCGGCCGCGCCGACCTGCCGGCGCACCTACTCGACGCGGTGACCGACGCTCACCCGCGGCCAGACTTTAAACGCCGGATCCTGCATGCCTTCACCGAAGGTGTCCGGCATCGCCCAGACAGCACTTTCGGCACGGTGAACGCCGACGTGCTCGCGCACTTCGACCCGTCCTTTGTCCGCGGCGATTTCGTAGAGACCATTCTCGGCAACAGTTGGCCCGAGTAGCCGAAGTCAGCCCTCTTTGCTGATCAGCTTGCCCAGTGCAGTCCGGTCGGAGGCCAGCAGCTCGTCGATGCGAGGCTGGTTGACATCGGCGACGATGATCTCGCCGACCTCCTGGTTGACGCTGCTGAAGATGCCGTGCTCCTTCATCTTCTCGGTCTGATACAGGTTGTCCTGGGTGGGCGTCACGTAGTGCACCGCAGCGGCTTTGAACCGGTGGATCAGCCACAAGTGGGTCAGGTCCATCAGTCGCTTCTGGCGCAGCTTCTCGGCGAAGGTGTTCTGGTCGCGCACCGTCAAGATGCTGCGACCGTGCCGGTCCTTGATCGGGTCGACGATCACGTTGGCGAGCTTGTCGTCGCCCTCGCCGTAGATTCCCAGTTCCAGCACATCGGACCCGGGACGGGTGGGGCGCAGCTGTACCCGCAGCTTCTCGCCGAGCTGATAGTGCTCGGCCCACAACGCCAGCCAGTCCTCCAGCAGCTTCTTGGGCACCTCGGTCTGCACCAAATGCTGATGCTGGGTGGACCCGGCGCCCATCGCCTTGGTGGTGGCGGTGCGGCCCGACGACGCGGCCAGCGCAGCGTCGCTGCGTGGCCCGCCGACCAGGGTCTGCGGCGTGCGGTAGGGCGATTCCACCAGCCGCATCTTGCGCTGCAGTCGGGCCAGCGCCAGCATGCCGTCCTGCAACAGGGTGGCCGCGAACTCCTCGGAGGCCACACCGTCGACCTGGTGGCCGCCGTAGGTGATGAAGTTGAAGACGAAGCCCATCTTGCCGAGTTCGGCGGGGAAGGCCCGCATCTGCTCGTCCGTCATGCCGGTGGTGTCCCAGTTGAACGAGGGGGACAGGTTGTAGGCCAGCATCTGGTCGGGGTACTGGGCGTGGATCGCCTCGGCGAACTCGCGGGCGTCGGCGAGGTCGGCGGTCTTGGTCTCCATCCACAACAGGTCGGCGAAGGGGGCGGCGGCCAGTGACTTGGCGATCGCGTAGGGAATGCCGCCGCGGACCTGGAAGTAGCCCTCGGGAGTCTTGGCCCGTTCGCAGTCCCAGCCGGGGTCGGCGTTGAGCTCCGCGGCCTTCTGCCGGGCGGTGTAAAGCGGTGCCCGGGCGGCGAATTCCCGCCACTGGGCGGCGCTCATCTCTTTGGGTTCGCCTTCACGCTCGGCGAATTCGAGCATCTCTGCGACGGCGTCCCCGAACGTCATCAGCCCGGCATCGTTCTGCCACGCTTCGACGAACTTCGATTCGATGTCGTCGAAGATGCCGTCCACCGAGGTGCGCCCATCACCGCGCCAGCCTTCGGCGGCCTTGGTGATCAACGCGGTGATGCCGTTGCGTTCCAGCCAGGCGTCCGCGGCGGCGTACTCGCCCTCGGGCAGGGCGTAGAGCAGGTGACCGTTGATCTCGGTGATGCCGGAGTTGTAGAACTGCCGCGTCATCGCCAGGAAACACGACTTGTAGGACGGGATCTTCAAGTTCGTGGTGCCCAGGATGAACGGCTGGTCACGTTCGTCGCCCCGGCTCTCGACCAGGTTCGCCGCCTCGGCGTCGGTGCGCGCGACGATGATGCCGGGCACGCCCATCAGGTCCAACTGGAATCGGGCGGTGTTCAGCCGCTTGATCTGCTCGTCGGAGGGCACCAGAACTTTGCCGCCCTGGTGGCCGCACTTCTTGGTGCCCGGACGCTGATCCTCGATGTGGTAACCCGGGACACCGGCCTCCACGAAGCGCCGGATCAGGTTGCGCACGTGCGGATCACCGCCGTGCCCGGTGTCGGCGTCGGCGATGATGAACGGCCGGTAGTCCACGGCCGGAGTGGCGGCGCGCTGCTCGTCGGTCATCTTCAGGCGCAGGTACTGCTGGTTGCGGTCGGCGGTGAGCAGGGCACGCACCAGTCCGGCGGCCTCGTCGGGAACCTGACTGAGCGGGTAGCTGGCCAGGTCGGGACCCGGGTCCTCGGTGATGGAGCCCTTCGCCGAGGTTGCCCAGCCGCCGAGGTAGATGCCCTCGATGCCGACTCGCTTCATCACCACCGCCTGGCCGGGTGAGTAGGGGCCGAAGGTGGTGATGCTCTTCTTCGCGGCGAACAGCTCACGCAGCCGCGCGTAGAACGCGGTCGCTGCTTCGCGCGCCACGATGTAGTCCGACGGGATGGTGCCGCGTTGCTCGACGACTTGGCGGGCGCTGTAGAGACGGGTGATGCCTTCGAAACGGGGGCTGTCGAAGTACTTCTGCACCGCCGCGACGTCGGCGTCGACATCGCGTTCGACCGGTGTGCTTGTCGTCGGGTTCGTCTCGATCGTCGTCATGGAAATTCGCTCCCTTTCACCGGGTAGATCCGGCGGTTGATGCGGCGGTCCCAGCTTGTTTCCTCCTCGTATTGTGCCGCCGCACGCTGAGCGATAGTTCGGTTTTGCCTACATCTTCAGCACTGTGCCGCTGATGCCGCTGAACTGGCCCGAAGGCATCGGATTCCAGGGCCGAAGTGGCTAGACTCAAGGTCTATGACGTACCGGTCGGACCGGTGGGCAGAACACTGGGAGCAGGCGCCGCAGCCGGTGGCGGTCGGCCGCTGGGCGGCCCGTCGGATGAGCCGGCGCTTCGCCGGGGTGGGCGTCCGCATTCCGCCCGCTCGGCTGCGTGAGATGGCGGTCGGTGCGCCGCTGGCGTCCGCGGAATCGGTCGACTACGCGTTCGCGCTCGCCGCTACCGAGATCAAGCACGAACAACGACTGGCCCGGGCCCGGCGCAACCGGCGACGCCTGATGAACGCGCTTATCGTGGCCGGCCTGATGATCGCTTCACTCAATCTGCTGATCTGCATGGGCTATCTCTTCATCAGCCTGGCGCTGCGCGAACCGGCTATGTGATCCATCACTGCGCCAACTCCATTGTGGTGGAAGTCCTTTGACGTCCGAAGCGGGCTCCGTCGAAGGAGCCGGGGCCCTAGACTGCGGGGCATGACACGGTCGCGGCGCTCGACGCCCCTCAAGGGACTGGTCCAGATCGAGGAATGCCTGGACGCGTGCGGCGGCATCGTGCTGCCGCCGGGTGAAACCCTGATCTCGCTGATCGACCGCAATATCGCCAACGTGGGCGATGCGGTGGCGTTCCGTTACCTCGATTACGCCGGCCAGGTGGAGGGCCAGGCGGTGGAGCTGACCTGGACGCAACTCGGCGAGCGACTGCGCGCCATCGGTGCCCGCCTGCAAAGTCTCACGGCTCCCGGTGATCGGGTGGCGATCCTGGCGCCGCAGGGACTGGACTACGTCACGGGGTTCTATGCGGCCGTCAAATGCGCAACCGTCGCGGTGCCGCTATTCGCTCCCGAACTGCCGGGGCACACCGAGCGACTCGACACCGCCTTACGCGACTGCACTCCGGCTGTGGTTCTGACGACGGCCGCGGTGCGGCACATCGTCGATGATTTTCTGGGCAAACTGCCCCAGCAGTTGCAGCCTCGCGTGGTGGTCATCGACGAGATACCTGACTCGGCGGGGGAGGACTTCGTGTCCGTCGACATCGACGTCGACGACGTGTCGCACCTGCAGTACACCTCGGGCACCACGCGGCCACCGGTCGGTGTGCAGGTGACCCACCGCTCGGTGGCCACCAACCTGCTGCAGATGATTCTGTCCATCGACATGCTGGATCGAAACACGCACGGACTCAGCTGGTTACCGCTCTATCACGATATGGGTCTGTCGATGATCGGATTTCCGGCGGTCTACGGGGGACACTCCACGCTGATGTCGCCGACGGCGTTCATCCGACGACCGCAGCGCTGGATCAATGCGCTGTCGGACGCTTCGCGGCGCGGCCGGGTGGTCACCGCCGCACCGAACTTCGCCTATGAGTTGACCGCGGTCCGCGGCGTGCCGGCGCCGGATGCCGACATCGACCTGTCGAACGTCGTGATGATCATCGGGTCCGAACCGGTGAACATGGCGGCCATCACTACGTTCAACGAGGCGTTCGCACCGTGCGGGTTGCCGGCCACGGCCATCAAGCCGTCCTACGGGATCGCCGAGGCCACGCTGTTTGTCGCCACCATCGCTCCCGATGCGGAGGCGAGCGTGCGGTACCTGGACCGCGATCAACTCGGTGCCGGCCGCGCGGTGCCGGTGGCGGCCGACGCCCCGGGCGCGGTGGCCCAGGTCTCGTGCGGGCAGGTGGCCCGCAGCCTCTCGGCGGTGATCGTCGACGCCGAGGCCGGCGCGGAGTTGCCCGACGGAAGTATCGGCGAGATCTGGCTGCATGGCGACAACGTCACCGCCGGCTACTGGGGCCGGCCCGACGAGACCCGACACGCGTTCGGAGCCCGCCTGCGTTCTCGGCTGGACCACGGGAGCCACGCTGGGCCGACACCGGCCGACGGCGCGTGGTTGCGCACCGGTGACCTGGGCTTCTATCTCGACGGTGAGCTCTACGTGACCGGTCGCACGGTGGATCTGATGACCCTGGCGGGACGCGGTCACTATCCGCAGGACATCGAGGCCACCGCGGCGGCGGCCTCACCGATGGTTCGTGACGGTTATGTGGTCGCGTTCGCGGTGCCGGCCGAGGACGCCGAGCAGCTGGTGATCGTCGCCGAGCGCGCGACGGGCACCGGCCGCAAAGATCCCGCGTCGGCGATCGCGGCCATCCGCGCGGAGGTGCAGCGGGTGCATGGGGTGAGCGCCGCCGATATCCGATTCGTCCGGGCCGGCGCCATCCCCCGCACCACCAGCGGAAAGCTCGGCCGCACCGCGTGCCGCCAGCAGTATGCGGCGGGCACGCTCGGTGTGCCCTGAGACGCTTGCTGCGTTGGTCTGCCGGCTCCGCCGCGCGTGCACAGCGGGCGCACAGCGCAGACCTGTCGGGCGCCAAAAATAGCTAGCTAGCCTTCCTAAAGCATCTTGCCGGATCGATTGCCGGCCAAGAGATAAGGGGAGGCAATGGACTACGGAGCCCTGCCGCCGGAGATCAACTCGGCGCGCATGTACGCCGGCCCCGGCCCGGCTTCGTTACTGGCCGCGGCGAGCGCCTGGCAGGACCTGGCCGCCGAACTGAACTCCGCGGCCGCGTCCTACGGCTCAGTGATCGCGGGTCTGACGAGTGGTTCCTGGCTGGGCGCCTCGGCGGTGACGATGGCAGCCGCGGCGAGCCCCTACGTGACTTGGCTCGGTGCCACCGGGGCACAGGCCGAGCAGGCCGGCGCCCAACTGGCCGCCGCCGTCACGGCCTACGAAGCCGCCCACGCGGCTACCGTTCCGCCGCCGCTGATCGCAGCCAACCGCACCCTGCAGCAGACCCTGATCGCCACCAATCTGCTCGGGCAGAACACCGCGGCGATCGCCACGACCGAGGCGCAGTACCTGGAGATGTGGGCTCGGGACGCCGCGGCCATGTACGGCTACGCCGGGGCGTCGGCGGTCGCCACCCAGGTCACGCCGTTCGCCTCGCCGCCGCAGACCACCGACCCGTCCCGGCAGGCCGGACAGGTCGCCTCCGTCGCGCAGTCGGCCGCCGCGACCACCGGTACCGACACCGAGGCGTTGATGTCGCAAGGGCCGCGACTGCTCTCGACGACTCCGACGGCGCTGCAGGCGCTGGCCGCACCCACCGAGGAAGCGTCGACGGGCGGCTCGATGTCGTCGTCGATGTCGAGCCTGAACGCGCTGATGATGCCGATGCGCATGGCGATGATGCCGATGAGCATGCTGATGCGGATGCTGATGGGCGGCTCCAATGGGGCGAAAGGTGCCGCGGCTGGGGTGGCGGCGGCCGGCGGGGCGGCCTCGGGCCTGCTCAGCTCCGCTGGTGGCGCCTCCAGCACGGTGACGTTGGCGGGCTTCTCCGGCGGATCGGCGGCCACCGCCGGGCTGGGCCGAGCCGCCTCGATCGGCGCATTGTCGGTGCCGCCGGCCTGGACCGGTCTGGGCGTGGCCAGCGCTCCGGCGGCCACGGCGTTGCCGTCTGTCGGTGGGGGAGCGGCTTCGACAGCGGGGATGGGAAACGCGTCCGCGGTGCCGCCGATGGTGCCGTTCGGCAGCCTGGCCGCGCGCGGTGGGGTCGGCGGCTCGGCCACCCAATACGACTTTCGGCCTACGGTGATCCCGCGGTCACCGGCAGCGGGGTAGTCACCGCCGGCTGGACCTTGTGAATCCTTCTGGGCCACCAGAACCAGCGGCCGAGCAGTGCGGCGATCGACGGGGTCAGGAACGACCGCACGATCAGGGTGTCGAACAGCAGCCCGAGTCCGATGGTGCTGCCCGCCTGGCCGATCGAGTACAGGTCGCTGACCGCCATGGACATCATCGTGAACGCGAACACCAGGCCCGCCGCGGTGACCACCGATCCGGTTCCGCCGATCGAGCGGATGATCCCGGTTTTGATGCCGGTCTTGCTCCCGTCGCCGATCTCCTCCTGGAAGCGGGAGACCAGCAACAGGTTGTAGTCCGACCCGACCGCCAGCAGGATGATGACGCCGAAAACGGGAGCGATCCAGTTCAGTGGCAACCCGAAGATGTGTTGCCACACCAGGACCGACAATCCGAAGGCCGCACTCAGGGACAGCAGCACCGTGCCGACGATCACGGCGGAGGCGACCAGCGCCCGGGTCAGCAACAGCATCACGATGAAGATCAACGTCACCGCCGCCACTCCGACGATCAGGATGTCGTAGGTGGAACCGGACTGGATGTCGTTGTACACCGCGGCGGTTCCGGTGAGATAGAACTTGGCGCCCGTCAGCGGTGTACCCTTCACGGCGTCGTGCGCGGCGGCCAGCATCGGCTCGACGAATGAAATGCCCTTGGGGGTAGCCGGATCGGCGTCGTAGGTGACGATGAACCGCGCTGCATGACCATCCGGGGACAAGAACAGCGCCAGGCCCTTCTGAAAGTCCGGGTTGTCGAAGGCCTCCGGCGGAAGATAGAAGTAGTCGTCGGCCATGGACGCATCGAACGCCCGGCCCATCTCGGTGGCGGTGTCAGTCATCCGCGACATCTGGGTCACCAGTCCGGAGAAGGTCGAGTGCATCGAAAGCACGCTGGCCTGCATGGATTTCGCCACCGCGATCATCGGCTCGAACTGCCCGACCATCTGCGGCATGACCGCGTTCATGTCGGCCATGTCGGCGAGTAGCGGCTCCATGTTCTCGCTGAACTTGTCCATACCGTCGTAGGCGTCGAAAACCGACCGGACCGCATGACAGACCGGAATGTTGAAGCAGTGCTGTTCCCAGTAGAAATAGTTGCGGACCGGGCGAGCGACGTCGTCGAAATCGGCTATGTGGTCCCGGATTTCGTTGACGGTCGCATTGATCGTCACCATGTCGGCGGTCATCCGTTCGGTGGTGGTGTCCATCCGCGCGACCAGATCCCGGAGCCGCTCCATGGATGCGACGGTGGCGCCCAGGTCGTCGCTCATCTTGAGCATGTCTGCCAGCCGGTCGTCCATGAACTGCAGGTTCTCCTGGATCGGCACGGCGCTCATGCTGACCTGGAACGGGATAGAAGTGTGCTCGATGGGGCTGCCCAATGGCCGGGTGATGCTCTGCACCCGCTCCACCCCGCGGGTGCGGAAGATGTTCTTGGCGATCCGATCCAAGATGATCATGTCGGCCGAATTCCGTAGGTCATGGTCGGACTCGACCATCAACACATCGGGGTTCATCCGGGCGGCGCTGAAGTGCCGTTCGGCGGCGTCGTAGCCGACGTTCGCAGGCAGGTCGGCCGGGATGTAGTAGCGGTCGTTGTAGCTGATCTTCATGCCAGGAACGACGAGCGCTCCGGCCAGGGTGATCAGCATTGCGCCCACGAACACTGCACCGGGCCAGCGGACGTTGGCGGTGCCGATGCGGCGCCAGCCGCGGCCCTCCACCCGCTTGGGGTCGAGCAACGGGGCGGCGACCGCGACCACGGCCGGGGCGACCGTCAGCGCACCGGCGATGACCACCAGCAGACCCAGTGCCGACGGGATACCCAGGGCCTTGAAGTAGGACAGCCGGGCGAAGTGCAGACACAAGGAGGCGCCGGCAATCGTCAGGCCAGAGCCCAAGATGACATGCCAGGTGCCACGCAACATCGAATACCAGGCCGTCTCCCGGTCCTCGCCCGCGTTGCGGGCCTCGTGATAACGACCGATCAGGAAGATCGCGTAGTCGGTACCGGCGGCGATCGCCAGCGATGAAAGCATCGCCACCACGAATGTCGAGAACCCCAGCAGGCCAAGGCTACCCAGCAGCGCCACCAACCCGCGGGCGGTGCCCATCTCGAAGCCGACCATCACCAGCGCCAGTGCCACGGTGGCGGCCGAGCGGTAGACGATCGCCAGCATGATGATGATGACCACGCCGGTGACAGCCATCATCTTGAACATGGATTTGTCGGCGGCCTCGGTCATGTCGGTGGTGAGCGCGGCCTGGCCGGTGACGTAGGCCTGCACCCCAGCCGGGGCAGGCACCGAGGCGACGATGTGGCGCACCGCGTCAATGGACTGGTTGCCCTGCGTACTGCCCTGATCGCCAGCGGTGTTGATCTGTGCGTAGGCGGCTTTGCCGTCGGTGCTCTGCACCCCGGCGGCAGTGATTGGGTCGCCCCACAGGTCCGCGATGTGCTGGACGTGCTCGTGGTCGGCGGACAGCTTCTCAACCAGGGTGTCGTAGTAGCGGTGGGCGTCGGGGCCCAGCTCGGTCTGACCTTCGATCACCAGCATCACCATGGAGTCGGAGTCGAACTCGTCGAACGTCTTACCGATGTGCTTGGCGGCCATCATCGACGGCGCGTCCTGCGGCGACATCGTCAACGCGTGGTCCCTCGCCACCGATTCGATCGGCGGCACCAGCACGTTGAGGCCGACGGTCAGCAGTAGCCAGAAGATGATCAGTGGCCAGGCGAGCCGGCGGACCAGTCGCATATAGGCCGGCCGGGGGTTGCCGTGGCCGCTCATGCTGCTTTGACCAGACAGAAGACCTGGGCGTGGTGCCCAGTGGCGAACTGTTCGTCCTTGATGGCGCCGTTAACCGTGATACGGCAGCCGATCGCGTTGCCGTTGCCTTGGGCCACCAGGTTGCCGATCACCGCTGGACTTGTCGTGCTCATCGTGTGCGACCAGGGCAGGCCGGCGAACGTCGACTGCACGGCCTGGGTCTGCTCATTGAGGTAGCTGACCCCGCCGGCGTTGTCGTCGGGTCCGAAAACCTCGTACATGACCCGCTTTTCGTTGATCGACGCGATCGGCGCTGAGCCGCTGCCGTCCCAGCGGAAGATCTCGTCGGATCCGAACGCGCCGCGCAGGTTTAGCACCGCCAACGTTCCGACGATGGCCGCCGACGCGACCACCACGGGCACCCAGGCTCGGCTCACAAACGCGCGCATGCCCATCACCTCTCAATTCCCGCCACTGGATAACTCTTCGTGAATACTATACCCCGTAGGGTATACAAATATTCCTTAAGTACCCAAGGGGGTATAGGGACGGTGGTCAGTCGGCGGCGTGCCGCGACTGCGCGGCGACGGCTTCGCCGAGCCAACGGCGCAGGAAACGGCGCAGCTCGTCGGGGGAGCGATCTGGATCGTTGGGCGCCACGACGAACGAGAGCATGATCCGCAGGGTGAACTCCACGAGCTCGCGCAACGCGGCTTCGTCGTAGCCGTGCTGTTTCCAGTCGACGTCGAACCGCTCGATCATTCGCATCCCGAAGGCGCGAGCCTCTTCGGAGGCCATCTCTCGGTTGTGCGCCGAAGACGACGACAGCATGGCGCTCAGGTGTGGGGAGCGGGCCACCGCATCCAGGGTGTAGACCGCGCCCTCGGCGAGCGCGTCGGCGGGATCGTGGAGGCCGTGTACGTGCTCGGTGAGCCGGTCGAGGAAGTCGTCGACGGAGGCGATGGCCACGGCGCGCATCAGTGCGTCGGCGGTGGGGAAGTAGCGATACACCGTCTGACGGATCACCCCGAGTGAGGTGGCGACGTCGGCCAGCGACACTGCGGCACCGGTGTCGGCGACCAGGTCGACGGCCGCGGCGATGATGCGCCGGCTGGCTTCCTCGTCGGTGTGCGGCGGGTTGCCTCCCCAGCCGCGTCGGCGTGCCATCAGTGACCTGCTTGACAAGCTTGGTGCATCGAACAATCATACGCGAAGACGTCCAGTTGTATGTTCGAGTTGAGGTAGCGATGACCGACCTGATCGTGCGCAAACTGCGGTTCGCGTTCGCCGAGTACCCCGTGCCGTTCTTGTGGAACGAAGCCAACCCGGCGTTCTCGTCGATGGCCAACGCTGTCTCGCTGCTGGCGATCGGCTTCGAGAAGATGATCGGCGGCATGATCGCCGAGGCGATGCCGCTGATCACCGACCCCGCCGTCGCCGAAGAGGCCGACGCGTTCGTGCGGCAGGAGGGCCAGCACTCGATGGCCCACCGCGGCCACGCCAAGGCATTGGTCAGGGCCTACCCGGGGCTCAAGGAGACCGTCGACGAATGCAACGCCATGTTCGACAAGATGGCCGCCGAGAAATCGCTGGACTACCGGCTGGCCTACACCGCCGACCTGGAGGCCACCTTCACCCCGGTCTTCAAGCTGATGCTCGACCACGACAACACCCTGTTCGCTCCGGGCGACGACCGGGTGGCGTCACTGTTCTTGTGGCACTTCGTCGAGGAAGTCGAACACCGCAGCTCCGCGCTGATCATCTACGACCACGTCATCAACGACCCGTGGTACCGGATGCGGATGGCGCCGTCGATCTTCAAACACGTGATGAGCGTGATCAAGGTGGCGTGCGAAGGCTTCAATCGCCACATTCCCTTGGAAGACCGCAAGGTTGATGCCCTCTCACTGTTCAGTACCTACCGCGCCAAGCAGGCTTGGCGACGCCGGGTCCCGTTCGGCTGGCCAGCCGACGAGGGCCCGGTCGCGGATGCCTTCAAACATCTGCCAAAGCGCGAAATGGCCACCGCGGTCGCCGGTATCATCCGCAGCCAGCTGCCCAATCACAAACCGGCCCACGAAAAGATCCCGGTCTTGGCCAACGAGTGGTTCGCCCGCTACGACGACGGCTACGACGTGACCAAGTGGTACACCGCAGAGGAGAAGAGCGCCTGATGCCCGACTTGTGTGCCCCGACATTCGAGCGCCTCGCCGAGTCGCTGGGCTTCTCCTGCGGTGAGGCCGGGGGATTGCTGGAGTTTCGCAACCCCTTGCGGCTGGAGAATTGGACGCTGCCGGTTTTGGAGATCACCGTGATCACCGGGGCGGTGCTGGCGCTGATCTACGCGATCATGCGGTACCGCCGCGGCGACGCCACCAACTTGGCATTGTGGTTCGGGGCGATCGCCTATCTGCTGATCATCGAACCGCCGCTGTACTTCCCGGGCGCGTTCGGCATCGCCGATCATGTCGACACGATGTTCGCGCACAACGTGTTCACCGTCGACTTCATGTGGGGGCGGCTCCCGCTGTACATCGTCGCGATCTATCCGATGATGGCCACCATCTCCTTCGAGATCGTCCGGATCCTGGGCGTGTTCCGCCGCTACGGAACGATCGTCGGGGCCATCTGCGTGGGCTTCGTCCACCACGCGTTCTACGAGATCTTCGACCACCTCGGCCCGCAGCTGCGCTGGTGGGAATGGTCGGTGGACAACCCGCTGAACCAGCCCATGTTCACCTCGGTGCCGATGGGCAGTGTCGTGGTGTTCGCGGCGCTCTGGCCGGCCTCGCTGGCCTTCTGTGTCCAACTGCTGGTCGGTCGTCAGGTCGATCACGGCCGGAAATTCGGTGGGCTGCAAGTGCTGTGGCGAACGATCGTCATCGGCCTGCTGGCCTCGCTCGGGACGGGCATCCTGCCGCTGCCGGCGACCCTGCTCGGTGCAGCCACCGACGGCAGGTTGATCGGAATCGCCTATGCCGTGGAACTTCTCATCATCGCCGCGGTGGCCATCCCGGTGTTGATCATCCAGTGGCGGCGCTTGCGGCTGAATCTCTTTGTCGCCGGCCGCTACGACAACCGGCTGATGGTCCGCTACGCCGCGGTGTACCTGTCGGTCATGACGGTGTTGTGGCTGACGGCCCTGCCGGCTTACCTGGATGCCTCGGGCGGGTTGACCGCTAACGGTGACCCGGTGGGATGTCTCTGGTACGTGGTGCTGTGCTTCGTGGTGGCCTACTTGAGTGTGGTGGCCGCGGCGACCGTCCCGCCGATCCTGGAGCCCCACGAGACGCCTGAGCCGGTGGCCGCCGGGCGCTGAGCTCGGCGACTGCGGCCCGCCGTGGACGCTGGTTGACGCGCTTGGCAGACTGTTGCCATGGCGCAGATCACGTTAAAGGGAAACCAGATCAACACCGTAGGCGAGTTGCCGGCCGTGGGTTCGGCAGCACCGGCGTTCAGCTTGACCGGAACCGACCTGAGTGTGGTGGACAGTGGGCAGTTCGCCGGTAAGCCGGTTCTGCTGAACATCTTCCCGTCGGTCGACACCCCGGTCTGTGCGACCAGCGTGCGGACCTTCAACGAGCGGGCGGCCGCCGGTGGGGCCGTGCTGTGCGTCTCCAACGACCTGCCGTTCGCCCTGAAGCGGTTCTGCGGTGCCGAAGGCATCGAGAACGTCACCAGTGCCTCGGGCTTCCGGGCCAGCTTCGGCGCCGACTACGGCATCACCATCGCCGACGGTCCGCTGGCCGGGCTGCTGGGCCGGGCGATCGTGGTGATCGGTGCAGACGGCAACGTCGCCTACACCGAGTTGGTGCCGGAGATCGGCCAGGAGCCGAACTACGACGCGGCGTTGGCGGCTCTGACCGGGGCCTAGCTCGTTCGGGAGGTCAGCGGCCCCGCCACTGCGGTGGCCGCTGCCCCCGCCACGCCTGTAGTCCCTCGGCGACGTCCTCGGTCGCCCCGGCGACCTTGCGCATCGTTTCACCGAACCGCACGGCGTCGATCCAGCTCATGTCGGTGCTGCGCCACGCCACTTCCTTGGTGGCTCGCTGCGCGAGGGGAGCGGCCTTGGTGAGGGTGTGCGCCCAGGACCGAGCCGTCTCCTGCAGGGCGTCGGGCTCGACGAGTTTCCACACCAGGCCGATGTCCTTGGCGCGTTGCGCGCTCATCGGCTTTCCGGTCAACAGCAGCTCCATCGCATTGGTCCAGCCCACCCGCTGCGGTAGCCGGATTGCCCCGACGATGGTGGGCACCCCGAGGGTCACCTCCGGGAAGCGGAACACCGCGTCGGTGCTGGCGATGATGAAGTCGCAGAACAACAGTCCGGTGAGGCCGTAACCCACGCACGGGCCGTGCACCGCGGCGATGGTCGGCTTGAAAAGCTCCATGCCGGATTCGAATGAGTTGATCGTGGGCTTCTCCCAGAACGTGCCGGGGAACGTGCCGACGGCGCCGGCCGAGTCCTTGAGATCGGCGCCGGCGCAGAACACGTCGCCTTCGGCGGTGAGAATCCCGACCCAGGCGTCCTCCTCGGCGCGAAACCGGTCCCAGGCCGCGTTGAGGTCCTGGCGCATAGCCCCATTGATGGCGTTGCGGGCCTCGGGCCGGTTCAGGGTGATGGTCGCGACGTGGTCGTGGCACTCATAGGTGACCAGGGGCGTGGGGCTCATTTCTGCACCGTACCGTCGGAGGGGTGCGGTGGATCGTGGACGCGATGAACGTGATCGGTGCGCGCCCAGACGGCTGGTGGAAGGACCGCCACGCCGCCATGGTGCGGCTGACCCGCCAGCTGGAAGCCTGGGCGCCATCGCAGGACGGAACAGTCACGGTGGTCTTCGAGAAGCCGCCGTTGCCGCCCATCGAATCGGATGTCGTCGCGATCGCGGCGGCGCCGCGCCCCGGTGCCAACTCTGCCGACGACGAGATCGTGCGGCTGGTCCGGGCCGATGACAGGCCATGCGACATCACCGTGGTGACCTCTGATCTTGCCCTGGTCGAGCGGGTCACTTCGGCGGGCGCGGCCACCTATCCGGCGGCACGATTCCGCAGGCTCATCGAGGAAGGGTGATGGAGCCGCAACTGTTTCGGCCCCGGCCACCGCTGTCGGAGAGCATCGCGTACTTCGGGTACTGGGACCGCCGTACCGGCGGCCCACACCGCAGCCGCGCTCTGCCGCGTGGAGCGGCGACCATCGTCATCGATATCGGCGACCGGCCGCAGGTGGATTTCTTCGGCGCCGATGCGCACACCCGGTTGACGGTGCCACCCGCTTTCTTCATCGGTGCCGGCACGGCGTCCTACGTGACACACATCGACACGGCACAGACCGTCATCACGGTCCACTTTCGCCCCGGTGGCGCGTTGCCGTTCTTGGGCATCGCGCAGGGGGAGTTGACGGACGCCTGCGTCGGGCTGGGCGAGCTGTGGGGGCGCGAGGCGGCGACGCTGCGCCAGCGGCTGGCGGAGGCATCCTCGGCTACCGCTCGGGTCATGCTGCTCGAAGCGTTCCTGGTGAACCGGTTGCGGGACAAGCAATTCGCTGCGCACGCGGACGTGACCACCGTGTTGGACGCCGCGGAACGCAACCCATCGATGCGCGTCGGTGATGCGGTGACGCTCACCGGCTTATCGCCCAAACGGCTGATCACCGTGTTTCGCACCCAGGTCGGTCTGACGCCTAAGGCGTACTTGCGCGTGCGGCGACTACAGGCCGCCCTCACCCGCCTCGACAGCGGGACAGCAGGGGGTGCTGCCCTGGCGGCTGAGTTGGGGTACTTCGATCAGGCGCACTTCGTCCGGGAGTTTCGGGCGTTCACCGAGACCACCCCGACGCAGTACTTGCGGCGTCGCTCGTGGCTGGCCGGGCACGTTGATCTCGCCGAGGATTCCCCGGCGAGGCCGCGCGGGTGAGCGCCGACAAAAATATCCAAGCCAGCCGCCATCGCCATCCCCGATGATGGAGTGATGCACCGCACCGGAGAAGCCGTGGCCAGCACCGGAATCCTCGTCGCCGCGATCCGCGCCAAGGAATCCGCCCGCGATGACGCCCTGTTCACCGATCCGTTTGCGGACAAGCTGGCGGGGGACGGCGGCCGACGGATGCTGGAGGCGGCCATCGCCAACTCCGGGGAGCAATCGACCTGGCAGATCGTCGTCCGTACCCGATTCTGGGACGAGGCCCTACTACGGGCCGGACTCAGCCAGGTGGTCATCCTGGCGGCCGGCATGGACGCCCGGGCATACCGGCTGCGCTGGCCGGAGCACACCACCGTCTACGAAGTGGATCAACCGGCGGTCATGGCGGCCAAAGCCGAGCTGCTCGCCGGCGATGAACCGTGTTGCCGGCGGGTGCCGCTCGGTATCGACCTTGCCGAGGACTGGCCTGCAGCCCTGGAGGCCGCGGGTTTGGACGCGTCCACTCCCAGCGTCTGGCTCATCGAGGGGCTGCTGCAATACCTCGACGAGGCCGCGGTACGCGCGCTGTTCACCCGTGTCGACGCGTTGTCGGCGCCCGGCTCGGTGTTGCTGTACGACGTGGTCGGTAAGACGCTGCTGGAAGCGCCGTCGATGGCGCCGTTGTTGCAGTCCATGGCACAGCAGGGTTCACCGTGGCTGTTCGGCACGGACGAGCCCGGAGAGCTTGCCGAACGACTCGGTTGGTCGGCCGCGGTGACCGACGTGGCCGAGCCGGGTAATCGGTGGAATCGCTGGTTCCCGTCGGTGACCGCAGCGGCCGGATCGGATGTACCGCGCGGTTACTTCGTCGAAGCGCAGCGGTAGCTGTCCGCGCTGGCCGCGTTGGCACCCGCACGGCGTCCGGCGAACACGCAGTCGGCGATCGACAGCCCGCTGACGTAGGACCGCGAAGCGATGCCGATGGCGGTGCGGCCGGCGCTGTAGAGCCCCGGAATCGGATCGCCGTCGGCGTCGACCACCGCACCGGTGTCCTCACAGACCCGGACGCCGCCCAGGGTGAGCATGGGGGTGGGGCGTAAGACGTTGGGCCGCACCGAGATATCCATCAAGGTGAAAGGCCCTTGATCGATGCGCCGGCAGAAGTCAGCGGGCTTGCCCGCCGGGTCTTCGGAGCCGGAATCGATCGCGTCGTTGTGCGCGGTGACGGTGGCCTGCAGGCCCTCGGCGTCGACGCCGGCGGCGCGCGCCACCTCGGCCAGCGTGGCGCCGCGCACCGCGCCGCCGAAGATCAGCGCGGCGCCCTGGGCGCGCTGGAACCACAGCGTCTGGGTCAACAGTTGGCGCCGAGCCTCCGACATCAGGCGGGCATCGGCCAAGATCCAGCCCTGGCTGCCGTGGTTCTTCACCATGGCCTGTCCGACCGCGGCGCCGTAACGAGACTCGTCGATCACCCGGCGGCCGTCGGCATCGACGATGATCGCGGAGATGAACGCGCTCGGGGGCGTGATGAACTTCCACACCGAGACGTTGTCCATCCGATCCGGTACCGCGCCGACGCTCTCGGCCAGCGCGATGCCGCTACCGTCGTCACCGCTGGTGCCCAGGGGCAGGCCGCCGTTGAACTCCGGTGCGTAGCGCTTGCGCCACTCGGTGTTGGCGATGAAGCCGCCGGCGCAGATGATCACCCCGCGCCGCGCAATGATCTCGATGGTCTGGCCGTAGCGCTGCTGCAGCTTCGCCAATCGCCGGTCCATCGCGGCGCGCAGCGGCGGGTAGTAGACCCCGGGCTTCGACGAGAGCGCGGCCAGGCGGGCGTAGCGGCGCTGGATGCGACGCGGTGCCTGCCCCATGGTCGTGGCCCGCACACCGATCACCCGGCCCGACGGGTCCTGCAGCAGTTCGGTGACTTCGGT
This sequence comes from Mycolicibacter heraklionensis, assembly GCA_001673575.1. Taxonomy (GTDB): domain Bacteria; phylum Actinomycetota; class Actinomycetes; order Mycobacteriales; family Mycobacteriaceae; genus Mycobacterium; species Mycobacterium heraklionense_A. The sequence continues at coordinate 2,082 of LZME01000139.1, read as the reverse complement.
GTGCGGGCGGAAGTCCACACCGAGCTTGCGGGCCGATTCGGCCAGCGGCGCGTAGATCTGCTTGCCGGACGTGCCTTTGCCGTAGGCGCGGTGCCCACGCTGCACCGGCGGGGTGTGGGCGCGGAAGGCCCCGGCGTTCTCGCTGCCCGAGTGATACAGGTAGTAGCGATTGTTGGGAAACGACGTCTTGTAGGGGCACAAGCCGGAGTTGAACGGCACCCCACGGGCCTGCAGCCAGTCGATCATCTCGGGGCTGCCGTCGACGAACCGCTGCAGTGTTTCGGGCCGGACCGCGTCGCCCACCTCCAGGCGTAGGTAGTCCAGCATCTGCCCGGCGGTGTCGTGCACGCCCGCTTCTTTCTGAACAGACGTCCCGCCGCCGGCGTAGATGATGCCCCCGGAGATCGCGGTGGCGCCGCCGCCGTTGGCGCGGTCGACCGCGATGACCTCCGCGCCCAGTTCGCGGGCGGTGATCGCGGCAGAGGTACCGGCCGCACCGTATCCGACGATGACGACGTCGGTCGTCATGCTGGTGGTGGTCATGCGCTCTCCCTTGACGACGTGAGCTGAACGGCCCCCAATGTAACAGTCGCTAGTTCTCTGCTTGCGGAAGTGACCAGCGGTGATTGGGCGGCCGACGAGGCAAAGCGAAACGTGTTCTAGGTGCTTTTGGACGCTCCGATCAGCTGCCCTGCGCGGTTCACGACCGGTCACGGGAGAAGATGAACGGCATGGCTGTTCGGTTGTGGCGCCTGGTCGCCTCCCTGGTTGTGACCCTCGGCTGCGCGGTGACGGCGGCACTACCTGCCGGCGCGGCGCCCGGCGTAGACCCCGCGGCGCTGGCCGCCGACCTGGTCGCGGCCGATCAGGCGTTGCGGAATACCTCGTCGCCTGAGCAGGTGCTGGCGGCGGCGGCTCGCCGTCAACAGGTCGCCTACCGGACCCTGGGCGCGCATCCCGAGTGGGATGCGATCGCCCGCCCGCAGATCCCGCCGGCGCTGCTCGATGTTTACGACCGCAACATCGACGCCCGCCGGCAACTCATGGCGCTCACCGACCCCAAACCCACCATGCCGCCCTGGCGGGTGGTGCCACCGGTCCCGGCCAACGAGCTGCTGACCGCCTACCGCGCGGCCGAGGCCGCGTCCGGGGTGCCGTGGAACTACCTGGCGGCGATCAACTTCGTCGAGACCGGCTTCGGCCGCATCAACGGGGTCAGCGATGACGCCGCCCAGGGGCCGATGCAGTTCCTGCCGTCGACGTTCGCGGCCTACGGCAACTTGGGAGACATCCACTCGCCGCGGGATTCCATTATGGCGGCCGGTCGACTGTTGGCCGCCAACGGTTTTGCCACCAATCGTGACAAGGCGATCTGGGGTTACAACCATTCCGACTACTACGTGCGGGCGGTCAACGACTACGCCGCGGTCATCGGTGGCGACCCGGCCGGCTTCGCCAGCTACTACCGCTGGGACACCTACTACCGGACCACCGCCGGCGATCTGCTGCTGCCGATCGGCTACGTCTCGTCGTCGCGGATTCCGGTGGCGGAGTATCTGGCTGCGCACCCGCAGTGACCGCTCAGCGCTGTTGGGCCCGCCACTTGTCCAGCATCCGGCGATCCCGCTTGGTCGGCCGTCCGGCGCCGCGGTCACGGGTGGCCATCGCCGTGGCGGAGGCCGGCGGGGGCGGCGGCGTTCGATCCAGGTAACAGGTCACCGCGTCGGCCGCACCGACCCGCTTCTGAATCACCCGCAGCACCTCAACGATTCGGGTGCGATCACCCACCAGAGCGCTGACCACGTCACCGGGCGAGACCATTGTCGCCGGCTTGGCCGGCCGGTTGTTCACCCGCACGTGTCCGCCGCGGCAGGCGGCCGCGGCGTCCGGCCGGGCGACACGCTCGTCTTCGCGATCAAGATCCTCAACGCCTCACGCTGAGCCTGGGCCGCCATGGAATCGAGCCGGGTGGATCGGTGGCTGTGGGCGGTGCGGATCACCAAAACCCGGCCGGACGCCGCGGCCGCCTGCCGCGGCGGACACGTGCGGGTGAACAACCGGCCGGCCAAGCCGGCGACAATG
>LZME01000138.1 GCA_001673575.1 Mycolicibacter heraklionensis | reverse complement strand
TGGACGCCACCGGCGCCGGTCACCTGATCGATGTCGCCGCGGTGCGCACGATGCTCGACGAGCACCGGGTCGGCACCGCCGACCACAGTCGTCGACTGTGGACCGTGCTGATCTTCATGCTGTGGCACGCGATCTTCATCGAGCACACCGTGGTGCCGACCATCAGGGAACCGGACTACCCCGTGCGGCTTTAACCCCCGTGCGGCTGTAACCCCCGCGCGGCTCTAACCCCCGCGTGGCTCTAACCCCCGCGAGCAGACGTAAAAGCCCCCTGATTCGGCACGAATAGGGGGCTTTTACGTCTGTTCGGCAGATTACTTGAGCGCCGCGTCGATCTCGGCCGCGGCGGCGTCGCCGTAGGCATCGGCCAGGCGGCTCACCGCGGCGGCACGGTCCCACACCCATTCCTGGGTTCCGGTGGACTCCAGCACCAGCACCGCCACCAGTGAACCGAGCTGCGCGGACCGCTCCAGGCTCAACCCGGCGCTGCGGCCGGTGAGGAAGCCGGCGCGGAACGCGTCGCCGACGCCGGTCGGGTCGGTCTGGGACTTCTCCGGAACCACGCCGACGTGGACGCGGGAACCGTCCGGGGAGACGATGTCGACACCGTCGCCGCCCAGGGTGGTCACCCGCAGCCCCACCTGCTTCATGACGTCGGCCTCGGTCCAGCCGGTCTTGGACAGCAGCAGGTCCCACTCGTAGTCGTTGGTGAATAGGTAGGTGGCACCGTCAATGAGCTTGCGGATCTCGTCGCCGGTCAGCCGGGCCAGCTGCTGCGACGGGTCGGCGGCAAACGCCAGCCCCAGCTTGCGGCACTCCTCGGTGTGCAAGAACATCGCCTCGGGGTCGTTGGCCCCGACGATCACAAGTTCCGGCTTCCCGGCCGTCTCGACCAGCTTGGCCAGCGAGATGTTGCGGGCCTCCGACATCGCGCCCGGGTAGAACGACGCGATCTGGGCCATGTCTTGGTCGGTGGTGCAGACAAACCGGGCCGTGTGCGCCGTGGTCGAGGTCAGCACGTGGTCGCAGTCGACGCCGTGCGAGACCAGCCACTGCCGATAGTCGGCGAAGTCAGCGCCGGCGGCGCCGACCAGGGCGGCGTCACCGCCGAGCACACCGATGGCGAAGGCGATGTTGCCCGCCACGCCACCCCGGTGCACCACCAGGTCATCGACCAAGAAGCTCAGCGAAACCTTCTGCAGGTGATCGGCCAGCAGCTGTTCGGAGAACCGACCCGGAAAGCGCATCAGATGGTCGGTCGCAATCGAACCGGTCACCGCAATCGTCACTGAACAATCCCCCTCAATATCGTCACCATGGGCCGTGGATGTGGATACCCACGGTAGCGGCCCGGTGCCACCTGTTCGCCGCCGGGCAGCACAAAACCCGCGGCGCCGGAGGTGAAATCAGGTGCTCAGTTGAACGAGTCGCCGCACGAGCACGAGCCGCCGGCGTTGGGGTTTTCGATGGTGAAGCCCTGCTTGTCGATCTGGTCGGCGTAGCCGATCTCGGCACCCTGCAGGTACGGCGCGCTCATCCGGTCGACGGTCAACGTGACGCCGTTGAACTCCGCGACCACGTCACCGTCAAGGCTGCGGTCGTCGAAGAACAGGTTGTAGCGCAGGCCGGCGCAGCCGCCCGGCTGGACCGAGATCCGCAGGGTCAGGTCGTCACGACCCTCCTGTTCCAGCAGCGCCTTCACCTTGGCCGCGGCCTCATCGGTCAAGACCACGCCGTGAGACTCGGTGGTCGACTGATCCTGGACAGTCATTGCGTCTCCCTATTGCGGTTGATCATGGGGGCGGGTCCGGCCTCGACTCGAGGCGTTCGAACCCACCACAACAACGATACCCTGCGCCAACGTGTTCCCTACCGACGATTCACCCGGGTGAACCCGCCGGACGCCCACCGATCTGCGCCGCTGTGACGCTGGTCAGCCCGATCAGCTGGTTGGCGGCGTCGATCAGGGCCAGCCGCACGGAGCCGGCGTAGTCGGCGATTGCCCGGGCGGCCAGCACCCCGGCCGACCGCAGGGCGGGTTCGTCCAGGCTGATCTGTCCGGCCAGGACCAGCAGCGGTAACTCCCGCGCGCGGGCCGCCGCCGCCAACGAACCGACCACTTTGCCGTGCAGCGACTGCTGATCGAAGTGGCCCTCGCCGGTGACCAGGACGTCGGTGTCGGCGAGCGCGGCCTCCAGACCGGTGTGGCGGGCCACGATCTCGGACCCGGATTCGATGGCACCGCCCAGCGCCAGCACGGCAGCCCCGATTCCGCCGGCTGCCCCGGCGCCCGACGCGGCGCTGGCCTCCCACCCGGCGGCGGCGTCCAGTTCGGTCGCCCAAGCGGCCAGCCTGCTTTCGAGTACCGCGACCGTGGCGGCGTCGGCGCCCTTCTGCGGCCCGAACACACGGGCCGAGCCCCACGGGCCCAACAGCGGATATTCCACGTCGCAGGCGGCGACCAATTCGATCCCCGTGAGCCGTCGGCGTCCAGCGGCAAGGCCACCCAGTTCATCGATCATGCCGCGACCACCGTCGGTACACGCACTGCCGCCGAGCCCGATGACGATTCGCTGCGCCCCGGCCGCCAGCGCGGCGGCGACGAGCTGTCCCACCCCCATGCTGTGGGCAAGTAGCGCCGTCCGCGATGACGGCGGTTCGCCGAGCACTCCCAACCCGCAGGCCTGGGCACATTCCAGATAGGCCGTTTTGGAAGCGGCGTCCCAGACCCATTCGGCGTCGACCGGATCATCCAGCGGTCCGCTGACCCGGACCTGCTGCACCGTGCCCAGCGCGCTGGCCAGCACCGCGACGAAGCCCGGGCCGCCGTCGGACTGCGGCGCGATCGCCAGCCGGTCGTGGGGTCGGCTGCGATGCCAGCCCGTCGAGATGGCGGCGGCGGCCTGTACCGCGGTCAGAGTCTCGCCGAAACAGTCCGGCGCGATCAGCACCCGAAGCGCCCGCGTCCGAGGACCGGCCGAGCCGCCGGAACCCGGGTGATCAGCCATCACTGCAGCGTATAGAGCCGCGCGGACGGCGACGCAGGCCGGGCGGACCGGGCAAGTAATCTGGCGGGCGTGAAGTTGCCGGGGCGTAGAAAAGACGAGGCTCAGTCCGCTGAGTCCGCGGTCTCCGCCGTCTCTCTCGACGGCGAAGGGTCTGAGGGCGCCGCTCGTGGCGGCGTCACCGCGCCCAAAGGCCGACCGACCCCGAAGCGCAGCGCCGCGGCCAAGCGTCGCGGCCCGGTGGCGCCGGCCCCGATGACCTCCGCGGAGGCCCGGGCCCGACGCAAGTCGCTGGCCGGCCCGAAGCTGTCCAAGGAAGAGCGCCGGATCGCTAAGGCCGAGCGCCGTGAGCGGATGGCCGACCGCCGGGAACGGATGCTGTCCGGCGACGAGGCGGCGCTGCTGGAACGCGACCGCGGCCCGGTGCGCCGGTACGTTCGCGACATCGTCGACTCCCGCTACAACCTGCTGGGCCTGTTCATGCCGGTCGCGCTGGGCCTGATGTTCATCATGATGGCGGTCCCGCAGGTCCAGTACTACATTTCGCCGGCGATGATGCTGCTGATGGTCTTGATGGCCGTCGACGGGGTGTTGGTGGCCCGCAAGGCCGGCCGGATGGCTGACGCCAAGTTCCCGAACAATGTCGAAAGCCGTTGGAAGCTGGGGCTGTACGCCGCCAGCCGCGCATCCACACTGCGCCGCATGCGGGCACCGCGTCCGCAGGTGCGGCGCGGTGAACGCCTCGACTGAGCCCGAATCGGGGCCGACAACCTTGGAATTCGTGGATTTCCCACCGGTCAGCCCACCCGATGCCGCGGTGGCAGCAGCCGCCCGGGCCCGGCAGGACTCACTGACCAAACCGGCGGGTTCGCTGGGCCGACTGGAGGCCCTCTCGGTGTGGGCGGCGGCCTGTCAAGGGCAGTGTCCGCCACGACAGTTCGAGCGCGTCCGCGTTGTGGTGTTCGCCGGCGATCACGGCGTAACCCGGGGACGGGTGTCTGCCTACCCCGCAGAGGTGACGGCACAGATGGTCGCCAACATCGACCGGGGCGGCGCGGCCATCAACGCGCTGGCCGCGATCGGCGGGGCCGGGGTGCGGGTGGTGGACATCGCCGTCAACGACGGTGCGACCGGCTCCCCCGCGATGTCGACAGAGCCCGGTGTCTACAAGGTGCGGCGCGGGAGCGGTGACATCACGAGCGAGGACGCTCTGACCGCCGAGGAGACTCTGGCCGCGGTCGAGGCCGGCCGGCGCATCGCCGACGAGGAAGTCGACGGAGGCGCGGATCTGCTCATCCCCGGCGATATGGGGATCGGAAACACCACCGTCTCAGCCACGTTGATCGCAGCGCTGACCGGCGCCGAACCTTCCGACGTGGTCGGCCAGGGGACGGGCATCGATGACGCCGGATGGGCGCGCAAGACCGCGGCGGTGCGCGACGCCCTGTTCCGGTCCCGGCCGCAGCACGCCGACCCGCTTTCGCTGCTGCGCTGTTGCGGTGGTGCCGACTTCGCGGCCCTGGCGGGTTTCTGCGCCCAGGCCGCGGTGCGGCGCACCCCGGTGCTGCTCGACGGTTTGGCGTCGACGGCCGCCGCGCTGGTCGCCGACCGGCTGGCCCCGGGCGCGCGGGCATGGTGGCAGGCCGGCCACCGCTCCCCCGAGCCGGCCCACGCGCTGGCCTGCGCGGCACTGGGATTGGAGCCGATCCTGGATCTGCGGATGCGGTTGGGTGAGGGCACCGGTGCCGCGGTTGCGCTGCCGGTGCTGCGCGCCGCGGTCGCGGCATTGTCGTCGATGTCGACGTTCGCTGAGGCCGGCGTCAGCGACCGTTCATCGTGATCGCTTCCCTGGCAGCGTCTTTCGCGTTCGGAACGATTCTTCCCGTTCCCACCGACCGACCGCCGGGCCGCGGGGCGATGACCGCGTTCCCAGTTGTCGGCGCCGCTCTCGGCGCGCTGGCCGCGGCCGTGGTGTGGGCCGGTGAATACGCCTTCGGCCCGGGCAGCCCGGTGACCGGCCTACTGGCCGTGGCGGCGCTGTTGGCCGCCACTCGAGGACTGCATATCGACGGGGTGGCCGACACGGCTGACGGCTTGGGATGCGCCCGGCCCGCCGCGCAGGCACTGCAGGTGATGCGTGAGGGGTCGACCGGCCCGTTCGGGGTCGTCGCGGTGGTGTTGGTGATCGGCCTGCAGGCCACAACCTTTCCGATGCTGGGCGCGGGGCAGATCGTGCTCGCGGTCTGCGCGGGCCGGGTGGCCGCGGTGTTGGCCTGCCGGCGCTCGGTGCCCGCCGCCGCCGGAAGCATGCTGGGCGCCACGGTGGCCGGCAGTCAGCCGCTACCGGTCGCGGCCGCCTGGGTGGTGGCACTGCTGGCCGCCGCGATACCTGCCGGATCGGCGCCGTGGCAGGGGCCGGTTGCGGTCGCCGCAGCCCTTATTTGCGCCGCTATGCTGGTAAAACGCTGTGTGCGCCGCTTCGGTGGCATCACTGGTGATGTGCTCGGGGCCGTCATCGAGTGGACGGCAACACTGCTCGCGGCAGCGCTCGCCGCCCTGACCAGCGGTTAAACATCGCTTCTTTTTCGCATCCTTTCCGGATTTCCGGACATTTCTCCGACACGATGTGTTACACCCAAATGGTCTTTGTAAAAATTGCGCCAGTGATTAACATCGTGATCCTGGGAGGGAACTGGATGTCACGCCATCAGCACTACAGCAAGCGGAGTCGGGAATCACGCAAGGCGATGAACGACGGCACCGCTGATGACGACGACGTTGACGACGACTACCCCGACTGTTGCGAGCGCTTGGCTGAGGATTGGTCACCGGTGGCCGACGACGCCGACCTGCCGCCGGACCCGGTGAGCTGAACCCCGTCCGCCGGCATCGGCGATTCCAATGCCTATCGCGCGGACCTGCCCCTACGTAGTGCACGCTCCCATGCGCGAAAAGTGCAGTAGTCGACTACTGCACTCACCCCCCACTCAGCTCCCCTAAGTTCCGTGCATAGCGAATTGCCAGGTTCCTCGGGAAGGAAACGGCTATGTCCGGTCCCCGTCGTAGTCCAATAACTCAAGCCCGTCTGACCAGGTTGGGCGGCACGGCGGGTGCGTTCCTGGCGTGTGGGCTCTGCCCACTGGCCAGCGTGCCTCCGGCCCAGGCCGACCCGCTTGCCGACTGGATCGTCGACCTGTTCGATCCGGCGAACTGGTCGTGGCTGAACGTCGAGAGCACCGGCGGCCTTGAAGCGGCGGACTGGACTGGGTTGTTGTCCAGCCTTGGCGACCCTGCCAGCCCCGGACTGGCGCTGTCGCCGGCCACGCCCACCATGGCCGAGTTGGTCGACACCTGGATCTACACACCGATACACGACGCCGGCCAGGCTTGGCTGGCCACCCAGTCCGGCATCGACATCAGCACCTGGATCAACGAGACCTTCGGCAATGGCCAAATGCTCATCGGGAACGGTGCCGACGGTATCGACGGCGGCACCACCGAACAAGCCATGGGCGGCGCCGGTGGACTGTGGTTCGGCGACGGCGGCGACGGCGGCACCGCGTTCGGCGGTATCGGCGGCCAAGGAGGCAACGCCGGGTTCTTCGGCAACGGCGGCACGGGCGGCGACGACGGGCCGGGCGGGGCGGACGGCTGGTTCGGACGTGCCGGAGACGGCGGGGCCGGCGGCACCTTCATGGGCAACGGCGGCGATGGCGGGATAGGCGGCTTCGGCGCCAACGGCGGTCAGGGCGGCCACGGCGGGACCGGCGGAGACTCCGTGGCCTGGTTGTTCGGCAATGGGGGGGCCGGTGGGGCCGGCGGGGCCGGAGACAACGGCGCAACCGGCCTCACCGGCGGCGACGGGGGCTACGGCGGCGACGGCGGCAGTACCACCGCGCTCTTCGGGGATGGCGGCATCGGCGGGGCCGGCGGCGCGGGCGGCCACGGCGGCTCCGGCGGCGTCACGGGCAACGGCGGCGACGGCGGCTACGGCGGGCTCGGCGGGCACGGCGGAAACACCGCCTCCGGTGTGGCCGGCGGCGGCGGTGCGGGCGGCCGCGCGGGCAATGGCGGTGACGGGGGCACCACCTCCGGCAGCGGCGGAAACGGCGGCAGCGGCGGGCACGGCGGCAACAGCGGTTCGGGACCCGGCAACGCCGCGCGCAATGCGGGCGTCGGCGGGGACGGCGGCCGCGGCGGCGACGGCGGCAAGGGTAACGGCGTCAGCCACGGTGCGGGTGCCGGTGGATGGGGCGGCTGGGGCGGCTTCGGCAATGTCGGCGGCGCGGGGGGCGACGGCGGTGACGGTGGTAACGGGATCGGCGGGGCGATCGGCAATTACGGCGGTCCCGGCGGGTCTTCGGGGGCCGGCGTCACCGCCGTCGGTGCCGGCGGCAACGGTGGCCACGGCGGTGCCGACGGTGGCGGAGTGGGCGGGGTCGGCGGCTCCGGCGCGGCCGCCGCCAGCGGCAGCAATGCAGGCGGTGGCGGCGGCGGGGGCGGCGGCATCGGCAGTGCGGGCGGCACCGGCGGCGCCGGCGGCGCGGGAGGTGCCGGCGGCGCCGGTAGCGGCCTCTCCTTCACCGGAGATTGGGCGGGCATCGGCGGCGGGGGCGGCCGCGGCGGCACCGGCGGTCCCGGTGTGGGCCTCGGTAGCGCCGGCGGTGCGGGCGGCCACGGCGGCCAGGGTGGCGATGGCACCGGGATCGGCGGCCAGGGCGGTGGCTACGGTATCGGCGGTAGCGGCGGCACGGGTGGCGACGGCGGCGTTGCCTTCAACGGCGCGACCGGCGGCGCGGGCGGCCACGGTGGCGTCGGCGGCAATGGCACCGGCGGTAGCTTCGCCGTCGGGCAGGGCGCCATCGGCGGCATCGGCGGCGTCGGCGGTCGGGGTGGCGCCGTCGATGGCTCCATCGACGCGGGCGCCGACGGCTACAACGACCTGCTTGGAGGCGCAGGCGGCGACGGCGGTGCCGGCGGCAACGCGACCACTGTCGCCGCAGGCACCGCCACCGGCGGGTTCGGCGGCACCGGCGGCCAGGGCGGGGTCGCCCACCCCGGCGCGGATGGCAGCGGCGGTGTGGGCGGCGCGGGCCAAACCGTCACCGACGGCTTCGGAGCCAACGGCGGGCCCGGCGGCAACGGCGGAATCGACGGCACACCCGGTACCCCGGGCACGCCGGGCTAATCCAGCCGAGCCATCCACCCGTGAGTGTCGGCGAAGGTGCCGCGCTGGATTCCGGTCAAAGTGTCGCGCAGCGCCATGGTGACCTCACCGGGCTCGCCGTCGGCGATGGTGAACTCGCCGTCCGCGGATTTGACCTGCGACACCGGGGTGATGACCGCGGCCGTCCCGCAGGCGAACACCTCGGTGATCTCTCCGGAAGCGGCCTTCTTCTGCCATTCACTGACATCGATCTTGCGTTCTTCGACACTGAATCCAGCGTCAGTGGCCAACTGCAGCAACGAATCCCGGGTGATACCGGGCAGCAGTGAGCCGGACAGCTCCGGGGTGACCAGGCGCGCCGAGCCGCCGGTGCCGAACACGAAGAACAGGTTCATCCCGCCCATCTCTTCGACGTAGCGCCGCTCGGCCGCATCCAGCCACACCACCTGGTCGCAGCCGTTCTCGGCGGCCTGCGCCTGGGCAACCAGCGACGCGGCATAGTTACCGCCGAACTTCGCGGCGCCGGTACCGCCGGGACAGGCCCGCACGTACTCCGTCGACAGCCACACACTGACCGGCTTGATACCGCCCTTGAAGTACGCCCCGGCCGGCGAGCCCATCACCAGGCAGCGGTACTCGTTGGCCGGGCGGACCCCCAGTCCAGGCTCGGTGGCGAAGACGAACGGGCGCAGGTACAGCGACTCCTCGCCGCCCGCCGCCGGAACCCAGGCGCCGTCCACGGCAATCAGCTGCCGCAGCGACTCGATGAACAGATCGTCGGGTAGCTCCGGGATGGCCAGCCGCCGCGACGATGCCCGCATCCGGGCAGCGTTTGCCTCGGGCCGGAACGAGACGATCGATCCATCGGTCCACCGGTAGGCCTTGAGCCCTTCGAAGACTTCTTGCGCGTAGTGCAGGACGATGGCCGACGGGTCCAGTTCGATGGGCCCGTACGGGATGACTCGCGCATTGTGCCAACCGGCGTCTCTCGTGTAGTCGATCGACACCATGTGGTCGGTGTGGTACTTGCCGAAACCCGGCTCCGCCAAAATGGATTCGCGCACCTCGTCGGGCGTCGGGTTTGCGGAGACCGACACGTGGAACTCGAGGAGGCTGCTCGTCATGCAGCGATTGTATAACCGGTGCGCTAGCGGGTTTTTGCCGTGACGAACGGCGGAGTCACCACCTCGCATTCGACGGCGCGGCCACGCACGTCGACGGTGAGCTGGGCGCCATCTTCTATGCCCGCGTCGACATCGATCAGCGCCAGCGCAATGCCGGCCTTCAGCGTCGGCGAGAACGTGCCCGACGTGGTGACCCCGACCCGGCGGTCGCCGTCGAGCACCGCCAGATCGGCACGCAACACTCCCCGACCCGTGGCGCGCAGGCCGCGCAGCAGCCGCGCGGGGCCGGCGGCCTTCTCTGCCAGCAGCGCGTCGCGGCCGAAGAACGATTCCTTCTTCCAGCCGATCGCCCAACCACAGCGGGCCTGTAGCGGCGAGATGCTGGGCGACAGTTCGTGTCCGTGCAGCGCGTAGCCCATCTCGGTGCGCAGGGTGTCGCGGGCTCCCAGGCCGGCCGCCTCACCGCCGATCGGCTGCACGGCCTCCACCAGTGCGTCGAACACCACCCCGGCGGATTCCCACTCCGGCAGCAGCTCGTAGCCGTGTTCACCGGTGTAGCCGGACCGACACACCCGTACCGGCACGCCGTCGTAGGAAGCATCGGCGAACGCCATGTAGTCCATCTCGGTCGGCAGGCCAAGACCCGCCACCACCTCGGCCGATCGCGGACCCTGTACCGCGAGCACCGCGCGAGAACGGTGCTCGTCGGTGATCGTCACTCCGGCCGGCGCGGCCTCCTGCAGCACGGCCACCACGGCCGCGGTGTTGGCGGCGTTGGGCACCAGAAAGATCTCGTCGTCGGAGATGTAGTAGGCAATCAAGTCGTCGATAACGCCACCGGATTCGTTGCAGCACAACGTGTATTGGGCCTGCCCTGGCACGATTCTGGTCAGGTCGTTGGTGAGCGTCGCATTGACGAACTCTGCCGCGCCCGGGCCGCGAACGGTCGCCTTGCCCAGGTGGCTGACGTCGAACAGACCCACGCTGGCACGGGTGGCGTTGTGCTCGGCGACGGTGCCGGCGTAGGACACCGGCATCAGCCACCCGCCGAACTCGGCGAAGCTGGCGCCCAGGGCGCGGTGACGGTCTTCCAGGGGTCCGTGTTGCAGTTCGCTCACGTCAAGCCACCCTAATCGGGTTGCAGGTTGAGAACATCTGGGCGCCACGAACGTCGGTACCTAGCGGACTGCGACCACTCTCAGCACGGTTACAGGCGCGCGCCAAATACGACGCAAGACGCACAGGCGCCATAGCGGCCTATGAGTGAGAACAGCCCCGCCAGATCCTGGCACTCAGCAGGGAAACTGGTGACGGGGCCAAGGCTCGGAAGCTTCACGAATGCAGCAGACGGAGCACAAAATCAGCTCGACGCCTCAGCTCATGCGTAATATCATCGCAGCCAGGCCATATGTTATTCATATGGTCGACGATCACTTATTGGGGGGATGGTAACGATGGATGGACGCAGAAACACGGGCCCAAGCCTGCGACGCGCTCCGGTAGCGACCGCGGCGGCAATCATGGCGGGAGTGGTCCTCACGCCGCTTGCCAGCGCCGCGCCCGCGCTAAGCCCACCGCAGGTCTGGAACACTCCGGTGAGCCTGACCGCGTTGCCGGACGCCAGCGAAGTGGCGCAAGCAGTGGAAGCGCTGGCAAAAACTCTGCACTGGATCTACATCGACGCCGGGTACCCCGGAACAACGCCGGCCGACACCCACGACCTTGCCGAGACAATCGTGCTGAACGCCTATAACTACGGCTACACCACAGACCAGCTGATCAACATCGTCAACACCGGCGGGCCGCAGAACATTCTTTTGGAGCTGCACGATTACTCGCCTGCGTCCGTATTTGAGTATTACGACGACTATTTCACCCGTTGGATTGCCTATTTCCCCAACGCCCACCTACCTGACCCGAACGACTCGGTGCCCCTGCCCGACCTCGAAGACGAGATCGGCCAGAGCGGCGATCCCGGGATGTATTCCGAAGCCGCAGACCACTTCGGGATCCTTTATCCGCTCGTCCGGGACATCGGCACCTTCCTCCACGCCTTGCCCGACGATCCGATCCTGGGCAGCGGGGCACTGGGATTCTTCAGCTGGGGAGTCACGACGGGCTGGGACTTCATGATGTACGGCTACTACGGAACGATCGGACTCGACCAACAGCCAATCGACGAGCAGCTGGACGGGGATCTCAACGCCCTCATCGGTCTCGTATCTCCCGTAACCGCGATCGAAGATGCCGTAGCTTTCTTCGACCACACCGGCGACCTCTTCAACGGCACCATGACCGCCGACGGATTCGGAGAATGGTCCGGAGAGTTCATCGCGATATTGCTGTCCGTCCTCTAGTCCGCCGTGTGACAAGCCAGCGTCTGGCGGTGCCTCTCGGCAACGTGCCCCGCTGACCGGCCAAGGGCTGGCACACTTGGCGACGTGGCGGATTCGGCGGATTTCGAGGCCCTGCAGGCTGCCGGCATCGCTGATGCCCGTGAGCGTGCCGGCCTGGTCGAATACCTCCATGGCCTCGGGTTCACCACCGAAGAGATGGTCGACGCCGAGCGCCGAGGCCGGTTGTTCGGTCTGGCCGGCGACGCGGTCGGGCGATCCGGCCCGCCCGACTACACGTTGCGCACCGCCGCCCAGGCGTTGGGTGTGTCAGTCGACGACGTCGCGCAGGCCTGGCGGATGCTCGGGCTCAGCGTCCCCAGCCGCGACACGCCCGCGCTGAGCCAGGCCGACGTGGACGGGCTGGCCACCTGGGTTCAGATGCGGTCCTACCTCGGCGAACCGGTCGACGGCTTCCTGCGGGTGCTGGGCGCGACGATGGCGCGACTGGCCGAGGCCGAGTCGTCGATGATCCGGCTCAGCGCGCCCGACATGTGGTTGGGCCACACCCGCGACGAACTGCGCACCGCCCGGGCCTGGCGGTCGGTCGCCGAATACATCCCGCGCATCGGCGCGATGATCGACGCCGTCCACCGCCAGCACCAGGTCAGCCACCGCACCTTCCTCGAGGGGCTGGCCGGCGGGCCGGCGGCCAGCCTGATGTGCGGCGTCGGGTTCGCCGACCTGACCGGGTTCACCGCGCTGACACAGGTCCTCACATCCGCGGAGCTGGCCACGCTGCTCACCGATTTCGCCGGCACCGTCGCGGACGTCGTGCATTGCGACGGCGGGCGGGTGGTCAAGTTCATCGGCGACGCGGTGATGTGGGTGAGTGCGACCGGGGATCTACTGGCCCGGGCCGCGATCGACCTTGTGGACCATCCCAAGGCCCGCAAGGCCGGTCTGCAGGTACGCGCCGGGGTGGCCTACGGCGAGATGCTGGCTATCAACGGCGACTACTTCGGCACCCCGGTCAATCTGGCCGCGCGCCTGGTGGATGCGGCCGTACCCGGCCAGGTGCTGGCCTCGACCTGCGTCCGCGAAGAACTGCCCGACTGGCCGGCCACTCTTCAGGAACCGTTGACGCTCAAGGGTTTCGACGAGCCCGTCCCGGCATACCAATTGCACCCGAACCCCGATCGTTAGGGTGTGCTTGTGAGCACCGAATCCGGATACCCCGCCCCGTCCGTCACCGTCGCCGCCTCGCTGCCCTCGAACGCCGATGAGGCCGTGCTGATCGTGCCGGTCGTATCGGCCGGTGATGACGACTCGGAGTCCGGCGGTTCAGCGAGGCTCGACGAAGGAGAGGCGAAGCTGGGACCGGCGCATGAGCGCGGCGCGTCGGTCGCCACGACCGAGCCGCCGCTGCCCGCCGAGGCGATCGCCGAGATCGAGGCGGGACTGCGTGCACTGGGCGCCAAGGGCGGCAGTGAGCAGGTGCACCGGCTGGTGGTGGCGTCACTGCCGGTCGCCAGCGTGGTGACCGTCGGGCTCGGCAAGGCACGCGATTCCTGGCCGGCCGACACCGTTCGCCGGGCCGCCGGAAATGCGGCGCGTTCCCTGAACGGCACCGCCACGGTGATCAGTGCGCTGAGCGGGCTGCCCGGTGACGGAGTGCTCGCCGCCAGTGTCGAGGGACTGCTGCTGGGCGGCTACCGCTTCACCGCGTTCCGCAGCGAGAAGACCGCCCCCAAGGAACCGGGCCTGCGAGCGGTGACCGTGCTGTCCAGCACCGCCGACGCCGAGGCGCAGGCGGCGCGCGGCGCCGACATCGCCGCCGCGGTGGCCACCGCCCGCGACTTCGTCAACACTCCGCCCAGTCACCTGTTTCCGGCCGAATTCGCCGACCGCGCCAAGGCGCTGGGCGAGGCGGCCGGCCTGGAGGTCGAGGTGCTCGACGAGCAGGCGCTCGCCGAGGCCGGCTACGGCGGAGTGATCGGTGTCGGTCAAGGCTCCTCGCGCCCGCCGCGTCTGGTGCGGTTGATCCACCGCGGATCACGCTTGCGCGACGACCCGGACGGCGCCAAGAAGGTGGCGCTGGTCGGCAAGGGCATCACCTTCGACACCGGTGGCATCTCGATCAAGCCGGCTGCCTCGATGCATCACATGACCTCCGACATGGGCGGGGCGGCTGCGGTGATCGCGACCGTGGTGCTGGCCGCCCGCCGCGGCCTGCCGATCGACGTGACCGCGACCGTGCCGATGGCCGAGAACATGCCGTCGTCCACCGCGCAGCGCCCGGGCGATGTGCTCACCCAGTACGGCGGCATCACCGTCGAGGTGCTCAACACCGACGCCGAGGGCCGGCTGATCCTGGCCGACGCGATCGTGCGGGCCTGCGAGGACAACCCGGACTATCTCATCGAGACCTCGACGCTGACCGGCGCGCAGACCGTGGCGCTGGGTGCGCGCATTCCCGGCGTGATGGGCTCCGACGAGTTCCGCGATCGGGTGGCGTCCATCTCGCAGGCCGTCGGCGAGAACGGTTGGCCGATGCCGCTGCCCGACGAGCTCAAAGAGGAGCTGAAGTCGACGGTGGCCGACCTGGCCAACGTCAGTGGTCAGCGTTTCGCCGGGATGCTGGTCGCCGGGGTGTACCTACGTGAGTTCGTGGCCGACGGCGTCGACTGGGTCCACATCGACGTTGCGGGTCCGGCCTACAACTCCGGCGGCGCCTGGGGCTACACCGGCAAGGGCGGCACCGGGGTGCCGACGCGCACCATGTTCGCGGTTCTGGAGGACATCGCCGCGAAGGGATGACCGACGGCGGGCGTCAGGCGTTCTCGTCGGCGCTCTCGGCCTTCTGCACCGTGCTCGGCGGCCTTGCGGAGTTTTCGACGCCCCGCTGAAACGACAGCGCCGTACTGAGCACCAACATCAACACGGCGAACACGGCAACCCAGAACCAGGCTTCTGTCGAGTCCAGATGGGACGCCACATCGGTTTTCGGCAGCGCCGCCATCGAGCGAACGATCGCCGCGATGATGACCACGGTGCTCAAGTACGGGAATGCGGTACGGATGCGGCCTGCCATAGGCCCGATCGGTGATTCGCTGCGCCGTCGCGCCCGTCCGAGGAACCACCCGATCGCACAGACCACCGCGATGGCGACCGTGATGGGCACCGACAGTCGGTTGGCGTCGTCCCACAACGGCTGCAACGGCCGATGCGTCTGCGGGTCACCGAGCGAGAGCGCCAGGTCCGTCAGCGTCGCCTCTACGAAGAACACCGCAATCGGCGGGACCAGGACCGCCACGATGAACACGCAGTGTCTGATCAGCGTGCCGGCGCTGCCCGACACGAACTGCACGACGGCGTACAGCAGAATGTAGAGCGAGGCCACAAATGATATGCCGCCCAACAGTTCTGCGGATGTGGCTCGACCGCTGCCGATCGCACATCCCTGTTCCCCGGCCAGCAGACTGTATTGCACCGCCGTCAGGAACAGCCCCAGAAATGCGTTCATCAGCGCGACCCCGGTGAGAGTCTCGTGCTCGACCTCGCGCGGGTCCGGCGAATGCCCGTCGCTACGACGCCGATACGCACGATCGAGCACCAGATTGATGACGACGAACGCGAAACCGGCCAGCAAACCGGCTAGTTGGGCATAGTTGCGGGCTACGAGGGATACGTCGAAGCCGGTCCACAGCTCACAGGCTGCAGCGAACTGCTCAGCGGGCACGCGCGAGATATTAGTGACGCTTCGGCGGTCGCAGTAGTGCTTTGGCGGACTATGCGATGCGCCATACCCGACGGCGTCGAGAGCCGTTCGACCGCCACCTCGATGTGTGCCGACGACGACGCAATGACAGGATGGTTTTCGACAGTCCACCTGGGCACCGCCCTCGCCTCACCACTGACGTGGTATCCAGGAAACGACGTGCAGCGACCGATCGAGCGAGGAGTCAACAACGATGGCCTTCTCAGTCCAGATGCCCGCCCTCGGTGAGAGCGTCACCGAAGGAACGGTGACCCGCTGGCTCAAGCAGGAAGGCGACACCGTCGAGGTCGACGAGCCGCTCCTGGAGGTCTCCACCGACAAGGTCGACACGGAGATCCCCTCCCCGGTGGCCGGTGTGCTGACCAAGATCATCGCCGGCGAGGACACCACGGTCGAGGTCGGCGGTGAGCTGGCCTTGATCGGCGAGGCCGGTGAACGCAGCGACGCCCCGTCGGCCCCCGCGGCACCCGCGGCACCCGCGGCCGAGGCCGCACCCGCGCCGGCCCAACCGGCACCCGCTGCCGAAGCACCTGCCCCGGATGCCCCCGCGCCCGCTGCCCCGGCGGCACCCGCTGCCCAAGAGGCCGCCGGAGACGGCACCCCGGTGCTGATGCCCGAGTTGGGTGAGTCGGTCACCGAAGGCACCGTGACGCGCTGGCTCAAGCAGGTCGGCGACACCGTCGAGGTCGACGAGCCGCTGGTGGAGGTCTCCACCGACAAGGTCGACACCGAGATCCCCTCACCGGTGGCCGGCACCCTGCTGTCGATCACCGCCGGTGAAGACACCACCGTCGAGGTCGGCGGTGAACTGGCCAGGATCGGTTCGGGCGCCCCGGCGCCGGCACCCGCAGCCGCGCCCGCTCCGGCGCAGCCCGCTGCCGGCGAGGCCCCGTCCGGCGACGCCGCACGGTATGTGACGCCGTTGGTGCGCAAGCTCGCTGCCGACAAGAACGTCGACCTGAGCCGCGTCACCGGCACCGGAGTCGGCGGTCGAATCCGCAAGCAGGACGTCCTGGCCTTCGCCGAGAAGCAGGCCGAACCGCAGCAGGCGCCCGCGGCTCCGGCCGCCCCGCGCCCGGCCGCGGCGGCCCCCGCCTCGGCGCTGGCGCACCTGCGTGGCACGACCGCCAAGGCCAGCCGGATCCGTCAGATCACGGCCAAGAAGACCCGCGAATCCCTGCAGGCCACGGCGCAGCTCACCCAGACCCACGAGGTCGACATGACCAAGATCGTGGCGCTGCGGGCCAGGGCGAAGGCGGACTTCGCCGAGCGCGAGGGCGTCAACCTGACCTACCTGCCGTTCATCGCCCGCGCGGTGATCGACGCCCTCAAGGCGCATCCGAACGTCAACGCGAGCTACAACGAGGACGCCGGAGAGATCACCGGCGTTGTGGACGACCGGCGACAGCAGACCCTGCTCGGTGTCCACCGCGAAGCCGAGATGCTCGGC
>LZME01000137.1 GCA_001673575.1 Mycolicibacter heraklionensis | reverse complement strand
ATACGAAGCAATCATGACCACACCGGCCAGTCAGGCCGCGTGACCGAAACTGTCACCTATCCGTGCAGCAGACCCAACGTTCCACACCGCTGGTACGAGTCCAATCTTGACCGGAGCGAATCATGCAGGCGTTGTGGGTTGGTGTCACCACCGTTCGGGATGGTCGCGACCGTACCGTGTCGATGTCCACTACGCCCGAGGGCTTCAACCATTCATCCTGAGCTGCGGGGATGCGGTCGAAAATGCTTCCCCAGTACGCATGCTCACGAACGTCACCGGAGATCCACTCGGTCAGTTGTGCAGCACCCTCCCGCTCCCACGGACTCGCAAACAGGCTCAACTCGAGCCGTGCGACATCTGGCGTCAGAACCTCGAGGTAGTAACCCTGACCGTCGACAAGCCGCTCATCGGACCGCCACCACCCGTCGAATCCGCTTTCCGCTCGCCATCGCTGGAAAGCGCTGGGCGATGACCAGTATGCGGCCGTGAGCACGTTGTGGGCACCAGTCTGGTCTTCGAAGTTCGCTCGGTCCCAGTGGTCTGGCCCGCCCGACCCGTTGAGGCACTCGTCGAGCACCGCGAGACCGCCCGGATCGATGGCAGCACCAGCCGGCGATTGCACCCCGAAGTACATCATCACGATGGATTCGACGTCAGGTGCTATTCGCGCGACCCTGGTCGAATATGGCGGTTCATAACCGTCGGGGTGGCGTGCCGGACACGTACGTGGCCGGACCAAATGATCTGAGATCGCCGATTCCATCACTACTCCTTCGAACACCACGGCTCCGCGCTCGCGGAGGTCGATTCGAAGGTATGGTTACCGGCACTTGCCTGACAGGGCGACGTCTGCACCGTATGCATGCATATCCTGCAATCCCCATGACCGGGCACTGCCTGGTGCCGTTCGAACTGCGCCGGTCGCGTCCGGACCTCACCTCTGGTCGTCGAGGAGCCCGGCCATGGTGCAGCGCTCGGACCTAATCCGCCAGCACCGCCCGGCACAGCCCCGACAGTGCATCGAGCATCCGCTGCTGATCGTCTGGGCTGTGCGCGATGTGATCGGTGACCCCGTGCATGGCCGAGTACAGGATCACTGCGGTGGCCAGCGGGTCAGGGACCACCGGATCGAGCTCTGCGAGCAGTTCTGCCAGGGCGTCCACCGCCAGATTGGGCGCGTCCCGGTCGTAGGTGGCCGGATGGAACAGCACGTCATGCAGCCGGATCTCGCGTAGATATTCGGCCACCCCCGCGCGCATCCATCGTTCGACACTGTCGACACCTGTGGCTTGGCGCGCGGCAGCCATCTGCGCGTCGACGAACCGCCGCACCCAGCGCTCCCGCAGGGCGTTGATCAGGTCGGCCTTGTTGGTGAAGTGCAGATAGAACGTGCCCTTGGCGACGCCCGCTCCGATGGTCACGTCATCGATGGTGAAGGCGTCGACTCCGGCACGGACCACCAATTCCTCGGCGGCGTCCAGCATTTCGCTACGCCGCTCGTCAGCCGGCTTGGTGCGCGCCACAGGGAGTCCTTTCGCCAGGCCAAACCTTACCCAGTGTCCGTCCGGTCCAGACGTACGCCTTGAACTGGGCGGAATCACAATCTACAGTTACTGACTGACGGTCAGTCGCTCATGGCCGACCACAGACCACCGTGTTGGAGGACCTTTGACCACCACGATCAGCCGTGCCGCCGAAGCACCACCGGAGCACGCTCCATTGCCGAGCGAGCTCGCAGGCACCGGCGCCCTGGCCCGGTTACTCGCCCCCGTCCGGATGCACCTGGTGTGGTGCGGGGTGCTGTCGGCCGTCGCGTCGGCATGCGGGGTGGTGCCCTACCTGGCCGTCGCCGAGATCGCCCGGTTGGTCCTCACCGACGGTGTCACGGGCTCGCAGAGTGCGATCTGGTGGTGGGTGGCCGCCGGTACCGCGGGAGCGGGCCTGCGGCTGCTGCTGGTGTTCGCCTCCTCGCGGCTCGGGCATTACGCCGACGCCCGGATCCTGCACGACCTACGTGTGCAACTCGTCCGGCAACTGGGATCGCTGCCGCTGGGCTGGTTCCGGGCCAACGGGTCCGGTCAGATCAAGCGGCGCATGACGAACGATCTCGAGGAGATGCATCAGCTGATCGCCCACGCGCTGGGTGAACTGATCGGTGCGGCCACCGCGGTCACCGTCGGGCTGGGATATCTGGCCTTCGTCGACTGGCGGCTGACCCTGGTCACGATCGGCGCGCTGGCGCTGTTGGGAGTCAGCTACCGCATCGCCATGCGGTCGATGTCCCTGCACATGGACCGATTGATCACCGCCGAATCGCGAATCAGTTCGGCCAGCGTCGAATACGCCGACGGCATCAGCGTGGTCAAGGCCTTCGGCACCGGCGGCCGGATCCTGGCCCGGTTCAACACGGCCGTCCGCGAACAGGCCGCGGCCCTGACCGCATGGGCCGCCGAAACCCGCTACAGCACCGCCGTGTCACGCGTACTGGCCTCCGAGATGGCGCTGTTCGGCATCCTCGGCGCCGTCGGGCTGGCCATGGTGCACGCCGACGCACTGACGATGGCCGACCTGCTGCCGTTCCTCATCGTCGGAGTCGGCCTGCCGACATCGATCAACCCGGCCATCCACGGCTCACAGGCGCTGCGCAAGGGCCGCATCTCCGCGCACAACGTCGAAGCACTGCTGGCTCGCGAGCCGCTGCCCACTGCGGCCGTACCGCAACGCCCCACCGACAGCCGCATCGAATTCGACCGGGTCACCTTCTCGTACGGTGGACGTACCCCCGCGCTGCAAGACGTCACCGCGGTGTGTGAACCGGGCACTGTCACCGCGGTCATCGGGCCATCGGGCGCGGGCAAATCGACTCTGGCGGCGCTGATTCCGCGATTCTACGACGTCACCGCAGGCGCCATCCGCATCGGCGGCGTCGACGTCCGCGACATCGATACCCAAACCTTGCTGTCATCCATATCGCTGGTGTTCCAGGATGTGATGCTGTTGCGCGACACCGTGGCCGAGAACATTCGCATCGCGCAACCCGCCGCCACCGACGCGCAGGTGCACGCCGCGGCCAGGGCGGCACAGATCCATGCGGTCATCGAACGACTTCCGCTCGGCTACGACACGATTCTCGGCGACGGCGGCGGGCTGTCGGGCGGTGAACGCCAACGACTCACCATCGCCAGGGCAATCCTGTCGCGAGCCCCCATCGTGGTGCTCGACGAGGCCACCGCATCCTTGGACCCCGACAGCGAATCAGCTGTGCAGGAGGCGTTGTCGCACCTCGTCGCGGGCAAGACCGTCATCGTCATCGCCCACCGGCTGCACACCATCGCCGACGCCGACCAAATCCTCGTCCTCGACGGCGGTCGCCTGGCCGAACGCGGCCGCCATGACGAATTGCTCAGAGCCGAAGGCCTTTACGCCCGGATGTGGAACGCCCAACAGAGTGGAGTCAGTCGATGAGTCACCACCGCCCATTCATCGTGATCCCCCGCCTGCCTGCGACCTCCTTGGTCCATCTGCACCGTGCCGACCTCACCGTGCCCCCCGCTTCGGCGCTGACACACCTGCACCGCGGACTCGTGGTGGTAGCGCTACCCGCGGAGCGCCCGGACTCGGCAGAGTCCCTCGTGGTGTTCCTCGACGGCACCCTGGTCGAGGCGGGCACGACCGCCGAATTGACCGCAGCCGATGGCACTTACGCCCGGCTGCGGCGCGCCTGGGAGACGGGTTCTGCCGCATGATCCGCCACCTGTATGCCCTGGTTCCGCACCCGCGGATCGTCCTGCGCCTCGGCGCCCTCAACGCCCTGCAGGCGATACTGCAAGGTCTGCTCCTCGGGTCACTGGTACCGATCCTGCGGGCCCTGCTGCAACCCGAACCCGACTTCACCGCGGCGGGCCCGTGGCTGCTCACTGCCGCCGCCGGCCTCGTGCTCTACAGCGGGTTGACCGTCGTCGCCTCCCCGATCGGCTTCGCCGCGGCCAACGAGGTCGCCGAGCAGCTGCGGCAGCGGCTCATCCAGCATGCGGCCATCCTGCCGCTGGGCTGGTTCACCCCGGAGAACAAGGCCAGGCTGGCGCGGGCCACCACCGCCGACGCCGCCAATATCGGCCAGCTCGCGGTGAGCATGGGCGGTCCGGCGATCACCGCCATCCTGACCCCGCTGACCATCGTGGGTGTCACCGCTTTCGTGGACTGGCGTGTGGCTCTGCTGTTCGCGGCCATCATGCCGATCGCGTTCCTCACCCTGCGCCGGGCCGGCCGCATCGCCTCACTCGCCGATGTGGAGCTGGAGAACGCCGCCGCCCAGATCGCCGGCCGCGCCATCGAACTCGGCCAGGCACAGCCTGTACTGCGGGCCGCCGGGCAGGGCACCACCGGTACCGTCCGGATGCGGGACGCCCTCGATGAGCACCGGACTGTCTACCGCCGCGGCCTGCGCCGGTCGACGATTCCCGATCTCACCTATACCGCTGTGGTGATGGCCGGGTTCGTCGGCATCCTGCTGCTCAGCGCCGCCCTGCTGTTCGACGGTCAGATCGGCGTCGCCGATGTGGTGGCGTTGATGGTGCTGGCCGTCCGATTCCTGGAACCGCTGGGCAATCTCATCGAACTGATCGGCGCGCTGCACGCCATGGACAACGCGGTGAGCCGCGTCCAAGCGATGCTCGACACACCACCGCTGCCCACCCGGGCACGTACCGCAGAACCGGCGTCGGCGGCCGTCCAGATGGTCAACACCACCTTCACCTATCCCGGCGCCCACACCCCCGCGCTGCGCGATGTCACCCATACCTTCCCGGCGGGCAGCACCACCGCATTGGTCGGCCCGTCGGGTTCCGGGAAGACCACGCTGATCCGGCTCGTCGCACGGTTTTTCGACCCGGACTCCGGCGCGGTGCGGATCGGAGGTGTGGACGTCGGTGAATACGATCAGGCGGCACTGCTGGACCGCATCGCGATCATCTTCCAGGACGTGTACCTCTTCGACGACACCATCGAGGAGAACCTCCGCATCGCCCGGCCCGACGCCACGCACAGTGAACTCGCCGCGGCAGCGCGGGCGGCTCGCCTCGACGAGCTCATCGAGCGGCTCCCCGACGGTTGGCAAACCCGGGTCGGCGAAGGCGGCGCCATGCTGTCCGGCGGTGAACGCCAGCGGGTTTCCATCGCCCGGGCGTTCCTGAAGAACGCAGACATCGTCCTGATCGACGAGGCGGCCTCGGCGCTGGATCCGGAGAACGCGCACGCGATCAGCGAGGCGATCGCCGAGTTGGCCGGCGACCCGGGCCGCACCGTCATCGTCATCGCCCACCAGCCCGCAACCCTGGCCGCCGCCGACTATGTCGTCGCGCTAGATTGCGGTCACATCATCGAAAGCGGCTCGCCGGCAGAGCTGCTCGACGCGAACGGGTTGTTCGCCCGGCTACACCACCGCAACGTAGCGGCCAACAGCTGGCGGATCGCATCGCACAAGTGAGCATGGCACGCGCACAACGGGCTCGCGGCTCAACTACCCCGTGGCATCCGCTCACCCGGATCGCATTCCGGTTCTGTTTCGTCTACTTCGGGTTGTTCTGCTTGATATCCGCGCAGATCACCTTCGTCTACACCGGCGTGCTCGCGAACGTGTTACCGGAGCACGCGGTGCTGTGGCAGATGACGGTGCTGGAACCGTTCCTGTCTTCGGTCGGCCATCACGTCTTCGGGATCGATGCGGTGCTGCGCCGGGATTCCGGCAGCGGTGATCAGGCCGTCGTCTGGGTGCTGGTGTTCGTGCTGCTGGTGGTCGCGGTGGCGGCGACGTTGATCTGGTCTGTACTGGACCGCCGGCGCGGCGACTACACCCGGGTATTCGCCTGGTTCCTGCTGTTCGTCCGGCTCTGCGTGGCTGGGCAGATGCTGTTCTATGGTGTGGCGAAAGTGATCCCGGCGCAGATGCCCGCACCCTCGCTGTCGGCTCTGCTGCAGCCGTACGGGCAGTTCAGCCCGGCCTCGGTGCTGTGGCTGCAGGTCGGCAGCTCCCATCCGTACGAGATCGCGCTCGGCGCGGTCGAGGTTATCGGTGGCCTGCTGTTGCTCTGGACTCGTACCGCGACGCTGGGCGCGCTGATCAGCGTCATGGCGATGGGGCAGGTCTTCCTGCTCAACATGACCTACGACGTGCCGGTCAAGATCCTGTCGTTCCACCTGCTGCTGCTGAGCCTGTTCCTGCTCGCGCCGCAGCTGCGCAGGCTGGCGAATGTGCTGGTGTTGCAGCGGCCGGCCGAACCGACCACGCAGCCGCCGCTGTTCGATACCGAACGAGCCAACCGGATCACTACCGTGGTGGTGCCGTTACTAGGGTTGTGGGTGCTCATCGGGTGCCTGGTCGACACCTGGAGCGCGTGGCACGAGTACGGTGGCGGGCGCGACAAACCGGAACTGTACGGTATCTGGGCGGTCACCGAGTTCAGCGTCGACGGCACCGTCACTCCCCCGTTGACCACCGATGGAACCCGTTGGCAGCACGTGGTGTTCGACGAGCCCGGACTGCTCACCTATCAACGGATGAACGGTGAGCTGATCGCGGAACCTGCCGAACTGGACGGCGACACCGGCGCGATCGCACTGCCGATGTCGGAGACCCCGCTGAGTTACGAACGGCCGGCGCCGGACCGGTTGCGGCTGGCCGGCGAACTCGACGGGCGGCAGGTCAGCATGGCGCTGGAGCAGGTGGATCTGGACAGCTTCACGCTGCGCAGCCGGGGTTTCAACTGGGTCCAGGAGTACCCGTACTTCCGATGAGATGGGCAGAGACATGACACAATTGATCAATGCCGTGGCTGTCGTCGCAGGCGCCACCCGCGGAGCAGGGTGTGGGATCGCAGTCGAACTGGGCGCCGCTGGGGCGACCGTCTACGTCACCGGCAGAACCACCCGCACTCACCGGTCCGAATACGGACGGCCGGAGACTATCGAGGAGACCGCTGAACTCGTCAGAGCCGCAGCGGAATCGGTGTTGCCGCCCAGGTGGATCACCTGGCGCCTGAGCAGGTCGCTGCGCTTGCCGATCGAATCCGCAGAGAGCACGGCCGGGTCGATATTCTCGTCAACGACATCTGGGGCGGCGGGTACCTGGTCGAGTGGGAGACCCGGGTCTGGAAAACAGGACGCGGACAGGACGGTCAGCAGAATGCCCCACCCACACGCACAGATCCAGACCGCTCTGGAATGTCGAAAGAGTTATGCGGAGAAGGAAAAGATTGACCGACGGCTACCACCGGACAGCGGCCTGGACGCGATCGGGGTCCGGATGAAGACGGTGTTCGACACCGCCAAAGAATGGACGGAACTGGATCTCGCTCTCGTCCCAGGTCTCTTGTCCAGCCAGTGGTATGAGACGCGCATGGTCGGTGTCTCCATCCTCGACTTCAAGGCACGACAACGCGGCCTGGTCGACGATGAACGACGGCGGCTCTACGCGACCTACCTGAACAACCACGAGTTCATCAACGTTTGGGACCTCGTCGACCGGGCAGCTCCCAGAGTCATCGGCTGGTACCTACTCGACAAGTCACGTCGACCACTGTTCGATCTCGCACGGTCCGAGAAGGCGATTGAGCGACGGACGGCGATCACCGCCGCTTTCTGGCTCATCCGGCAAGGTGACCTCGACGACCCGATCAAGCTGGCCGAGCTCCTACTCGACGACCCGGCCGAGCTCGTCGCCAAACCGGTCGGCACCGCTCTGCGTGAGGTCGGAAAAATGAACCAAAGCCGCCTGCTCGACGTCCTTGCCGCCCATCGCGACCGGATGAGACGCCCAACCCTGCGTCTCGCAACGAACCTGCTCCCGGACGACATCAAGCTATCTCTTGAGGTGTGACCGGGTTGAGATGATCCGGCTTTCGCCGCCAATCGCGGCCCGTCCCGACGTGCGACTTGAACCGGGGCACCACGATCTACCACTGACTGACTAACGGTCAGTCGACCATCGCGGAAGCATCCCGCCGCCATGTTGGAGGATTCTTGACCACCACAACTACCCACCCCGCCGAGGCGCCACCCGAGCACACGCCATCGCTGACGGAGCTCGCAGGCACGGTTCTCACCACCGACGCGCCCGGCTCCCAAACCGCGGTTCGGTGGTGTACGTTCTTGAAGAATCTGATCATCGAAAGCGGAACACCTGCAAGGCTTTCCGATCCCGACAGCTTGTTCGCCCGCCGGCACCGCCGGAATGTGGCGGCGAACAGCTGGCGGATCGCACCGCAGCGGTGACCATGTCGCGCGCGCAGCGGCTGTGCCTGCTCGGGTCGCTGTATCTGGTGACCAATATCGGGTTCTCGTTCTTTTTCCTCACACTGAGCACGATCCTGCTCAACCAGGGCTTGGCGCTGGAGGCCGTCGCCGCGGTGAACCTGCTCGGCATCATCTATTTCGCCAAGTTCCTGGCCGCACCGCTGGTCGACCGGCTGGGCGTCGCGCGCATCGGCCACTACCGCGGCTGGCTCGTCAGTACCCAGCTCGCCCTGATCGCGGCGTTCGGTGCTCTGGCGCTACTGGATCCACACAACCAGTTGGCCGCGGTGCTGGCGGTGACCACGGTGGTGTTGGTGTTCTCGATGCTGCACGACGTGGCGCTGGGCGGGCTGGCGCTGCGGCTGCTGCCACCCGCTGAGTACGGCACCGCCAACGGGTTGATCGTGGCGTCGGGCAGCGCCTCGATGCTCGTCGGCTCCGGCGGTGCGTTGATGCTGTATGGCCACAGCGGATGGGCCATAACGCTTTCCGCGCTGGCCGCCGTGTACCTCCTGCCGCTGGGTCTGTTGCTGTGGATGCGCGAACCCGCGGCGGCTGCGGCCGTGCAGGCAGATCGGTTCTGGCCGACGGTAAGGGGCTTCTTCCGACCGCCGCGCACGACGTGGACGCTGCTGATCGTTCCGCTGTTCGGCAGTGGGGTGTGGCTGGCGAATGCGCCGATCGCGGCAATGCTGCTGGATGCCGGCTGGTCCGTCGGGCAGGTCGGCCTGACCCAGATGATCGCCACGAGCTGCCAGGCATTGATCGCCGTTGCCGCCGGCCGGGCGATCAGCCAGTGCGGGATGTCGCGCTCGGTCGTGGTGATCGGGGTCGCGTCGGTGTGCGCCGTCATTGGCCTGCTACCGCTGTCGGCCGGCCACGCCGCGGTGGTCCCGACCATCGCCGCGCTCATCGCGATGGGCGCGGTGTGGGTCGCGTCGTTGACGTGGTTCTCGGTCGTCTCGATGAGGCTGGCCCGCGCGGAGTCGCCGTCGACGGACTATTCCGTGCCGATGTCGATCGAGGCGATCTGCGTGACGCTCGTCGGCTCCGCCGGTCTTGCACTGGCCGGCGTGATCGGCTTCGGATGGCTGATCGGCGCGGCGGTGATACTGATGATGGCCGGAACCGTGGTCGCCGTGCGGTGGGCACGGCTCCAGGAACGAATACCCGTCAGTTGAAGAACGGGTGGGTGCCCTCGGGGCGTTCCACCAGCGGATTGCTGGTCGACACGTAGCTGCCCGCCGGGCTGATCACGAAGCCGGCCTGGGTGCGGCCGTCGACGCATGCCGTCACCGTGCCGTCGGTGCCGCAGCTGACCGTCTGAAAGCTCAGCCGGGTGCCGGGCTCCAGCGGTTTGGCGCCACCGACGACGTCGAACAACCCGCCCGCAGTGGTGGAGAACGCCGGTGCACCCGGCCCGCCGCTGACCAGGTTCGCCCCCTCCGGAGCACCCGGGATCGCACCGCTGCAGCCGTAACCGCCGTTGCGTTGCAGCACGCAGGTCAGGCCTTCGGGAGTGCTGAAGGCGTACCAGTGGTTGTCCATCACCGAGTACTCGGCGGGCGCCACGGGCGTGTAGGCGTTGACATTGGGAAGTGGCGGCGGCGCGGGTGGTTGTGCGGCCGCGACCCCCGGCACACCAACGAAAGCCGCCCCCACGGCACTGGCCGCGCCGATCAGAATTCTGCTCAGCACCGCTATACCCTAACCTGCGCCGCCCGCGGGCGGGGAGCCGTTCACCGTCACTGAGACGCCCAAACGTTCGTTTCGGCGTCGAAATGGCGCATTTTGACGCCGAAACGTTCGTTTGGGCGGACCTCGGGAGGCGGATTCAGCATTCGACGAGGTTCACCGGCACATTGACCGCGAGGCCTCCGGTGGCCGTTTCCTTGTACTTGTCGCTCATGTCCAGCCCGGTGCTGCGCATGGTCTCGATGACCTGGTCGAGGCTGACCCGGTGGGTGCCGTCGCCGCGCAGCGCCATCCGCGCCGCGTTACCGCATGCCTGCATTGCGATCTGGGACGAGTCGAGCGGCCGTCCGCACGTCACGCTGTACGACTCCACGCAGGGTGTGCACGTCGTGCGGAAGACGCTGGCGCCGATCTTCGGGTTGGACGAGGAGCAGATGCGGGTGATCGCACCGCACGTCGGTGGTGGATTCGGATCGAAGGGCGCCCCGCACGCGCACAACGTGCTGGCGATACTGGCCGCGCAACGCACCGGCGGCCGGCCCGTCAAACTGGCGCTCACCCGCCAGCAGATGTTCGACCTGGTCGGCTACCGCACCCCGACCATTCAGCGAATCAGGCTGGGCGCCAACGCTGACGGCACCCTGATCGCCTTGGATCACCAGGTGGTCGAGCTCACCGCCACGGTGAAAGAGTTCGCCGAACAGACGGCGGTGGTGTCCCGATCGATGTATGCGACCGGGAACCGGCGGACGTCGCACCGGCTGGCCCCGCTGGACGTGCCGATCCCGTTCTGGATGCGCGCCCCCGGCGAGATGCCGGGCATGTACGCCGCCGAGGTCGCGATGGACGAACTGGCGGTGGCCTGCGATATCGACCCGATCGAGCTGCGCATCCGCAACGACCCCGACACCGACCCGGAGACGGGCAATCCGTGGTCGGGCCGCCACCTGGTCGAATGCCTGCGTACCGGCGCAGCGCGGTTCGGCTGGCCGCAGCGCAATCCCGTTGCTGGACAACAACTCATCGGTGACTGGTTCCACGGGCTGGGGGTCGCCGCGGCGACCTATCCGGTGATGATGATGCCGGGCAATTCCGCGAGTATCGAGTACCGCTCCGACGGCCGCTACGGGGTGCACATCGGCGCGGCCGATATCGGCACCGGAACGTGGACGACGCTGACGCAGATCGCCGCTGACGCGCTGGGCTGCCCGGCGGATGCGGTCGTCGTACAGATCGGTGACACCGATCTGCCGCCGGCGTCGGTGGCTGGCGGATCGTCGGGTATCACGTCGTGGGGCACCGCAATCGTCGCCGCCGCCAAGGCGTTCCGCGAGGAGTACGGCGAAAGCCCGGCCGCCGGTGCCCACACCACCGCCGAGGCCCCGGAGAATCCGGACGCGGACAAGTACACCATGGCGTCGCACGGAGCCCATTTCGTCGAAGCCGCCGTCAACCGCGATACCGGCGAGATCCGGATACCGCGGATGCTGGGGGTGTTCGCGGTCGGGCGGGCGATCAATCCGCGCACACTGCGATCGCAGTTGATCGGCGGGATGACGATGGGGATGTCGGCCGCACTGCACGAGGAAAGCGTGCGCGACCATCGGTTCGGCCACGTCGTCACCCGGGATCTGGCCACCTACCACTTCAGCGCGCACGCCGATGTGTGTGACATCGATGCGATCTGGCTCGACGACGTCGACGAGCACAGCAACCCGATGGGGTCCCGGGGCGCCGGGGAGATCGGGATCGTCGGCGCCGCCGCCGCGGTGGCCAATGCGGTCTACCATGCCACCGGGGTGCGGGTGCGTGATCTGCCGGTCACCGCCGACCACTTGATCGCACACCTGTGAACGGCATTTCGACTGGGTGATACGTCACAGTCGCATGTTGTTCAGCTCGGCGTCCTAGCGTCGAAGCATGGGCACTGCCCCGCACCACCAGGCGTCAGGTTCGCTTTCCACCGACGACAAGAAGCCGCGGAAGTCCCGCACCCCCGAAGAGCGGCCGGTCACCGTCTGCCCCAATTGTTTCCTCGCCGTACCGGCAGCGACCGGACGGTGTGAGTACTGCGAATAGGTTCTAGGAGTCTGCTGAATTAATCCGGCGTGCCGGGCGGGGTTGTCCTGGGGTTTTGGGGATGATTGGTGGGTGCAGGG
>LZME01000136.1 GCA_001673575.1 Mycolicibacter heraklionensis | reverse complement strand
ACACAATTACGGCAGCCTGGGGACTGGGCACAACCCAGCTTACCAACTGACCCGCAATTAATGACTCAGGACACTAGCTGACTCTGATCGAGAACTGGGCTACGCCGGGCTGTGCCAACCGGGCCACCCGGTAGCCGCCGCGGCGCAGCGCGTCGGTGGGTGCGGCCATGGGCTCGAAACAGACCACGTCTTCGGTGACCGGCGCATAGATCTGCGCCGCCGGATAGCCCTGGTCGAACCGCACCTCGATGCGTCGACCGCCGCCGGAGACTGCGAACACCGCTCCGGGTCTCACTTCGTCGAACCCGTGGTCGAACTCCGTGTCGCCCAACAATTCTGTCGACGCCGGGTGCGGCGCGAGCGCGCCGGTGGGGATGTTGTGTGCGTCGACGATCCGGGAACGCATCGTCGGGGTCTCGATGAGCCACTGCGCCCTGGGCGTGCCGGGAAGCCGAAGGTAGGGGTGAAAGCCGAAGCACAGCGGCACCGCCGTCTCGCTGGTGGCGGTGACCGTGGTGCGCACCGTCAAAGTGCGATCCGCCAATGTGATGGCCAGCTCCAGCTGGTGCGGGAACGGGAACGTCGCCAGCAGATCCGGGCGGGATCCGAAGTCGAGTTCCGCGGTCAACGTCGATGCCGATCGCGCGCTCACCCGCCAACCGGCATCCGCGGCCAGGGTGCCGTGGATGGGGGCGCCGTATTCGTCGACGTGCACGCCGCCGACTCCAGGAGTAAGCGTTACCTCCGTGGAATCTACCTGGTAGTCGTTGCCACTCAAGCGATTCGCCCACGGATATAACAGCGGAATGCCCATGGTCTTCTGCTCGGCAACGTAGGCGTCCACGCCCCGGCGCTGGCCGATCAGTTCCACTCCGTCGTCGCACAGTGACGTCCCGATCATTCCCGCGCCAGGAACAAACGTCGCCATCAGCGACGATGCCGGATCAATCAACACGCAGGGCTCGAGATCAGTCACTTCTCACTCCGACAAGGGGTCGTGTTGAATGCGTTGTGGGGGAGCCCCTTTGGCGATAAGCGCCGCCACGGTAGTTCGCGTCATCTCCGGCCCGCCGCAGACCAGGATCTGGCGGTCACCCCAGCTGCCGTAGCCGGTGACCACCTCCGCCAACCGTCCGGTCTGACGTACGTGCAATCCCCGCGGCGGGGTCACGTCGGGATAGTCGGCGGCCCATTCCGGGTCGCCCGCGTACTCCGACACCGGGGTCACCGACAGCCACGGGTTGTGCGCGGCGATCTGCCACAGCGTGGGCAGGTCGTAGAGCTCGCAGGGATAGCGGCCACCGAAGAACAGGTGTACCCGCGGGTTCACGCCCCAGCGGGTCAGGTCCATGATGATCGCCCGCAGCGGCGCCAAACCGGTACTTCCGGCCACCATCAGCACGTCACCGGCGTCACGATCGACATGCAGTCCGCCGTGCGGACTGGACAGCCGCCACCGGTCACCGGGCCGGGTTTCGTTGACGATCGCGGTGCTGACCAGGCCGGCAGGGACTGCCCGGACGTGAAATTCGATGGCACCGGTCTCGTCGGCGGGCATGCTCGGGCTCAAGTAGCGCCATGACCGCGGGCACTGCGGCACCTCGACTTTGACGTATTGGCCGGGGTGATAAGGCAGCGGTTGGTCCAGCTGGATCCGGACGACGGCGAGGTCGCGGGAGACCCGCAGGTGCTCGACGACGGTGCCGTCCCACCATGCCGGGCCCTCTTCGGCATCGGCGGCCCCGCCCATCACCCCGATGATCAGATTCACCGCCTCGCGGGCGGCGTCGTCGACGGCTGCGGTCCAGCTGTCGGCTAACTCGTCACGCAGGGTGGCCAGCAGCACTTGGCCTACCACGTTGTAATGACGTTGCGTCACACCGTACTTGCGGTGGTCACGGCCCAGTTGGGCTAGAAGCGCTACGGGTTCCTGCGCCCGTTGGTCGATGAACTCGCCGAGCACCCAGCTCATGGCATGCGCGAAAGCGGCCCGCTGGGTGGTCAGGTCGGCGGGGAACAGGTCACGCACCGACGGGTCGGTGCCGAACCATCGGGTGAAGAACTGGGCGACGACGCCGGAACCGTCGGGCGGCACGGCAAACGCGTCATGTAGCACGCGCAGCGCGTCGCGATCGTCCAGTCCCACGGCCGCGATCTTAATGCGGGGCGGTGGCGACCCCGGCTATAGCGCGTGAATCCCGTTGTAGACCACCATCGCACCGATGAGTACCAGGATGACGGCGACCAGGGCGGCGTGCTGCTGCTCCATCCAGCTCTTGAGCCGGTTCAGCGCCGGGTCCAGTCGGTCGCTGGCCGCCAGGTATCCCAGAATCGGGATCAAGACCGAGGATGCGGCCAGGAGGACGAAAAATATGGCCGCCGGCCAACTGTCCTCTCTACCCAGGCCAGCGCTGCCGATGGCCAGCCCGGCCGCTGCGCACATGAACAGCACTTCCGGCCGAATCACGGCCAGCGCCGCGGCCGTCAGGCCAGCGCGCAGCGGGGACATCGAGGTGAATGAGCGCATCCAGCGCGGCATCTCGCCGTGCCCGTGCCGGGTCACCCACCGGTAGATGCCGAACGCGATCAGCACCGCACCGACGACAATGCGCAACCACGATGCCCAGGTCGGCGGCGTCGTGTGTAAGCCGCCCAGCAGTCCGGATACGGCGATGAAGGCGGCGGTCAGTGCCGCTAGGCCCACCAGCCAACCGAGGAGGAAGGCCAGTCCGGTCTCGCGTGGGCGCGCGGTGTGCAGCACCAGCACGGCCGGGATGACGGTGATCGGAGAGAGCGCCACCACCAGCGCGAGCGGGATCAAAGCCGTCCACACCGAAGCCAGGCTGGTCGTCATAGCAGCACCGTAGCCGACTGGATGGCACGGACGGGGCCGCGCAGAGCGCCGTCCTTGCTAGATACCTATACGGGGTATAGGTTCGCAGAAATACCTACGAAGGGCGGACATGTCACCCACGTCAGAATGTCGCGACCGGCCCCGCTGGCGCAGGCCCGCCGGACGCCGGTTCGGGGCGGCGGGAGTTGTTGCGGCGCTGACCTGCACGCTGGCCTGTTGCCTGCCGGCGATCCTGGTGGCGCTTGGCGTCGGGGCGTCGGCCGCGGCCGGTGCGGGCCACGCCGGGCACGGCACCGGCGGATCGTCGGGGTGGCTCGCCACGCAGCTCGATGTGCTACACCGGATCAGTCCTGTGCTGCTGATCGTGTCGATCGTGCTCGTCACGGTGGCGTTCGCTCTGCGGCGTCGTGCGGCAGTGCTGCCGGCGCTGATCGCCGGTGTGGTGCTCTACCTCAGCGTGCACGGGCAGGGTGATCCCGCCGTGATGTATGCGGGGATGGCGCTGGGCTATGGCGCCTGGATCGCGTTGTACCTGTGGACACGTCCACCGCGCGGCGCCGGCTCATGCCAGGAGTCAACTCTGTGATGAGCTTGCCAGACTCAGCTCGGCGCGCACCAGGTCGGCCGCGAACTTCACCAGTTCGGCACGGCTGACGCGCAGACGGCCATCGGCCCAGTCGAGAACCAGCGTGGTGAGCGCTCCGGACAGTGCGCTGGCACTCATGGCTTGCGCGGCGGTGACGGGAGACGACTTGCCGATACCGGATGAGCCGATCAGCGCGCCCAGCAGGCCGGGCAGGACATCCGCGCGATGATCGGCCAACAGGCTGCTGGACTGCGGCTCGCGCAGCAAGATTCGCAGCCGACGTGGATCTTCCTCGAAATAGGCTGTCGCCCTGTCGAGTGCCACGCTGATCGGCGCCGGTTTGCCGGCGGCACCGGCCATGGTGGCGAGCAGTTCGGCATTGCACCGGTCGTACACGGCCAGGATCAGCTCGTCTGTGTCACTGAAGCTTTCGTAGAAGTAGCGAAGGCTGAGCCCGGCGTCGCGGCACGCCGCGCGCATGGTGACGCCCGCCGTGCCCCCGGTGCCCAGCAGCTCCACCCCTGCCTCGATCAGCTGAGCCCGACGTGCCTGGGACCGGGCATCGTGGGTCTGGCCGCGCCATACCCGCGGCGCCCGTTCGCCGCCACCCATGTGCACCTCCGAATCGTGGGGAAGCTTGAGGATACGTTCCCGCGCCTGCTTACATAGAGGAATCAGGCGATTCCAGTTGGCCGGAAGGTTGGGATATGTTCGACGAAGCGCGATTTCGGGAAGCCATCGCCAAGCCGCGGCTGCGCCAGCCGGTGCCGGAGTATCTTCCTGGCAACCGAGCCGGCGGGGAGGTGGGCGGGAAGGTGAAGGTACTCAACGAGTCTGAGCTCAATGCCATGACGCGGCAGTGGTTCGTCGACCTGGACCGCAAGATCGCCCATTACGCCGAGCGGGGGATCGACGTGGCTTTCGCGGCCGAATGGGCCAAAAAGTATTGGTGGAGTTGGCTGATGCGGGACATGTCGCTCAATCACGAGCTCTACACCCCGGACCTGCGCTACAAGGACCCCACCACCTTCGGCCGGATCATCGTGGGGCTCGAGGAATTCGAGCGCTACAACTTCTCCTTCCTCGACGCCATCCCGGACTGGCGCTACGACCCGCTGCCCGGGCAGGTCTATATCGACGTCACGCCGGAGGGCGAGACCCGGGTCATCGTTCGTTACATCGGCAGCGGGCACTTCAGCGGCACGCTGCGCTTCTACCCCTACGACGAATCGGCCCCGGCCATCCACGGGGTCGGCACCTTCGTCCAGTGCACCGCGGTCGACCGGTACCACTTCAACACCGACGGACTGATGTATGAGGGCGAGACGCTGTTCGACCTGCTTGATGCCACCCAGTCGGCCGGCGTGCTGCCATCGGATGACAGTTGGCTGTTCCGGGCCCTGATGGGCGCCTCCCGGCTGCCCCGATTGGTGCAGAACGCGCGCCGCACGCTGCGCCTGGGCTGAAACGGACCGCTGCCCGGCAAGAAAAATAGACTTGAGCGGAACAGACTCAACCTTGACGACGTTGGACAACACGACAAGCATTTTTGGCGGGACCTTCTCGGCCCGCTCTGACCCCGAATGGAGGTGTCGTGGACTCGTTCAACCCGACCACCAAGACGCAGGCAGCTCTGACCGCGGCTCTGCAGACGGCCACCGCCGCCGGCAACCCTGAAATCCGGCCCGCCCATCTGCTGCAGGCCCTGCTTACCCAGAACGACGGGATCGCTGCGCCGCTGCTGGAGGCGGTCGGAGTCAACCCGGCGACGGTCCGCGACGAAGCCCAGCGCCTGATCGATCTGGCGCCGCAGGTCACCAGCTCCAACGCGCAGCCGCAGTTGTCCCGCGACTCCCTGGCCGCGATCACCGTGGCCCAGCAGCTGGCCACCGAACTCGACGACGAGTACGTCTCCACCGAGCACCTGATGGTGGGCCTGGCCACCGGCGATTCCGACGTCGCCAAGCTGCTGACCGGCCACGGTGCTTCCCCGCAGGCGCTGCGGGAGGCGTTCGTCAAGGTGCGCGGCAGCGCTCGGGTCACCAGCCCCGACCCGGAGGCCAGCTACCAGGCGTTGGAGAAGTACTCCACGGATCTGACCGCGCGAGCCCGCGAGGGCAAGTTGGACCCGGTGATCGGCCGTGACACCGAGATCCGCCGAGTGGTACAGGTTTTGAGCCGGCGCACCAAGAACAACCCGGTCCTGATCGGTGAGCCCGGCGTCGGCAAGACCGCGATCGTCGAGGGCCTGGCCCAGCGCATCGTCGCCGGCGACGTCCCCGACAGCCTGCGCGACAAGACCGTCGTCAGCCTGGACCTGGGCTCGATGGTGGCCGGCGCCAAGTACCGCGGCGAGTTCGAGGAACGCCTCAAGGCCGTGCTGGACGAGATCAAGGACTCTGCCGGGCAGATCATCACGTTCATCGACGAGCTGCACACCATCGTGGGCGCCGGTGCCACCGGTGAGGGCGCGATGGACGCCGGCAACATGATCAAGCCGATGCTGGCGCGCGGTGAACTGCGGTTGGTCGGCGCCACCACGCTGGAGGAGTACCGCAAGTACATCGAGAAGGATGCTGCCCTGGAGCGTCGTTTCCAGCAGGTCTACGTCGGCGAACCGTCGGCCGAAGACACCATCGGCATCCTGCGTGGACTCAAGGACCGCTACGAGGTGCACCACGGTGTGCGCATCACCGACTCGGCACTGGTGGCCGCGGCCACCTTGAGCGACCGCTACATCACCGCAAGGTTTTTGCCGGACAAGGCGATTGACCTGGTGGATGAGGCCGCGTCGCGGCTGCGGATGGAGATCGACTCGCGGCCCGTGGAGATCGACGAGGTCGAGCGACTCGTGCGCCGGCTGGAAATCGAAGAGATGGCGCTGAGCAAGGAATCCGACGACGCGTCCAAGGACCGGTTGGAGAAGCTGCGCAGCGAGCTCGCCGATTACAAGGAGAAGCTGGCGCAGCTGACGACCCGGTGGCAGAACGAGAAGGGCGCCATCGACATCGTCCGTGAGCTCAAGGAGCAACTGGAAGCGCTGCGCGGCGAGTCCGACCGGGCCGAACGTGACGGCGACCTAGCCAAGGCGGCCGAGCTGCGCTACGGCCGCATTCCCGAGGTGGAGAAGAAACTCGAAGCGGCACTGCCCAACGCGCAGGCCCGCGAAGACGTCATGCTCAAGGAAGAGGTCGGCCCGGACGACATCGCCGATGTGGTGAGCGCCTGGACCGGCATCCCGGCCGGCCGGCTCTTGGAAGGCGAGACCGCCAAGCTGCTGCGGATGGAAGAGGAACTGGGCAAGCGGGTCGTCGGGCAACGCAAGCCGGTGCAGGCCGTCTCGGATGCGGTGCGGCGCAGCCGGGCCGGGGTCGCCGACCCCAACCGGCCGACGGGCTCGTTCCTGTTCCTGGGCCCCACCGGCGTGGGCAAGACCGAGCTGGCCAAAGCGCTGGCCGACTTCCTGTTCGACGACGAACGGGCCATGGTCCGCATCGACATGAGCGAGTACGGCGAGAAGCACTCGGTGGCTCGCCTGGTCGGTGCGCCTCCGGGCTACGTCGGCTACGACCAGGGCGGTCAGCTGACCGAGGCGGTGCGCCGCCGGCCCTACACCGTGGTGCTGTTCGACGAGGTGGAGAAGGCCCACCCGGACGTGTTCGATGTGCTGCTGCAGGTCCTCGACGAGGGCCGGCTCACCGACGGCCAGGGCCGCACGGTGGACTTCCGCAACACGATCCTGATCCTGACCTCCAACCTGGGGTCCGGTGGGACCGAGGAGCAGGTGATGGCCGCGGTGCGGGCGGCGTTCAAGCCGGAGTTCATCAACCGGCTCGACGACGTGCTGATCTTCGAGGGCCTCAACCCCGAGGAACTGGTGCAGATCGTCGACATCCAGCTGCAGCAGTTGGCCAAGCGGCTGGCGCAGCGACGGCTGACCATCGAGGTGTCGCTGGAGGCCAAGAAGTGGTTGGCCCACCGCGGATTCGACCCGGTCTACGGGGCGCGTCCACTGCGCCGGTTGATCCAACAGGCCATCGGCGACCAGCTGGCCAAGATGTTGCTGGCCGGTGAGGTACACGACGGTGACATCGTGCCGATCAACATCAGCGCGGACGGCGAGTCGCTGGTCCTGGGCTGAGACTTTCCTCACGGCAAGGGCCCCTCGGAAGCAGTTCCGGGGGGCCTTGTCGTCGGCCAGCGCTCCTTTGCGGATGCGGTGTTGAAGCTGATCGGTTAGCCTAGCCATTACTGAGAAATTCCGGTGTATTCCTGCACCGTTATTCATCCGGAGGGTTAGCTATGTCAGCTCGTCGCCATCGCCTGGTGGGCGCCGTCGGTGCCGTGGGAGCGGTCCTGGCGCTGGGCGCACCCGCCCCGGCCGCTCAGGCTGACTGGGACGACCTGTTCCAGCCCATCATCGACGCGATCAGCTGGGTCGACCCGGGCCTGGCCGCAGACACCGACCCGGGTTCTGCGCTGTCCTCGCTGGACACCCTGTTCAACGGCTGGTACCAGGACCTCATTTACAGCCCACTCAACAGCATCGCGCCGTGGCTGTTCGGCGACGGTCTTCCTGGCAGTGCCGTTGCCTACGGTCCTGACAGTGACAACCTTCCCGACAGCTTCACCGTCCCGTTGGAGGTCAATCTCAACACCCAACCGGTGATCAACGTCTCGGTGGGCGGGGGCTCGCAGACCGAGGTGCTGGTCGACACCGGCGCCGCCGGGCTGGTCATCCCGATCTGGAACATCAACCCGTTCGGAATCACCGGCTTGCCCACCGGTTTCAACATGGGCCAATTCGGCGGTGCGTTGAACTACTTCTATCTGGAACTGCCCACCACCGTCACCTTCACCGGTGAGAACGGCGACACCGTCACCGCCGACACCACAGTGGATGCGGTGCTGTTCGCGTTCCCGGCGGACTTCAGCCTCTCGGGCGCGTGGTCTATCGAGAGCTACCTGGCCGGCTCGTCCACCGGGATCTTGGGCATCGGACCCAACGCGCTCGGACCTACTCCCGACCACATTCCGACCGCCGATCTGCCCGGCAATCTCGGTAACGGCGTGCTGATCGATCAGGCGGGCGGCAAATTGATCTTCGGGGACAACCCCTACGAGGGTGGAACAGTCATCCCCGGGGCGCCGTGGGCGGACTTGAAGGTGCAGCTCAATGACGGGCCGCTCACACCGGTCAGGGGAGTGATCGACTCCGGCGGGGTGTACGGCACCATGCCGTCTTCGGTGCTCAGCGCTGCGGGCGTAACTCCGATCGACGGAAAGTTGCCCAACGGGACGGAGATCTCCGTCTACGCCAAGGACGGCACGCTGCTGTACGAGTACAAGGTCAATTCCCAGCTCCCGGCGCCAACGGATGAAGCCACTCGGAGCCCGATCGTGGTCGGCGGAAACAACATGAACACCGGCAACTGGCTCTTCGGTCAACAACCGGTCTACATCAACTACGGCGTACCCGGCGGGCAGACCATCATCGGCGGCACCCTCATCCAGCTGTGATGAGGTAACGAGTCAGGGCGCCAGTTAGACGGCCCAAAGCGATTTTTGGCGCTTTCTTGGCTAAATCCCCTGGTGGTCTGCGTCCCTGAGTGGGTTAGCTGACCGCGGTTGGTTACGGCACAGCGGATGTCCGTGACCTCATGCGGGGAGGTTTAGGAGATGGCAGCTCGTCGACGCATGATCGGCGCGACCGCGGCGGTCGGGGCGTTTGTCGCGCTGGGCACACCCACGCCGACGGCGCACGCCGACATCGATGATCTGTTCCAGCCCGTCATCGACGCCCTCAGCGCGTTCGATCCCGGCGTCGCTGCCGACACCGACCCGGGCTTGGCTCTGGCCTCGCTGGACACCATGTTCGACGGCTGGTATCAGAATCTCGTCAGCACCCCGATCAACGATCTCGACCAGTGGATCTTCGGTGGGGCCGCCGACGCGAGCGTGGCCGGCAGTGCCGCCGCTTCCGGCTCAGACGTCACCATCCCGGACAGCTTCACCATTCCGCTGCAGGTCAACAGCGGCACCGAACCGGTGGTGAACGTCTCGGTGGGTGGCGGCCCGGAGTCGTCGGTGCTGGTCGACACCGGCTCGGCCGGTCTGGTCATGCCGATCTGGGACATCAACCCGTTCGGGATCACCGGCCTGCCCACCAGCATCAACATCGGTCAGTTCGGCAATGCGGTGGACTACGTCTACGCCGAACTGCCCACCACGGTCACGTTCACCGACGCCGCCGGCGCCACCGTCACCACCGGCACGACCGATGTCGATGCCGTGTTGTTCTCTTTCCCGGTCAGCCTTTCGGCACTGTTCACCGGCTGGAACATCAGCTCTTACCTCGGCGATAACGCCGACGGTGTCTTAGGCATCGGGGCGAACGCAGTCGGGCCGACGCCCGACAGCATCCCGACCGCGGCGCTGCCCGGTGCGCTCGGCGACGGGGTCCTGATCGACCAGAAGGACGGCGCCCTGACATTCGGCGCCGATCCGCTGACCGGCGGAGTCACGGTCGACGGCTCGCCGAACTCGACGCTGTACGTGTCGTTCGACGGCGGCAAGACCGCCGGCCCGGTCGGTTCAATCATGGATTCCGGTGGGGTGAACGGGACGATCCCGGCAAGCCTGACCAACGGAAGCGCCGGGGACGTTCTGGCCGCCGGCCAGCAGGTCAGCGTGTACTCGGGCGACCCCACCAAGGGCGGTACGCTGCTGTACGACTACACGGTCAATTCGAACTCTTCCAACAGTCCGGCGATCGTGTCGGGCGTCTCGATGAACACCGGCAATTGGCTGTTCCAGCAGAACGAGGTGTACGTCTCGACGAGCGGCGACGGGTCCATGCACATCGTTCCGAACAACGTCGTGACGCCCTAGCGTGGCGGTGATACAGGGTTGTGACCTGAGGACATTCGTCGATCACGGCCGAGAACAGATACGCTAGGCGCAATGGTCCCGCTCTGGTTCACGCTGTCCGCGCTCTGCTTTGTCGGCGCGGCGGTATTGCTGTACGTGGACATCGACCAGCGGCGCGGCCGCAGCCGGCGCCGTAAGTCCTGGGCACGTTCGCACGGCTTCGACTTCGAGCCGGAATCCGCCGAGATCCTGCACCGCTGGAAGCGCGGCGTGATGGCGACGGTCGGCGAGGCGCCGGTGCGCAACGTCGTACTCGGCCAGATCCGCGGCGAGGCCGTCTACATCTTTGACCTGGACGAAGCGGCGACAGTGATCGCCCTGCACCGCAAAGTCAGCACCAACGTCGTCGTCGATGTGCGGCTCAAGGGGCTCAAGGAGCCGCGGGAGAACGACATCTGGCTGCTCGGGGCGATCGGCCCGCGGATGGTGTACTCCACCAACCTGGATGCGGCGCGCCGAGCCTGCGACCGGCGGATGGTCACGTTCGCCCACACCGCCCCGGACTGCGCCGAGATCATGTGGAACGAGGCGAACTGGACCCTGGTGAGCATGCCCATCACCAGCACCCGCGCCCAGTGGGACGAGGGCCTGCGCAGCGTTCGCCAATTCAACGACCTGCTCCGGGTGCTGCCGCCGAGCCCCCGGCGCCAGCCCGCCGAAGCCGCGGCCGCCGCAACGGGGCGCCGCAACGGCCAACCCAGCCGTCCGCTGGGCTCGGCGGGCGCCGCTGAGGCCGCGGACGAGAGCGAGGCCGAGCAGCTTCCGTCGGCGTCGCGAGCGGGCGCACCGGCGCCGGGCAACGCCTCCTCGGCCGCCGAACCGCAACAGCGCCGCCGGAGCAGCCGGGAGAGTTCCTCCGACGTGCTGCACGCGCCCGGCGGTCGCAACGGTCGGCAGACCGCGCACTATCAGCGCTGACATCCGACGACGGCTGGCACCAGCGCCTTCCGGCCTGATGGCGTCGACCCGCTGCGCCCGACTTCGTCGCGCTTGCGATCGCCGCGGGCCTGATGGCGTCGACCCGCTGCGCCCGACTTCGTCGCGCTTGCGATCGCCGCTACGCTGACGGGCATGTCTCGCCCCGTTGCCGTGGTCACCGGGCCCACCTCGGGGTTGGGCGCCGGTTATGCCCGCCGCTACGCCGCCGCTGGCTATGACCTGGTCCTGGTCTCCCGCGACGTCGAACGCCTGGAGGCGCTGGCAACCGAACTGCGGGGCAGTCACGGCGGTGCCGTCGAGGTGCTGCCCGCCGACCTGGCCGACGCCGCCGGCCGCGCCAAAGTCGCCGAGCGGCTGCACACCGGGGTGCAGGTGCTGGTCAACAATGCCGGATTCGGCACGTCCGGGGAGTTCTGGACCGCCGACCCCGCCCTGCTGCAGTCGCAACTGGACGTCAATGTCACCGCGGTGATGCAGCTGACCCGCGCCGCGCTGCCCGCGATGGTCGAGGCGGGTGCCGGCACCGTCATCAACATCGCCAGTGTCGCCGGGCTGCTGTCCGGACGCGGTTCGACCTACTCGGCCTCCAAGGCCTGGGTGGTGTCGTTCACCGAAGGACTGGCCGGCGGCCTACACGGCACCGGCGTCGGCATCCACGTCGTCTGCCCCGGATACGTCCACACTGAGTTCCACGAGCGCGCCGGAATCGACATGGCCACCTTGCCGTCCTTCCTGTGGATGGAGGTCGACGACGTGGTCGCGGCCAGCCTGGCCGACATCGCCCGCGGCGAGGTGGTCAGCGTTCCGGGCCTGCAGTACAAGGCATTGACCACCGTGGGTCGACTGATTCCGCGCGGGCTGTCGCGCACGCTGACCAACACATTCGGGAGGGGCCGTGGCCGCACTTAACAACGACGAACGCGATGAGCTCGCCGCGCTGGTGCGCAAGCTGTCGGTGGTGCACGGCCGCGTGACGCTGTCTTCCGGGGCCGAAGCCGACTACTACGTCGACCTGCGCCGTTCCACATTGCACCACCGCGCCGGTGCGCTGATCGGGCGGCTGGTCCGCCAACTCACCGACGACTGGGACTACGCGGCCGTAGGCGGCCTGACGCTGGGCGCAGACCCGGTGGCGACCGCCGTCATGCACGCTCCGGGACGCCCGATCGACGCATTCGTGGTGCGCAAATCGGTGAAAGCCCATGGCATGCAACGTCTTATCGAAGGATTCGACGTCGCCGACCAACCGGTTCTGGTGGTGGAGGACACCAGCACCACCGGCGGGTCGGCGCTGACCGCGGTGCGCGCCGTGCGGGAGGCCGGCGGCAAGGTGGTCGGAGTCGTCACCGTAGTCGACCGTGCCACCGGCGCGGCCGAGGCCATCGAGGCCGAGGGCGTGCCGTATCGCAGTGTGCTCGGCCTGGCCGAGCTGGGCCTGAACTGAACTCCCGAGGACGGGTTGTGCGGAGTCTGATCGCGCTGATATCAGCGTTGGCCGTCGCCTGCGCCGCGGCCTGCTCGGGTTCCGGCGCGGCCGGACCCTACGGTGCCCAGGGCGCCCCGATTGATTCGGCGCTCACCATCTTGGGCTGGGAGATGACCCTGTCCAACCTGCGGTGGGAAGTCGATTACGCACTGGTCGACGTCAAGGCTCAGGTCGCCGACGCGGGTGCTCCGCACGCCGATGCCGGTGATCTGCGGTTCGGGGTATACGGCACCCCGGCGCACCCGATCGAGGCGACCGGACTGGGCAGCTGCAAGATGCTGGGGGAATTGGTGCCCACGCCGCTGTCGGCCAAGGAGTCTGACCGGTTGAACGGGACCGTCTGCCTGGGTCCGCTCAAGGAGCGCAGCGCGCTGCGGGGGCTGTATGTCTACTCGCCTGCCGACCGGATCAAAGACACCACGGTGGCCTACGCCGCGGCGTTCCCGGTGGGGCTGGCGCCGGTCAATCCGGGCGACACCGGCCTGGCGCTCACCGCCCAGGGCGTGGCCGCCTACCGGGCCGACGGCGTGCCGCTGGCGCCGGCGGCCCTCGGCGACCCGAAAGCGTTCACCGGCGCCGGCTACATGGTGCTCAACCTGTCGGTCGACGCGGTCGCCACGCAGTACCGCGACGACGCGAAAGCCCGTGGCGGACCGCTGATGTTGATCGCCGGACCGTCGACGCCGATGCCCGGGTTGGGCGCGGACTGCCTCGCGGCCGGATCGTCGGTCTTGATCCTGCCGGAGGCGTCGCTCAACTCGGTGCACGTGCCGACCTCACTGTGCACGCACGGGGAGATCAACGCCGCGCTGCTGTATCCCTCGGTGTCGGTGGTGGGCACCCACGCCGCCGTGTGGACCACCTCGTGACCGACTCATCAGATCATCCCGATTCCTGCGGCGGTCCCAGCTTCGCCCCTCCTCCGTCGAGCCTCGCTGAACCGCCGGATTCATGCGGCGGTCCCAGCTTCGCCTCTCCTCCGTCGAGCCTCGCTGAACCGCCGGGCCCCACCGAGTGGTTCTCGCCGGCCAACGGCGTGGGCCCCTGGCAGGGCCCCCTGCCGAGTGACTCCCATTACGACCCGGAGCTGCT
The DNA here is from genome assembly GCA_001673575.1 of Mycolicibacter heraklionensis. GTDB lineage: Bacteria > Actinomycetota > Actinomycetes > Mycobacteriales > Mycobacteriaceae > Mycobacterium > Mycobacterium heraklionense_A. The sequence continues at coordinate 57,333 of LZME01000136.1, read as the reverse complement.
GCGCGAGGGCGACAGTCGCAACGTCGTCGACGCCTACCGCTACTGGACCCGCGAGGCGATCGTCGCCGACATCGACCGCCGGCGGCATCGGCTGCACATCGCGATCGAGAACTTCGGGCACGATGCCAACATCGGCTCGGTGGTGCGCACCGCCAACGCGTTCGCCGTGCACACGGTGCACATTGTCGGCCGGCGGCGATGGAATCGGCGCGGCGCCATGGTCACCGATCGTTACCAGCGACTGCTGCATCACGAAACCGCCTCGGAACTCCTGGATTTCGCCGCCCAGCAGGGGCTCACGGTCGTCGCGGTGGACAACGTGGCCGGGGCGGTGCGCCTGGAGCAGACCGCGTTGCCGGTCGACTGCCTGCTGGTGTTCGGCAGTGAAGGCCTTGGTATCAGCGACGAAGCCCGGGCCGGCGCGGATCTGACGGTGTCCATCGCCCAGTTCGGTTCGACCCGCAGCATCAACGTCGGGGTGGCTGCCGGGATCGTGATGCACGCCTGGATCAGCCGTCATGGCCACCTGGACCAGGCCTGGTAGGGCAGGATCAACGGCTATGGATCTCCTCTGGGCAAACCGGGCCGAGAGCGCCGAAGCTGCCGTCACAGCGAGACACCTCAAGTCGCTCTGGCACCTGCCGGGCACCCAGCTGGGGGTGGTGGCCTGGCCACCGATCCGGCGCGCCCCGCACTGGCACTACTGGTGGCAGGCGCACCTGCTGGACTGCCTGGTCGACGCCCAGTTGCGCGACCCGCAACCCCGACGGGCGACCGGAATCAAGCGACAGATCCGCACCCACCGGCTGCGCAACGTGGGCCGCTGGACCAACGACTACTACGACGACATGGCGTGGCTGGCATTGGCGATCCAGCGGGCCTGCCTGGTCACCGGCCTCGACCGGCACCGCGCGCTGGGCACCCTGACCAGGCAGCTGACCGACTCGTGGATGCCGGAGGCCGGCGGCGGCATTCCCTGGCGCAAGGACGAACAGTTCACCGCCCCCTTCTTTAACGCCCCCGCCAACGGTCCGGCCGGGATCTTTCTGGCGCGTGAACCCGGGTGGCTTCAGCGTGCCCAGCAGATGGGCGACTGGATCGACGCCACCCTGATCGACCCGGACACTGACCTGGTGTTCGACGGCATCAGGGAGGGCTCACTGGTGCGCGCCGAGTACACCTACTGCCAGGGCGTGGTGCTCGGGCTGGAGACCGAGTTGGCGGCGCGCACCGGGGATCCCCGTCATGCCGCTCGGGTGCACCGGCTGGTGGCCGCGGTAAGCAAGCGGATGGCCCCGGGCGGGGTGATCAAGGGCGCCGGCGGCGGCGACGGCGGGCTGTTCGCCGGGATCACCGCCCGCTACCTGGCGCTGGTCGCCACCGGGTTGCCGGGGGAGTCCGACGCCGACGTCGAGGCACGCGACACCGCCGGGAAGCTGGTGCTGTCGTCGGCGAAATCCGCGTGGGATTACCGGCAAACGGTCGACGGGCTGCCGTTGTTCGGGGCGTTCTGGGACCAGGCCGCCGAGGTGCCCCGAGCCGGCGGCGCGGTGGCCACTTCCATCGCCGGTGCGGTGCGTGAGTCCGAGATCCCCGAACGGGACCTGTCGGTGCAGTTGGGTGGCTGGATGCTGATGGAGGCCGCGCACTGTGTCGCGGCCGCGGTGCCGGCCCGGTGACTCTGCGCTGAAGCGCGGTCTACTCGGGCTTCTGCGCCGTGAGCGCAGACTCAGCGGTGGCGTTCGCGGGTGCTTTGCCGCCGCGGCGGCTGCGGTAGGCCTTCGCCGTGGCGATGAACGCCGGGATCATCGACACGAACAGGATCACCAGGATGATCTTTTCCAGGTTCTCGTGGACGAACGGCACGTTGCCCAGGAAGTAACCCAGCGTCGTCACCCCGGCACCCCAGAGGATGCCGCCGACGATGTCGAACGCCAGGTACACCGGGTAGCGCATGTAGGACACCCCCGCGACCACCGGCACGAACGTCCGGACGAACGGCGCGAAGCGGGCCAGGATGATCGCCCACGGCCCGTACTTCTCGAAGAACGCGTGCGACTCGGTGACGTAGTGCTTCTTGAAGAAGCGGGAATCTTCTTTCTTGAACAGCGCCGGCCCGATCCGTCGGCCGATGAAGTAGCCGCACTGATCGCCCAGCACCGCCACGACAGCGACCGCAGGCGCCAATATCCAGATGTCGGGAGCCAGCCCCTTGGCGGCCAGCAGACCACCGGTGAACAGCAGTGATTCACCCGGCAGCAGGGGGAACAGCAGGCCGGTCTCGATGAAGACCACCACCAGGATGGCCGGCAGTACGGCGCCGTGGAAGATGCCCCCGGCACCGAGCCAGTACATCGGGTCCAGCAGGCCCGGCATCGCGACCGCGGTGGTGCTCATGACGCACCAACATACCGGGGGCCACCGGTGAAACCGCCCCTGCGATACTCGAGGGCAGTTTCGGTCAGCTCAGAGGAGAGATTTCCCATGCCCATCGCCACCCCCGAGATCTATGCCGAGATGCTGGGCCGCGCCAAGGAGAACGCGTACGCGTTCCCCGCGATCAACTGCACGTCGTCGGAGACCATCAACGCGGCGATCAAGGGTTTCGCGGACGCGGGCAGTGACGGCATCATCCAGTTTTCCACCGGCGGCGCCGAATTCGGCTCCGGACTGGGCGTCAAGGACATGGTGACCGGCGCGGTGGCGCTGGCCGAGTTCACCCACGTGATCGCCGCCAAGTACCCGATCAACGTGGCCCTGCACACCGACCACTGCCCGAAGGACAAGCTGGACGGGTTTGTGCGGCCGCTGCTGGCGATCTCGGCGGAGCGGGTCAAGGCCGGCGAGAACCCGCTGTTCCAGTCGCACATGTGGGACGGCTCGGCGGTGCCGATCGACGAGAACCTGGAGATCGCCCAGGAGCTGCTGGCCCAGGCCGTTGCCGCCAAGATCATCCTCGAGGTCGAGATCGGCGTGGTCGGCGGTGAAGAGGACGGCGTGGAAGCCGAGATCAACGAGAAGCTCTACACCTCGCCCGAAGACTTCGAGAAGACCGTCGCCGCCCTGGGCGCCGGCGAGAAGGGCCAGTACCTGCTGGCCGCCACCTTCGGCAACGTGCACGGCGTCTACAAGCCGGGCAACGTCAAGCTGCGCCCGGACATCCTGGCCGAGGGTCAGAAGGTGGCCTCGGCCAAGCTGGGCCTGGCTGACGGCTCCAAGCCGTTCGACTTCGTCTTCCACGGCGGCTCGGGCTCGCTGAAGTCCGAGATCGAAGAGGCGCTGCGCTACGGAGTGGTGAAGATGAACGTCGACACCGACACCCAGTACGCGTTCACTCGCCCGATCGCCGCGCACATGTTCACCAACTACGACGGCGTGCTCAAGGTCGACGGCGAGGTGGGCAACAAGAAGACCTACGACCCGCGCAGCTACCTCAAGAAGGCTGAGGCCGCCATGACTGAGCGGGTCATCGAGGCCTGCAACGACCTGCACAGCGCCGGCAAGAGCCTGAGCAGCTGACCGGTCTCAGCGCCGAGTATTCGCCAAAGCCCCCGATTCCCACGCGGATTGGGGGCTTTGGTGTCTAGCTGCCGTGCGACTGGCAGATCTTCCACTGGTCGTCGCGGAACTGCAGGTCGAAGCTGCGGGTTGAGCGGACCCGCGGCTCGTAGGCCATGAACGCGGTGACGTTGGCTTCGGCCTGCCCCTCGTTGACCACCACCTCGTCGATGCTGGCGACAACCGGGTATTGCTTAGCCGCCGCAATGCGCTGGTAGGTGTCGTCCCAGGCCTTTTGGTCGTAGTTGACGTAGCGGTCGCGAATGTCGCCACAGGTGAGGCTGCGCAGTGCCGCCAGATCACCGTTCTGCATGGCGATGTCGAAGTTCTGGATGGTGGCCCGCACATGCTCTTCCTGCGAGGCGGCCTGCCGAGTATCGCGGGTCAGCCACAGGGTGCCCAGCACCGCGATGGCCGCGAGCGCCAAGATGATCAGGATCACCGCCATCACCCAGCCCCAGCTGCGGGACACGGTAGACGGCAGTTTGCCGCCGACTCGAGCCGGAATCTGTTGGGGTATCGCCTTTCCCGTCTCATCGCTCTGCTGAGCGATCAGTTCGGTGTCCGCATCGCCCACCGACGGGATGACCTCGGTGTGCCCGGCGTCGAACCCGGGTGCGGTGAAGCGGCGTTCCGGTGATCCGTCGGGTCCGGGTTCCTTGGGGGCGGCCTCGGTGGTGATCACCTCGGTGACGGCGTCGGCTTCGTTCGGTGTCTCCGCCAGGATGGCCGTCGCGGTCTCGTCGTCCGCCGATGCCACAGGCTGGATCTGGGTGACCTGGTCGTCGCCGTCGGGCTGCTCGCTGGGAGCGTTGGCTCCGTCGTCGGTCGGCTCGGTGTTGTCCGGTTCCGGTGGGTTCGGCATGTGTGGCTGATCCTCCAATGTCCGCCCGGCTGATTCGGATCGGCTGGCGCTAGTTTACTGAGCGAGACTGCGGATTGCCGGAGTGGCGGGCCATGGACGGCACGGCAGAATGGACGATGTGACTCACACCGGTGATCTCCTCCGCCCCGATCCGACCTTGTTGCCCGGCGACCCGGCCGCCGAGGCCGCCCTGCGGGCCAACCAGGACCCCGAGATTGTCGCGGCCGCGCATCCGGCGGCCTCGGTGGCGTGGGCGGTGCTGGCCGAAGCGGCATTGGCCGAGGACAAGGTGGTGACCGCCTACGCCTACGCGCGCACCGGTTACCACCGGGGCCTGGACCAGCTGCGCCGTAACGGGTGGAAGGGCTACGGTCCGGTGCCGTACGCGCATGAGCCCAACCGTGGCTTCTTGCGGTGTGTGGCCGCGCTGGCGCGTGCCGCCACCAGCATTGGGGAGACCGACGAGCAGGCGCGCTGCCTGGCTCTGCTCGACGACTGCGACCCCGACGCCCGCACCGCGCTGGGGCTGAGCTGACCCACTAGGGCATCAGCATCCGAGTGGGCAACGACCACCCTGCCCGGTAGGTTCCACCTGCACGGTTGCGTGGGTCAACCCGCGAGCGGCCAGCACGGCCCGAGCGTCGGCCAATACGCGGCCGGCGTCGGCGTTGGTGCCCAGGTGGGCGGTGGCCATGTCCTGGCCCGGAACCAACGTCCAGACGTGGAGGTCGTGCACGTCGGTGACGCCGTCGACGGCAGCGAGCGCCGCGCGGAGTTCGGCGACGTCGATGTGGCTGGGAGATGCCTCCGACAGGATCCGAAGGGCCGCGCCGGCCAGCGCAAACGCCCGCGGAAGCACCCACAGCGCGACGAAGACCGCGACCACCACGTCGGCGTAGGGCCATCCGGTGGTGATGGTGACCACGCCGGCGATGAGCACTCCGACGCTGCCGACGGTGTCGGCGACCACCTCCATGTAGGCGCCGCGCACCGCGAGACTCTCGGTCGAGTGCGATCGCAACAGGAGGGCGACGCCGATGTTGACGGTCAGTCCGGCCAGGGCGACCACGATCATCGGCACCCCGGGCACGTCCGGCGCGGTGCCGATGCGGCGGACCGCCTCGGTGAGGATGAACGTCGCCACCCCGATCAGCAGCACGGCATTGGCGACCGCGGTGAATACCTCGGCGCGGTGCCAGCCGTAGGTGCGCGACGGTGACGTGCTGCCGCGCCGGGCCAACATCACCGCCGCCACCCCCATGAACAAGGCGGCCAGGTCGGTCAGCAGATGGCCTGCGTCGGCCAGCAGCGCCATCGAGTTGATGGTGATCGCCGTGGTCAGTTCGATGACGAAGAACGCGCTCAGGATGGCAGCGCCTACGGCCATTCGAGACAGCCGGGAGTCGGTATGACGGTGATCGTGACCGGCGCCCATGGGAGGTGAATATAGGCGGACCGGTCCGCTGTCGGGCGTGAAGTCGGGTTCACGCTCGGCTAGGAACTCAGAACCAGGAGTTCCAGAACTGTGTCAGGCTCAAACCCCACGACACCAGCAGGCGCGGCACATCGAACAGGTCGAAGAACCACAACACCATTCCGAAGAACTTCTGGTTCAGCATCGGCGACGCCAGCAGCAACATCAGCAGCACCAGCAGGCCCCACTGCTGGAACGGCGCCACGGCGCGTTGGGTGGCCGGACTCAGGTGGGGCTCCAGCGCGCCATAGCCGTCGAGGCCCGGCACCGGCAGCAGGTTCAGCACCACTGCGGTCAACTCCAGGAAGCCCAGAAACGCCACCCCGGACCAGAACACCGGGTGGGCGGGGTCGTAGAGGGCGCGGGTGGCGCCCAGCAGCAGCACGGCCAGCACCAGGTTGGCGGCCGGGCCCGCCAGGCTGACCAGGGTGCGGCGCCGCGGCGTCATGAACGATGTCTGCACATAGACCGCCCCGCCCGGCAGCCCGATGCCGCCGAGCACGATGAACAGCATCGGCAGCACCAGGGACAGGCCCGGATGGGTGTAGCGCAGCGGGTTGAGGGTCAGATAGCCGCGCATCTGGGCGCCGTGGTCACCGAACCGCCACGCGGTGTAAGCGTGACCGAACTCGTGCAGACACAGCGAGACCAGCCAGCCGGCGATGACGAACACGAACACCCCGGCGTAGGCGAGCGGCCGGATCTCTTCACCGGCCTGCCACGCCAGTGCGCCGCCGAGGACCGTCACGGCCAGCAGTGCCAGGAAGACCGGGCTGGGCCGTACCGCCTGCCCGCGCAGCGGATGCACGTTCACGCAGTAGAAGCTATCCGACCAGCCGCCAGTCCTCGATGTGCCGATAAAAGGTGGACCGCTTCACTGTTCGGCTGCTGTAGATGCCGTCGCGCACCACCAGCGCGCCGGTGGTGCCCAACTGGGCCGCGCGGCCCGCCACCCAGCGTCGTACCCGGCCGCGCCGGCCCGGGACACCGGCACGCACGCCCGGTGCGGTGCCCATCGGCTCGATCAACACCTCGGCCACATCCCCGTCGAACAGGGGGGCGTCGTCGACGATCCCCTCACCGTGCAGTACCGCGGCGCCGTCCACCGGCAGCCATCGGCCGACACCCACCAGGACGGTGCCGGCATCGTCGCGGACCAGCGGCACGGGCTGCGCGGAGCCCCGCCGGGACCGCCGCGCGGCCCGCCACCCGGACGGCAGCCGGTAGGCCGCGGTGGCCGGTGTGCGCCGTCGCGGCACGTAGCCGACCTCGACATCGAGGCGGTCGGTGCGGAGCAGCCGGGTCAGTATTCGGGCCAGGTCCGCGTCGGCGCCGACGACCACCAACCGGCGGTAACGGGCGATCGCGGCGTCGAGATCATCGGTGCTCGTTTCGTCGCCGACCTGCACCGTTGGCAGCCCCCGCAAGGGGCGCGGCAGCGGCCGTCCGGCAAACAGCAGGACGGCGGTTTCGGGAGGCATCTTCAGGCTCTCGGTGCCGTTAGTGGCGTTCAACACGCTCCTTGTGAATCTCTTCAGATAGGCTCAGTCACCGGCTGGACCACAGTAAGCCAAGACAGTTAGCGAGAATTCCATGCCGGCAATCGTCGTCATCGGCGCCCAGTGGGGCGACGAGGGCAAAGGTAAAGCGACCGACCTACTCGGTGAACGGGTGCAGTGGGTGGTGCGCTACCAGGGTGGCAACAACGCCGGCCACACGGTGGTCCTGCCCACCGGGGAGAACTTCGCACTGCACCTGATCCCGTCCGGCGTCTTGTCGCCGCACGTCACCAACGTCATAGGCAATGGTGTGGTGGTCGATCCGGGGGTGCTGCTCGAGGAGCTGGCGGGCCTAGAACGCCGCGACGTGGACACCTCGCGGCTGCTGATCTCCGCCGATGCGCACCTGCTGATGCCCTATCACGTGGCCATCGACAAGGTGACCGAGCGCTACATGGGCAGCAAGAAGATCGGCACCACCGGCCGCGGTATCGGGCCCTGCTACCAGGACAAGATCGCCCGGATCGGAATCCGGGTCGCCGACGTGCTCGACCACGAAACGCTGGCCCAGAAGATCGAGGCCGCCCTGGACTTCAAGAACCAGGTGCTGGTCAAGATCTACAACCGCAAGGCACTGGAGCCCCAGCAGGTTCTCGAAGATCTGCTGGAGCAGGCCGAGGGCTTCAAGCACCGCATCGCCGACACCAGTCTGCTGCTGGGTGCCGCGCTGGACCGCGGTGAGAACGTGCTGCTGGAAGGCTCGCAGGGCACCCTGCTCGACGTCGACCACGGCACCTACCCCTACGTGACGTCGAGCAACCCCACGGCGGGCGGCGCCGCGGTGGGCTCCGGTGTCGGTCCGACCCGCATCACCACGGTGCTGGGCATCCTCAAGGCCTACACCACCCGGGTCGGTTCGGGACCGTTCCCCACCGAGCTGTTCGACGCCTACGGCGAATACCTCTCCAAGACCGGCGGCGAGGTCGGGGTGACCACCGGGCGCCAGCGGCGCTGCGGCTGGTTCGACGCGGTGATCGCGCGCTACGCCACCCGGGTCAACGGCATCACCGACTACTTCCTGACCAAGCTCGACGTGCTCTCCAGCCTGGAGACCGTGCCGGTCTGCGTCGGCTACACCGTCGACGGCAAACGCACCGACGAGCTGCCGATGACGCAGGAAGAGTTCGCTCGTGCCGAGCCGGTCTACGAGGAACTGCCGGGCTGGTGGGAGGACATCTCCGGTGCCCGCACCTTCGAGGAGCTGCCGCCCAACGCGCGCGACTATGTGTCGCGGCTTGAGGAGATCGCCGGCGCGCAGGTCTCGTGCATCGGGGTCGGCCCGGGGCGGGAGCAGACCATCGTGCGACGCGATGTCGTGAGGGGCGGCGAGTGAGCGAGGAGCAGTCCGCGCAGGGCGCTGACGACACCGCGGCCGACCCCGACTACGCCAGCCACGGGGGCTTCCCGGATTACGCGGTCGTCGACCCGAGCCCGGGCTTCGAGCGGTTCGTCACCACCATGCGGCGCCTGCAGGACCTGGCGGTGTCGACCGACCCCGACGATGCCACCTGGGACGACGCCGCCGATCGCGTCGAAGCGTTAGTGGGGTTGCTGGAGAAGTTCCCGGCGTCGCAGGCTGTCGCCCCGGCCGGGCGGGCACCGTCGATGCCGGGCATGGGCAGCCTGCTGCTACCGCCGTGGCGGATCAGCCGGTTCGAGCCCGACGGCGTCTCGATGACGGGGTCGTTCAGCCGATTCCATGTGGGCGGCAACTCCGCGGTACACGGCGGCGTACTGCCGCTGCTATTCGACTGGATGTTCGGGATGGTGGTGCACGCCGCCAACCGCCCGATCAGCCGCACGGCGTTCCTGCACGTCGACTACCGCAAGGTCACCCCGATCGACACCCCGCTGTTGGTGCACGCCCGGATCGAGCGGGCCGAGGGGCGCAAGGCGTTCATCGGCGCCGAACTCACCGACACCGACGGCACCGTGCTGGCCGAGGCGCAGGGGTTGATGGTGCGGCTGCTGCCGGGGCAGCCCTAGCCGGAGCTTGGGCCCTTGATGGTCATCGCCGCGAACAGGGTCAGCAATGTTGCGGCCGGCACGGTGTTGACGACGGCGTCGCGCACCCGGATGTGCGCGCCGACCGCCAGGACGAAGTACAACGTCAACGCCGCGGTGGTCAGACGTGCCAATCCCGGAAACCGGTGCACCGACAGCAGGCCGACCGCCGAAGCGGCTTTGACGATCGGCAGCACCTTGCGGACCTCGGGTGAGCAGCCCAGCTGGTCAAGCGCCGTGGCGATGTAGGGCACCGGAATGGCGCAGGCCACCGCGTCGGCGACTTGGAAGGCCGCCAGCCCCGTGTAGGTCTTCGGCGATGTCAGGACACTCATGGATCCGACCCTAGCCGCGGGGTAGCGCCCACCGCGAGTGGGAATCTCACGACGCGACACGCCGCTGAGGCGTCGTGGAATTGCCACTCGGCGAGGGGCCCGCGGGTCAGTCGAGATTCAGCGTCGCCTCTTCCAGATCCAGCCGGTGCAGCACATTGCGCAGTACCTGGTCGTCGATGCGGCCAATGTCGCGTTCATGGATCAGCGCCATCCGTTCGGCCGCCAGCATCTCCAACCGGAGCCGGCGAAACGCCGCGGCGGCGGTCTCGTCGCTGTCGTCGTGGGCGGGGTCGAAGCGCCGCAGCCGTTCCCGGGCCGCGTTGCGCCGCCGGGTGTTCAGGCCGCGCAAAGCGTCGGCGGCGCGCTCGCTGGCCGGTGACGGCTCCGTCGAGGCGAGCACTTCGTCGAGGCGCTGGGCAGCGGCCAGGGCCGCCTTGTCCTGCGCGGCAGCCGCGGCAATCGCATCGGCGTGGTCCTGGTCGGTGGGTACGCCCAGCCGGCGGATCACCCAGGGCAGCGTGAGCCCGTGCAGCAGCAGGGTGCCCACCACCACCACGAAGGTCAAGAACACCAGTTGCGGACGACCCGGGAACGGGTCCCCGGACAGCGTCGTCAACGGCACACCGAAGGCGGCCGCGAGCGACACCACACCGCGCATGCCGGCCCAGGCCAGCACGAACACCTGGCCCGGGGTCGGCGCGGCTTCTCGTTGCCGGACCTTCTCCGACAGGATTCGGGGTGCGTAGGCGAAGGTCACCACCCACACCGCTCGCACCGCCAGCAGCGTCCCGAACACCGCCAGCGACGCCACGATCAGCGTGGCGAAACGCACGCCATGCAGGTTCTGCACTACGGCGGGTAGTTGCAGTCCGATCAGCAGAAACGCCAGTGACTCCAGCACCAGTTGCACGGCGCGCCAGACGGCCTGATCCTGCAGCCGGGTGGCGTAGTGGGCGCGGGTGAAGCGCTGCCCCAGGATCAGCGCGGCGACCACCACCGCGAGCACCCCGGAACCGTGGATCTCCTCGGCCGCCAGATAGATCACGAACGGGGCCAGCAGCCCGACCGCGCTTTCCACCACCGGATCGGTCAGCCGAGCCCGGATGAACACAATGATGGCGCCGAACGCCACCCCGACCGCCACGCCGCCGACGGCGGCCAGCGCGAAGGTCAGCAGGCCCGTGCCCCAGCCGGTGGCCACGCCGATCGCCGCGGCCAGCGACACCTTGTAGACGGTCAGCGCGGTCGCATCGTTGAGCAGGCTCTCGCCGCCCAGCAGCGTCATGATCGGCCGCGGCAACCCGACGCGGCGGCCGACGGCAGTCGCCGACACCGCGTCCGGCGGCGCCACGATCGCGCCCAGGGTCAGCGCCGCGGCCAGGGTCAGTTCCGGCACGGTGTAGTACGCGACCACGCCGACGGCGACGGTGGTGGCCAGCGGCAGTCCGACGGCCAGCAGGATGATGGGGCGCCGGTTGCGGCGCATGCTGATCACGGAGCTTTCCAAACCGGCCGACCACAGCAGTGGCGGCAGGATCACGAACAGCACCAGTTCGGGCCGCAGGACGATCTCCGGTACCGCCGGGATCAGTCCGACCAGCAGGCCGGTAATCACCAACACCAGGGGCGCGGACAGTCTGCGATGCCGCGCGATGGCCGCGACCAGCACCGCGGCCACCAGGGGCCCCAACAGTGCGGCGTTCATCGTCGCTGCACCTCCATCCGCTTTCCCCCTATCCTGGAGCAGCATGCAACATTGCCGTGGCACGGGGAGGGTGGGGCGGTGAACGGCGAGGCGGGTGAGTTGGTGACCGAGCGGTTGCCCGTCGACGGTCCTAGCCGTACCCGGGTCGCGTTGCTCGGGTCCGGTGATCTCAGCCGCGAGCTGGTGACGGCGCTGCAGCGCCTCGGCGCCGAGGTGATCGCCGTCGATCGCTACGCCGACGCCGCGTTGCACGGCATCGTTGACCGCTCGGTGGTGGTCGATCTCGGTGACAGCGACGAATTGGCGGCGGCCATCCGGTGGTTGCAGCCGAAGTTCGTGGTGGTTGCCTCCGAGGTGGTGGCGACCGACGCGTTGACTGCCGCCGCCGACACCGGTTTCACCCAGTTGGTGCCCGGCATCCGCGGGGCCCGGTTGGCCGCAGACCCCGAGGGGATGCGGCGGCTGGCCTCCGAGGAGCTGGGGCTGCCCACCGCACCGTTCTGGTTCGCCGGCTCGGTCGAGGAGCTGCGCGAGGTGGCGCAGCGGGCCGGTTACCCGATGTTGGTCAAACCGGTGGGCGGTTCGCTCGGCGAGGGCCGTTCGGTGATGGTCCGCGACAGCGACATTGAGCCCGCCTGGGAGCGCGCGGTGGTGGCCAGCGCGTCGGAGACGCCCCCGCGAGTGCTGGCCGAGACGGTGGTCGAGGTCGACAGCGAGGTCACCCTGCTGGCCGTCCATCGCGATGGCCCGAACGGACCGGCATTGGACTTCTGCGCACCCATCGGCCACCGCAGCGTCGAGGAGCCGAACGGCCAACTGACGGTGGAGTTCTGGCAGCCGCACCCGATGAGCGCGGTGGCGCTGGATGCGGCCAAGTCGATCGCCGCACGGGTCGCCCGCGCACTCGGCGGACGCGGTCTGTTCGGCGTGGAGTTGCTGGTATACGGCGATGAGGTGTATTTCGCCGGGGTCGATGTGCGCCCGTACGACGCCAACCTGCTGACGTTGCGCACCCAGCGGCTCTCGGGGTTCGAGCTGCAGGCGCGCGGGATCCTCGGGCTGGCGACCGACACCATCATGGTCTCGCCCGGGGCGGCCCGGCTGATCTACTCGCGTCGTCCCGTCGGGACCGCCGTCGAGACCACACCGGACAGCGTGGCGGTGGTCGCCGATGCACTCAGCGTGACGGAAAGTGATGTGGTGGTGTTCTCCCACCACGAGGGGCACCCGCGTCGGCGGCTGGGCTTGGCGCTGGCCACCGGGCCAGACGTCGCGGTCGCCCGCGACCGTGCGGCGCAGGTGGCGACCGTTCTGGGCAAGCTCTGGCCGTGACCCGCCGTGGCGTGAACCGGGTTCAGGTGCAAGACTTCCGCAGGTGAGCTACGCAGGAGATATCACACCTGAGCAGGCCTGGGCGATACTGCGCGATGACTCGGCGGCGACGCTCATCGACGTGCGCACCGACGCCGAATGGCGCTTCGTCGGACTGCCCGACGTCTCCGGGCTGGGCCGCGAACTGGTCTGCATCGAGTGGGTTCACTCCGACGGAACTCCCAACCGCGACTTCTCCCGTGAACTGGCCGCGCGCGTCGCCGGCGGGCCGGCGATCTTCCTGTGCCGCTCCGGCAACCGCTCCATCGGGGCCGCCGAAGCCGGTACCGCGCTGGGTCTGACCCCGTCCTACAACGTGCTGGACGGCTTCGAGGGCCATCTCGACGAGCACGCCCACCGGGGTGGCGCGGGCTGGCGGGCCGTCGGCCTGCCCTGGACGCAGTCATGAGCGACTCGCAACCGTCCCGCTCGGGTAAATGCGCCGGTCCCAGCGTCGGCTCTCCTTCGTCGAGCCTCGCTGAACCGTCGGTCCGCATCCCGAAACCGCTGCCGGACGGTGTCAGCGCGGCCACCATCGGGGTGCGCGGCGGCCTGCTGCGCACCCAGTTCGAGGAGACCGCCGAGGGGCTGTTCCTGACCTCCGGATACGTCTACGATTCGGCGGCCGCCGCGGAGCAGGCGTTTACCGGCGAGGTCGACCGGTTCGTCTACTCGCGCTACGGCAACCCGACGGTGTCGATGTTCGAGGAACGACTGCGCCTGATCGAAGGGGCACCGGCGGCGTTTGCCACGGCCAGCGGCATGGCGGCGGTGTTCGTGGCACTCGGCGCGTTGTTGAAGGCCGGCGATCGTCTGGTGGCCGCGCGCAGCCTGTTCGGATCCTGCTTCGTGATCTGCAACGAGATCCTGCCCCGCTGGGGCGTGGAAACCGTGTTCGTCGACGGCGAGGACCTGGCGCAGTGGGAGCAGGCACTCTCGGTACCCACCCAGGCGGTGTTCTTCGAGACACCGTCCAACCCGATGCAGTCGCTGGTGGACATCGCCGCGGTCACCGAGCTGGCGCACGCCGCCGGGGCGAAAGTGGTGCTGGACAACGTGTTCGCCACCCCGTTGCTGCAGCAGGGGCTACCGCTCGGGGTGGATGTGGTGGTGTACTCCGGCACCAAGCACCTCGACGGGCAAGGACGCGTCCTGGGTGGGGCGATCCTGGGCGACCAGGAGTACATCGACGGCCCGGTGCAAACCCTGATGCGGCACACCGGACCCGCGCTGAGCGCCTTCAATGCCTGGATCTTGTTGAAAGGCCTTGAAACGCTGGCGATTCGGGTTGACTACGCAAATTCCGCGGCGCTGCGGATCGCGGAGTTCCTGGAGCAGCATCCGGCGGTGAGTTGGGTTCGCTACCCCTTCTTGGCGTCGCACCCGCAATACGATTTGGCGCGCAAACAGATGTCCGGCGGCGGCACTGTCATCACCTTCGAACTTGACGGGCCCCAAAGCGGCGCCAAGCAGCGGGCATTCGAGCTGCTGGACAAACTGAAACTGATCGACATCTCCAACAACCTCGGGGACGCGAAGTCCCTGATCACCCATCCGGCCACCACCACCCACCGGGCGATGGGGCCCGACGGTCGCGCCGCAATCGGACTCGGCGACGGGGTGGTGCGGATCTCCGTCGGGCTGGAAGGCACCGACGACCTGATCGCCGACCTGGATCAGGCGCTGGGATAGGCAGACGCCCGGGATCACTCTGGGAAGTGATCCCGGGTGCTCAGTCGCCTTCGACGACGCCGGTGGCGTGCTGCGCGCGGTCCTCGTACGCCTTGCGGGCCGCGGTGTCGAACTGCAAGAACACCGTGTCGTTGTGGGTCTTCTTGTTCAGCCAGCGACGGCCCCGGTCGGGCAGCAGGCTCGCCAGGATCGAGACGCGACGCCCAAAGCTGGGCACCGAGACCAGTGTCTTGGGCTTGTCGAGCACCTTGACCACCCCGGCGGCGATGTCTTCGGGTTCGACCGGCTTCTGGGCCGCCGACGGCGTTGTGCCCGAGATCAATTCGGTGTTGGTGAAGGTGGGTAGCACGGCAGAGACCTTGACGCCCTGCGGTGCGAACTCATCGGACATCGCGGTGGTCAGGCCGACGACGGCGAATTTGGTTCCGGCGTAGAGCACTTGACCGGGTACGGCCACGACGCCGGCCAGCGAGGCGATGTTGATGATGTGGCCGCTACGGCGCTTGATCATCTCCGGGAGCACCAGCTGGCAGCCGTTGAGCACGCCGTAGAAGTTGACCTCGGTCGCCGAGCGGATGGATTCGGGTGACTGGTCGAGGAACGGCCCGACCGGCATGACGCCGGCATTGTTGATCAGCACGTCGATGTGGCCGTCGCCGTCGGCACGGGCCTTGTCCAGGAAGGTCGAGAACGATTCGCGGTCGGTGACATCCAGCGGGTGGCCGCTGACCTGACCGCCCGAGCTGAGCTGCTTTACCGCCTTGTCGAGAACCGCGACGTCACGGTCGCCGATGACGACCCGAGCGCCACGCGCCAGCAGGGCGGTGGCGGTGGCCAGCCCGATACCACGGGCGGCGCCGGTGATGGCAATGGTCTTACCGCGAATGTTGTCCACGACGACGAACTTAACAGGTGTCAAATTCGGTGTCGACGGTACGGGAAGACTGCGCTCAGGCCCAGCGGGCCAGGACCTCCCCGGCGTGCTTGCCCAGGGTGGCCTGCAACAGCGGTCCGAAGCTGATCCGCGCGATACCGAGCGGGCCGAACGAGGCGGGATCGGCGGTATCGGGTGCGACGAGCGCGTTGACCGGCTTCGGCAAGGCTTCGGCCAGGACGCGCAGGGTCTCTGCGTCATGGAAACCGACCGGGTAGAGCACGTCGGCTCCCGCGTGCGCGCATTCGGTCAGCCGCGCGATCGCCCGGTCGACGCGGTCGGCGTCGTCACCGTCTTTGCGCAGGAACAGATCGGTGCGGGCGTTGATCACCAGGTGTGGGCCTGCGGCGTCGGCGGCTGCCCGCAGCGCGGCCACGTACTCGGCATGCTCGGGCGACGACCGCAGCCGCTTGTCTTCGCTGTGCACCGAGTCCTCGATGTTGCACCCGACCACACCGGCATCCAGCAGGCCGTCGACCAGGCTGGCGGGCGACTGGGCGTACCCGGACTCGATGTCGAGCGACACCGGCACGTCGACGGCGGCGGTGATCTGGCGTGCGCGGTCCAGGACCTCGGCGAACGACATACCCTCGCCGTCGGTCTTGCCCAGCGATTCGGCGACCGGCTTGCTGCCGATGGTCAGCGCGGCGAATCCGGCGCCGACGGCCAGCTTTGCCGACCATACGTCCCACACGGTTGGCAGGATCACCGGATTGCCCGGTTGGTGCAGCGCCAGGAAGGCCGCCGCCTGTTGCCCAAGAACCTCGCGACTCGTCATTTTCACAACACTGCCATGTGAGAATTATCGAGTCGTCATCGGGCCTCGGTCCTGGCTGGTCGTTGATGAATTAACGCCGAGGGTCTTAGGTCCGCGAAACGGGGGCGCCGACGGGCCGCCCGCAGCTCGCGCGTCTCAGCGGAAGGCGCCGAGGCCGGTGAACGCCTGACCGAGCACCAGTTGATGCATTTCGGGGGTGCCCTCGTAGGTCAACACCGACTCCAAGTTGACCATGTGTCGAATCACCGGGTACTCCAGCGATATCCCATTGCCCCCCAAAATGGTTCGGGCGGTACGGCAGATCTCCAACGCGGTGCGGGTGTTGTTGAGCTTGCCGAAGCTGACCTGCTCGGGGCGCAGCCCGGCGCTGTCTTTGAGCCGGCCCAGGTGCAGGGACAGCAACTGTCCCTTGTGCAATTCGAGGGCCATGTCGACGAGCTTGGCCTGGGTGAGCTGGAAACCGGCGATCGGTTTGCCGAACTGAGTGCGCTGGGTGGCGTAGTCGCGGGCCGCCTGCCAGGCCGAGCGGGCCGCACCCATTGCGCCCCAAATGATTCCGTAACGCGCTTCGGACAGACTGGCCAATGCGCCCTTGACGCCGCGGGCTTTGGGCAGCATGGCCTCGGCGGGCAGACGCACGTCGTCGAGCACCAGTTCACTGGTGATCGAGGCGCGCAGCGACAGCTTGTGGTGGATGGTGTTGGCGCTGAACCCGGGGGTGTTGGTGGGCACGATGAAACCGCGGACGCCGTCGTCGGTGGCCGCCCACACCACCGCGACGTCGGCGATGGAGCCGTTGGTGATCCACATCTTGCGGCCATTGAGAACCCAGTCGGATCCGTCACGCTTGGCCCGGGTGGTCATGGCGGCCGGATCGGAGCCGACGTCGGGCTCGGTCAGCCCGAAGCAGCCGATCAGCTCACCGGCGGCCATACCCGGCAGCCACTGCTGCTTCTGCTCTTCGGAACCGTTGTTGTAGATCGAATACATCGCCAACGAGCCCTGCACCGACACCAGAGAGCGCAGGCCGGAGTCGGCGGCCTCCAACTCCACACAGGCCAATCCGTAATGCACCGCCGACGCCCCACCGCAGCCGTAGCCGTCCAGGTGCATGCCCAGCAGCCCGAGTTTGCCGAATTCCCGGGCCAGTTCACGGGCCGGTAGGTCGCCGATCTCGAACCACTCGGCGATGTGCGGCATGACATGTTCGGCGCAGAACTTGGCGACGGTGTCGCGCAGCGCGATCTCGTCGTCGGAGAGCAAGCTGTCCAGGCTCAGCGGATCGATCGGGTCGAAGGGCGCGGTGCTACCGGTTGCCATCCGTTCATCCTGCCACCCGGCGGGTGGCCTGGATCAGGTCAGCTTGCGCTGTCGGAACTCGCGCTGGGCGTCCCGGGCGCGCCCGGGGTTCCGTCGGCGCCGCCGTTGCCGCCGGTCCCGCCGGCCTGACCAGCCTCGCCGTCCGCACCGCCGTTGGCTCCGTTGCCTCCGACGCCGCCGCTACCGTCGCCGTTCGGGCCGATCTGGCCACCGGTGCCACCGGTGCCGCCCGCGCCACCGGCACCGCCGGGACCAGTCTCGGTGGCGTCTCCGCCCTTACCGCCGTTGCCGCCGGCACCGCCGTCGCCACCGTTGCCGGCCGCGGTGCCGGTTCCGCCGTCGCCGCCCCGGCCGCCGGCGCCGCCGGTACCGCCGGGTTGGGTGGTGGTGTCGGCCGGGTCGTCACCCCGCGTGGTGTGGTCGGAGCCGCTGGTGCCCGCGTTGCCGCCCTGCCCGCCATTGCCGCCGGTGCCGCCATCCAGCCCGGTGCCGCCGTTGCCGCCGGTGCCACCTTGAACGGTGGTGCTGGTGCCGCCGGTGCCGCCGTTACCGCCGGTGCTGCCCGCACCGATGCCTGCGCCACCGTTGCCGCCGGAACCGCCGGCGAGGCCACCGGATACATAGTTGGTGCCGCTGCCCGCAGCGCCGGTGCCGCCAGTGCCACCGGTGCCGCCGTTGACTCCGGCACCGCCGGTGCCGCCCTGGCCACCGTTGGCCATGCCGCCCGCGCCGCCGACGCCGCCGTCACCGCCGTTGCCGGCATTTCCGGCGCCACCGCCACCGCCGCCGCCACCACCGGCAGCACCGCCGCTGGGCGATGTGTCGGGAATTCCGCCGGGGTTGTTGAAGCTGTTGAACAGGCCGCCCAAGCCGGTGCCGCCGACACCCCCGGCGCCGCCCTGGCCGGCGACTCCGCCACCGCTGGTGCCACCGGCACCACCGGCCCCGCCGGCCCCGCCGCTGCCGCTGAACGGGCTACCGGCTCCGCCGGATCCACCGCTACCGCCGTAACCGGCAAGCGCTCCGTCGGTGCCGTTACCCACCGTGCCGCCGACCCCACCGACGCCGCCGTTGCCGCCGATCAGAGAGGACGATGCTCCGTCTCCGCCCGTTCCACCATTGCCGGCGAGGGCGTCAGTGCCGCGGGCGTCGCCACCGTTACCGCCGGCGCCTCCACTTCCGGTTGTGCCTGAGCCGCCCAGCATGCCGCCGCTGCTGCCGTTGCCACCATGGCCGCCGTCGCCGGCGAGGCCGCCGGCACCACTGGCCATGCCTCCGGTTCCGCCGGCACCGCCGTCAGCGCCGTTACCGCTGAAAACACTGCTCGCCGAGATCAAGTTAGTCAGCGGATTCCCGGCCAGCCCCTCGAGCTTGTCCAGTTGGGCCTGCAGTTCCTCAGCGGACTTGCCGGTGAGGGCGGCGAGCTGGGTGATGGCCGCACCGAGCTGGTCGGGCGAACTGGTGAGCGTGCCCAGCGAACCGGCACTGCCGCCGTCGCCTCCGTTGCCCGCGATGCCACCGGTACCGGTGCTGGCGCCGCCCGTTCCGCCGGTGCCGCCCGCGCCGGCGAGGCCACCGACAAGCATGCTGCCAAGTCCGCCGGTGCCGCCGTCACCACCTGCACCGGCGACGCTGCCGACGCCGGAGACCGCGCCGCCGACGCCACCGACGCCACCGACGCCGCCTGTGCCACTGAAGATCGTCATCATGGCAATGCCCCCGGCGCCGCCGGTGCCTCCAGCACCGGCGATGCTGTCGTCGCCGGTCGCGGCTCCACCTGCGCCGCCGTTGCCGGCCGCACCGCCAGCGCCGCCGAAGATCCCAACGACGGTACCGCCTTGACCACCGGCGCCACCGGCTCCGCCGGTGGCCTGGTCGCCGGCGCTGGCTCCGCCGGCGCCGCCCAGGCCGCCGCTACCGCCGGTCAGGCCGAAGACGGAGGTGGCGCCGCCACCCATTCCGCCGTTTCCGCCTGCACCCCCGGTGTCGCCGTCGCCGCCGGCGCCGCCCTGTCCGCCGGAGCTGCCGACTACCCCAGGCACCTGAGATGTTGAGAAGCCTCCGCTGCCTCCGTTACCGCCGGCTCCACCGGTCAGCCCGGTCCCGCCGGCCCCGCCGTTACCGCCCTCGCCGCCGATCTTGAAGAGGTAGGCGCCGCTGTGCTTGACGCCGCTGTCGGGGGCAGCGCCCACGACGGTCAGGGAACCGCCGTTGCCACCGTGGCCGCCATTACCGCCGGTGCCGTCCAGGACATCGCCGCCGACCCCACCGTTTCCGCCGACGCCCCCGAAGGAGAACCACTTTCCGGCCGCGCCGCCACCGTCGCCGCCGTCACCGCCGTTACCGCCGAACAGGCCCGCGCCACCGTCGCCGCCCGCGCCGCCCATGCCGATCAGCGTTCCGCTGGTGCCGCCGTCACCACCGTCGGCTCCGGCACCTCCGATTCCGCCGGCACCACCATTGCCGAACCACCCGGCCGCGCCGCCGTTGCCGCCGGCTACGCCCGCGACATCGGAGTCATAGCCCGCGCCGCCGTCACCGAACAGCCAGCCGCCGCCGCCGCCGGTCGGGTCGTCCTCGGTGCCGGCCAGGCCGTTGCAGATCAGCCCGCACACGGAGTCGGAGGCGAACAACGGATTGATCAGGTCGCCGAGCTGCTGCCCGAACGAGCTGGACATCCAGTCCTGCATTCCGGCGTGCAGATCCAGATAGATGCTCTGCGCGAAGTCATCGAAGCTGAACGCCGAGAAGCTGAAGTCGGCCGCTCCCACACCGTCGAACCAGGTCGACAGATCCCCGAGGCCCAGGGCGTCGGGGTCGAAAACCGCGCTGCCGACGTCGCCCGGCTCGAACCAGCTGGTCGAGTCCAACCAGAAGCTCGGGTCGAATAGGTCTTCCAGATCGGCACTGGCGGCCGGCGCGAAACCCAGCGGGCTCAGCCCCAATGCCAGTACGGCACCCGCTGCCAGGGTGCGGTGACGGCGTTGGGATGCAACGGATTTGCGCTGGCGCGACATTCAGGTACCTCTCGGTGCAGCGGTCGCGGCCATAACGCCGAACCAGATTCAGGGGTCTGCGATCCGAAATTTACCGTAACTTAACAAAGGCTGCAGTCCACTGGGAGTTCACTGCGCACCGTCTGCCCAGGACCTGTGAGGTCACTGTTGGTCTGGTCGGTCCGACAGCACGTCTCGGAGCTGGTACTTCACCACTTTTCCGGACTGCGTTCGCGGCAGGGCGTCGACGAACTCCAGCCGGATCGGCAGTTTGAACGCCGCAAGCTTGTCCCTGGCGTGGTCGCGCAGCTCATCGAGCTCTAACGTTGCGCCCGGCCGCAGTACCACCACGGCCGTCACCGCCTCGCCCCACTTCTCGTGCGGGGTGCCCAGCACCGCCACTTCGGCGACGGCCGGGTGTCCGTAGAGCACGTCTTCGACCTCGGCCGGATAGACATTCTCGCCGCCGGAGATCACCATGTCCTTCACCCGGTCGAGCACCCACACGTAGCCCTCGTCGTCGGCTTGGCCGATATCGCCGGTGTGAAACCACCCCTCGCCGTCGATCACCGCCGCGGTGGCCTCGGGGTTGCGCCAGTAGCCGGCCATCACCTGCGGTCCTCGCACGCAGATCTCCCCGCGCGTGCCGGCGGGCACCGGCTGGTTCTCGAGATCGACAAGCCGCACCTCCGACAGCGGGAGTACCTGGTTTCCTGCGGCACCGATCTTCACGCCCACCTCGTCGGTGCGCAGCACCAAGGCCAGCGGGGCGGTCTCGGTGAGCCCGTAGCCCTGCGCGAACGGGATGCCGCGCTCGGCGTAGCGGTGAATCAGGGGCTCGGGCACCGGTGCGCCACCGCAGACGAAGCTGCGCACGCTGGACAGGTCGGTGTCGGCGAACTCCGGTCGCTGGCTCATGAACAAGAACATCGCCGGCACCCCGAACATGGTGGTGATCCGTTCTTCGGCCAGAAGTCGCAGGGCCTCGGCTGGATCGAAGGCGGGCATCAGCACGATCCGGCCGCCCTTCTGCAGGGTCAGCAGCGTGGTGACGTTGAGTCCACCGATGTGAAACAGCGGCGCGCAGACCAGCGACACGTCGTTCTGGCTGGTGTCGAACGTCAACAGGGCATTGATGTTGTTCCAGAACAGGTTTGCGTGAGTGAGCATGGCCCCCTTGGGGTGACCGGTGGTGCCGGAGGTGTACATGATCACGGCGATGTCATCGGGCTCGGCGAACACCGGATCGGTCAGTGGTGCCCGCCCGGCCAGCAGCTCGTCGAGTACCTCCCAGCCCGGGACCGGAGCCAGCGCGATCACCCGGCGCAGCCCGGCCTGCTCGCGCACCGGATCGATCACCGCGGCGCGCTCGGCGTCGGTGATCAGGGTGTGCACCTGCGCATTGCCCAGGATGTAGCCGAGCTCGTCGGCGGTCAGTCGCCAGTTCAGCGGCACGAACGAGGCGCCGATGCGCGCCGCGGCGAACAGCGTGACCAGAAAGTCCGGGTGGTTCAGGCCCGCGTAACCGACTCGATCCCCGCGCTGCATGCCCCCGGCGGCCAGTTCGGCTGCCAGCCTGTCGATCCGATTCGCGAAATCTCGGTAAGTCCAAGTGATTTCGCCGTAGGTGATGGCGGGAAGGTTCGGCGTCGCCGCGGCCCGCCGGGAGATCCAGGAGCCGAGATCGATGGGGGGTGTGTCCACCTCACGAACGCTAACCCGCTGGCCGTCGACGCCGGGGTGATTCGCCGCACCGATGGTGTGAGCGCCGCCGACGAGCGTTTATCGATCGCGCTGATTTTTTTATCCCGAAGGTGGTGGAACTTCAATAAAAGATAGGAGCCGCGGGCGCTTTTATGTGGAAAGTCGAATTATTGGCCGTGCGTTCGGTACTGGCCTTTGTGACGCCGGTCTCAATTGTGGTCTCGACCTGGGGAAATGCTGTGTTTACCGGAGCTGGTGACTGGAGCGGTGACGGAAAGTGAACGGTCTTTGAACATTGTTATTCACAGGGCTTTGGGGTCGCTTAATTGAGCGAGAAACGGCTACGTTCGTCTTCGCCCGAGCGGAGCATCGCCGGGCGAGGTTCAGTGAGGAAGGTCAGGGCGGATGAGCGGTCCCCGAGGTGGCGCTTTAGGCCGAGCGCAGCGGGCGGCCGCCCGTGTGACGGCCACGATAGTGTCAGCCGGATTCTGCCTCCTGGTTGCACCGGTGGCGCACGCCGACCTCGACGACTTACTCGACACGGTGATCGGCGCGGCGAGCGCCGGCCCCGACCCAGTCGATATTGCCGACCTTCCCGCGGGCTCACTGGATCTGGACGCTTCCGGTGTTCTGCAGGATCCGCTGGCACAGCTCGATCAGCTGTTGCACGGTGAGCCAGGGCAACTCAGTCCAGAGCCGGCCACCGCGGGCACGCCTGCCGAGGCCACTCCGGGCACTCCGCCCGACGCCAACTCGGGCACACCCGGCGACACCAACTCGACTCCCGGAAACGGCGAGCATCAAGCCGGAAACTCCGAAAACTCCAACAATCCCACCAACTTCCCGAAGTTCAGCATGCCCGGTGGCGGCAACGGCGGCGGCGGTTCGGGCGGTGGCGGTAACGGCTCGGGTGCCCCGGGCGCCAATAACACCAAGGCCAAGTCGAACACCAGCGCCGCCAGGCCCGGGGCGGATCTGCCGAAAGCCGAGGGCGACGGCGTCGGCTAGCGCCTGGGCTGCGACGCCACGCCGATCGATGGCAGGCTGAACCGGTGCCCGGTTCGATCTGCGACATCCTGCCGTCCGCCGCCGCGCTGCTAGGCGTTGGGGGCGCGATCGACCCGCTCGGTCTACGCGAGCGCGTCGGTGACGTGCAGCGGGTGGCGGTGGTGCTGGTCGACGGGCTGGGCTATCACCTGTTGCCGCAACTGACGCAGGATGCACCCCTGCTGGCCTCGGTGCTGGCCGGCGCCACCGGTCAACTGACCGAACTGTCTTGTACGTTCCCCTCCACCACGCCCACCAGCTTGGTCTCGCTGGGCACCGGCGTGCCGCCGGGCGAGCATGGCGTGCTGGGTTTCACCGTCAACGTTCCCGGAACCGATCAGGTGCTCACACACATCTTCTGGGGTGACGAGCCGCCGCCGGCGGTCTGGCAGCCGGTGCCCACCTGGTTCGAGCGGTTGCGCGACGCCGGCGTGGCTGCCCGCGCCGTGCTGCCCGAGATGTTCGTCGGCAGTGGGCTGACCGAGTCCGCCTACCGAGGCGCGCAGTTTTGCCCGGTGGCCAAGGGAGAGCGCTACGCCCAGCGGGTGGTCGCGGAGCTGACATCCCCGGGCCTGGTCTACGGCTACACGGCAGCACTCGACCACGCCGCGCACGTGTCGGGGATCGGCTCGGAGCACTGGCACGCCGCCGCCGCCAAAGTCGATGCGCTGCTGCGGCATCTCCTCGACGAACTGCCAGCAGGCACGGCGCTGCTGGTCACCGCGGACCACGGCGGGCTCAACGTGCCCGAGGAGGCTCGCATCGACCTCGACGCCGACCCGGCGTTGCGCGCCGGAATCCGAGTGGTCGCCGGCGAGCCGCGGGTGCGCTACCTGCACACCGAGCCCGGCGCCACAGCCGACGTGCTGGCGACCTGGACGGAACTCCTGGCCGGGCGAGCCCTGGTGCAAACCCGCGAACAAGCCGTTGCCGCTGGAGTCTTCGGACCCGTGCGGGACGGGCATCTGGCACGCATCGGCGACATTGTCGTGACATGTACCGGCGACACCGCGGTCCTGGCGACCGAACACGAACCGCCGCAGACGGCGCAACTGGTCGGCTTCCACGGCGGGCTCACCCCGGCCGAGACGGCGATCCCGCTGATCGCCTTTTCTCGTTGACTCTTGAGGCAACGCCGACGGGGACTACTCCTTGTCGCCGTACTCGTCGAACCAGTGGGCCAGCTTGCCGCGCCGGCTGACCGCCCGCAGTCGACGTTCGGCCGACAGGCGGGTCTTGCTGGTGGTGACGATCAGCAGCTCGTCGCCGACGGTGATCCGGGTGTCGGGCTGGGGCACGAAGGTGTCGCCCTTGCGGATGATCAACGTGATCACACTCGGGTCGGGCAGCCGCAACTCGAGCACCGAGACGTTGTGCAGCTTCGATCCCGGCTGCACGGTCATCGTCAGCAACTCGGCCTCCAAGACGTCCAGCGGCGCCGCCTCGACCTGGATCTCGCGGGTGGTGTCGCGCGGGATCAGCCGCAGCCAGTGCGCGAACAGCCCCAGGCTGGGGCCCTGCACCACCGTGTAGACCACCACCAGGATGAACACGATGTTGAGCAGCCGGTAGCTGTCGGGGACGCCCTCGACGATCGGGAAGGTCGCGAGCACGATCGGAACCGCACCACGCAGCCCCGCCCAGGACAGGAAGATCTGTTCACGCCAGGGCACTTTGAACCAGATCAGCGACGCCACCACCGACAACGGCCGGCTCAACAGCAGCAGTACCGCCCCGATGATCAGCGCCGGGATCAGTTCGCCGGACAACTGGCTCGGGCTCACCAACAGGCCCAGCAACACGAACAGCCCGATCTGCGCCAGCCAGCCCAGCCCCTCGGCGAACGAGCGGATGGCCGCGCGGTGCGGCAGGCCGGAGTTGGCCAGCACCACACCCGACAGGTAGGCGGCGATGAACCCGCTGGCATGCAGCGACGACGCCGCCGCGAACGCCACCATGGCGAGCCCGAACGTCGCCAGCGGATACAGGCCGGACGCCGGCAAGGCCGCCCGACGCAGCATGATCGCGCCGAGTAGCCCGACGACCAGGCCGATCGCCGAGCCCGCTATCAGCTCGTAGAAAACCCCGCCGATGGCGTGGACCGGGTCGATCACCAACGGTGTCGTACTCAGCATCAGCACCACGATCGCCGCCGGCGCGTCGTTGAAACCGGACTCCGCCTCCAGCAGGCCAGCCACCCGCCGCGGCAGCGGCAGCACCCGCAGGATGGAGAACACCGCCGCGGCGTCAGTCGGCGAGACGATCGCACCCAGTAGGAACGCCAATTGCCAACTGATGCCCAGCAGCAGGTGCGCGGCCACCGCGATCACCGCCATGCTGACCACGACGCCGACGGTGGCCAGCACGGCCGCCGGCGCCAGCAATCGGCGGATGTTGGCGAAACGGGTGGTCAAACCACCTTCGACCAGGATCACCGCCAGCGCGGTGGTGCCCAGGTCACTGGCCAGTTGCACATCGGAGAAATCCAGACCCAGCCCGTCATTGCCGATCACCACCCCGACCAACAGGAACAGCAACAGGCTGGGAAGCCCGACGCGATCCGCCGCGCGGGTGGCGATGATGCTGGCCAGCAGAACCAAGCCCCCGATCAACAGAGCCAGGTAGAGCTGTTCCAGGCTCATCTGATCCCCGTTCGGGCTGTTGGTGGCGGTCGGACCCGCCCATATGATTCGCTCAAAGTCGGCGGGTTCGTGTTATCTGTCAGTAAATCAGTAGCGCTGTCACGACCGTGTTACGCCCGCAGCGGCAGGGGACGAGGGGAGCCATCATGCGCATCGGGATCGCCGGCGCCGGCGCGGTGGGGCGATCCGTCGCACGAGAACTGATCGGCGACGGCCACCGGGTGCTGCTGATTGAGCGCAACCCGGCGCACTACCAGCCCCACACTGTCCCGGAAGCCGAGTGGCTGCTCGCCGATGCCTGCGAGCTGAGCGCGCTGCGGGAATGCGGCATCGAGATCTGTGATGTGGTGATCGCTGCCACCGGTGATGACAAGGCCAACCTGGCCACCGCGTTGCTGGCCAAGGCCGAGTTCGGGGTGACGCGGGTGGTGGCCCGGGTCAACAACGCCCGCAACGAGCCGCTGTTCACCGAAGAGTGGGGCATCGACGTGGCGGTCTCCACCCCGCGGGCGATGGTCGCCGCGGTGGAGGGCGCTATCGATGTCGGCCACCTGGTCCCGTTGATGGGCTTGCGGCGCGGTCAGGCCAGCCTGACGAAACTCACCCTGCCCGACGACAACCCGCTGATCGGTCGGCAGGTCTGTGACATCGTGCTGCCCGAGGGCGCGGCGCTGGTCGCGGTTCAGCGCGGTGACCGGGTGATTCTGCCCCGGGCGACCGAGGCGCTGCAGGCCGGCGACGAGATGCTCTTCGCCGCGGCCAGCGGGATCGACGACGAGGTCCGGGCGGTGGTGCACGGCGCACCCGCCGGCAGAAGGGCACACTGACGTCGTGCCGCCGCGGTGGGGACCCGTGAGTACGGCGCCGAACGAGCAGGACGACGCCGGGAGTTTGGCCAGCGGCGCCGGCGTCATGGCCACTGTGCTGGCGGCCGCACGGGCCGCAGCGGTGTCGCGCGAGCTGATCAGCGACCCGTTCGCGGCGCCATTGGTGCACAAGGTGGGCCTGGAGTTCTGCATTCGGGTGGCCGATGGAGACCTCGACATCAGCCGGCTCGGCAAAGACGGGGGATTTCCCCGGTTCGCGGAGTTCTCCGCGGCGCGAACCCTGTACTTCGACGCGTTCTTCACCGATGCCGCCCGCGCGGGTATCCGCCAGGCGGTGATCCTTGGCTCGGGGTTGGACACCCGCGCCTACCGACTGTGGTGGCCGCCGGAGACCATCGTCTACGAGGTCGACCATCCGCACGTCATGGACTTCAAGACCAGCACCATGCGGGCCTGGGACGCTATGCCGAGCGTCAATCGACGTGCGGTCGGTGTCGACCTACGCGGCGACTGGCCGGCTGCCTTGCGCCGGGTGGGTTTTGACGCCGCCGCGCCCACCGTGTGGGTCATCGAGGGGCTGCTGGTCTGGTACGTCCCCTCCGACGCCCAGAACCGTCTGCTCGACGGTGTCACCGGGCTCAGCGCGCCGGGCAGCCGGCTCGCCGCCGATCACGCGGTGCCGCCGAGCCGGCCGCAGGCCGTACATCACGAATCACTCGTCGAGCGGTGGCGCCGGCGTGGCCTGAGCCTCACCGGTCCCGGACCGTTCTACTCCGGGGAGCACACCGACGTCGTGCGCCATCTCACCGAAAGTGGCTGGGCCACCACTCAATCCGGTATCGCTGACCTGTTCGCGGCGGCTCGGCTGCCCCGGCTGTCCGACCGTGAGCTCGATGGCGCTCCCGCGGCTATCCGCTACGTTGCGGCCACCCGGCGCTGACCGCCCGATGCTATCCGGCCATGAATTCGGCGTAGGCAGAAGCCAACTCGGGCGGCAGGCCCGTGGTTTGGCATTGCCGTTGCGTCTCCCCGATGGGTGCCAGAATTCCGCGCAGCTCGTAGTACTCCTGGGGATGAGCAGTGAAGTAGCTGCGCACGTCGGCGGCGGCTTGCGGTCGCGGTGCGCCGATGGCCTGATTCACCACGGCGTTGGCGCCGGGGTGCGCGGCCAGGTACTGCTGCGCCGAACCCGTCACCGAGTTCACGGTGTTGGACACGCCAGCCGGACTGCAGTCCGGTGCCGCCGACGCCGACGGGGCGACGACTAGGCCGGCGGCGGTGGCGCCCAGCAAGCCGGCGCCGAGGCCGAATCGGCGAATCATGGTGAAGCCGTGGGCTTTCGACATGGAGTTTCCTTCCGGGTGGGTGAATGCAATTCCCGTCCGGAGCCCAAGGTACGCGTGGCGCGAGTGCACGTCGCGTGTCCTGGAGCACAGTCAGTGACGCTCGCGGCCATCGTTTCCGCACCTGCCGCACCTTCTAGCGGCAAATGCTCCACCAGTGCGGAAGGTTTCGGTAAGGCTGGCTCTTAATTCGCGGGATCAGCGCTTATCCGATCGTGACCTTAATGTTTGCTCGCACGGTCGATAGCGGCCTCAGCGGCTTCTTTGATCGGCCCATGCCAGACATCGCCGTGACCGGGTGCCAAGACCTCGGTCTCCAGCAGCGCCAGTGCGCTCAGGCTGCGGAGGCAATCTTGCTGGCTGTAGCTGAAGAGCTCAGGCAACAGCTGCGGCCCGGTGTGCGATAACACCGGATGACCGGTGATCAACGCGTCCCCACTGGCCAACACGCCGTCGACCAGATATGAGCAGTGCCCGCGGGTGTGGCCGGGGGTGGGGATGGCGACCGGCTGCCCGGGCAGCCCCGCGGCGATCTCGCCGGTCAGCGCTTGCGCCGACGGGATGCCCTCCCGGTTCAGGCCGCCGCTGCGCACCACGTGCGCGCTCCACAGCGCCCAGCTCGGCCGCCACAGCCGCGGAGCCAACGCCAGCGGCGAAACCTGCTCCAGATATTCGCGTTTGGCGTGGCCGACTTCGTCGGCGTGGCAGTACACCGGGGTGCCGTGCGCCTTGGCGAGCCAGATCGCCGCCCCGAAATGGTCGACGTGGGCATGGGTGAGCAACACCGCTCGCACATCGGCCGGGCGATAGCCCAGGGCGCCCAGCGACGCCAACACGTCGGTGCGATCGCCGGGGTAGCCGGCATCGATCAACATGACGCCGCTGTCGTCGGTGACCAGCAGCCAGTTGACGGCTTCGCCGCGGGCCAAGTACACCCGCTCGGTCACCGGAACGAGCTCCACGAGCCTCTCACCCATGCCCGTGAGTTTAGAAAGGCGGCGGGAGAGTAGAAAAGGTGGAATGGCGGAACTAAAACTCGGGTACAAGGCATCGGCAGAGCAGTTCGGACCGCGGGAACTGGTGGAGCTCGGCGTCGCCGCCGAAGCGCATGGCATGGACAGTGCCACCGTCAGCGACCACTTCCAGCCCTGGCGGCATGAAGGTGGGCACGCCCCGTTCTCGCTGGCCTGGATGACCGCGGTCGGCGAGCGGACGAGCAGAATCCAGCTGGGGACCTCCGTGCTGACCCCGACGTTCCGGTACAACCCCGCCGTCATCGCGCAGGCTTTCGCGACGATGAGCTGCCTGTATCCGCAGCGGATCTTCCTGGGTGTGGGCACCGGCGAGGCTTTGAACGAGATCGCCACCGGTTTCACCGGCGAGTGGCCCGAGTTCAAGGAGCGGTTCGGGCGGCTGCGTGAATCGGTGCGGCTGATGCGTGAGCTGTGGCGCGGTGACCGAGTGGACTTTGACGGCGACTACTACAAGCTCAAGGGCGCCTCGATCTACGACGTGCCGGAGTCGGGCGTGCCGGTCTACATCGCGGCCGGCGGGCCGGCGGTGGCGAAGTACGCCGGGCGCGTCGGTGACGGCTTCATCTGCACCTCCGGCAAGGGCGAGGAGCTCTACACCGAGAAGCTGATGCCGGCGGTGTTGGAAGGTGCGGCCGCCGCGGAGCGAGACGCCGCCGCGATCGACAAGATGATCGAGATCAAGATCTCCTATGACCCGGATCCCGACCTGGCGCTGAACAACACCCGATTCTGGGCGCCGTTGTCATTGACCGCCGAGCAGAAGCACTCCATCGACGACCCGATCGAGATGGAGAAGGCCGCCGACGCGCTGCCGATCGACCAGATCGCCAAGCGCTGGATCGTCGCCTCGGACCCGGACGAGGCCGTGGAGAAGGTCGGCGAGTACGTGGGATGGGGCTTGAACCACCTGGTGTTCCACGCACCCGGCCACGACCAGCGCCGCTTCCTGGAGCTGTTCCAGACCGACCTGGAGCCGCGGCTGCGTCGGCTGGGCTGAGCTGCCTCAGGGACCGGTCAGGCGTAACCGCAACCGGGGTCGGGCGCATCCTCGAAGAGCGGTGCGCCGACCGGCAGCAGGTACACGGCCTGCAGCACCACCGGGGTCGATCCCAGATTGCGGCCGATGTGCGCGTGCTCGGGGCCGCCGGGTTCGGTCATCGGGTCGCCGGGTCCGTAGACACCGTCGAGGCTGCAGTCGGCGCGATTGTGCGTCAAGGTGCCCTGTCGCACGACGCCGAACACGGTGCCGTCGTGCCAATGCCAGCCGGTGCTGCCGCCCGGTTCGATGGTGATCTCGCGGAGAAAGTAGTCGCGTCCATCGACCGCGGTCTGCGACAAAGTGATCCCGTTGGTCTGGTCGCTCGGTGTCGCGGTCGCCGGCGGCGCCACGGCCGGCGTGAGGGCGACTGCCAGCGCTACCGATACCGCCGAAGTTCCCCGAAGCCAGCTGGTCACGGTCACCGAATCTAGAACGTACTCATCGGCCGCACCGCGTTGGCCGTGTCGACCAGCCGGTAGCGATGCTCCTGAGTGGGCGCCAGCCGGGCCAAAGCGCGCAGCGCCATCTCCACACCGAGGCGCAGCCCGTGCTCGGTGAACGGGAAACCCAGGATGTGGTTCGTGCTGGCCTCGTGCTCGGTCAGCCAGTCCATCGCCGCGCCCAGCACCAGCGCCCGGATCTGCAACACTCGCGGTTCGGTGTCCGGCAGCGCCTCCACCCTTCGAGCGGCATCACGGATCTGGGCCTCGGTGATCTCGCTGGACGAACGTCCCGACAGCAGTGTCACCGCACTGGTCAACCGCGCGGTGGTGAAATGCCTTGAGGTGGCAGGAACTTCGTCGAGGGTGCGAACCGCCGCGGTCCGGTCGCCTTCCACGGAGAGGGCGCGAGCCAGGCCGAAGGCGGCCGAGATCACGCTGTCGTCGGTGTGCCACACCGACTCGTAGAAGCCGCGCTCGTCGTCGGTACCGGCCAGCTCGGCGGTGGCAGCCAAGGCCATCTTCGGCGCCAGCTCGCCCGGGAACATGTCGAGCACCTCGGTGAAATCCTTGCGGGCGGCCTCGTAGTCGCCGGTGAGCAGCTCGGCCACTCCACGGAACCAGACCAGCCGCCATCGCCAACCCACCTGCTCGGCCAACTCGTCGAGCTTGCTGGTGGCCTTGGTGATGTTGCCGAGGTCGAGCAGTGCCCGCACCTCCATCAGCGGCAGCCCGATGGACTCCGACAAGTCGATGCCATCGGACTCCAGCGAGCTGTTTCGCACGGCGCGCAGCGAATCCAGGGTCTGCACCGGTTCGCTGAGCTCCATCGACGACAACAACGGGGCGGCAACATCACTCGGGTCGATCAGCGGCACCTGCAAGGCCGTCACGATCTCACGTGCCGTCAGGTTCTGGGAGTGCACATGCCCGTCCAGGTAGACGTCGGTGTGCGCGACCAGCAGGTGCTCGCCGAAGGTGGACCGCGAACGGGTGAACACCGTCGACAGGCCGGGTCGCGGTGTCCCGGTGTCGCGGGCGACCACTTCGCGCAGCACGCCCATCAGCTGCGCGGACATCTCCTCGGCCGAGATGAACCGCCGGCGCGGGTCGGGGTCGATGGCCCGGCGCAGCAGCCGGCGGTAGGAGTCGTACTTCTTCAGCACCGGGTCGTCGTCGGGCAGTCCATCGACGTAGCGGCCGTCGCGGGTGCGCAGCTTCAGCGTCAGCGCGGCCAGGGTCCGGCCCACGGTGTAGATGTCGGTGGCCACGGTAGGGCCGGTGCGAACGATATCGGGCGCCTGAAATCCCGGCGTGCCGTAGAGGTATCCGAACGAGTTGATGCGTGCTACCGCCCCGAGGTCGATCAGCTTCAGCTGCTCCTCGGTGAGCACGATGTTCTCCGGCTTGAGGTCGTTGTAGACCAGGCCCAGTGAATGCAGATAGCCCAGGGCGGGAAGGATTTCCAGCATGTAGGCGATGGCCTGGGCCACTGGCAGCCGGGTGCCGCGGCGCTGTTTGAGCGATTGCCCGCCGACGTACTCCATCACGATGTAGCCGACCGGGTCGCCGTGGGAGTCCGGATGCTGCACGAAGTTGAAGATCTTGACGATCGACGGGTGGGTCACCTCGGCGAGGAACTGCCGCTCGGCCATGGCGATGGCCTGCGCCTCGGCGTCACCGGAATGCACCAGGCCCTTGAGCACCACCGGGCGCTCGTTGACGTTGTGGTCGACCGCCAAATAAACCCAGCCCAAACCGCCGTGGGCCACGCAGCCCTTGATCTCGTACTGACCGGCCACCATATCGCCGGGTTTGAGCTGCGGCAGAAAGGAATACGGACTTCCGCAGTGCGGACACCAGCCCTCGGCGGCACCCTTTGCGTCGCCGGTGGATCGGCCCACCGGCCGGCCGCAGTTCCAGCAGAAGCGCTTGGACTCGGCGACCTCAGGATCATCCATGAGCGCAGCGAGGGGATCGATCGGGGGAACCCGGGGGATCTCGACCAGTCCACCGCCCAGCCGCCGCCGTGGAGCGACGGGGCGCACCGCCGTCGTCTCGTGGGATTCGACGGTGCCCGGGGAGTTCGGGCCCTCCCGGGGGCGGAAGATCGCTTGGGTCGACATCGGTCGGCGTACCGACGACGATTCGGCCAGCACGTCCGCTCGCTGGGTGACCGGACCGTCGTCGTCCAGCTCGGTGGCGGGCTGGTCCGCGTCATCGCTTGGCCTACTGCGCCGCTCCTCAGCGTCGCTGCGCTCCGCATCGTCGTGGCGCGCCATCAGTCCGAATACCTCGGTGTCGGTGGCGCCGGCGCCGGCCCCAGGACCGTCAACCACTTGCGGTACAAGGTGTTCCACGTGCCGTCGCGGCGGATGCGCTCCAGCGTCCCGTTGACGAAACGCACCAGCCCGGTGTTGTTCAGGTTTATCCCGATCCCGTAGGGCTCTTCGTCCATGCTCGGTCCGACGATGTGCAGATACGGGTCCTGTGCCATCAAGCCGGCCAAGATCGAGTCGTCGGTGCTGACGGCGTCGACCTGACGCTGTTGCAGCGCCACCAGGCAGTCGGCCCAGTTCACCACCGAAACGATGATCGGGGCCGGGGTGATGTTGCGGATCCGCCGCAGCGAGGTGGTGCCCTGCGCTACACAGACCCGCTTGCCCGAGAGGTCCGCGGCCCGGCGGATCGCGGAGTCGCGCGGGACCAGCAGCCGCTGATTGGCCACCAGGTACACCGTCGAAAAGTTCACCAGCTCACGTCGGCCGCAGGTGATGCTCATGGTCTTGACCACGATATCGACTTCGGACTTCTGCAGGGCCGCGATCCGTTCGGCCGACGCCAGGATTCGATACTCGACCTGCGAGGGGGTGCCGAAGATGTCGCGGGCCACCTCGCCGGCGATGTCGACGTCGAAGCCGGTGATCTCACCGGTGATCGGGTCGCGGAAGCTGAACAGGTTGCTGCCGATGTCCAGTCCGACGATCAGCCGGCCCCGATGGCGGATCTTGGCCACCGCCGCATCAGCCTCGGCCTTGTTGTGGAAGGGGCGCAGGCTGGCGGTGGCGTCGCAGTCCTCGGTGCGCGGTTCGGGCGGTCGCGGTGCCTCCGGCGCCAACTCCTCCATACCGGCGGGGGTGGGCGGTGGCAACGTCGGCATCGCGGTCGCGGTCACGAATTCGGTTCGCCCGCAGCCGGTCAGGCCGGACAGCACTAATGCGGCGCTCAATGCGCACAGCAGCAACCGGGGCCGACGGTGGATCATCATCTGTACTCGTTCAGTCGTGGCCACAACCCGAGCGCGACCGCGATCGCGGCACCCATGCTGAGTACCGCGCCCCCAACCGGGGCCACCGACAGTACCCGGCGGGCGTTGAGGACATCACCGCGCAGCTGATTGCGACTGTGCTGCAGCGCCTTGTCCAGGGCCGCGTCGAGCTGGTCAAACGCCGGCGTCGAATCGTCGCCGCTGCCGCCCAGCGCGACCTGGGTGGCGGCCCGGTAGTTGCCGACGCTGATGTAGGCGTTCATCCGGTCATTGGCCTGCCGCCACCGGGCCAGCAGCTGCCCGGCGTTGGCCAGGTCGGCCTTGTCCACCGCGTCGCCGCGCTCCAGATACTCCTGCAGCTGCTCCTGCATGGTGTCGATGCGCTGGTAGAAGGTCTGCTTGCGGGTCTCCTCGTCGCCGCGCCGGATCAGCGACAGGGTCTCGTCGGCACGGGCCTGCTGCGCGGTGATCGCCAGGTTGGTGATCTCCTTGAGTGACTCGGCGCCGGTGTCCTTGGCGGTGCGGCTGCCCGCGGTGGAGATCACCAGCACCGTTCCGACCCAGATGATCATCAGCAGAATCGCGAGGCCACCGGCGACCAACCCGGGGTTGATCCGGCGCCGGGTGTGGCGGGCCAGCCAGCGATGTGCAAACGCGCCGAACAGCACAGTGGCCGCCACCACCAGGATCACCGGGGCCGGCACCCTCGTCGACGCCGTGGTCTGCACGTCCACGGTCGCCGAAGTGGCCTGGTAGAGGCGCTGGGCGTCGGGAAGGATGGTGTGCTGCATCAGCTCGGAGGCTTCCGACAGGTATGACGAGCCGACCGGATCGCCGGAGCGGTTATTGGTCCGGGCCGTCTCGATCAGCCCGGTGTAGACGGCCAGCTGCGCATTGATTCGCCCCAGCAGTTGCAGCAGCGGCTCGTCGTCCAGACCGCCGGAAGCCCTGGTCACCGCCACCGCGGCGGCGGTGATGGCCTGTTCGTAGCGTTCCCGCACCGCCCGCGGTTCGCCCTGGGCGATGAAGGCGGTGGCTGCTGCGGCGTCGGCGACCGACAGTGTGGTGTAGAGCTGCCCGGCGGCATAGGCCAGCGGCTCGGTGTGGTCGAGCACCGTGGTCAGGGTGTTCTGCCGGTTGTTGATCGTGGTGGCGGTGGCGAAGGCGCTGATGCCGCCGAGGGCGGCGAGGATGAGTCCGATGGCCAGAATGCGGCCGGGGGTGGTGGTGAAGAACCACCAGCGGGGTCTGGCCGGTTCGGTCGGCGACCGTAACCCCGCCGGCTCGGTTGACGGGTGCGCCAACTCAACGGTCACGTCTGTTCAGGCTCCATCCCTGCGGCTGATCGCGGCACCAACGATAATAAAGGGATTCTAAGAGCGAGGGCGGCGTCTGCGTGGCCTCTCGCGCCGGTTGTTGTCGAAAACGTCGCGTGATCTCGCCAGAACCGAGACCTTGCCCGTCCCGATACGCTTCCAAGCGTGCGTGGTGACGGCGATGGGTGGGCGTTTTCCGATACCGGCGTCCGCTTCTGGGGCCGGCACGGTGCGGCGGGGCTGCTACTGCGGGCTCCTCGCCCCGATGGCGCCCGCACCGTGCTGCTGCAACATCGCGCCTGGTGGAGTCATCAGGGCGGTACTTGGGCGCTGCCCGGTGGTGCCCGCGACAGCCACGAGACCGCTGAAGAGGCCGCGATCCGCGAGGCGCAGGAAGAAGCCGGTCTGCCCGCCGATCGGATCGTTGTGCGCGCGGCCGTGGTGACCGCGTCGGCCAGCGGCACCAGCTGGACCTACACCACCGTGGTCGCCGACGCCGAGGAGTTGCTTCCGGTGGTGCCCAACGGGGAAAGCACCGAATTGCGGTGGGTCGACGAACACGACGTCGCCGCGCTGCCGCTGCACCCGGGTTTCGCTGCCAGCTGGGAGTTGCTCCGGGGCTATTGACGCGTGCTCAAACCGTCGAGTGTGCGGTTTTGCCAACCAAAACCCACACTCGACGGCTACATCGGTCCGGCGGCGTCCAGCCCCGCGCGCAGCGCCGCCGCCGCGGCCCGCGGATCCTCGGCAGCGGTGATCGCCCGCACCACCACGACTCGGCTGGCGCCGGCCGCCACCACCTGCGGCAACCGCTCGATATCGATGCCGCCAATGGCGAACCACGGCTTGGGCCGGCCCGTGTCGGCGGCGAATCGCACCAGCTCCAGGCCCGGTGCCGTCCGGCCCGGCTTGGTCGGGGTAGGCCAGCACGGCCCGGTGCAGAAGTAGTCGACCGGCTCGGCCAGGGCCGCGGCGACCTGGTCGCGGTCATGGGTCGACCGGCCGATCAGTACCTCGGGCCCGATGACCTCGCGCGCCGCCGGCAGCGGCAGGTCGTCTTGGCCCAGGTGCAGCACGTCGGCGCCGGCGGCGCGGGCGATGTCGGCGCGGTCATTGACCGCCAGCAGTGCCCCGTGCCGTCGCGCGGCGTCGGCCAGGATCTCCAGCGCCGCCAGTTCGCCGCGGGCCTCCAGCGGACCGAACCGCTGTTCGCCCGCCGAACCCTTGTCGCGCAGTTGGATGACGTCGACGCCACCGGCCAGCGCGGCGTCGGCGAACTCGGCCAGGTCACCGCGTTCCCGGCGGGCATCGGTGCACAGGTAGAGCCGGGCATCGGCGAGTCGGGCGAGACGGTCGGAGCGTTTGTGCACACCGAGACGCTAGCGGCTAGCTTGGTGTGTTGACACGCGAGCAGGTGGAAGGGAGCAGCACATGCCCGGACCCTCGCTCGGTTCGCTGGCCGTGATCGGCGGCGGCGTCATCGGGCTGTCGGTGGCGCGGCAGGCCGCCCGGGCCGGCTGGACGGTGCGGGTGCACTGCACCGGCGAACCCGGCGGTTCAGCGAGGCTCGACGCAGGAGAGGCGAAGCTGGGACCGCAGTATCAACCCGGCGCCTCCTGGGTAGCCGGCGGCATGCTGGCCCCGCACAGTGAGGGATGGCCAGGCGAAGACCGGCAACTGCGGCTGGGATTGTGCTCCCTTGAGTTGTGGCACGACTTCCTCGACGGGCTGCCGGCCCAGGTGGTCACGGCGCGCGAATCGCTGGTGGTGGCCGCCGACCGCGCCGACGTCGCAGACCTGCGCACCGTCGCCGACTGGCTGTCCGCGCAGGGCCACCCGGTGATCTGGGAGTCCGCCGCCCGGGACATCGAACCCCTGCTGGCCGGCAACATCCGGCACGGTTTCCGGGCCCCTACCGAATTGGCGGTGGACAACCGCGCGGTGGTCACCGCCCTGGTTGACGCTTGCGAGGAACTCGGCGTCGGTTGGGCCCCGCCGGTGGGGGATCTCACCGAGGTGGCCACCGACGATGCCGTGGTGATCGCCAACGGCATCGACGCCCCTGCGCTCTGGCCCGGCTTGCCGATCCGGCCGGTCAAAGGGGAGGTGTTGCGGCTGCGCTGGCGCAAAGGCTGCCTGCCGCCTCCGCGGCGGGTGATCCGGGCCCGGGTGCACGGTCGCGCGGTCTACCTGGTGCCACGTCCCGACGGTGTGGTGGTGGGGGCGACCCAGTACGAGCACGGCCGGGACACCGCGCCGGCGGTCTCCGGGGTGCGTGACCTGCTCGACGACGCCTGCGCGCTGGTTCCGGCGCTGGGGGAGTACGAGCTGGCCGAATGCGCCGCGGGCCTGCGGCCGATGACGCCGGACAACCTGCCGCTGGTGCATCGTCTCGACGACCGGACCTATGTCGCTGCCGGGCATGGCCGCAATGGGTTCCTGCTCGCGCCGTGGACCGCCGAACAGGTTGTGTCCGAACTACTTCCGGTTGGAGTACAGCAATGATCATAAATGTCAACCAGAAGCAGGTGGAAGTGGCTGAGGCGACGACGGTCGCGACGCTGCTCGCTTCGATGGGCTATCCCGACCGCGGTATCGCGGTAGCGGTGGACCAGGCGGTGCTGCCGAAATCGCGGTGGGCCACCGCGTTGTCCGACGGTGCCTGTCTCGATGTGGTGACGGCGGTGCAAGGTGGTTGATGACGCGAAGCTGACCATCGCCGGGCGGGAGTTCAGCTCCCGGCTCATCATGGGAACCGGTGGGGCGCAAAGCCTGACGTCGCTGGAAGAGGCGTTGGTAGCTTCCGGCACCGAGCTGACCACCGTTGCGATGCGCCGCGTCGACGCCGAAGGCGGAACCGGCATGCTGGATCTACTGAGCCGGCTCGGCATCACCCCGCTGCCCAACACCGCCGGCTGCCGCAGTGCCGCCGAAGCGGTGCTGACCGCCCAGCTGGCGCGTGAGGCGCTCGGTACCGAATGGGTCAAGCTGGAAGTGATCGGCGACGAGCGCACCCTGCTGCCCGACGGCATTGAATTGGTGCGGGCCGCCGAACAATTGGTCGACGACGGGTTCGTGGTGCTGCCCTACACCAACGACGACCCGGTGCTGGCCCGCCGGCTCGAGGACGCCGGATGCGCCGCCGTGATGCCGCTGGGCTCGCCGATCGGCACCGGGCTGGGCATCGCCAACCCGCACAGCATCGAGATGATCGTCGCCGCCGCCGGGGTGCCGGTGGTGCTCGACGCCGGCATCGGTACCGCCAGCGATGCCGCGCTCGCAATGGAACTGGGCTGCGATGCGGTGCTGCTGGCCACTGCGGTGACCCGGGCCGCCGACCCGCCGGCGATGGCCGCGGCCATGGCGGCCGCTGTCACCGCTGGATATCTGGCACGCCGCGCCGGGCGAATCCCGAAGCGGTTCTGGGCGCAGGCGTCGAGCCCCGCCCTGTGATAGGTCGCCGGGCGTGAACCGCTATGTCGCCCTGGGGAGTTCGATGGCGGCCGGCCCCGGAATCCGGCCCCGTGTCGCAGGCGCTCCGCGGGCGTCGGGCCGCTCGGCGCGCAACTACCCGCACTTGGTCGCCCATGCGCTGAACCTCGATCTGGTTGACGTCACGTTCTCCGGCGCTACGACCGCCCACCTGTTGAGCGAACGCCAACACGGTGCGCTACCGCAGATCGATGCCCTCGACGGTTCCGAATCCCTGGTGACCATCACCATCGGCGGCAATGACGTCGGCTACGTGCCGCTGTTGATGGCCGCGACGCTGCCGGGTGTCTTGCAGCGGCTGCCCGCCGTCGCCGCACTGCTGGACCCTGGGCAGCGCGAGCAGGCACTGGGCGAGGTCGAAGCTGCGCTACGGGCCGTCGGCGCCGCGGTGCGGGACCGCGCACCGCAGGCACGGGTGTTTTTCGTCGACTATCTGACCCTGCTGCCTCCGGCCGGGGTCCGGGCCGGGCGGTTACCGCAGCACGTCGTGACTCTGGCCCATCATGTCGCCGCCGGGTTGGAGCGCCACACCGCCGCGGCGGCCGCCGCCACCGGCTGTGAGCTCGTCCGTGCCGGCGATGCCAGCCGGGAGCACCATCCCTGGTCGGCGCGGCCCTGGACGGTGGGAGCGGGTGTGCCGCTCCCGTGGCGGCCATGGCCCTTTCACCCCAACGCCGCCGGTATGGCTGCGGTCGCCGAGTTGGTCGCCGTGCAGTGGGGCGGCCGGGCCTGACTTCGCATCGGCTGCCTACCCACTAACGTGGGGTCGGTGGACTACAAGTCGAAGTTGATCCCTGCCCTCGGCGCCGTGCTGGTCGGTGCGCTGTTCAGCGCCGGCTGTAGCCGCACCCCGGAAAACACCGAGCAGGGAGCAGATCCCGCCGCGGCCGCTGAATTCGCCAGCAGCCTGCGCGACAAGGTCACCGTCGACGCCATGATGGCCCACCTGCAGAAGCTGCAGGACATCGCCGACGCCAACAACGGCACTCGTGCCATCGGCACCCCGGGCTACGACGCCAGCGTCGAGTACGTGGCCAGCACCTTGCGGGACCATGGCTTCGACGTCCAGACGCCGGAGTTCACCGCGCGGGTGTTCAAATCCGAGCCGGGCTCGGTGCATCTCGGCGACAAGACGGTCGAGGCTCGCGCGCTGATGTACAGCCTCGGCACCCCGCCCGAGGGTGTCACCGGCCCGCTGGTCGCGGCGCCGGCCGACGACAGCCCCGGCTGCAGCGCCGAAGACTACGAGGGGCTGACGGTCAAAGACGCCGTCGTACTGGTCGACCGCGGCACCTGCCCGTTCAAGGAGAAGATGGCCGTCGCCGTCGAACTGGGTGCGGTGGCGCTGGTGGTGGCCGACAGCGTCGACGAACCGAAGATGGGTGGCACCCTCGGCGAGCAGACCGAGGTCAAGGTGCCGGTCGTGAGCGTGACCAAGGCTGACGGCGCGATGCTGCGCGACGGACACGGGGCGATGACGGTCAAGCTCGACGCGCACACCGACAACATCCCGTCACGCAATGTGATCGCGCAGACCAAGAGCGGATCGACCGAGAACGTGGTCATGCTCGGAGCCCACCTGGACAGCGTTCCGGAAGGCCCGGGCATCAACGACAACGGCTCCGGTGTTGCCGCGGTGCTGGAAACCGCTTTGCAGCTGGGAGATTCGCCCCAGGTTCGTAACGCGGTGCGGTTCGGTTTCTGGGGCGCCGAGGAGCTCGGCCTGATCGGCTCGCGGAAGTACGTCGAGTCGCTCGACGAGGAGCAGCTCAAGAACATCGCGCTGTACCTGAACTTCGACATGCTGGGTTCGCCGAATCCCGGCTATTTCACCTACGACGGCGACCAGTCACTGCCTGCGGACAAGCGCGGCCAGCCAGTGGT
Source organism: Mycolicibacter heraklionensis (assembly GCA_001673575.1). Taxonomy (GTDB): domain Bacteria; phylum Actinomycetota; class Actinomycetes; order Mycobacteriales; family Mycobacteriaceae; genus Mycobacterium; species Mycobacterium heraklionense_A. Next base: position 16,706 of record LZME01000136.1, on the reverse strand, counting down.
GCCGGAAGGTTCGGCCGGCATCGAGCGGACCATGGTCAGTTACCTCAAGTCGGCAGGCAAGGAGCCGCGCGACACCTCGTTCGACGGCCGCTCCGACTACGACGGGTTCACCCAGGCCGGTATCCCGTCCGGCGGGTTGTTCTCCGGTGCGGAGGTGAAGAAGTCGCCCGAGGAGGCCAAGCTGTGGGGCGGCGCCGCCGACGAGCCCTTCGACCCGAACTATCACCAAAAAGGCGACACCATCGAGAACATCGACCGCGACGAACTGGCCATCAACGGCGGAGGAGTGCCCTATTCCGTCGGGCTGTATGCCCAGGATCTCAGTGGCCGCAACGGGGTCCCGGTGCGCGACGACCGCACCCGCCATATCCTCACCCAGCCATGATCCGTCCGGCGGTAGCCCTGCTGGTCGCTGTCGGCGTACTGGCGGGCTGCTCGCCGGAGCCCGTGCAGCCGCCGCTGTCGAATCGGCTGGCGAGCCAGGTCACCGTCGCGGGGATGCTTACGCATCTGCAGCGACTGCAGGAGATTGCCGACACTCACCAACGGAATCGGGCTGACGGCACGCCGGGATTCGAGGCCAGTGCCGACTATGTGGCCAACGCCCTGCGCGACAAGGGTTTCGAGGTGGTGACACCCGAGCTGATCCGGTTGGACACCATCTCGGCCGGCAAACCCACGCTGACCGTCGCCGGGGTGGGCTACCCGGTCGATCAGGCCTCGCTGCTGGTGCGCACACCGGCCGGCGGGGTCAGCGGTCCGGTGGTCCGTCCGACGCGGTCGTCGGGCTGCGCAGCGGCCGACTACCCCCCGAAGGTGCCCCGTGGGGGGATCGCCGTGGTCAGCGACGCCGGCTGCTCGGTGGTGGTGAAGCAGCACGTGGCCGCCGAGCTTGGCGCCGCCGCACTGGTCGTGGTGAGTCTGCCGAGCCGCAACGGAGCGCCCGCCGGGCTGTTCCCTCCGGAGTACTACGACCAACTCACCATGCCGGTAGCGGTGGCCGGACGCGACGGCGACCATGCGTTGCGTCGCGCGACCGGGACGGTGCGGCTGGTCCTGGACGGCCACACCGAGAAGGTCACCTCGCGGAATATCTTGGCGCAGACGAAAACCGGTTCGCCGCATGACGTCGTGATGGTTGGCGCGCACCTCGACAGTGCGCCCGGCGGCCCGGGGATCAACGACAACGGTTCGGGGGTGGCGGCGGTATTGGAGACCGCTCTGCAGCTCGGTCCGGAGCCGGCGGTGGCCAACGCCGTCCGATTCGCTTTCTGGGGCGCCGAGGAGAAACAGCTCGGTGGTTCCAGCGACTACGTCTTCGGACTCGACCGCGACCAGCTCAACGACATCGCCCTGTACCTGAACTTCGACATGCTCGCCTCGCCGAATCCCGGTTTCTTCACCTATGACGGAGATCAGTCCGCGCTGCCGAGCCGTGACATCACCCCCGCTGACGTGCCGGTGGGATCGGGCGGTATCGAGCGCACCCTGGCGGGCTACCTCAGTCTGGTGGGCGTGCGGCCCGCCGATATGCCGCTGAGCAGCGACACCGACTACAGCCCATTCGTGGTGGCCGGGGTGCCTATCGGAGGCATCACCACCGGCGCTTCCCAACTCAAGACCACCGCTCAGGCCCGATTGTGGGGTGGTAAGCCCGGAGCGGCTTTCGACCCGAACTATCGCGGCCCCGGTGACACGGTCGCACAGATCAATCAGCACGCATTGGCGCTAACCGGTGCCGCGGTGGCGTTCGCAGTGGCAAACTATGCGCAGTCCATCGGCGGTCCCAATGGAGTCCCGGCGCGCGACAAGCGTCACCGGGCTCCGCTGGGGCCGTAGCCCCGCATTGGGCGGGCATCGGAACAAGTACAGGCGGGCTCTATATTGAATCCGCTGTAGCCCGTTTACCCGGCTGTGTTAGTAATGCTGTGCACGTGACAGAGCTGGCCTGAGTTGATCGGGGGTGGTGACCTCGCTTGGTGCCACGAACGACCCTGTCGGACGCAACGGTGCCCGCATAAAGCGGCGCCCCAAGGACCGCAAGGCGCAGATCACGCGTGCTGCCGCGGAAACCTTCAGTGCACAGGGCTACCACGCGACCAGCATGGAGGCGATAGCTTCCAAGGTCGGGATTTCCGCGCCGGCGCTGTACCGGCACTATCCCAGCAAGTACGAGATGTTCGCGGTTGTCGTCGGCTCGCTCGGCCAGCAGTTGGTCGACTCGACTGCTTTTGTCGATGAGTTGTCCGATGCTGACGTACACAGCGACGCGCCGGCGGTGTTGGACCAGGTCGTCGACGGGCTTATCACCTCGTCGATCCTCAACCGCGAGGCCAGCGGGCTGTTCCGGTGGCAGGCCCGTTACCTGCAGTCGGAAGACCAAGCCAAGCTCATGACACAGATGCACACCGTCGGTGCGCGTCTGAAACGGCCGATCAGCGTCATGCGTCCCGAACTGAACTCCTTGGAGCAGTGGACGCTGACGGTAGCGCTGGTCAGCGTTGCCGGCAGCATCATCGGACACCGGCTGCAGCTCCCGGACGACGAGATCAAGCCGTTGCTCATCGACGCGTCACGATCGGTGGTCAGTTCGCAGCTGCCCGGTACCGACGACATCGGCGTCAATCGGCCCTCGGTGTGGCGTATCTTCACCCCGGACGCCGGACCCTATGAGGCACTGTTGAATTCGGCGGTCCTGCTGTTCGGCAAGCAGGGATATGCCGAGACCGGTGTCACCGAGATCGCCGACGCCGTGGGTGTGCCGGCGTCCGGCGTATACCGCTATTTCTCGAGCAAGAGCGACATCTTGACGACGGGGTTGCAGCGCGCGGTGGACCGGATAGCCGGGGAGATGGCGGCTATCGCCGGTGTCTTCACCGAACCGGACGAGGCGCTGCGCCGGTTGATCGAGGCGTATGTGGCTACGGTGTTCGCCAATCCCGAGTTGGCGTCGGTCTATGACACCGAGCGGGTGAACCTGGCGCCGGCGGAACGCGAGCTGCTGCGTGATTCCGAGCGCGCGTTCATCGAAACCTGGGCCCGACCGCTGATGGCGATCAGGCCGGACCTGGACGCGATGCACGCCAAGTTCCTGGTGCACGCGTTGGCGGCACTCGTGGACGACTTGGGGCGGGTTGCCCGAGGCGGCGAGATACCGGGTGCTGGCTTTCTGGCCGGGGGACCCGGGTACGCGCAGGCCTGCTTGCGCCGGCTGATGGAGTCCATCGTGTTCGCCGGGGTCAAGGACAACTGAGGAGACGGCTGAACCGCCCGGTTTGTGGGGCGGTCCCAGCAGCCTCGCTGAATCGCCGGTTAAATCAGGCGATTTCGTAGTCCTCCAGCGGGAAATGCGAGCCGTCGCGCACGGCATTGCGCACCGTGGTGGGCCGCAGCAGGGTCGCTTCGCCGCTGGGGTCGTAGTAGTAGGACCGCGACGTCGTGCAGTCGCCGGCGTAGAACACGGTGTGGTCCAGCCTCTTGGTCATGGCGTCCAGGAACCGGGTGTTGGCGGCCTCGGTGACCTCGAACGTCGTCGCGTTGCGCCGCCGCATCTCCCCGAACAGCCGGCCCATGTGCCGCATCTGGTATTCCATCGTGTTGAAGAACGACAGGCCGGAGAACGCGTACGGGCTGGCCAGGCTCAGGAAGTTCGGAAAGTGCGGTATCGACAGGCCCTGGTAGGCCTGGAACCGGTTCTCCCGCCACCACTTACCCAGGTTGCGTCCGTCCCGCCCGACGATCTCGATCGCCGGGAAGTTTGCCTCCCACAGGTCATAGCCGGTGGCAAGCACCAGGGTGTCGATGACAGTCTTGCGGCCATCGACGGTGACAATGCCGTCCGGCTCGATCCGCTCGATGCCGGTGGTCTCCAGGTGCACATGCGGCTTGGTGAAGCTGCGGTAGTAGTCGTTGGACCAGCTGGGCCGCTTGCAGCCGATGTCGTAGGTCGGGGTCAGCTTGGCCCGCAGTTCCTTATCGCGGATCTGGGCGAACCGGTGCATCTTGCACGCGTCCATCCCGGCGATCGACAGCCGCCGGAATGCGGGGTAGTTCAACACCGCGGTCACCGTCATGAATTCCAGCAGGTAGTCGCTGATGAAACGCATCACCCGCTGGGTGAACGGAACCCGGGCGAACAGTTTCTGCAGCCACGCCGGGATCCGGAAGTCGATCTTGGGCGCCACCCAGATCGCGGTGCGCTGAAACACGGTCAGGTCGGCGACGGTCTTGGCCAGCTCCGGAATCAGCTGCACCGCGGTAGCGCCGGTGCCGATCTGCCCGACCCGACGGCCGGTGAAGTCGTAGTCGTGGTCCCAGGCAGCGGTGTGCACCACCTTGCCGGCGAAGCTGTCGATCCCGGCGATGTCCGGGTTGCGCGGCTGGGACAGGAACCCGGTGGCGGTGATCAGGAATCGGGCGCTCAGCGTCGTCCCGTCGCCCAGGGCCACCAGCCAGCGCTCGGCGTCCTCGTCCCACTGGGCACCGGCGACCGTGGTGTTGAACCGCATGTGGCGGCGCACGTCGTACTTGTCGGCGACGTGCTCGGCGTAGCGCTTGATCTCCTCGCCCCGTGCGAACATCCGCGACCAGTACGGATTCGGCTCGAACCAGTACGCGTAGGTGGTCGACGGGATGTCGACGGCCAGGCCGGGATAGTGATTGACGTGCCACGTTCCGCCTAGATCCGCTTCACGGTCGAGCAGCACGATGTCGTCATAGCCGAGCTTCTTCAGCTCGATGGCTGCGCCCATGCCACCGAAGCCCGCACCCACGATGACGACGTCGAACTGCTCCATACTCATGAAAATTAAGGTACCTGACTCGCCGGTAACCAGCTAAGCTCCCAGGCCCACTGCGGATGGGAGACAATGGGGCTTGCACGCCGTTCGGAGATTTCGGGAGGGCAGCCATGACCAGTGGCGATGCTGAAGCCAGCGACGCAGACCTGGCGGGCCAGGCGGCCCCGGCGCTGGAGGCCGACGACGAGACGCCGGGCCCCGAGATCTCCGCCGGCGACCATGCCAACATCGCCGATGTGGTCGAGCAGCACCGGGGCGTGCCCACCGATGAGGACGACTACGACCGCTGAGGGCTCGCCGGTGCGGGGCCGCCCCCGGCGCACAAGGAACGTTATGGTTAGACGCTTTAGTTAGCTGTTGGCCTACCACCGAGAGACGTCTTCTTGAGCGAGATTCGCCATCCTGCGACAACCCGGCCGATCGGTCTGCTCGGTGTCGGCGCCTCTCGTCCGCCGCGGGTAGTTACCAACGACGAGATCTGCCTGCACATCGACTCCTCCGACGAGTGGATTCAATCCCGCACCGGAATCAAGACGCGCCGGTTTGCCGAGGAGACCGACACCGTGGCGGGCTTGGCCGTCGAGGCCGGCCGCAACGCGCTGTCCCAGGCCGGGCTCGACGGCGCTGCGGTGGATGCGGTGATCGTCGCGACCAGCACCAACTTCCGTCAAACCCCGTCGTGTGCGCCTGCCGTCGCGGTCGCCCTCGGCGCGCAGGGTGTGCCTGCCTTCGATGTGGCCACCGGATGCGCGGGGTTCGGCTATGCGCTGGGGGTGGCCGCCGATCTGCTTCGCGGCCGGACCATCAATACCGCGTTGGTCATCGGATCCGAAGTGCTCTCCCCGACGATCGACATGCAGGACCGCTCTAACTGCTTCATCTTCGGCGATGGGGCCGGCGCGGTCGTTGTCGGCGAGACGCCGGTACACGGCATCGGCTCGACGGTCTGGGGCAGTGACGGTTCGAACTGTGACGCGATCCGCCAAGACATCGACTGGATCAGCTACACCGAACAGCCGGACGGCCAGCGTCCCTTCCTGCGTATGGATGGCAGCACGGTATTCCGCTGGGCAGCATACGAAATGAGCGACGTCGGGAAACGTGCCATCGCCGCAGCCGGGTTGGAAGCCCACGACATCGACGTGTTCATTCCGCACCAGGCCAACAGTCGGATCAACGCGTTGATCGCCAAGAGCCTTGAGCTGCGCTGCGACGTCGTCATCGCCAATGACATCGAGAACAGTGGCAACACCTCCGCGGCATCCATCCCGCTGGCGATGGAGCAGCTGCTGTCGGCCGGCATCGCCAAGTCCGGCCAGCTGGCCCTGCTGCTGGGTTACGGGTCGGGACTGAGCTACGCGGCCAGCGTCGTCGTCCTGCCCTGATTTCGTGCGGGTTCAGCCCAGCAGTCGCAGCCCCGCGTCGACCGCCAACGTCGGCACATCCAACGTCTTAGACGCCAGATCGTGACGGGCGCCGGTGATCTCGACGACCTCATGCGGCGCGGGAATCAGCGCGGCGGCAGCGCGAATCTCGGCGCCGGAGCCGAAGCTGTCCGAGCTGCCGTGCGTGAACACCGTCGGCACGCCGATCTGGGGCAGGTGCTCGGTGCGTGTGCGCTCGGGTTTCCCCGGCGGGTGCAGCGGATAGGAAAACAGGGTCAGCAGGTCGACCGCAGCGTCGCCGGCCGCCACCACCATCGAGGTCTGCCGGCCGCCGTAGGAGTGCCCGCCGACGATCAGCGGGCCTTCGGCCAGGCCGCGGGCATACTCGATCGCCTCGGTGATGCCCTCCCGGTCGCCGGTGCCCGACCCCGACGGCGGACCCTTGGGGCGGCGCCGCCGGAACGGCAGATCGTAGCGGATCGCCAGGAATCCTCGACGCGACCATTCGTCGCAAAGTCGTTGCAGCATCGGTGAATGGCGGTCGCCGCCGGCCCCGTGCGTCAGCAACACCACTCCGGCGGGGGTGCCGTCTGGGCGGTGCGCTAGCCCGGCCAAACCGGCTATCTCCTCCAGGCTCACGAGGCGCCGGGTCCCAGCCGGAACAATGGCGAGACGGGCCCGTGGCCGTGGCCCAGCGGGTAGGCGGCACGCAGGCACTCCGTCACCCAGCGCTTGGCGAACGCCACCGCGTCCGGAACGGACAACCTGTGAGCCAGCGCGGCCGCCGAGGCCGCCGCGAGCGTGTCTCCGGCGCCGTGGTCGTCGCCGGTGGCCACCCGCGGCCCGGGGAACTCCAGAAAGTCCTTGCCGTCGTAGAGCAGGTCCGGGCTGTGCTCCGCCGACGGCAGATGCCCGCCCTTGACCAGTGCCCATTGTGGACCCAACGCATGCAGCGCGCGTGCGGCCGCACGCTGGGACTCGGCGTCGACCACATCGATACCGACCAGCAGCCGTACTTCGTGCAGGTTCGGGGTCACCAGGGTCGCGAGCGGAAACAGGCTGTCGCGCAGCGCGTCCAGCGCCGATGACGCCAGCAGTGCGTCACCGTGCATGGACGCCGACACCGGATCGACCACCAAAGGGATCGTCAGGCCGAGTTCTCGCCACGTCGCGGCCACCGCGGTGATGATCTGCGCCGACGCCAGCATCCCGGTCTTGGCGGCCTGGATTCCGATATCGGGCACCACCGCCGTGATCTGGGCGGCGACTGTGTCGGCGGGAACCTCATGAAAGCTCTTGACTCCCAAGGTGTTCTGCACCGTCACAGCGGTAACCGCGACGCAGGCGTGCACTCCGAGCAGCGCACACGTGCGCATGTCGGCCTGAATGCCCGCGCCGCCGCCGGAGTCCGACCCAGCAACGGTAAGAACCCGTAGCGGTGTCGCCCCCGGCGGGGCCAGTGGCAGGAAACCCACTTTGCTGGATGAGTGGCGACCCGCTTCGCCCGGCTCCGCCGCGCTTGCGATCACCACTAGGACGTGATGGGCAGGTACACCCGGTTGCCGTGGTCGGCGAATTCGGCTGACTTCTCGTCCATGCCCTTCTGGATGGCGGCGTCGATGTCGTCCTGGGTCTGCAGCCCGTTCTCGTTGGCGTAGTCGCGCACGTCGTGGCTGATCCGCATCGAGCAGAACTTCGGGCCGCACATCGAGCAGAAGTGCGCGGACTTCGCCGGCTCGGCGGGCAGCGTCTCGTCGTGGTATTCGCGTGCGGTGTCCGGGTCCAGGGACAATGCGAACTGGTCATACCAGCGGAACTCGAAGCGTGCCTTGGACAGCGCGTTGTCGCGATCCTGGGCGCCGGGGTGCCCCTTGGCCAGGTCGGCGGCGTGTGCGGCGATCTTGTAGGCGATCACCCCGTCCTTGACGTCCTTGCGGTCGGGCAGCCCCAGGTGCTCCTTGGGGGTCACGTAGCACAGCATCGCGGTGCCGGCCTGGGCGATGATCGCCGCGCCGATCGCCGAAGTGATGTGATCGTAGGCCGGCGCGATGTCAGTGGCCAGCGGTCCCAGCGTGTAGAACGGCGCCTCGTCGCACCATTCCTCTTCCAGCCGTACGTTCTCGACGATCTTGTGCATCGGGACGTGGCCCGGGCCCTCGATCATCACCTGCGCACCACGAGATTTGGCGATCTTGGTCAGCTCGCCCAGGGTGCGCAGCTCGGCGAACTGGGCTTCGTCGTTGGCGTCGGCAATCGAACCGGGCCGCAGCCCGTCGCCGAGGGAGAACGTGACGTCGTAGCTGGCCAGAATGTCGGCCAGCTCTTCAAAATTGGTGTACAGGAACGACTCCTGATGCCGCGACAGGCACCATGCCGCCATGATCGAACCGCCGCGCGACACGATGCCGGTGACCCGCTTGGCGGTCAGCGGCACATACCGCAACAGCACCCCGGCGTGCACGGTCATGTAATCCACACCCTGCTCGCACTGCTCGATCACGGTGTCGCGGTACAGCTCCCAGGTCAGTTTGGTCGGGTCGCCGTTGACCTTCTCCAGCGCCTGATAGATGGGCACGGTGCCGATCGGCACCGGCGAGTTCCGCAGGATCCACTCCCGGGTCTCGTGGATGTCCTTGCCTGTGGACAGGTCCATGACGTTGTCGGCGCCCCAGCGGGTGGCCCACACCAGCTTGTCGACCTCTTCGGCGATCGAGCTGGTGACCGCGGAGTTGCCGATGTTGGCGTTGATCTTCACCTTGAACGCCTTGCCGATGATCATTGGTTCGAGCTCGGGGTGATTGTGGTTGGCCGGGATCACCGCCCGCCCGCGGGCGACCTCGTCGCGGACCAACTCTGGGTCAACTCCCTCGCGGGCAGCGATGAAGGCCATCTCGGCGGTGATCTCACCGGCCTGGGCGCGCTGCAGTTGGGTGCCGCGATCGGTCACCACACCCGGCCGAGGCGGCAGGCCGCGGTGCAGATCGATCTCGGCATTGGCGTCGGTGTAGGGACCGGAGGTGTCGTAGACGTCGAAGTGCTCACCGGTGGTCAGGTTGATGCGCCGGAACGGCACCTTCATGGTGACGCCGCCGGGAGCTTCGATCTCGCGGTAGGCCTTCTCGCTGTAGGGGATGGGCCCGGTGGTGACCTGCGGCTCCACTGCAACGTCAGTCATAGTTCTTCCTCTCCCTTGCCGGCATGACCCGGTCAGGTTCGTACGGTCGACGGCCCCGGCCGTCCTCTCAGCGCACTGGCTGCGCTCCCGCGGTTTCTGCGATTTCTGCACTGGCGATTCGTGCACTGCCACGCTATCGCAGCGCAGCAGTCGGCGTAAGGCGCTGAGGGTGCCGGAAAAGGATTAGGCAACTGATCATTTGCTTAGCTAACATATGTGCCCGGGGCAGAGTTAGCTGGGAGAGTCATGACGGCGCAGATAGAGCAGGTGAACACCGACGTCCAGGACCCCGGCGCGGTCGCCACCGCTCGCCGCCGGCTGCGCTACGACCGCGACCACCCGCGCTACAAGTGGGTCGCGCTGTCCAACACCACGCTGGGTGTCCTGCTGGCGACCATCAACGGCTCGATCGTGCTGATCTCGATGCCGGCGATCTTCCGGGGTATCGGCCTGAATCCGTTGGAGCCCGCGAACGTCAGCTACCTGCTCTGGATGTTGATGGGCTATCTGCTGGTGTCGGCCGTGCTGGTGGTGTTCTTCGGCCGGCTCGGCGACATGTTCGGCCGGGTGCGCATCTACAACCTGGGCTTCGTGGTGTTCACCGTCGCGGCGATCGCGCTGTCGATCGATCCGTTCGACATGGGCCGCGGTGCCCAGTGGCTGATCGCGTGGCGGGTGGTGCAGGGCGTCGGCGGGGCGATGCTGATGGCGTCGTCCTCGGCGATCCTTACCGACGCGTTCCCGGCCAATCAGCGCGGCATGGCGCTGGGTGTCAACCAGGTGGCCGCGGTCGCCGGGTCGTTTGTTGGCCTGCTGATCGGCGGCGTGCTGTCCGAATGGGACTGGCGGGCGGTGTTCTGGGTCGGGGTGCCGATCGGAGTGCTGGGCACCATCTGGTCGGTGCGCTCGCTGCACGAACTCGGTGAACGGGCGCCGGCGAAGCTGGACTGGGCGGGCACCGCCACGCTCGGGCTGGGCCTGACCGTGGTGCTGACCGCCATCACCTACAGCATTCAGCCGCACGGGTCTTCGCCGACCAGCTGGGCCAGCCCGGCCGTGCTGGGTGCGCTGGGGCTCGGAGTGGCGCTGCTGGTGCTCTTCTGTTTCATCGAGCTGCGGGTTGCCGCGCCACTGCTGGACGTGCGGCTCTTCACGATTCCGGCGTTCGGGATGGCCAACGTGGCAGGCCTGCTGTCGGCGATCGGGCGCGGCGGCATGCAGTTCATGCTGATCATCTGGCTACAGGGCATCTGGCTGCCGCTGCACGGCTACAGCTACGAATCGACGCCATTGTGGGCGGGCATCTATCTGCTGCCCATGACGGCCGGGTTCCTGTTGGCCGGTCCGGTGGCCGGTTCGTTGTCGGACCGCCGCGGTGCCCGTCCGTTCACGGTCGGTGGCATGGTGCTGATGGCGGCGACGTTCGTGGGGCTGGTGCTGCTTCCGGTGAACTTCGACTACCGGGTGTTTGCGGCGCTGGTGTTCCTCAACGGCCTGGGTGGCGGGATCTTCACCGCGCCCAACAGTGCCGTGGTCATGTCCAGTGTCCCGGCCGACCAGCGTGGTGCGGCATCGGGCGTGCGGGCCACGTTCTTCAATGCGGGCACGTCACTGTCGATCGGAATCTTCTTCTCGCTGATGGTGATCGGGCTGGCCAACACCTTGCCGGCGGCCCTGGCCGCCGGATTGCAGCAGGAGGGCGTCTCTGCCGGTGTCGCCGATCAGGTGGCCAACACTCCGCCGGTGGGCAGCCTGTTCGCGGCGTTCCTGGGCTACAACCCGATTGCCGAACTGCTGGCACCGTCGGGTGCGTTGGCCGCGCCCGGTGTTGACGCCGAGGCGCTGACGGGACACAGCTTCTTCCCGCAGCTCATCTCCGGGCCATTCCATACCGGTCTCGCGGTGGTCTTTGCGGCTGCGGCGGTCATGATGCTGCTCGGGGCGCTCGCGTCGTGGCGGACGCCGGGACGCTACGCCGTCGAGCCGCTGAATCTGAGGGACTGACACCTGCCATCGCACGCCGCAGGGTCTGCGCAACTAGTTTCGACGACAACCACCGCGGGTAGTCGCAATTGCCTGGACGCCGCGGGAATCCTGGCCGGAATCCCTATCGCTGGATCGGCCACGTCTCTGCGCTGAGGCGCCGCCAAAGAGATTTAGTTGACAATGCAACGAGAACAACCCTAGGCTCTGATGTAGTTGACTACGCAACTACAAAACTTGGGAGAGGGGTCCGCCATGGACATCGTGATACTGATCGGCCGAATCCTGTTCGGTGCCGTGTTCGTCGGCGGAGCGCTGGGGCACTTCACCCAGACCGCCGCGATGGCGGCCTTTACCGAGAGTAAGGGCATCAAGCCGGGCAGGTTGGCGGTGCTGGGCTCGGGCGCCTGGATGCTTACCGGCGCGGCCTTGGTGATCGTGGGCGCTTGGGCGGATCTCGGCGCGCTGATGTTGGCAGTCTTCCTGCTGCCGACGGCGTTCCTCATGCATCCGTTCTGGAACGAGCGGGACCCGGAGGCCAAGGCCGGCGAGCAGATCCACTTCAACAAGGACGTGTCGCTGGCCGGCGCCGCCCTGGCGCTGTTCGGCTTCTTCGTCACCGCCGGTGCCAGCACCGGACTGCAGTTGACGGGACCGTCGTTCGCGTCGCTGGCCGGCTGACCCGAAACGCCGCGAAGCCCACGGCCCGGTTCTGCGCGTCGGTCGCAGAACCGGGCCGTCACGGTCTCGATCTGGTACCAAAGTGACTGGTGTGACACCTCGTGCGCAGGGGGTTTAGTGGCATCGCTGCACGTCAGAGACCCTCGACACACCCGAATCGGGTGGAGTTGACCGCACCTCGTCGGTGGTGCACTATGGACCGTGCAAGCACCTCGTTAGGTGAGGCGTCTGCACGGACATAGGCCACTGACCCCGAACGTCGAAAGACGCCCCGGGTCAGGACAGCTCCTCCCGGCTTAAGGGTTGAGCCCAAGTGGCTTCCTGAATAGGGACACGCCGTGCAGTGCCAAAGCTCTGACGAGAGGGGTGCGGTCTTCCGACAGTCGTCGGAGCTGCCCTCCTAAGCATGCGGTGAAACCGGCGCGCCACCGCGCGCCCGCGACCGAGAGGAGGTGAGGGACGAATGAGTTCCGGTGATAGTCCATCCCGATATTCAAGCCGATATTCGACATCTGTTCCGTCCCCATCCGAACGGTCGCATACCGCCTCCAGCTGAGCCAGGCCCCGGCCTCCAGCTGAGCGCGTAGCACCGTTACGCGACTAGGAGGCCATCATGGTTGCAATCGCCTACACCGACATCACGGCTCCGGCCCCGCGTGCCATCAGCACGCCAAAGAAGCTGGACAACCGTCCTGCCGCTCCCGCCTCGGACCCGCTGGTCGACATGACCACGCGGCTGCTCAGTGGCCCGCTGCACCAGATGTACGCACTCCTGTGGCGCGTCGGAGTGCTGACCGTCAACAACTGAGGTCAATCGAAGACGTCTACTTAGACATCCTCCAAGGCCTCGCCGAGCTGTTCGAGCACCTCGCTGCGGTGGTTGCTGGCCAGAATGTGGCCGGCAGCCACCGCCACGGCCACCGGCCAGTCGATGATCTCGAAAGCCGCCAGCAGCGCCAACCCGCCGTAATAGGCCAATTGCTCAGGCCGCGGCACCGTCACCTTGCCGAACAGCGGCAATTCAACGGCGAATCCCTCTGCCTCGCGAATGTGGGCAACTGCCTCTCGCTGAGATGCGCTGCGCCGCGGCTTGTCCGCCATCATGAGCCTCCTGGTGGCGACGGGTCGCCGGATGATCGAGCCGCGACCGTTCCGCGGCGAGAGTCAGTGTCCCCATTGTGCACAAGGCGCAACCGCGGCGCCGGGTGACCGTTCGATGATGCCTGCGGGCGGTCCGGTCGGCGCGGCCCGGGAACGATGAACTCCTTCGGTTTGGCCGTGTCGTCCTGCGACCCCGACAGCAGTCGCGGCACCACGGCTGCGCCGACGGTGGCCACCGTCGCCGTACCCAGGGCCTGGGCCCAGCCCAGCGGCCCGATCGGCGTGCAGCCCAGTAGCTGGCTGATACCGGGGATGGTGATCAGTGTCCCCATCACGCCCAGCGAGCCGACAGCGGTCGCCACCACCAACGGATCGCGCGAATCCAGCAGTGTCTGCCCCAGCTGCGTGGCGACCAACGACACCAACGCCACGGTCGAGGCCCGCTGCTGGCGCCCGGTGACCGAAGCCAGCCCCCAGGCACCCACCGCGGCCGACGCCGTCGTCACGCCGCGCACGGCCACCGTGCGCCACAGCGCGCGCTCGTCGGGACCGTGCCCGCCAGCGGCGGCCTGCTCGTTGAGCGAACTGACCGCCAGCGCGGTGGCCGGCAGCGCGTCGGTCAGCATGTTGACCAGCAGCAGCTGGCGCGCGTTCAGCGGCGAGCGCCCCGTCAGCGCGCTTCCGATGATCGCGAATGCCACCTCGCCGGCGTTGCCGCCCAGCAGCACCGCCACCGCGGCCTGCACTCGCTGCCACAGCTCGCGGCCTTCGTCCAGCGCGTCGAGAAGGGTGTCGACCCGCTCGTCGAGCAGCACCACGTCGGCAGCGGTGCTGGCCGATTCGCTGCCGTGCGCCACCACCGCGATCCCGACCGTGGCGGCCCGGATCGCCGCGGCGTCGTTGGCGCCGTCGCCGACCATCGCCGACACCTTGCCGGTGCGCTCCAGGGTCTGGACGATCTGCACCTTGTTCTCCGGAGACATCCGGGCGAATACCACCCGATCGGCTACCGCTTGTTCTTGGCCCTTGCGGGACAACGCATCCCACTGCGCACCACTGATCACCTGGTCGCTGTCAACCTCTAGGCCCAGCTCCCGGGCGATGGCGGTCGCGGTCAACGGGTGGTCGCCGGTGATGAGCCGCACCGGGATTTGGCGACGCTTGAGGTCGGCGAGCAGTTCGGCGGCCTCGTCACGCGGGGTGTCGGACAACCCGAGCAGGCCGACGAATGTCAGTCCCTCGCGGCAGAACTCGGCGATCTCCTCGGGTTCGGGGTCCTCGCCCAGCGCGGTGAGTTGCGCGGAAGTCAGTTCCCGGCGGGCCACCGCGATCACTCGTAGGCCGTTGCCGGCCAAGGCGGCCACCGACTGCCTGACGGCCGGGCCGGCCCCGGTGCACGCGAGCACCATTTCCGGCGCACCCTTGAGGGTCAGCTCGGTTCCCCGTATCGACGCCGAGAACGGGCGCCCGGAACGGAACGGCAGGTGCGCGGCAAGCCCGGCCGGCGCCGACGCGCCAGCCGCATCAGCGCCCTCCACGATGGCGGTGTCGGTGGCGTGCACCTGGCGGGTGCCGTTGGACACCGGCGCCGCGCTTGCCGCGAAGCGCAGCACGTCGTGGTCGGTAAAACCGGCTGCCGGGTGCACCTGCGACACCCGAAGCCGGTTCTTGCTCAGGGTGCCGGTCTTGTCGAAGCAGACCACGTCGACGCGCCCGAGGGCTTCCACTGAACGTGGCACCCGCACCAGCACCCCGGCCTTGGTCAACCGCCGGGCCGAAGACTGCTGGGACAGGGTGGCCACCAGCGGCAACCCCTCCGGGATGGCCGCGACGCTGACCGCGATCCCGCTTGCCACCGCCTGACGCAACCCGGTCCGGCGGGCCATGCCCAGGCCGGTCACCAGTGCACCACCCGCCAGGCTGATCCGCCAGGCCTTACTGGTGAGCAGGCTCAGCTGATGCTGCAACCCGATCGCGGACTGATCGCCGGCGACCAGTTCGGCCGCCCGACGCCCGTGGGTGTCGCCGCCGGTGGCGGTCACCAGCGCCACTGCGGTCCCGGTCACCACGGTGGTCCCGGCATAGACCATGCATTCCCGGTCGGCCAGATCGGCACCCGGAGTGGCCTCCACCTGCTTGACCACCGTCAGCGACTCACCGGTCAACGACGACTCGTCGACCTCCAGATCGATCGCGTCGATCAGCCGCCCGTCAGCGGGCACCACCTCATGGGCATGCACCTCGATCACATCGCCGGGAAGCAGCTCCTCGGCCGGGATCTCGCAGTGGCTGCCGTCGGGCAGGACCTTGCGCGCCGGTGGAATCTGTTCGTTCAGCAGCACGCTGAGCCGGCGCTCGGCGATGAGGCGCTGTGCGGCGGCCAGCATCGCGTTGCCGCCCAGCACCGAACCGACCAGGATCGCGTCGACGGGTGAACCCAGTACCGCGCTGGCCGCGGCCCCCAGTGCCAGCACCGGCGTGATCGGGTCGGACAGCTCACTGCGCACGGCCTGGGCGAACTGCCGCAGCAGTCGCGGCGGCGCGGTTGCCTGCGCCCCGCGGCGGGCCAGATCCACCGCCGCCAGCGCAGCCGCCGCGGCCGGCGCATGGTGGGTCGTGGTCGGCTCTTCGGACTCCGGCGGCGGCAACACCGCCCGCACCTGGTCGACCGACATCGCGTGCCACTCGTGCACCGCCGCCGGTCGAGGTACCGCGGCATCCACGGCACGGCGCGCCAGCCAGTACCCCGACAGTGCGCCGGCCGCCGCGCCCGTGGTCACCGGCCCGGGACCGCTGCCACGGACCCCGGGCAGCATCAGTAGTGAGCCCAACGCGGTAGCGCCGGTGGCGATCTCGACGCCACGGTGGCTGGCGGAGCGGGCGGCGGGCAAGGCATGCAGCACCCGCCACGCGGCGGCCAGGTCGGTCAGCAGGACATCGGCGCACCAGGGCGGGACGCCCTGTTCCGGTAGCACGCCCAGCGCGACGTCGGCTGCGGCCAGCGCGTCGACCGCAACCGCGGACAGTACCGCGACGTCATGGCCTTCGGCCTGATAGGCGGCTACTGCGGCGGCCAGCGCCTGGTCTACCGAGGCGCCATCCAGGGGCCGGATCTCGTCGAAGACCGGCCGCAGCTCGCCGAGCGCCTCGGCCTCCACCGCGACCACCTCGACGTCGGCGCGGCGCGCCTCGGTCACCACCGCGGCGGCCAGCGGTAGTAGCGCGGGCTGGAACGACGCCTGCACACCGGAGCGCGGACCGATGCGGTGCCATCCCGGTGTGAGGTCGGCGTCGGTCAGTCGCGCCTGGGCCTGCGCCCACACGGCGCGCAGTTCGTCGTCGTCGGCGCCGCGCACCTGCATCACCCGCAACGTCTCACCGCACAGCACGCGAGTCGTTCGCCGCGACCCTGGGCCGCGGTCTGGCCGATCAGCACGGCACGGTGGTGCTGCGGCCGGGCAGCCTGCGAGAGCTCGACCGCGTCGACACCGTGATCATCGATCCGCGCGGGCTGTGCGGTGAGACGTTGCGGGTGATGCAGGTGCGCGGCGCCGACGACGACGAACTGCGCGCCGTGTGGGC